>NZ_AUKO01000003.1:0-652125 GCF_000424785.1 Streptomyces sp. CNT360 | reverse complement strand
TTCAAGCTCGTGCTGGAGAAGATCCGCGTCCCCAGGAACGGTCCGGGCAGGCCACGCAGGAAGCCCGACAGCCTGGCGGCCGACAAGGCTTACAGCAACGGGCCCTGCCGCGAGTACCTGCGACGACGGGGCATCCGCAACACGATCCCCGAGAAGACCGACAGCCAGGCCGCCCGCCTGCGAAAAGGCTCACGCGGCGGACGGCCACCCGGCTTCGACGAAGACCGCTACAAGAAACGCAACACCGTTGAGCGGACGATCAACCGTCTAAAGTAGTCCCGGGCAATCGCCACCCGCTACGACAAACGCGGGTACGTCTTCCTCGGCACCGCCACAGCAGCAGCCCTGGTCATCTGGTTGCGCACTTGATCGCCAGGACAAGTCCTAGCGCATCAGCGTCCGAGTCGGGACATGCTTACCTGTGCAGGTTTACAGAAGTCCACCGCCAATGAAGCATCACTATGCAAGAATGGGTTTCATTCAAGCAGCGTGTAGCGAACTTCTACTTCGAGAGAGATCAGTTTCCGATGACGAGCGGGCGACCCGAGAGTGAACTTCGTGATCAGATCGCTGGGGACCTTACACTTATCGAGCCCGGACTCACTCTAGTTGAGACTGAATTTCACCTCAAAAATCCTAGAGGGGCTCGCGGATACATCGATATCCTCGCGCGGGACAGAATGAATAAACTAGTGGTTATCGAACTCAAGCGAAGCGATTCAACCGCGCGACAAGCGATTCACGAAATCTTCAAGTACGTCACGCTCCTCCGCTCGGAGCACGGGTTAGGCGTGGATCAGGTTCGGTGCTTGCTGATCTCTACTAGCTGGTCAGAACTCCTGGTGCCCTTTAGTGAATTTGTCCGCACCGTTGAGTACATGGCCGAGGGTAAGCAGATGACGCTAAGCACTGACGGAAGTGTTGCCACCATAGAATCAGTTGCTCTCGTACAAGATTCACCTCACGTCTCACTTGCCCCCTGGCACAGCATTTATCTCTACGTGGATCACAAAGACAGAAAATCAGAGCTAGCAAAACTTGTCAGCGGAATGCGCGATGCAGGAATCGTAGATTACGTCATAGCCCTGTTGTATCACACCGAGGATTCGAGTGGCGTGATTTACCCGTACGCGATTTACGCTGCCATGTCTTTGGGATTTCCGAAGGGGGAGCCACTGCAGGCGTACACATCACCCGAATATGAAAAATACGACACGCTCAGTTTTAAAGCGTCGAAGCGGTTGCACCCGAACTCCTTGGAGATCGGCTACCCAGATAAATTTCGGCAGATCCTACGCTCATGGGAAATAGAGGACCTCGTTCGCGGCGGCCGCTTTAGTTCTGACCTCCTGTGGCCTGACGATGGACTTCTAGGACTGATCCTGTCCGAGGATGGACAACACTCGGACTGGCTTGAGGTTGCGGCCTCCCCTCGACACGCGCCATCTTGGAAAACATTCCGCACTAACCTTACAAGGTTCCTGCAAGGGAATGACGTTTGGCATGATGGCGTAAGCTACGTGTTGGATGAAATTCGGGAAGAAGAAGCTACCGCATCTATCGAAATATTCAATCCGCGTGACATTATCACGTCAATAAGTTACGCCGCGCGTCACCAGAACACCTATGCGTTCCCGCTCCTAGAGTTGGTGATCAGCGACGAAGGCGGGGCTCGGGTGATTAAAGGTTATGCCTGCTGGGACGGTGAAACTCGCCCGACTAATCCAGAAGCGCTGATCAGCAGTGTGCTACCTGGGGGCATTGCAGAGTATCTTGACAGGTATCATTTCGACTTGCTTGGTGAGTGTGATCCAGAAATGATGGGCGAGCATGGCCTATCGTACGAACTCTTCGAGGTTTCCGGCGGTAGATTCATGAATCGTTTCGATGTGGACAGTTCAGCTTGGATGGAATTTGACGAAACCCAAAGGGGGCAATGTGACCCAGTAGTTCAATTTCTGATTTCCAATCGCGAGTACGTTCGGCGACTTGAAGCTTTGGTTCGTCCCGCATTCGAGCATTCTTGATCTGCCCTCATGGGGTTGCGCTCAGAGGTCAGTGCAGTTGCCTTGGGCTGGAGCTACTTGGCGCAGGATACCGAGGCCTCACACTGGCCAGCGGATCGGGTTAGCTCCTCACCTGCTCGCAGTACCTGATCTGAGCCCTGTTCTTGGTGAGCGCCACTGAGATCCCGGTGAGGAAGTTAGCCACGATGGTGGGTGAGACGGCCGATCACCTGTACGTATGCCCCTCAGGTGCCCACCGGTATCAGCCAAACTTGTGGCCTTCTGGTCTTTGCCCCACAAACACCTGCGTGCTACCCGGTTCTAACTGATCGTTTCAGAATGAAGTTCGTTGTGGGGCTTGGCGGTTGTGTGTTGGGTCGGCAGGATTTGGTGAGTGTCTGCTGATCTTGTCCCTGATGACCTGTGGGAACGTGTGGCTCCGCTGCTGCCTGCTCGTCCGGCGAGGCGGTATCGGTATCCCGGGCGGTTGCCGGCGGACGACCGGGCTGCGCTGCGGGGCATCGTTTATGTGCTGTGCAAGAGCGTGAGCTGGCGAGATGTTCCGGCTGACCAGGTCGGCTGCAGTGGTGTGACGGCCTGGCGACGTTTGCGGGACTGGACCGAAGTGGGCGTCTGGCCGCAGCTGCACGAGGTGCTCCTGGCCGAGTTGCGGGCGGCGGGTTTGCTGGACATGGATGACGCGGCGGTCGACGGCTCGCACGTCAGGGCCCTCAAAGGGGGGCTCACACCGGACCTTCGCCGGTCGGCCGGGCCCGGCCGGGCAGCAAACACCACCTGATCGTCGACCGGCACGGGGCCCCCTTGGCCGTCTCGCTGACCAGCGGGAATCGCCACGACGTGACACAGCTGATGCCGTTGCTGGACGCGATACCCCGCATCCGCGGTGTTCGAGGCCGGCCCCGCCATCGGCCGCGCCGACTGTTCGCCGACCGCGGCTACGACTACGACAAGTACCGCCGACTGATCCGGGCCCGTGGCATCGCCCCGAAGATCGCCCGCAAAGGTCTTGCCCACGGCTCTGGCTTGGGCAAGACCCGCTGGGTGGTCGAGCGAACCTTCGCCTGGCTCCACCAGTTCAAACGACTGAGGATCCGCTACGAAATACGCGCCGACCTCCACCTCGGGCTACTCCAACTCGCCTGCAGCATCATCTGCTTGAGACGGCTCAGAACCTCATTTTGAAACGATCAGTAAGCCAGGCCGTCGATGGCGGTGACGACTGCTTTCCACTCGGCAAGGTCCGTAAGAACCGAGAAGTCGGTGGTCATCAACTCGTGGTGGAAGTTGTCGCCCTTCATCGGTCGTACTCATCCAGCGCCGAGCGACGCGGCGTCACAGGTGGCAGCGCTGGGCTGGTGGGGCCAAGTGAGGGGCCGTCTTGCTGTCCCTGCTGCTTCAACAGCTTGTCCAGGTCGGTCTCGGTGCCGTGGTCCTGAGTCTTGTACGCCTTCTTGGCATCTCGCAGGCTCTGCTCGCTCTTCGCCAGCCACGCAGCCACGTTCCCTGCCTGGATCTCCCATTGCTCGTGTGACTTCCGCAGCCCCTGGGCGGCCGTCCAGCCCTTGAATTCCGTCGCCGCCGTGCGCGTCGACGTCTCCGACGAGGCCGCCGCCTTGTAGAAGGCCGTGCCCAGGACTGGTGGCGCCCGGACCCTCCCCACCAGGGCTGGAGGCGGAGCCCGCCTCGGAACCGCCTCAGCTCCCACTGCGGGAGCCGAGGCGGCCTTCAATGCACGTCAGGCGCCAAGGGGGCGGACGAGTCGGCCTGTACGCCGGGTTCTGTTCCTCGGGGGCCTTGCGGCGCCCGAGGCGGCGGTCATCCATCTAGGGCCGGTGTTGCCACCGGCCTCGTGCGGTCTACCCGCGGACTCGGGCGGGCCGCCCTCGGTCGTCCGCGCAGGAGCACCGGGGTGCTCCCTCTTGACCTTGCTCCGGATGGGGTTTACCTAGCCGCCCAGGTCGCCCTGGGCGCTGGTGGTCTCTTACACCACCGTTTCACCCTTACCGGGATCCGTACCAAGACGGTTCCCGGCGGTCTGTTTTCTGTGGCACTGTCCCGCGGGTCACCCCGGGTGGGCGTTACCCACCATCCTGCCCTGTGGAGCCCGGACGTTCCTCGGCGAGGGAGCGGCACCCCCTCGACGCGACCACCCGGCCGGCTCGTCCGCCGTGCGCACCATGGTACCCGGCAGCCGACGGGGCCCGGTCGCCGGACAGCGGGGGCGGTGGGCCGCCGGCCGGGTTGCGCGCGCCTGTGGCAGGCAGCTCACCGGTGGTGCAGGTCCTGCGGGGACAGCTCGTCCGGGGTGCGGTGGCCCGAGAGCCCCAGCGTCAGGTCGAGGTCGGCCAGCAGCGAGCGCAGCACGTGCCGTACGCCGTCCTCGCCGCCGTGCGCGAGCCCGTACGCGAACGGCCGCCCGACGAGGACGGCCCGTGCGCCGAGGACGAGGGCCTTGAGGGCGTCGGCGCCGGTGCGTACGCCCGAGTCGAACAGCACCTCGACCCCGCTGTCGCGCAGCGCCTCCGCGACGCCGGGCAGTGCGTCCAGGGAGGCCATCGCCCCGTCGACCTGGCGGCCCCCGTGGTTGGAGACCACGACTCCGTCCATGCCGGCGTCGGCGGCCCGGCGGGCGTCGTCCGGGTGCTGGATGCCCTTGAGGACGATCGGTCCGTCCCAGTGCTGCCGCAGGAACGGCAGCCGGTCCCACGACCTGTCGGTCCCGGTGAACATCGGCACCCAGCGCAGCACCGCCGCGGCCAGGTCCTCCTCCGGAGGCTTCTCCAGTCCCGCGCGGAAGGCCGGGTCGGAGAAGGGGATCGCCGTGCCCACCCCGCGGATGAACGGCAGGTAGGCACGGTCCAGGTCCTGGGGGCGCCACGCCAGCGTCCAGGTGTCGAGGGTGACGACGAGCGGGGTGTAGCCCGCGCGGCGTGCCCGCCGCAGGATGCTGACGCACACCTCGTCGTCGTTCGGCCAGTAGAGCTGGAACCAGCGGGGGGCTCCCTCGCCGCTGTGCTCCGCCACGTGTTCGAGAGTGTGGGAGGAGGCCGTGGACAGCGTCATGGTCACGCCGAGCGAGGCGGCGGCGCGGGCGGTGGCCAGTTCGCCGTCCGGGTGGACGATCGACTGCACCCCGATCGGCGCCAGCAGCACCGGTGCGGGCATGGAGCTGCCCAGCACGGTGGTGCGCAGGTCGCGGTGGGTGGCGTCGGTGAGCATCCGCGGGATCAGCCGGTGCCGGTCGAACGCCTCGCGGTTGGCGCGGTGGGTGGCACCGGAGCCGGCCGAGCCGGCGACGTACCCGAACGCACCGGCGTCCAGGTGCGCGCGTGCCGAGGCGCCGAGGGCCGTCCCGTCGGTGGTGAAGGGCGGCTTCCGGCCCTCCAGGCCGTGCAGGTAGATGTCGTTCTGGTAGTGCGCGAAGGGCGAGCGGTGGGCGGGGTCCGCGGAGGTCTGCGAGGCCGGGGCGGAGGTCTCGGACGGGGACGCGGGGTCGGTCATGGCGGGGCTCCTTGACGGTCGGCGCCCGCCGCAGTCTCCTCCGCGGGGCGCCGGGCGGCCACAGCCGGCGCCCGGCAGGCCGCGTGATCTCGGCCTCAGCCCTCGTGCCCTGACCCGACATGCGACGCAGTGGTCATCGGACGAACCACCGGCGCCCACGCCGTCCGCCTGTGCGTGGCGTCGCACAGCGAGAGGGCGGTCGTGGCCTTCGGCAGCCGGGAAGGCACATCTCGACCAGGACTGCTGAGCGCTGCGGCCGGATGACCGTGAGGAACTCGTCGGCCGCGCCGACCCCGGGAAGGGGCGCTACCGCGGCATCCACGTCACCGCGGGGCTCGGGGAGCGGCTGCAACTGGCCGACCCCGTGGGCGTGGTGCTGGAGAGACCGGAAAGCTCAGGGAACTTCATGCGCGGAGTCCGCGGTGCGGGCCCGCGCGGGGGCTCTCAGCCGCGTCCGATGTAGGGCATCTTCGTGGCCGTCACCGTCGCGAACTGGACGTTGGCCTCCAGGGGGAGGGACGCCATGTGCAGGACGGTGCGGGCGACGTCGGCGGCGTCCATGGTGGCCTCGGCGGCGAGTGTGCCGTCGGCCTGGGGAACGCCCCGGGACATGGCGGCGGTCATCTCGGTGGCGGCGTTGCCGATGTCGATCTGGCCGCAGGCGATGTCGTAGGGGCGGCCGTCCAGGGAGAGGGACTTGGTCAGTCCGGTGACGGCGTGCTTGGTGGCGGTGTAGGCGACGGAGCCGGGGCGTGGGGTGTGGGCGGAGATCGAGCCGTTGTTGACGATGCGGCCGCCGCACGGCTGTTGGCTCTTCATCAGGCGGAAGGCCCCCTGCGCGCAGAGGAAGGCGCCGTGCAGGTTGACGTCCACGACGCCTCGCCACTGCTCGAACGTCAGGTCTTCCAGCGGGACTCCGGGGCCGAACGCACCCGCGTTGTTGAACAGCAGATCGAGTCGGCCCCACTCCTCGCGTACGGCGTCGAAGAGGGCGGTGACGGCTGCCGGGTCGGTCACGTCGGTGGGAACGCACAGGGTGGAAGCGCCGCTTCGGGCGTCCCGGGCGAGCGCGGCGGTCTCCTGCAGCGGTTCGCGGCGCCGCCCCGCGAGGGCCACCGTCCAGCCGGCCGCGGCCAACTCCAGGGCGACGGCCCGTCCGATCCCCGACCCGGCGCCGGTGACCACGGCCCCACGCCGCCGGGTGTCCGCGGCGGTGGCGGCAGCGGTGCCGGAGGAGAAGGCGTGGCGGGTGTGCTGCTCGTGCTGCTGCTGCGTCATGGGCGGCAGCGTACGTGGCGCCCCGGGGCCGCCATCGGGTGTGGAGTTCGTCACCGTTCCGGTTTCCGGCCAGGTGACGGCGGTGGACGGCGAACAAACGTATGTGCGGCGGCCGGAAAGCCTGGGAGAATGTTCGCGTCCGTGACAATCTCCTGGAGAGGTGCATGACCAGCTCCGGCCCCCGGCAACCGGCCGCAGTACCCGCCGAGACCCCGCACTCCGCCTCCGCCTCCGCGACCGCCTCGTCCACCCCCGCGGCCCCGGCGCACGAACCCCCGCGGCGGTCCGCGCCCTCCCCGGCGCCCGCCGCACCGCACGCGCCCACGGCCCCGCCCGCCGCCGCACTGACGGGACGGCGCCGCGCGGGACTGCTGCTCACCCTCATCCTGGGCGGGCTGACCGCGCTCCCGCCGCTGTCCATCGACATGTACCTCCCGGCCCTCCCGGAGGTCAGCGGTGCGCTGCACGTGCCCGCCGCCACGGCGCAGCTCACCCTCACGGCCTGCCTGATCGGGCTGGCCGTCGGCCAGCTCATCGTGGGGCCGATGAGCGACCGGTTCGGGCGGCGCCGGCCGCTGCTCGTCGGCATGAGCTGCTACGTCGTGGCGGGTGTCGCCTGCGCGCTGGCACCGACCGCCCCGACGCTCACCGTCTGCCGCCTCGTCCAGGGGCTCGCCGGCGCCGCCGGGGTGGTGATCGCGCGGGCGGTGGTCCGCGACCTGTACGACGGGCTGGCCATGGCCCGGTTCTTCTCCACCCTGATGCTGATCTCCGGCGTGGCGCCGATCCTCGCGCCCGTACTGGGCGGTCAGGTGCTGCGCTTCACCGACTGGCGGGGCGTGTTCGTGATCCTCTCCGCCATCGGGCTGCTGCTCGTCCTGGTGGTGCTCCGCAAACTGCCCGAGACGCTGCCTCCAGCCGAGCGTCACCGGGGCGGACTGCCCGAGGCGCTGCGCAGCATGCGGGCGCTGCTCGCCGACCGGGTCTTCGCCGGATACCTGCTGACCTCCAGCCTCGCCTTCGCCGCGCTGTTCTCGTACGTGTCGGCCTCGCCGTTCGTCATGCAGGAGATCTACGGTGCCTCGCCGCAGACCTTCAGCCTGCTGTTCATGGTCAACTCGGTCGGCATCGTCGCCTTCGGCCAGCTCAACGGCAAGGTGCTGGTCGGCCGGGTCTCCCTGGACCGGGTGCTGGCCTTCGGCCTGTGCATGGTGGGCGTCGCCACGGTGGCGCTGCTGGTGATGACCACCGGGGTCTTCGGCACGGTGGGGCTGGCGCCGCTGGCGACCGCGCTGTGCGTGCTGATGTCCGGCATGGGTCTGATCATGCCGAACGCCAACACGCAGGCGCTGATGCGTACCCCGCGCTCGGCCGGGTCGGCCTCCGCGCTGCTGGGCACCTCGCAGTTCCTCGTCGGTGCCGTCGCCTCGCCGCTGGTGGGGGTCGCGGGCGAGCGGACCGCGGTGCCCATGGCACTCGTCCAGTTCAGCGCGGTGACCCTCGCCGCGGTCGCCTTCGTGGGACTCTGCCGCCCATGGCGCGTACGCGACTGAGGAGCGCGGCCGCACTGGACGGCGCCGGGGAACGGCGCCGCTTCCAGGAGAAGGCCGGGCTCGCCACCGCACCGCTGGCCGCCCTGACCGACGAGGTGGCCGGGCTGCCCGCCACCGGCTGGTGCGCGGGCGCCGTCGTGCTGGCCGGCCGCGGCCCCTACATCGCGGTGGAGCACGCCACCGGATGGGCGCTGCGCTACGCCGCCTGGGACGCCGCCGCCGAGCAGCCCGTCGAGCTGCCGCGCGACAAATGGCTGCCCATGCGGTCCGGCACCGTCTTCGACGTGGCCTCGCTCACCAAGCTGTTCACCTCCGTCGCCGCCGTCCAGCAGGTCGAGCGCGGCACCCTGGAGCTGGACGCCCCGGTCGTGGCGTACGCCGACCCGCGCGCCGGACTGGTCACCGACCACGGCATCACCGTCCGCCACCTGCTGACCCACACCTCCGGGCTCCGCGCCGAGCTGCCCTTCTACGAGCACAACACCGCGGAGCACCCCGCGCTGCTGTGGGCGGAGAAGCCGCTGGCCCCGCCCGGTACCGCGCACCGCTACTCCGACCTCAACCTGCTCCTGCTGGAGAGGGTGCTGTGCCAGGTGACGGGCCGGCCCCTGGACGCGCTGGTCCGGGAGGGCATCACCAAGCCGCTGGGCATGGACGGCACCCGCTTCTGCCCGCCCCGCTCCTGGCGGCCGCGCATCGCCGCAACCGAGGACCAGCGCAAGCCCTGGGCCAAGCTGAACCGCGGCCTGGTCCACGGGCGCGTGCACGACGAGAACGCCTACGCCATGGGCGGCGTCGCCGGGCACGCCGGACTCTTCTCCACGGCCCACGACCTGGCCGTGCTGTGCCGGACCCTGCTCGGCGGCGGCGCCTACGGGCCCGCCCGCATCCTGGCGCCGTCCTCGGTCGCCGCCCTGCTCGATCCGCCGGGCCTCGGTTTCCAGACGGGCGCCGCCTGGTTCATGGGCGAGCTCGCCGCCCCGCCGGGCGGCTCCCGGGCCGCGGGCCACACCGGTTTCACCGGCACCAGTCTGGTGCTCGACCCGGTGACCGACACCTTCCTGGTGCTGCTGGCCAACACCGTCCACCCCGTACGCAGACCCGCCGACAGCCGCCCCCGCGCGGCGGCGGCGACCCTGCTCGCCCGAGCGGTGCGCTGAGCCCTGCCCGGCCCGACCCCCCCGGGCGCCGAGCTCCTCGGGGAGCCCGGCCTCCGTCCCGCGCCGGGGAGGGAGCGGGTCTTCCTACACTGGTCGGGTGATCGAGCAAGAACTGCGCGGCGCGCTTGCCGCCCTGCTGGACGGGCTGCCCGCGCGGCAGGCGTCGGCCGCCGTCGAGCGGCTGATCGCCCACTACCGGGGCGAGACCCCCACCGGCGCCCCCGTGCTGCGGGAGCGTGCCGACGCGGTGGCGTACGCCGCCTACCGGATGCCGGCCACCTTCGCCGCCGCCTGCGCCGCGCTGGACGCCCTCGCCGAGCGGGCCCCGAAGTGGACGCCCGCCTCGCACCTGGACATCGGCGGCGGAACGGGCGCCGCCGTGTGGGCCGCGGCCCGGGTGTGGGAGGCGCCGCAGCAGACCGCCGTCCTCGACTGGGCCGCGCCCGCCCTCACTCTCGGCCGCGAGCTGGCGTCCGGCACCGACGCGGTGCGGGGCACCGCATGGCGGCAGGGCTCGCTGCGCGGGAGCGTGCCCGAGCTGGGGGAGGCCGACCTGGTGACCGTCTCCTACGTGCTGGGCGAGCTGACCGCCGGGGACCGGCGGGCCGTCGTGGATGCGGCGGCCCGTGCCGCCCGTGGCGCGGTCGTCCTGGTCGAGCCCGGCACTCCGGACGGCTACCTGCGGATCCGCGAGGCACGGGACGCCCTCCTCGCCGCCGGCCTGCGCGTGCTGGCGCCCTGCCCGCACGACGGGGTCTGCCCTGTGGTGGTGGGCGAGGACTGGTGCCACTTCGCCGTGCGCGTGGCCCGCTCCTCCCTCCACCGGCGCGTCAAGGGCGGTGAACTCCCGTACGAGGACGAGAAGTACAGCTTCGTCGCCGCCGTACGGGACGACCTGGGCGGGGCCGCGGCGCCGGGCCCCGCTCCGGCGCGCGTGGTCCGCAAGCCCCTGCTGCGCAAGGGACAGGTGCTGCTGGACGTCTGTGCACCCGAGGGCGGCCTGACCCGCCGTACTGTCACCAAGCGGGACGGCTCCGGGACCTACCGCGCCGCCCGCAGGACCGACTGGGGCGACCCCTGGTGACCCTGCGGGCGACCGGCATGCTGGGGCTGGAGGGGAGCCGGGCGGAGGTCTGCCGGGGACAGCCGCAGGTCACGGCGCGGACGGGGGCTCCCCGAGGAGACCTGCGACGAGTTCGCGGACGTAGGCCTCATCCGTACCGGGGATCGAGAAGACCACGCGGAAGTAGAGCGGCGCCACGATGCGGTCCAGGACCTGCTCCAGGGAGGGGGGCGAAGGTGCCTCGCCGCGCTCGCGCGCCGCGTCGAGTACGGGGCGGAAGCGCTCGCTGACCCTGCGCAGGCACTCACGCAGCCCTTCGTGCCGCTCGTCGACGTCGGGCGCGACCTCGGCACGGAAGAAGGCGATGCCGCCGGGCCGGGAGAGCTCCGCCAGCGTCCAGACCGCCTGGTTCTCCAGGTCGGTGCGCAGGTCGCCGACGAGCGGGGGCGCGCTCGCCTCGCCGCGTTGCTCGGCGACGTCGGCCAGGAGTGCGGCGAGCGTGCCCCAACGCCGGTAGAGAGTGCTGGAGTTGACTCCTGCGCGCTCGGCCACGGCGGGAAGGGTCACCTGGTCGGCGCCGCGCTCGCTCACCAGCGCGACTGCGGCGCCGTGCACGGCGGCACGGACGCGGGCACTGCGGCCGCCGGGCCGCTTGGTCGATGCGTCAGCGTTCACCCCTCCACTCTAAAGCAAAGATTTGCGCCTTAAGTGGCGGCGTGCGTACAGTCCACTAAAGCGGAGATCGCCGCTTCAGTGGACTGTGAAAGGAATGCCATGCCCGTCGACGAAGCCCCCCTCGCCCTCGGTCGCAGCTTCCACCAGGCCCTCGTCTCAGGCGACTGGGACGGCATCCGGGCCCTGCTGCACGACGACGCCACCTGGACCCTGCCCGGCGAGAACACCGTCTCCGGCACGGCCTACGGCGCCGACGCAGTGGTGGAGCGCGCTCAGCGGATCGCCTCCTACGGCCTCGACTTCGAGCTGCTGCACACCCTGGTCAGCAGGGAGAACATGGCTCTGTCCCTGCACAACACCGCGCGCCGCGAGGACGCCGTACTGGACGAATACCTGGCCACGGTCTGCCGCCTCCGCGACGGAAAGATCGCGAATATCGAGACCTATCTCTCCGACGTGTCCGGGATGAACGCCTTCTTCGTCTGACGGCCCCCGCCCCGGCTGTCCCGTGCCCCCTGGACCCGTTCGTTCCCGTCACCGGGCCGCCGCGGGCTTCATCTCCAGCGGGACGCCCAGCCGGTTGAAGGCGTTGATCAGGGCGACCTGTGCCACCAGGTGGCCGCGCTCGGACTCGTCGGGGAAGTGCGCGCACACCTCCTGCCACAGTGCGTCCGTCACCCGCACCCGGCCGGTGACGGCCTCGGTGTAGGCGAGGGCGGCCCGCTCCTTCGCCGTGAACAGCAGGGACTCCTGCCACACCGGGAGCTGGTCCAGCCGGTCCTGTCCCTCGCCCAGCCCGCGGGCCTGCCGCGTGTGCAGGTCCACGCAGAAGACGCAGCCGTTGAGCTGGGAGGCGCGGAGCTTGACCAACTCGCGCACCCCCGCCTCCAGGGGCCCGGCGTCGAGTGCCCCCTGAGCGCTGCCCAGTGCCCGGTACGGCTCGGGCGCCGCGCTTGCCATGTCCAGACGTGCCATCGTTCCTCCTCGGATCGTTCACTGCCGTGCACCGCCACCGGCACCACTGCCGTACGGCGGCGCACACTCACTCCAGGAAGACGAGTCAGCCCGCCCGGGTGTTACGGCACCGCGGCGGTACGCACCGCGGTGTCCCGGCGCCGGGTCTCACGGCCGGAGTTCCGCGGTCACGCACTTGACGCTGCCGCCTCCCTTCAACAGCTCGGTGAGGGCGACGGGTACGGGCTCGTAGCCGCGGTTGCGCAGCGGGGCGAAGAGGCCGGTCGCCGCCTCGGGCAGGAAGACGTGGTGGCCGTCGCTGACGGCGTTGAGGCCGAGCGCGCGGGCGTCGCTCTCCCCGGCGAGCAGCGCATCGGGGAACAGGCGCGCGAGCACGGCCCGGCTGCCCGGCGAGAAGGCCTCCGGGTGGTACATGACGTCCTCGCCGTCCGCGTCGAGGACGCACAGGGCCGTGTCGAGGTGGTAGTAGCGGGGGTCCACCAGGTCCAGGCCGATCACGGGCCGCCCGAAGAACTCCTGCGCCTCCCCGTGCGAGAGCGGACTGCTGCGGAAGCCGCGGCCGGCCAGCAGCCAGGATCGGGTGACGGCGAAGTCGCCCTCGCCCTCGTTGATGTGCACGGGTTCGGCCACCTCCCCGAACCCGTGCGCGCGGTACCACGTGCGGTGCGCCAGTGCCTCGGCGGTGCGCTCGGGGTGGGCGAAGCGCGCTCCCAGTACGCGCCCGTCGATGACGGTGGCGCCGTTCGCGGCGTACACCATGTCCGGCAGTTCCGGCACCGGATCGAGGAGGTCGACGGTGTGTCCGAGCGCTCGGTAGCGGTCGCGCAGCGCCTCCCACTGGGCGAGTGCGAGGGGCAGGTCCACGGGTTTGGCGGGATCCATCCAGGGGTTGATGGAGTAGGTCACGCGGAAGTGGACCGGAGGGCACATCAGATAGCGACGGGTTGCGTACATCTCGGCTCCTTACGGGGCATGGCGCACACGGTGCGGTAAGCCCATGGTTCCCTGCGCGGAGCCACTTCGTGCGGGCGAACGCCCAAGTGAGCGCGGTTTTCCCGGGGTTGAGCGACCCCGCACGGGGCGGCCCGGCTCGGCCCCGCCCGACCGGGCTCTGCCGCGTACGGGTACGGCGAGGCGTCACCGCTGCACCAAGACGGTTCGTATCGTCTTGTTCGGCTGCCAGGTTCGGTGCATGGCATCCACGACCGCGAGGGCCCCCGACGTCTCGCGCCGCAGCGAGCGCTCCCGCACGGCGATCCTGCGGGCCAGCATGGAGCTGGTCGGCGAGGTCGGTTACCCGAGGCTGACCGTCGAGGCCATCGCCGCCCGCGCGGGCGTCGGCAAACAGACGGTCTACCGGTGGTGGCCCTCCAAGGCGGCGGTGCTGCTGGACACGTTCACCGAGGGCGCGCGCGAGGAGGGCGCGGGGGCAGGGCTGCCCGACACCGGTGACGTCGAGTCCGACCTGAAGAGCGTGCTGCGGGCCACCGCCGACGAGTTCTCCGACGCCGCGTTCGAGGCGCCTTACCGGGCCCTGGCCGTCGCCTCCGCCGCCGACCCCGAGCTGGCCGAACAGTTCCACGCCCGCCTCCAGGCGCCCGGCCTGGAGGCGGGCGCCGAGCGGCTGCGCGCCGGTCAGGAAGCCGGGCAGATCGACCCGGAGATCGATTCGGGCCTCGCCGTCGACATGCTCCTCGGCCCGTTCCAGCAGCGCTGGCTCAGCCGCTCGGGACCGCTGACGCACGAGTACACCGACCGGCTGGTGGAGCTGGTCATGCGCGCCTTCGCCCCCCGCGGCGGGCAGCCCGCCCGAAGCTGACCGTGCGGCGGCTCACCGGGCGGGCGCGGGGCGTCAGGAGCGGGTGCCCGTGGGGGCCAGGCTGCCCGGCCGGTCGGTGACGATGCCCTTGCAGCCCAGCTTCAGCATCCGGTCGCGGGCCGCCTTGCTGTTGACCGTGTGCGACCACACATAGGTGATGCCCGAGCGCACCGCTTTGCGGACGTGCCGCGCCGCCGTCCCGTGGTCGACGCTGAGCATGGTGACGTACGGTTCCCAGTCGGCGGGGCGATCGGTGGCCATCTGCTTCGCCGAGCGCCACACGGCGGTCAGCAGCCCCTGCGCGTGGGCCCGCTGCGCGACCTTCGGGTCGTTGGACTCCACCAGCACCGTGCGGGTCAGATGCCGTTCGCGCACCAACCGGGCCAGCCGGGGCAGTCCGGCGGGGTCCTTCAGCTCCAGCATCAGCAGGCTGCGCCTGCCGAACCGGTCGAGGATCTCCTGGACCGAGGCGGGCCGTTCGGGCCGCCAGTGGCCGGGCAGGCTCCGCTTCGGGGTGAGCCGCACGTCCTGCCAGGCTGCCCAGTCCAGCGCGCCGACCTTGCCGTGCTTGTCGGTGGTGCGGTCCAGCGTGTCGTCGTGCATGGCCACGAGCGTGCCGTCGCGCAGCTGCCGGATGTCGGTGTCCAGCACCCGGGCGTAGCCGCGCTGGAGCGTGGCGGCCATGCCCTGCATGCTGTTCTCCGGCACCTCCTCGGCACCGCCCCGGTGCGCCGTGACGGTGGTGCCGGTGAGCTGCGGAGTGCCCGGCTCGCGGGCACCGGAGGCGGCACCGGCCTCCTGGGGTCCGGGCCGCATCAGGCCCCGCTCGTTGCGCCAGGACGCTGCCCGGCCTCTCCTTGCTCCCTGTTTCCCCGCTGCCTTCCTTGCCTTCCCCGCCACTGCTCCTCCCGCTGCCGCTGTCCCCGCCGCCTCGGCCGCCCTCACCGGTGCGGCCACCCTCGCGGGCGGGGACGCCGGTGCCGCGGCGGTGGCCGGCGTCACGGGGGAGGCCGCGAAGGCCAGGGAGACCAACGGGACCATGGAGACGAATGCCGCCTTTGTGACCATGAACCCAAGCTAGGCGCGACCCGGACGATCCGCCGGGCGGAGAACCCGGCCGGGTGGTCCTCACGGGTGACGCGCCCTACCCCGCGTTCCGGATCGCGCGCGGGAGAGCGCAGGATAGAGGGGAGACATCCGTGATCCGTGGATTCTCTCTCAGCGCGCCGTAGCACTGCGTACCCTCGGAATTCACGGGTTCGCCCGGCAGCTCCAGTCGCGGAATGAGGCGGTAGATGGAACGCGAGAGCAGGATCGGCCAGTGGCTGCGCCGACGGGGCGGTCAGGCGGACGCCGCGCGGACCGGCGGCGGGTCGCCGACGCGGTCGGCCGGGGGCCGGTCGCCGCGGGGGCGCCGCTGGTCGGGGCGCGGCCAGGCCGCCGCGAGCGCGGACGAGGCAGCCGCACGGCGCGAAGCCCTCCTGCTCACGGCCGCGGAGGCCGGTTTCCCGCTGGCCCCTGCCGCCCACCCGTCCGGCTACGGCTGCTCCTGCGTGCGGATCGGCTGTCCCACCCCCGGCCGGCACCCGGTCTCCTTCGCCTGGCAGACCCAGGCCACCAGCGACCGCGCCCAGGTCGAGCGCTGGCTGCGCGCCGAGCCGCAGGCCAACTTCGTCACCGCCACCGGCCGCGACCACGACGTGCTGGACGTCCCCGCCCAGGCGGGGTACGAGGCGCTGGCCCGGCTGGAGGAGCATGCGCGGTCCGCCGAGCCCGGCGCCGAGCCGGTACTGGGCCCCGTCGCGGTGCTGGGTGAGGACCGGATGCTCTTCTTCACCAAGACGCGCGGCCGGCCCGAGGACGAGGACGAGTGGTGGCCCTGCGAGCTGGACAGCCATCCGGAGACGATGGAGGAGCATCCGGGGCTGCGGTGGCACTGCCGGGGCAGCTACGTCCTGCTGCCTCCCTCGCGGCTGCCCGGCGAGGACGAGGAGGTCCGCTGGCTGCGGGAGCCCGATCCGGGGACCGCCCTGCCGGAGCCGCTGGCCCTGCTGGAGACCCTCACCGACGCCTGCGCGGAGTACGCCGTCACGGTGGACGGTCTGGAGGAGCGCGCCCCCTGGCCCGCCCGCTGACGACCGGTGCCGCCCCGCCGGGACGGCACCGGACCGGCCGCCCGGCGCAGCGGTGCGTGCCTGTGGCGGGGCTCAGCTTCCGCGGGCGGCCGTCAGTCCCTCGATACGGCTGAGGAAGCTGACCTTGCCGTTGGACTTGCTGGTCGGCACGGTCACCGCCTGCTCCGCCGTCCGCACGAAGGTGACCGAGTTCTTCGGCTTGCCGTCCATCATGGCCTTCACCAGCGGGTTCTTGATCTTCGGCTGGTAGCCGCGCGGCAGCGTCTGCTTGTGGTGGTGGCGGGTGGCGAAGAAGACCAGCGCGCCGCCGTCCTTGGTGCGCAGCCCGAAGGGTGTGAAGCCGGGTGACCCCAGGGCCTGGTCCGCGAACTCGTTGCGCACGTTCTTGCGCCGCGCCTCCTTCTCGCGCTGCTCCCGCGCCCCGCTGGTGTGCGGTCCAGCCACGAAGTCCTCCCCTGAGCCCTCCTGGAGGTAGCGCGCGTAACGGTCGCTCAGCTTGTTGGGCGGCACGGTCAGCCCGCCGTCGCCGCCGCCCACCGGTACGGCCACGACGTGGCCCTGCGCGTCGCGGGCCAGCTCGGGCAGCGCGTCGGAGTCGACCACCGAGAGGTAGGACGCCTTCCACGGCCCGTCGGCCCGCTCCCGTTCGAAGACGAACAGCCAGCGGCCCTGCCCCTTGCGGTTGCTCCGGGAGTCCGTGACGAAGAACTTGGGCCAGCCCGCCTGTTCGGGGATCAGGTAGCGGGTGTCGGTCAACTTCAGCTTGCGGTACCCGGGGTTGCCGTCGGCGTCGACCTTCCGGCGGGAGGTGAGCCCCGCCTGGTCGATGGAGCCGAGCGCCCCGGTCTCGATGGTGGAGTTGAGCTTCGCGTCGTAGGCGGTGTTGGCGCGGTTGCTCTTGTCGACGAAGCCGGCGAGTACCTTCGCCGCCTCCTTCTTGCTCAACGCGGGCACCACGGCGCTCTCCCCGTGCACGGTCACACAGCCCGTGAGCGAGGCGAGCAGCACCGCGCCCGTCACTGTCGCCGCCAGCGGTATGCGTACAGGCCTGCGGGCCATCGACCCCTTCCCCTTCACTTCCCCTCCACCCGTTCCACCCTCCCGTGCTCCCGGCGAACGCGACCCTACCGTGCGGGGTGTGGCGGTCCGCGTGGTGCCTGGCACAGTATGCGCGGCAGCACGAGCGAGGGGGACATATGGCGCAGACCACACAGCGGCCCGCGGGATTCGGGTCGGCACTGCACGCGTTACGGGCGGCGCAGAAGACCGCGAAGGGCGTCTCCCTCTACTCCCGGTACGTCAACCGGCCCGCCGGCCGCGTCCTGGCCGCCGCCGCCCACCGTGCGGGTCTCACCCCGAACCAGGTCACGCTGCTCAGCGCCGTCTGCTCCTTCGCGGGCATCGCCGCGGTGGCGCTGGTGCGGCCCTCCTGGGGGCTGGGCGCGGGCGTGTGGGCGGCGCTCGTGCTCGGCTTCGCGCTGGACTCGGCCGACGGGCAGCTCGCCCGGCTGCGTGGCGGCGGCAGCCCGGCGGGGGAGTGGCTGGACCATGTGGTGGACTGCGCCAGGATCGTGGCCCTGCACACCGCCGTGCTGATCTCCTTCCACCGCTTCGCCGACCTGCCCGGCGAGGGGTGGCTGCTGCTCCCGCCGGGGTTCCAACTGGTGGCGGTGCTGGTCTTCTTCGGCGGGCTGCTCACCGACAAGCTCCGCCCCCGGGCCACTGTCGGAGCCCCTGCCGGACGACCGCCCTCGACGCTGCGCGCGGTGGCGCTGCTGCCCGTCGACCACGGCGTCTTGTGCCTGCTGTTCCTGCTGCTGGGAGGGCAGGGGCTGTTCCGCGCCGGGTACGCCGCCCTGTTCGTCTGTTACGCGCTCTTCCTCGTCGCCTGCGGCGTCAAATGGTTCCGGGAGCTGTCCGCGTCCCCTCCGGGCTGACCGGTTCGGGCGGGGCGAGCGCGTCCAGGGCACGGCGGAGCTGAGTGCTGGAGGTATGCATGGTGTACGGGAAGTAGACGACCTCTACGCCGACCGTACGGAAAGCGGCCTCCAGCTTCTCCCCTTTGGGCGTAGCCCGCCAGTCGTCGCCCTTGAACAGCACGTCGAAGCGGACCTGCTGCCAGGTCACCAGCTTGTCGGGCACCGTCTCCACGAACGCCGCGTCCACGAACCGGATGCTCCGCACGATCTGCAACCGTTCCACGAGGGGGATCACCGGCGGCCGGCCCTTGGCGTGCTCGGCCATCTCGTCCGAGACCACGCCTGCGACCAGGTAGTCGCAGCGTGCGCGGGCGTGCCGCAGCAGGTTGAGGTGGCCGACGTGGAAGAGGTCGTAGGCGCCGGGCGCATAGCCCACGGTGTGCGTCATGGCGGTCCCCCCAGGGCGTGTGCCGTCGCGCGGCGGCGAATCGCCGCCGCACGGTGCTCCGGCCGCCCTCCCCGGCCGCCGGGCCGCATCGCTGCATGGAATCACAACCCGCAGGAAACGGGGACATGTTGGGGAAATCCCGTACCGCAGGCGCTACCCTGCCGGAGGATCGTAAGGGGACGGCGGGGGCCCGCAGGGACCGAGGGGTGGACGGAGACGTATGGGGGGATCCATGGCGAACGGCTCTGCCGTGCCCGCGCGCAGGGTGCTGCTGGTGTCGACCAACTACGCGCCCGAGCAGGCCGGCATCGGGCCCTACGCGACGCAGCTCGCCGAGCACTGGGCGGCGCGGGACGGCTGGGAGGTGCACGTCCTGGCCGGTATGCCGCACTACCCCGCCTGGCGTACGGACCCCGCATGGAGCGGCGTGTGGCGGGCGACGGAACAGCGCGGCGGGGTACGCGTCCACCGGCGCAGACACACGGTCCCGCCCCGGCAGACCGCCGCCCGGCGCGCGCTGTACGAGGGCTCGATCCTCGCCCACGGCCTCCTCGCCCCGCCCCGCCTCGACGGCCGGCCCGACGCCGTCGTCGCCCAACTGCCCAGCCTGGCAGGGGGTGTGCTCGCCGCGCGCCTCGCCGCCGTGGCCGGGGTGCCGTTCGTCCCCGTCGTGCAGGACCTGATGGGTGCGGCCGCGGAGCAGAGCGGGATCCGCGGCGGCGGCCGGGCCGCCGCCGCGGCTGCCGCCGTGGAGCGCCGGGTACTGGCCCGCGCCGCGCTCGTCGGCGTCATCCACGAGAGCTTCACCGACCGTGTGGCCGCCCTGGGCGTGCCCGCCGCCCGCGTCCGTACCGTCCCCAACTGGAGCCACATCGCGGAGCCTGCACGGCCGCGCGCGCAGACCCGGGCCCGGCTGGGCTGGGCCGCGGACGAGACGGTGGTGCTGCACTCGGGGAACATGGGCCTCAAGCAGGGTCTGGAGGTACTGGTGGCGGCGGCCCGCCGCGCTCCCCGGTTACGGATCGTGCTGATGGGGGACGGCAGCCAGCGGGCCCGGCTCGGCGCGCTGGCCGCCCCGCTGCCCCACGTCGAGATCCTGCCGCCCGCTGCCGAGGCCGACTTCCCCGACGTGCTGGCCGCAGCCGACGTGCTCGCCGTCACCCAGCGGGCCTCCGTCCTCGACATGAGCGTCCCCTCCAAGCTCACCTCCTACTTCGCCGCGGGGCGGCCCGTCGTCGCCTCCGTCGCCGGGAGCGGCGGCACCGCCGAGGAGCTGCGCCGCTCCGGCGCCGGGCTCCTGGTACCGCCCGAGGACCCGCCGGCCCTCGCGGCAGCCCTGCACGAACTGGCCGCCGACCCCGACCGTGCCGCCGCACTCGGCACAGCGGGCCGCGCCTACGCCGCCGGTCACCTCGGCCGTGCCGCGGGGCTGGCCCGGGTCACCGCCCTGCTCGACGAGGCACTGGCCCTGCGCCCGTCCCCGCGCCCGGCACGGCGTACCGGACGGCGACTCGCACACCTCGCCGCCGCGGCCCGCCCGGCACCCGGCGCCGCTCCCCGGCAAGGCGGTGCCGCGTGAGTGCCCAGAGCCCCGGCCCCACGCGTGAGGCGACCGGTCCGGCCGCCGTCGACGAACCCGACCTGCTGCGCGACCAGTTCCGCCAACTCCTGCGCTACCGCTGGCTGATCGTCCTGGGCGTCGTCCTCGGCCTGCTCGGCGGCGGCTGGCTCGGCGTCCGCGGCACCGACTCGTGGACCGCCACCACCGAGGTCACCGTCCGCCCCCTGCCCACCGACAGCAGCGCGGAGAACGCCTCGTCGAGCGAGATCAGCATGGGCTCCGAGCGGCGCACCGCGCTCAGCAGCGTCGTCGCCGAACGGGCCGCCCGCACCCTGCACACCCGCAGCAGCCCCGCGGACCTGGTCGCGGACCTCCAGGTCACCAACCCGCCCGAGACCCGCATGCTGCGCTTCGCCTGGACCGCCCGCAGCCCGGACGACGCCGCGCGCGGTGCCGAGGCGTTCGCCCGGGCCTACCTCGACAACCGCGAGCAGGACGCCACCGACCGCATCACGGACATGGTCGAACGCTACGAGAAGCAGCGCGCGCCGCTCACCAAGGAACGCGACCGGCTCGCCGAGGAGATCGCCGACTCCGGCAAGGAGGGTGCCCTGGACGGCACCCTGTCCGCGCACTCCTCCGTCGTCAGCCGGATCGCGGAGATCAACGGCAGCATCAGCGACCTGCGTGCCGAGGACACCACCCCGGGCCGCGTCGTCACCGAGGCCGCCCCGCCCACGGCGCCGACCGGGCCCGGGCTGCCGCTGATGCTCGGCCTCGGGGCGGCCGTCGGCATCGGTCTCGGGCTGCTCGCCGCCTGGGTGCGGCTCGTCTTCGACCCCGCCGTGCGCACCCCCGGCGACGTCGTCCGGGCCCTGCACGCGCCCGTGCTGGGCACGCTGCCCCGCCGTCGCCGCCGCGGCAGGCGGGCGGCGCGCCGCTCCCTGCTGGCGGACGGGCGGCTCGCCGAGGAGTACCGCTCGGTCGCCTTCCGGCTCGCCTACGACGAGACGTTCGCGCGGCGCCGCCGGGTGCTGGTCGTCGCCCCGCGCGGCGGCATCGGAACGGCGCTGGCCGCCTCGGTCAACCTGTCCGCCTCGTTCGCCGAGATGGGCAAGGAGGTGCTGCTGCTGGAGGCGGACCTGCGCACGCCCTCCCTCATCGAGCGGCTCCAGCAGGCGGACGGGGTCCAGCCCGGGTGGGCCCGCGCCCCGGGGTACGGCACCATCGGCTGGCCCGCGGGGCACCGCATCCCCATCGACGCGGGGGAGTCGGGCGTCTTCGACCTGGTGCCAGGCCACCGGGTCAGCAAGGTTCCGCGCGCGCTCACCTCCGCAGCCGTCACCCAGCTGATCGGCCACGCCGACGAGAGCGACGCGGTGCTGATCGTGCTCGCCCCGGCGGTGCTCTCCTACGCGGACGCCATCGCGCTGATCGACCGCGTCGACTGCGTCTTGCTGGTCTGCGACCCGCGCGAGGTGCGGCGCGACGACCTGGCCCGGGTCCGCGAACTGGTCGCCGGTGCGGGCGGGTCCGTCCTGGGCGCGCTCCTCCACGCGGAGGGGGCCGGGACCTCCGACGCGCGCGGAGGTGCGGTGCCGCCACCCGCGCCGCCGCCCCCGCGCAGGGCGTACGCGGGCCCTGCCGCACGCGAGTTCACCCGGGAGGGCGTGGCCCTGCGCGTGACGGACCGGTGACGGCCGTGGCCGTCGCCTGGGCGGGACCCGGCGGGAGCAGGCCCCGCGGCAGCGGGTGAGCCCGCGGCCCGGTCCGGCGCGGAACGCGTCGGACGCCCGAACATCCGGTACCCGCACCGCCGTCGCGTGCGCCGTAGCCGACCAGGGGGTGGCGGCACTCACCAACGTCGCCGTGCTCGTGGTCGCGGCCCGCCAGTCGACGGTGGCAGCCTTCGCCACGTTCTCCCTCGTCTACACCGTCTTCACCGTCGTGCTCGGCCTGACCTCCGCGTACGTGGGGCAGGCACTGGTGCTGGAGAAGGGCGGATCGGCGGCGGTCGCCCGGGCGTGCCGCTCGGCCGTGGCCTTCACCGCGGCGGCCTCGGCGACGGTGGGGCTGCCCGCGGCCGCCGTGCTGGGCGCGGTGGACGCCGGCGCGACGGCGACCGCGCTGGCGGCCCTCGCGCTCGTGCTGCCGCTCGTGCTGATCCACGAGACGACCCGCTACGCCTTCTCGGTGCTGCGCCACCCCCACCACGCGCTCGGCGTGGACGCGGTCCGCGCCGCCGGGGTGCTCACGGCGCTGGCCCTCCAGCCGCACGGCGCCGGTGCCCACCGGCTGCTGCTCGTCTGGGGCCTGGCCACGCTGCCCGCCCTCGCCCTGGCCCTCCGGCTGCTGCACAGGCACACCCGGGGCGCCGGCCAGGAGCCGGCCCGCTACCTGCGCCGGGGGCACCTCGGGCGCAGGTTCGCCGTGGAGTTCGGGGTCGGCAACGCGGGTACCCAGCTCGCCGTCGTCGGGCTCGGCCTGCTGGCCGACCCCCTCGCGGTGGGCGCGCTGCGCGGCGCCACCACCCTCTACGGCCCCATGAACGTGCTGTTCAACGCCGTCACCGGGTTCGGGCCGCCGCTGCTCACCCGGGCCGGTGGTGAACGCCGCGCGGCCCGCGCGGCGTTCACCGGCGGGGGAGTGCTGGCGGCGGTCGCGGCCGCGTGGACGACCGTGCTGGTCGTGCTGCCCGACGCGTGGGGCCGCGCCCTGCTGGGCGGCACCTGGCGGGCCGCCGCGCACCTGCTGCCCGCCACCGGGAGCCAGTACGCGGCGATGGCGCTGGGCACCTGCGGGCTGCTGGCCCTGCGGGTGCTGCGCCCGCGCACCACGCTGCCGATCCAGCTCGTCTTCTCCCTCGCCTCCGTCGGCTGCATGCTGGGCGGGTACGCGCTGGGCGGGGTGCTGGGCGCCGCCTGGGGGCTGTGCGCGGGCTCGGCGGCGAAGGGCGCGGCGAGCTGGCTGCGGACGGCAGGGGTGCTGTGGACGGCCCGGCCGCGGGCGGAGGCGGCCGAGACGGTCAGCGGTCCGGGCCGGGCCGCCGCCGACGGTCCGGGCGCACCGTCGTGACCAGCAGCACGCACAGCGCGGCGATCGCCACCCGCCCCATGCCCTGGAGCAGCGACCCGCGCAGCAGGATGAAGCTGTAGCCGGCGACGAGCGGCACCACGACGGCCGCGACACTGCCGGGGCCCGCCCGGCTGCCGGGCGGGCCCGCCGCTGCCGTACGAGCGCTCTCCTCGCCGGTCCGCCGCGCGTACCGCCGGTCCGCCCGCGAGGCGCCGTACCCCACGGCGGCGAAGCCGAGTGCCATGCCGAACGGGCCGAAGTCCAGCCAGAGTTCCGCCCACAGGGGGGAGGACAGGTTCGGGTACGGCATGCCCATCCAGGTGCCGACGCGGGTGCCCGGGTCGTGCGGTTTGCCCGTCCACACCGAGCGCGGTACGAAGAACAGCGCCGTGCCCGCGAGTTGCCGCCCGTAGCTGTGGCCGGCGCCCGCCTCGACGTAGGTGACCGTGTTGGCGAACATGCCCACCTGGTCGTAGTCCTTCGTCGTCAGCGGCTCCAACAGCGAGTCGGTCGCGGGCCGGGGCCGGTCGGTGCCCTCCTCGTAGCGGAACCGGTCCGCGAAGGGGAAGACGACCAGCGCGACCGCCACCCCGGTGGCCAGCGCGGCCCGGTACATCACCGGGCTGCGCGGGAACGCGGTGAACAGCAGCGAGAACAGTACGGTCAGGAACCAGTAACGCGGGTTGGCCACCGGGTTGTTGACGACCACGTTGAGCGCCAGCATCGCCAGCCACGCCACCGGCACCGGCGGACGGCGGCGCGCCGCGGGCGAGACCACCAGCCAGCGGGTGAGGAAGAGCAGCGCCAGCAGGGCCGGTACGGTGCCGAAGCCGCGCAGCAGTGCCGAGCCCGCCTGCGAGGCCGCCTCGGCGCCCGCGCCGCTGCCCAGCCCCTCGCTGACCTCCTGTCTGCTGGTGAAGAAGGCGGCCGGGCCCCCGAGTTCGACGACGAGCAGCCCGCTGCCGGCCAGCGCCAGCCCGCACAGCGCGTGCAGCCGCCGCGCCGACACCCGCGCGGCGGGGCTGCGGCGCTCCTGCATGCGGCTGCGCAGCGGGGGCCGGTGGCGGGCCAGCAGCGCGCCCACGTCGAAGGCGACGATGCCCGCCAGGACGAGCGCCGAGGCCGAAGCGGTGTCGGCGCGCGGGCCGACCACCGGTGTGGGGGTGCTCTCCAGCACGGTCTGAGCCAGCGGTGCGATGCCCATCGCGATGTAGACGAACAGCCAGAAGGCGCCCTGGATGAGGCGGCGGTGCGCCGTGAGCACCATGGCGGCCAGCCGGGTACCGGCGTACGAGCAGGTCGCCGTCTGGAGCCAGTAGGCCGCGTCGTGCGCGCCGGGGCCCGGCCGGGTGGCGACCGCGGCAGGCAGCACCGCCACGAGCGCGGCCACCAGCGGAATCGCCAGCGCCCGGGACAGGACGGCACGGGGCGCCACCGCGCCCGCCGCGTCCTGCCTCAGTACGTCCGCCACCAGACCCCCCACCGGAAAAGGGAAAAGGGGGGACCAAAGCCCGCAAAGCGGTTACTGTCTCCCTCGACGCCCAGGGAGGGGACACCAGTGAAGGCGCTGCATGTGGTGACGTTGCACACGCCCACCCACGATTTCGGAGGACCCACACGGGTCGCCCTCAACCTGTGCCGCGGACTGCGCTCGAAGGGAGAGCAGGCCGCCCTGGTCGCGCTGGGGGACGGCTTCGCCGGGGCGCTGCCACGCACCGTGGACGGGGTGCCGGCCCGCCTGTTCCCGGCCCGGCACGTGCTGCCCCGCTTCGAGGTCAGCGGCATCACCTCGGCCGGTCTGCTCACCGCCGCCCCCCGCCTCCTCGCCTCCGCGGACGTGGTGCACGTCCACCTGATGCGCGACCTGGTCACCCTCCCCGTGGCGATGATGGCGGCCCGGATGGGCCGTCCGCTGGTGCTCCAGACGCACGGCATGATCGACCCCACCGACAAGCCGGTGGCCAAAGCAGTGGACGTGCTGGGGCTGAGGTGGGTGCTGCGCCGGGCGGACGCGGTACTCCATCTGACGCCGACCGAGCGGGAGTTGACCGAGGCGGTGGTGGCACCCGCGCCGATGGGCCCGGCATTCCGGCTGGTCAACGGGGTGGCGCCGCAGCCGATGCGCGAGCCGCGGCCCGCCGGGCGGCCCCCGACGGTGCTGTACTGCGCGCGGGTGCAGGAGGGCAAGCGCCCGCAGGACTTCGTGGCGGCGATGCCGACGGTGCTGGCCGCGCACCCCGACGCCCGCTTCGTCCTCGCCGGGCCCGACACGGGCGCACTGGCACACGGCATGCTCGCGCTCGCCCGCTCCCTGGGCGTCGGCCACGCCCTGGAGTACGTCGGCGCCCTGGAGCACCCCCAGGTCATGGAGCGGCTGCGGGCCGCCGACGTGTACGTCCTGCCCTCCGTCAAGGACGCCTTCTCCGTCTCGGTGCTGGAGGCGCTGTCGGTGGGGCTGCCCGTCGTCGTCACCCGCACCAGCGGGCTCGCGCCGGACGTGGCGGCCGCCGGTGCGGGACGGCTGGTCGACAGCGCGCCCGACGGGCCGGACAGCCGCGCCAACGGCGCCCGGGTGGGGCGTGCCGTGCTGGATCTGCTGGACCCCGTGGCAGGCGCGGCAGCCTCACAGGCGGCGTGGCGGCTGGCGCGGGAACGCTTCACCCTCGACGCGGTGGTGGAGACCCTGCGCGGGGTGTACGCCGCGACGTGCGAGCGGGTCAGTGCCCTCCCCTCCCGCTCGCGCCGTCCCGGCTGTCGCGGGACGGCGCCGACTCCCGTGCCTTGAGCCCGATCTGCCACCGGTAGAAGCTCAACGCGAGCGCGTGGTCGAGCCCGGCACGGCCGTCCAGGAAGCCCCGCCGGTAGAGGTAGGCGTAGGCGAAGGAGACCAGCGGCTTGAGCGGCGCCCGGTGGAAGAGCTGCCCCTGCCGGGTCTTGGCCCGGCGGATCTGCTCGCGGACCTGGGGGTGCTGCTCCAGCCACGCCTCCCAGTCCGAGTAGCGGTTGTGCCGCTCGAACCAGGTGCGCACCGGGTCCAGGTCCCGGTGTTCGAGGGGACCTGCGAGGCGGACCACCGGGTCGGCCAGCGGCTGGTAGTGGCCCTCCTGCTCGCCCATGCCGGGGGCCTTGAGGTCGTCGGGTTCGGGGAAGCGGCAGCGGGTGCGGTCCAGCAGCACCCGTTTGACGACGGTGTACCCGTGCCGCAGCCGCCGCCCCGCGAACCAGTACCCCAGCGGGACATCGAAGGCGGCGGGCCGCACCGTGCGGCCGGGCGGCGGGGAGAAGATGTGCCGTATCTCGGCGAGCAGCGCGGGGCTGGGGCTCTCGTCCCCGTCGAGGAAGAGCACCCAGTCCGTCTCGGGGTGGACGTGCTCCAGGCACCACTGCTTCTTCTTGGGGTAGGCGCCGTCCCAGGTGTAGGGCACCACCTCCGCGCCCTCGGCCTCGGCGAGGGCGCGGGTGCCGTCGGCGCTGTCCGAGTCGACCACCACGACGTGCGCGAAGTGGCCGATCACGGACCGCACGGTCCCGGTGATGTTCTCGGCCTCGTCCTTGGTGGGTATCACGACGACGATGGGCAACTTCTCCACGAGGGGTCCTCCCTTCACCGGGTCACTTCTTGCCCGCCGCCTTCAGCAGCGGGGCGAACTCCGGGCACAGATGCGCGATCGCGGGCCCGGCCTGGTCGATCTCGCCCGCCTTCAGGGCACTGACCGCGTCCTTCTGGCTGACCTCGGCCGTCGAACGGATCCGCGCGCAGGCGGTCTCGCCGGCCTCCAGGACCGCGGCGGGTTCCATGCCCTCCGGCACCCGGCGCACCAGGTAGTCCTTCTCCTTCTTGGTGAAGGAGCCGGTCGCGGGCTTCAGCCGGGCCCGCGGCACCGTGGGCGGCCGGGAGCCCGCGCTGGGGTCCCCTTCGTCGAACTCGCCGTTCCCGGTGTCCTTCCTGTCCCCGCGCGCGTTGGGGGCGCTTGCTCCGGCGTGGGGCGGGCGGGCGTGGTCGGCGCCCTTGCCGTCCCCGTGGGAGGCGCCGCCGCCACCGCATCCGGCCGTCAGCGCCAGGGCGGCCGCCACCAGGGCGGCCGCCGGGGCACCGGCCGTGCGCCGGGCGCTCACGGCTTCCGGTAGGTCAGCGTGAGCTTGGGACCGGTGCCCCCGGACTCGCGGGCCCACAGCCACAGGCTGTCGGTGCCCGGACTGGTGAGCGCCAGGTCGAGGCTGCCGCCCGCCGCGTCGCCGACCGTGTCGGCGTCCAGGGTGACGTCGTAGTCGGTGCGGGTGCTCGCCGCGCTCTTCAGGGTGCCCAGCGGCGTCTTGCCGAGGGACGGCCGCTCGGCGTAGGTCACCTCCTTCTCCGACCAGGCGCCGGTGACCGGGCGGACGTCCACCGCATCGGCGGTGGCCGCGTTCGGGTCGCTGCTGGTGGTGAGGGTCAGCGTGGCCTCCTCCAGCGCCATTCCGCGGGGCGCGGACGGCACGTCGAAGCGCACATAGCTCTCGTACGGCGACGAGCCGCGCACCGCGAGCTGCTGGTGCGTGCCGTACGTGGCGTGCTGGGCCGAGCCGTTGACGTACGCGTCGGCCGTCGCCTCCCGCTCCACGGTCGTCTCCGTCGCCGTGCCCGGCGTCGTCACCGTGGCGGCCTCGGAGCGGGCGCTGGTGTTGGCGTCGTCCGCGTCGCTGGCGGTGATCCGGTAGGAGTAGTCGGTGCCGGGCTTGGCGGTGGTGTCGGTGAAGCTGACCGTGGGCCGGTCCCAGAACGTGGAGTTGGCACGCACGGTGCCCACCGGCTTCTCGGCGCCGTTGCGGTGGACGCGGTAGGTCAGTGTCCGGTCGTCCAGGTCGGTGCTGGCCGGCCAGCTCACCCGCACGCCCTTGGTGGTGTTGGCGGCCTTCACCCCGTCGGGCACGGTCGGCGCCCGCGTGTCGGCGCCGTTGGAGAAGCGCACCAGCCCCTGCTGCGGCTTGTTGCCGTCACTGGTGATGCGGGAGAACGCCCCGCCCACCCACATGTAGTCCGTGCCGCCGCCGGAGGAGACGACCATGGCCCGCGGCCCCACCTGCTCCACGTTCAGCGGTCCGTCGTCGGTGTCCGGGAACCAGGACAGCAGCGGCGTCGGGTCGTCCACCGACTCGGCCAGCAGGTGCTGACGCTCGTGCAGCTCGGGGAACTGGCCCATGCTCGCGCAGTTGTGCGCGTGCGAACTGCTGTAGAGGACGCCCTGGTAGACGGCCAGGTCCTGGGTGGCGCCCAGGCAGGTGTCGCGCCAGCGCTGCTCGAAGTCGTCCAGGTCCAGGGCGATGCGGCCGTCGAAGACACCGGTGCCGGTGCCCTCGTTGCCGGTGTAGATGCCGGTCTCGTCCACGTACAGGCCCTTGACCACGCTGTTGCGCGGCACGAAGCGGTCCGGGTAGCCCTTCCTGAGCGCCCCGGAGGTCGCGTCCACGACGGCCAGCGCGTGCGAGTCCGCGTCGCGTACCCGCTCGAAGTCGCCGCCGAGCACCACGCTCTTCCCGTCCGGGGTGACCTCCACGGCCCGGCCCGTCTTGTCCGCGTCCGCCTTCCACGCCTTCAGCTCGCCGTCGGTGCCGACCGCCGCGAACTTGGCGCGCTTCTCGCCCTCCACCGTGGTGAAGTCGCCACCCAGGTAGACGGTGTCGTCGGTGGCGGCCAGCGCGTGCACGGGTGCCGAGACGCTCAGGCTGAAACCGGTCCTGACCTTGCAGGACGGGATGTCGATCGCGGCGACGCGGCTGACGTGGGTGCCGTTGACGGCGGCGAAGTTGCCGCCCGCGTACAGCGTCTTGCCGTCGGGGGAGACCGTCAGCGCCCGCACCGTGGCCGTGCCTGTGCCCACCGTGAAGTCGAGGGCGCAGTCGGTCGGCTTGCCGGTCGCCGCGTCGAACGCCGCGAAGTTGACGGCCTTGCGTTCGCTCGTGCCGGGCTCGGCGCCCGGCGGGCGGATCGCCGAGAAGGTGCCTCCGGCGAAGACGGTGCCGTGCGACTGGGCCATCGCCCACACGACGCCGTTGGTCTGCCACGTCGGTAAGTCGTCCGCCGTCATCGCCACCGGCTCGGTCAGCGCCGCCGCCCGGTGTGCGCCCTGCCCGGTGAGGGCGGGCAGCACCGCCGCGGCGGCCGCCGTCGCGAGCACGGCCGCGCCCACCGCCACCTTGTGCCGGGTCCTGAGAATTCCGGTTGCTCTCACTGTGCTCTCCACATGCTCGGTGCGCACCGATCGCTGTGCCGGTGCGGATTGCTGTGTGCCGTCGCGGTCCCGGCCCCGGGCGCTCACCGGCGGTCGACGCGCACCGCCTCGCCCGACAACTCGGCCTCCAGCGCCCAGATGTCGGCCTCGACCATGATGCGTGCCAGTTCGGCCCACATCACGCGCGGTTTCCAGCCGAGCTGCTCCTCGGCCCTGGCGGCGTCACCGATCAGCGCGTCCACCTCGCTGGGCCGCTCGTAGGCGGGGTCGAAGCGCACGTGCCGGTGCCAGTCGAGCCCCCCGGCGCGGAACGCCTCCTCCAGGAAGGCCCGCACGGTGGTGGCGCTCCCGGTCGCCACGACGTAGTCGGACGGTGCGTCGGCCTGGAGCATCAGCCACATGGCCTCGACGTACTCGGGCGCGTAGCCCCAGTCCCGCACCGCGTCCAGGTTGCCGAGGTACAGGTGTCTCTGTAATCCGGCGCGGATCCGGGCGACGGCCCGGGTGATCTTGCGGGTCACGAACGTCTCGCCCCGGCGCGGGGACTCGTGGTTGAACAGGATGCCGTTGACGGCGTACAGCCCGTACGCCTCGCGGTAGTTGACCGTCGACCAGTAGCTGAAGACCTTCGCGCAGCCGTAGGGGCTGCGCGGGTGGAAGGGCGTGACCTCGTTCTGCGGGGGAGGGGCGGCGCCGAACATCTCCGAGGAGGAGGCCTGGTAGATGCGGGTGTCGATGCCGCTGGCCCGGATCGCCTCCAGCAGCCGCAGCGTCCCCATGCCGGTGACGTCGCCGGTGTAGAGGGGCGAGTCGAAGGAGACGCGGACGTGGGACTGGGCGCCCAGGTTGTAGACCTCGTCGGGGCGCAGGTCGCGCAGCAGGTTGACGAGGGCGACCCCGTCACCGAGGTCCGCGTGGTGCAGGACGAGGGAGCGGCCCTCGTCGTGCGGGTCCTCGTAGAGATGGTCGATGCGGCCGGTGTTGAAGGACGAGGACCGGCGGACCAGGCCGTGCACCGTGTAGCCCTTCTCCAGCAGCAGCTCGGTCAGATACGAGCCGTCCTGGCCGGTGATGCCGGTGATCAGTGCAGACTTGGCCATGCGATGCCGCCCCGAGTCGTGGTGGTGGAAGGGAAGCCGGCCGCGCTCCCGGCCGCCCCCCGAGGCGACGGTTCCACGCCCCGAGGGAGTTCGGTGCTCTTTACCGGAGATCTGCCCATAGGGGTACGGCAACTGGAACAATCCGGCACCATGACGCCGACGCCACCGCCGCACACCCCTGCCGGGCCCCCGTCCGCCGGGCCGGCACCCGCCGGCACCGCCTCGCTGCTGCCGCCCCGCGCCCGGGTGGCCGTCGCCGGGCACCGCGGCCTGGTCGGCTCCGCTCTCGTCCGGGAGCTGACCGCCGAGGGGTACGAGGTGCTCACCCGCGACCGCGCCGACCTCGACCTGCGCGACGGGCCCCGCACCGCACGCTGGCTGCGTGACGTACGCCCCGACGCGCTGGTGCTGGCGGCCGCCAAGGTCGGCGGCATCATGGCCAACACGACACAGCCCGTGCCGTTCCTGGAGGACAACCTGCGCATCCAGCTCAGCGTCCTCACCGGCGCCCACGCCGCGGGCGTACCCCGGCTGCTGTTCCTGGGGTCCTCCTGCATCTACCCCAAGCACGCCGCTCAGCCGATCACCGAGGACGCCCTGCTCACCGGCGCCCTGGAGCCGACCAACGAACCGTACGCGCTGGCCAAGATCGCGGGCATCGCCCAGGTACGCGCCTACCGCGAGCAGTACGGCGCCGCCTGGATCTGCGCCATGCCGACCAACCTCTACGGCCCCGGCGACAACTTCGACCTGGAGACCTCCCATGTGCTGCCCGCCCTCCTCCGCCGCTTCCACGAGGCGGAACGGGACGGGGCCGAGGAGGTCGTGCTGTGGGGCAGCGGCACCCCGCGCCGGGAGTTCCTGCACGTCGACGACCTGGCGCGGGCCTGTCTCCTGCTGCTGCGCGCGTACGACGGGGCCGCACCGGTCAACGTCGGCTGCGGCGAGGACCTGACCGTCGCCGCGCTCGCGGAAACGGTACGCGACGTCGTCGGCTACGGCGGGCGCATCACCTGGGACACCGGCCGCCCGGACGGCACCCCGCGCAAACTGCTGGACGTCGGCACGCTGTTCGGCCTCGGCTTCCGGCCGCGCGTCCCGCTGCGGGAGGGCATCCGCGCGACGTACGCATGGTGGCTGGCGTCGGGCGCGGGGGCGGGTGCGACGTGCTCCGGGGCAGGCGTCCCCGAGCGGGGAGCCGGACGGGCGGCGGGTGCGTAACGTTCTGCCCGGTCGGGGGTCCATTCAGTATGCGCCCCTTCCGTCCACCACGGCCCGCACCGTGCGGGCCAGCAGATCCAGGTCCGTCGTCAGCGACCAGTTGTCCGCGTACCGCAGATCCAGCGCCAGGCTCTCGTCCCACGACAGGTCGGAGCGCCCGCTCACCTGCCACGGTCCGGTCAGCCCGGGTTTCACGGTCAGCCGCCGCAGCGCCGTCCTCCCGTAGGCCGCCACCTCCTCGGGCAGCGGCGGCCGCGGGCCCACCAGCGACATCTGACCGCGGAGCACGTTCACCAACTGCGGCAGCTCGTCCAGCGAGGTGCGCCGCAGCCAACGGCCGAGGCGGGTGATGCGCGGATCGGCCCGCAGCTTGAACAGGGGGCCGTCCCCCTCGTTGGCGGCGGCAAGCTGCGGCCGCAGCCGTTCGGCGTCCGCCGTCATGGAGCGGAACTTCCACATGGTGAACGGGGCGCCGCGGTGTCCGATCCGGGTCTGCCGGTACAGCGCGGGCCCCGGGGAGTCGAACCGCACCGCCAGAGCCACCAGGCCGAACACGGGTGCCAGCAGGAGGAGTCCGAGCGCGGCGCCCACCCGGTCGAGCACGGCCTTGAGGGCGAGCTGCGGGCCGCGGCGTACCGGTGCTTCGACGTGCAGCAGATGGAGCCCGGCGGCCGTGGAGGGCCGCACCCGGCGCTGCGCCACCTCGGCCAGCCCGGAGGCGATCACCAGCGGCAGCCCGGCATCCTGGACCGCCCACGTCAGCGTCCGCAGCCGCTCGCCGCACAGCAGCGTGCCGGGCACCACGAGCACCGTCTCGGCGCGGTGCAGTCGCGCCGCCGCGAGGACGGCGCCGCCGTCGGCGCCGCCGTCCGGACCGCCGGCGCCCGGACCGGCCTCCAACTGCCCGGCCTCGGGCACCCCGCTGCGGGGCGCCGCCCCGCCGACGGGTACGGCGCCGATGACGACGTACGGATGGTCCGTGCGGCCGGCGAGCTGCTCCACCACGCGGTCCACGGCCCCGCCCTCGCCGACCACCAGCGCCCGTCGTACGGCGTGCGCCTGCCTGCGCTGGGCCGTCAGGTGGCGGTGCGTCACCGACCGGCAGAACGCGGTGAGCAGCGGCGCGGGCGTCAGTGCCAGCAGCGCCACCGGCGGCGGCGAACTCTCGCCCGTCACCACACGGACGACGGCGAGCACCCCCACCAGCGTGAGCCAGTCGTGGACCGTCGCCAGCAGCCCCCGTGTCTCGCCCAGCCACCGCTGTCCGTACCGCTGATGCGCGGCCAGCACTCCGCACCAGACCAGACAGACGGTCACGCCGGCGACGGCGGTGTGCGGCTGCCCCGCCTGGCGGAAGAGCAGCACCACGGGCAGCCCGGCTCCCACGGCGTCGGTGGCCAGCGCCACGGGCCGGTACCAGCCGGACTTTACGCGGGTGCCCCCTCCGTCTCCGGGCGTGTGACCGGATGCGTCACCGGGTACGCGCGGTGCCGTGGCTGCCACGGCGTCCCACCGCGCCGGAGCGGCCCCGGCCGCTCTGCCGGACTCCGGCTCGGCCGGCCCCTCCGCCTCGGACACAGACACAGAGTCGCGCCGCATGAACCCCCCAGGTACACGGAAACCCCACACAGCGCACAGAACCACCATGTCCGTGGAAACGCGCCGACAATCACCCGACCCTAAGTCATATGAGTACGCTGCGTGGCCATATGCTCACCAAATCGCCAGAAGTGCGGAGACTGCGGTGGGGGTTGTCGCACGCTGCGCGTATATTCCGGGTGATTCGCCGGAGTGATCCCCACCGGTCGTCGCAGCCGTGTGCGGTGCCGTGGGCCCGGTCCCACGCTCGCGGGCTCGTGCCCGGCGCTCGTGCGGGCTTGACCTTGACGCTGACGGCAGGGTTCGACGATGCGGTCCCATGAACGAGAACACCGCCGCCGCGCCCCGTACCGTCGTCGTCACCGGGGCCGGCACCGGCATCGGCCGCGCCACCGCCCGCGCCTTCGCCGCCCGGGGCGCCCACGTCGTCGCCGTCGGGCGACGGGCACAGCCGCTGCACGAGACGGCCGACGTACCCGGCCCCGGCACCATCACCCCGCATCCCGCCGACATCACAGGCCCCGAGACGCCCGGCTCCGTCGTGGCGGCGGCGCTGGAGGCCACCGGACGGCTCGACGTCCTGGTCAACAACGCGGGCATCGTCAGCGGCGAGAGCCTGGGCCACTACACCCCCCCGAGGATCGACGCCCAACTCGCCACCAACCTCACCGCACCCGTCCTGCTGACCCAGGCCGCGCTGCCCGCCCTGCGCAAGGCCCCGGCGTCCGGCGTGATCGTCAACGTCAGCACCGCCGTCGGGCAGCGCGCCTGGCCAGGCAACTCCCTCTACGCCGCGTCCAAGAGCGCCCTCGATCTGCTCGCCCGCAGCTGGGCGGTGGATCTGGCGCCGCACGGCATCCGCGTCGTGGCCGTGGCACCCGGCGCGATCGACACCCCCATCGGCGAGCACCGGGGGCTCACCGCTGAGCAGCAGGCGGCCGTCCGGGAGTGGCAGCTCGCCCACACCCCGTTGGGCCGTGTGGGCCGACCGGAGGAGGTGGCCGCGGCCATCGTCCACCTCGCCGCCCCGGGGGCCGCGTTCGTCACCGGCGTCGTACTCCCCGTGGACGGCGGCGCGGCGGTGGCGTGACGCACGTGATACCTCTGTCCTCCGCAGGGCAGCAACGGAAGGGAGCCGCACCGTGCGGATCGGTGAACTGGCGCGGCGTACGGGTACCACGGCGCGGGCGCTGCGCCACTACGAGCAGGCGGGCCTGCTCAGTTCGCAGCGCGCTTCCAACGGGTACCGCGTCTACGAGCCGGCCGCCGAGGTGCGCGTCCGCAACATCCGCCACCTCCTCGACGCCGGGCTCACCCTGGAGGACGTCGGCTTCTTCGCCGCCTGCCTGGACGGCGACGTCGGCTCCGCCCCGCCCTCCGCCCAGGGTCTGCGTATCGCCGAGGAACGGCTCGCCGTCCTGGAGGCCCGCATCGCCGCCCAGACCGAGGCCCGCGACCGCCTGCGCACCGCACTGCGGAACGCCGCGGGGACATCGCGGGGTACGGGGTCTGCGCGGAGCACAGGGACCCCGCGGAGCACAGGGACCCCGCGGAGCACCGGGGCTGCGCGGAGCACGGGGACCCCGCGGAGCACGGGGACCCCGCGGAGCACGGGGACTCAGCGGGGCGCGGTGGCGGTGTGGCCGGTGGTCTGCGAGGGGTAGCGCGAGCGGGCCCTGGCACCGTCCACGGGCGTGTCCCGCCACAGCCCGCCGGCAGCACGCCGAGGGGGCCCGGCGCGCTGCCGGGCCCCCTCGGTCGCCCCCCGAAGACCGCCCACCGCCACCGGCGGGGCGGCCCCGACTCACCCCTTCACGCAGATGACCTGCTTCAGCTTGGCGACGACCTCCACCAGGTCGCGCTGCTGATCGATGACGCGCTCGATCGGCTTGTAGGCGCCGGGGATCTCGTCCACGACCCCCGCGTCCTTGCGGCACTCCACCCCCTTCGTCTGGTCCGCCAGATCCCGCGCGGAGTAGCGCTGCTTGGCGGCGGTCCGGCTCATGCGCCGACCCGCGCCGTGCGAGGCGGAGTTGAAGGAGGCGGCGTTGCCCAGCCCCTTGACGATGTAGGAGCCGGTGCCCATCGAACCCGGGATGATCCCGTACTCGCCCCCGCCCGCGCGGATCGCGCCCTTGCGGGTCACCAGCAGGTCCATCCCGTCGTAGCGTTCCTCGGCCACGTAGTTGTGGTGGCAGGAGATCGTCTCGTCGAAGACGGGCTTGGCCTTCTTCAGCTCCTTGCGCACCACGGCCTTGAGCAGCCCCATCATCAGCGCACGGTTGTACTTGGCGTACTCCTGCGCCCAGAACAGGTCGTGCCGGTAGGCGGCCATCTGCGGGGTGTCCGCGACGAAGACCGCCAGGTCCCGGTCGACCAGGCCCTGGTTGTGCGGCAGCTTCTGCGCCTGGCCGATGTGGAAGTCCGCGAGCTCCTTGCCGATGTTGCGGGACCCGGAGTGCAGCATCAGCCACACCTGGTCCTCGGTGTCCAAGCACACCTCGATGAAGTGGTTGCCCCCGCCGAGGGTTCCCATCTGCTTGGTGGCGCGCTCCTGCCGGAACCGTACGGACTCCGCGACGCCGCCGAAGCGCGCCCAGAAGTCGTCCCAGCCCGCGGTCGGCAGCCCGTGGACGTCACCCGGCTCCACCGGCTCGTCGTGCATCCCCCGCCCCACCGGCACGGCCTGCTCGATCCGCGAGCGGAGCCGTGTCAGGTCGCCGGGCAGGTCGTTCGCGGTCAGGGAGGTACGCACGGCCGACATCCCGCATCCGATGTCCACGCCCACCGCCGCCGGACAGACGGCACCGTGCATCGCGATGACGGAGCCGACGGTGGCGCCCTTGCCGTAGTGCACGTCCGGCATCACGGCCAGCCCCTTGATCCAGGGCAGGGTCGCCACGTTCTGGAGCTGGCGCAGCGCCGCGTCCTCCACGGTCGACGGATCCGCCCACATCCGGATCGGTACCCGCGCCCCGGGCATCTCGACGTGACTCATGGTGGTCCAACTCCCCCGGAAAAACTGTCGTCTGACGCTCGGCACGGTGTCGCTGCGAACGAGCGCACACACCGGCGAGCACAGCGGGCGCCGCCCTGCTCGTGCCGCGCTCCGCCCCCTCATTGTGCGTTGCGGTGCGCCCGCGGCGGCAAAGGGTTTTCCCGGCAGCGCGGTGCGCGTACGACGGACCGGGGCCCCGGCGCGGTGGCTGCGGAACCGTTGCACCGCGCGGGGTGTCTCCCTAAGTTGAGACGGATCTTGTCGGTGTTCCGGGAGCAACGGGGGAGACAGCAGTGGCATTCGAGGAGTGGGAACAGGCCAAGGCCAACGCCGCGGGTGACGGCGCCCACCTGCGGCTGGCCGGGTACCCGGCGGCGGACCACCCGGGCCCGCACGACGGCAAGACGCAACTGGTGGTCCACGACGACGAACTGGGCCGTCTCGGCAACATGGCCTACGAGCTGCGGCACCAGCTCGGCATCGACGGCAAGCACGCCCGCAAGGCCTCGTACGAGGCAGCCGGTTCGCTGGCGCACGACGGCTTCGACATGGGCACCGCGCTCAGCGAGGTCTGCGACTCCTGGGACACCAAGCTCAAGACGCTCTCCGACGCCTGCGGTCAGATCTCCAACCACCTCGACTACTCGCGTGCGGCGCACGCCGAGGACGAGGACCACATCAAGAGCCAGATGTCGTCGATCGCGGCGATCGACGCGTACCTGAAGACCGACAAGCGGGGGTGACGGATGGGCGACGTCGAGATGCCGACGGTGCAGGAACTGCGGGACCTGCGGATGGGCAAACTGAACACCGCGATCACCGACTGGACCGAGACGGTCGAACGGCTCCACACCCTCGCCACCGGCGGCGGCAAGGGCGGCGGCGGCAAAGGGGGCGGCGGGGGCGGGAAAGGCGCCGGAGTGACCGCCACCGGGCTGGCCAAGGCCGCGGCCGGTGCCGAGTGGAGCGGCAAGAACGCGATGGTCACCCAGGCGTTCGTCTCCAAGACCGCCACCCAGTTCACCGAGATGCACGCCGAGGCCCAGGACATCCTCGGCATCCTCAAGAGCGCCCGCAAGGCCTTCAAGCAGCATCAGGAGGACCTGGAGGCCGTCGTCCTCGACGTGGCCAAGGACAACATCTACGTCAACGACAACGGCACGGTGAAGGGCGAGGTGCCCTCCGGTGCCGCCGCGGGCGACGCGGAGATCAAGCCCCCCACCGAAGCCGAGCTCGCCGCGGCCCGCAAGCGTGTCAAGCGGGTGCTGTGGGAGGCCGGGGAGAGCAACCGCATCGCCGCCCGCGAGCTGCGCGCCATCGCCAAGCGCAAGCACGACTTCTCCGGCGCCGCCGCCGACACCCTCGAAAAGGCCGACCGGCGCCAGGGCAAGGCCGACGCCGAGCGCTGGGTCAAGCGCTTCAAGGACGACGATGTCAAGGTGTGGGAGCTCGGCGAGAAGGAGCTGGCGAAGTTCAACGAGACGCTCCGCGACCAGCGGGACAACCCCGCCTTCACCGAGAACTTCGCCACCGGCATGGGCGCCGAGGGCACGCTCCAGTTCTGGCGCGACCTGGCCGACCCCGGCCACGGTGCCACTCCCAAGGGCGCTCGCGCCGAGCTGCTCGACCACATCCAGGGCAACCTGAGCATGAGCCTGGCCAACGCCAGCCGGGTGGACAGTCCGGCCATGGCCCAGTGGGAGAACGACGTCATCCACGCCGGCACCAAGCAGTTCGGTCACGAGGGGCTCCCGCCCGGGGCGAACCGGTACGGCTTCCAGGTCATGAGCACCCTGATGGGCAAGGGCAAGTTCGACGACGGCTTCCTGCGCAAGTACGGCGACGCCGTCTACGAGTTCGAGCGCGGCAAGCGGGACGCCGCCGGAGCGTGGGGCCTGATGGGCCAGGGCGTCGACCTCGATCCCGGCGACAAGTCGACCGGTGCCGACCCGATGACCGGCTACCTCAAGGCGCTCAGCCACAACCCCGACGAGGCGACGCACGTCTTCAACGACCCGGAGAAGGCCGACTACTTCCTCAAGGACAAGGACCACGGTGGCCGCGTCTGGTTCGACGAGGAGAGGCCCGACAGCAACGGCGCCGACGACGGCGTCACGCTGCCCTCCCGCGATGCCCTCGGCGCAGCCCTGTTCGCCGCGGGCAGCGGCATGGACCCGGACGACCCGGCGGCCGAGTACGTCAAGCACACCCAGGCGCACAACGACGTGCTGGACGGTGCCCTGGAGCGGCTGGCCGGCCAGAAGGACGACATGCCGGCCGAGGTCCGCGACGACATGGCCAAACTCCTGGGCAACCACGGCAAGGACGCCCACATGACCATGGGCGGTTCGCCGGACGAGGAGCAGGTCCTCAACCGCAAGGACCTTCTGGAGGTCTCCAAGCAGATCTCCCGCGACCCGCAGAGCTACCAGATACTCAACGAGTCCATGAACGCGGCCATACTTCAGGACATCCACACGCCGGAACCGGTCGACCCCGACACCCGCAAGCGCCATCCCGAGGACGATCTGGATCGCGCGGGCCGCACGGTGGGCTTCCTGGAGGAGGCCCGGTACCAGGCGATCGGCGACAAGAAGGCCGAGGACCTCAAGGCGGCGGGATGGGGCCCCAAGGGCACCGGCGGTTACCTGGCCACCGCGACCGCGACGTCCTTCCTGCCCATGGGGAGCGGTCATGTGGCCAATGCGGCATTCGGCCTGAGCAAGCACTTCGTCGAGGACGAGAACGCCCGTATCGAGCAAGGAGCGATGGAGGAGAACCAGGCGGTTTCCGAGGGGCAGCGCAACCGGTTGGTCGCACTCAAGAACGAGTGGATGGACGTCTACTCCGAGCACGCGGCGAACAACGACGGCTACTCGGGTAGGCACGGAGCGTGGAACGTGATCGACAACGCGGCGAACAACGGCAAGGACAACGCGAGGGACGAGTGGGGGAAGCAGTGAGTACGGGTCGCGGTCGGGGGGCGGTGACGTTGCTCGCCCTGGTGCCTGTCGCCTTCCTCATGACCGGCTGCGGCGGCAAGGACTACGCCGTGCCGGACCGGATCTGCGGCGTGTCCATGTCCGGGGACGTGGTCGAGCCGCTGCTGCCGGACGGTGACGACATCCAGCAGGAGCGGGACCGCCAGCCGTTCAAGGACCGTCACTTCGTGAAGTGTCACGTCACCGTGGACGGCAAGCCGGCACTGGCGGTGTCCGCCACGGAGGCGCGGGGGCTGCCCGGCCTGAAGCTGGGGAAGGACAACCCGGAGTGGAACGACGGGCTGAAGGAGGTCAAGGACCCGCCCTTCTCGGGCTGGGCCACGGTCAGCGACAACAAGGTCAGGGCCTTCACCAGGTGTGAGCACGGCGTCGCCGACTCGCTCGCGTTCGAGTTGATCTTCCAGACGGACAATCCGGAGGACCTGCAGGACCGCCGTAAGGCGGGTGTGCGCTTCATCAAGGAGTTCGTGCCCGGCGAGAAGAAGAAGGAGGGCTGCACCGCGAAGTGAGCGGTGCGGCCCTCCGGGGTGGGGGGAGTGGGTCAGGCGCTGAGGCGGAAGTGGGTGCCCAGGTCGCGCAGGACAGCGATGTTCAGCGCGAAGGCGCGCCTGCACTCGTCGACGATGCGCTGCTTCTCCAACTCGTCGCAGGGCAGCGCGTCCAGCAGTGCGCGGTATGCACGCTTGAAGGCGGCCGGGTTGGAGATGGCGTCGAAGACGTAGAAGCGGACGCCGTCGCCCTTGCGGGCGAAGCCCCACCTCTTCTCCGCGGTGTCGCGGATGACCTGCCCGCCGGAGAGGTCACCGAGGTAGCGGGTGTAGTGGTGGGCGACGTAGCCGCCGGGCCACGCGTGGGCGACCTGCGCGATGCGGTCGGCGTAGGCGGCGGTGGTCGGCAGCGGGGTCACCGTCTCGCGCCAGTCGGGGTCGGCGGCGTGCAGATGGGAGAGGTCGGCTTCCAGCGCGGGCATCCGCAGGAGTCCGCCGTGGAGGAAGGGGCCGGCCACCGGGTCGTCGGCGAGGGCGTCGGCGGCGTCCTCCAGCGCGCGGTAGACGAACCAGAGCTGCTCGGTGTACCGGGTGTAGGCCGCCACGCCGAGCCGCCCGTCGAGCATCTCGCTCATGAAGGCGGAGTTGGCCTCGGCGTGCTGGGCCTGGGTGGCGGTGCGCAGGCGTGCGGAGAAGGCCGTCGGGGACGGGGCGGGCGAGGCGGCGAAGGGCACGGCTGGCTCCCGGGTGGACGACGGTGGCGTACAGGTCCGACAGGGAGTGATCCTGCTACTTAGGCTTACCTAAGTCAAGCAGTTGCCGACGCCCTGTCGGAAAACCCGTACCCCGCCGAGGCCCTACGGAAGCGTCAGGATCTCCACTCCGGTTTCCGTCACGACCAGGGTGTGCTCGAACTGCGCGGTGCGTTTGCGGTCCTTGGTGACGACCGTCCAGCCGTCCTCCCACATGTCCCACTCGTGGGTGCCCAGCGTCAGCATCGGCTCGATGGTGAAGGTCATGCCCGGGCGCATGACCGTCGTCGCGCGGGGGTCGTCGTAGTGCGGGACGATCAGCCCGGAGTGGAAGGAGGTGTTGATGCCGTGACCGGTGAAGTCGCGGACGACGCCGTAGCCGAACCGCTTGGCGTACGACTCGATGACGCGGCCGATGACGTTGAGCTGCCGGCCCGGCTTGACGGCCTTGATGGCGCGGCTCAGCGACTCACGGGTGCGCTCCACCAGCAGCCGCGACTCCTCGTCCACCTCCCCGCACAGGTAGGTGGCGTTGTTGTCGCCGTGGACGCCGCCGATGTACGCCGTGACGTCCAGGTTCACGATGTCGCCGTCGCGCAGCACGGTGGAGTCGGGGATGCCGTGGCAGATCACCTCGTTGACGGAGGTGCACAGCGACTTGGGGAAGGAACGGTAGCCCAGCGTGGAGGGGTAGGCACCGTGGTCGGTCATGTACTGGTGCGCCACCTCGTCCAGCTTGTCGGTGGTGACGCCGGGGGCGATGTGCCGGGCGGCCTCCTCCATGGCGCGGGCGGCGATCCGGCCGGCGACGCGCATCTTCTCCAGCGTCTCGGCGTCCTGCACCTCGGGCCCCTCGTAGGGGGTGGGCGCGGGCTTGCCGACGTACTCGGGGCGGGGGATCGACGCGGGCACGCTGCGGGGCGGAGAGAGGGTGCCGGGTTCGAGGAGTGACTGGCCAGACATGTCCGCGAGTCTAATCGGGCCTGTCCACCCGGTCGGGGCCCTCTCGTGCGCGAGGATGGAGTCATGGCTCTGTTCAAGAGGAAGACGGTCGGCAGGCCCGGCGAGTGGTTCTTCAACGTGGAGACCGGCACGGTCGAGGAGGGTCCCCAGTCGCCGGGCAAGAACCGGATGGGTCCCTACGCCAGCCGTGCGGAGGCCGAGCAGGCGCTGGAGCGGGCGCGGGAGCGCACCTCGGAGTGGGAGAGCGACCCGCGCTGGCGTGACCGGGGCCCGGACGCGGGCGCCGGTCCGGGCGGCGGCTGATCCCCGGGCTCCGGGCCTCAGCCGCCGCCCGGGGTGCCGGGCGACGGCTGATCCCCGGGATGCGGACCGTCGGGCACCTCATGCCGTGTCCGGTCCGAGCACCGGCGTCTCCCCTTCCCGGGCAACCTTTTCCTCCGGGGCCGTCCCCCGTTCCTCCGGATCGGTCTCCAAGGGTGCCTCCCGGGCCGTCCGTACGGCGCGGGCGTGGGCGCTGGTGCGGGCGTCGTAGGCCAGCAGCTTCGGCAGCGCGGCGGCGAGCAGCGCCACGCCGGCCACGCAGGCCAGCCCGCCCGACCACACCGAGGTCCGTACGGAGGTGAGGGAGGCCACGGCGCCCGAGCGGACCTGGCCCAGTTGCGGCCCGGCGGAGAAGGAGAGCAGTTCGATCTTGGCGAGCCTGCCGCGCAGCTCGTCGGGAACGCTCTGGTTCCACATGGTGGTGCGGAAGAGTCCGCTGACCATGTCGAAGGCGCCGGAGAGCGTCAGGAACAGCAGCACCAGCCACACGTTCCGCACCAGTCCCGCCACTGTCATGGCGGCGCCCCAGCCCGCTGCGGCCAGCGCCACCGCGAGCCCGTGCCGGTGGACCCGTGCCGCCCATCTGCTGGTCGCGCCGACCAGCAGCGAGCCGAACGGCAGCGCCGCGTACATCAACCCGAGCGCCCATGCGGCGTCCAACTGGTCGGCCAGGAAGGGGAAGAGCGCGAGGGGGAAGGCGAACAGCATCGCGACGACATCCACCAGGTAGGTCCCCAGCAGTTCCTTGCGGCTCCACGCGTAGCGGGCGCCCTCCCCGATGCCGCGCAGCGAGGGTGCGACGGCGTCGTGCCCGGGCGGCGCGGGCGCCAGCCGGAGTCCCAGCACGAACGAGAGGGCGAAGGTGGCCAGGTCGAGCGCGTACGCCGGTTGCAGGCCCGCGGTGGCGATCAGGAGGCCGGCGAGCGCGGGCCCGGCCACCCCGCCGAGCTGCCGGCGCAGCGAGTTGAGCGCGGCGGCGGCGCTCAACTGGGAGTGGGCGACGATCCGCGGTACGAGCGCGTCCAGGGCAGGCCGCTGGAGGCCGGTCAGCGCGCTGGACAGCGCGGCCGCCGCGTACAGCGGCCACACCATCGGATGCGGCAGCAGGCTGTTGGGCAGCAGGCCGAGGGTGACCAGTCCGAGCGCCGCCTCACTGGTGAGGATCAGCGTGCGCTTGTCGAGGGCGTCGGCGAGCGCGCCGCCGTACAGTCCGAACACGAGCAGCGGCACCAGCTCGACCGCGCCCAGCGCACCCACCGCCGGCGCGGAGTCCGTCAGCTCCTTGAGCTGGAGCGGCAGGGCGACGAACGTGAGGAAGCTGCCGAAGCTCGTGACGAGGCCCGCTGTCCACAGTGTGCGGAAGTCTCGTGACGAGCGCCACGGGGTCAGGTCCGGAAGCACGGGGCGGCATCCTTCTCGCCGCGGCCCGGGGCGGCAACTGCTTTTCGCCGAGTTGCGAGGCCGGTCGGCTCGTCAACTCATCGCCCAACTTGTCGTGTCAAGAGGCGTGATGGTTCGGTATGGGTGATTTGGGCCGGTTTCTGGGACCTTCGTGGCCGGAATCACACGGGCCCCTCGCGCCGCACGCCGTCATCCGTGGAAAGAGCGCCAAATCCCCGGCGGCCAGGGCCCCTTCGGGAAAAAGTCCCGGCGCGGCGATTTCACGCTGAGAAAATGATCCACAGCGCAGCGTCGAAGAATTCGTTGATCAAATACTAGGCTTTTTAGTAATTCCCCTTCCTCGCCTTGTCCCGAACGAATTCGCTGTGTTTCCGTGTCCTCGCTTCCGACACCCACGGCCGTCGGGAGATCCACTACCGGGACGCCGAATCCTGCCGCCCGGGCCAGTGGAATGCAGACCAGACACCGACCATTCGGCAGGAGCGGGGGACCCAGGTAAGTGCCGTGCCGCACATCGCGGTCCGGCTCGGGGTGAAGCCGTATCACCACGCCGTTCAGCGCGGGGATATGGCCGGGCAACTCCAGCCCGAACCCGACAGCTCACCTCGTAGGCGTCAGGAGAGGATTCCCCCATGTTCCGTGACCTTCAGGGCCGCGCGCGTAATCCGTTCAATTCCCGTCGCCTTTCCCGTATTTCTCTGGTGATCGCAGCCGGCGGTGCCGGAATCGCCGCTCCGCTGCTCACCGCGGGCAGCGCGCACGCTGCCCCGGCCCCCGCCGCGGCGCACGCGAAGGCGCCTGCCGCTGTCCACCAGGAGAAGCAGGAGAAGAGCGAGCGGAAGGCCGACGACTCGAAGTCGTACACCGTCGAGAGCGGCGACACCCTGTACCGCATCGCCACCGACCACGATGTCGACGGCGGCTGGAAGGCCGTCTACCACGCCAACCGGAAGGCCGTCGGCGGCGACGCGAACCTGATCCTGCCGGGTCAGAAGCTGACCCTGCCCTCCGGCTCCGCCGAGGCGCCCGAGGGCGCCAAGGAGGACCAGGGGAACCAGGGGGGCCAGGGCGAGAAGCCGCAGGAAGCCGGCCAGACCTCCGTCGAGCGCTCCGGTGGAGTGCAGACCACCCAGTCGGACAACCTGGACGGCTGGATCAACGAGGCGCTGGGTGTGATGAAGGAGCACGGCATCCCCGGCAGCTACGAGGGCATCCACCGCAACATCATGCGGGAGTCCGGTGGTGACCCGGACATCTCCAACGACTGGGACGTCAACGCCCAGAACGGCACGCCCTCGATCGGTCTGCTCCAGGTCATCCAGCCGACCTTCGACTCCTTCCACGTCGCGGGTACCGCGAACGACCTGCGCGACCCGGTCGCCAACATCGTGGCCGCCTGCAACTACGCGGCCGACCAGTACGGCTCCATCGACAACGTCAACGGCCCGTACTGATCCTTGAAGCCCCGGCTGCCCGCCACCTTCCCCCCGGGGGTGGCGGGCAGCCGGCGTGTGCGGGGCCCGGCGCTCATTCCTCGGCGCCCACCGCCTCGGCCGCCGGCGGATCGAACCGCACCTGTATCCGCCGTCCCTCCCCGGCCTCCGGCCCCCAGTCGAGCGTGACGACGTCCTCCGCGACCCGGACCTCGGGGGCCGGGGCACGGGATGCGCCGTCGCCCAGCGAGGCGAGGGCCACGCACAGCTGAGCGTCACCCCCGTGCACCTCGCCCACCTTGCCCGCCTTGCCCACCTGACCCACCTGGCCCACCAGCGCCGGCACCCGCACCCAGCGCGTGCACGCCGTGCCGTACGGGGCCCGCAGCGGCTCCACCTTTGTGAGGGCGTGCGCCGGTTCCAGCACCGAGCCCGTCGCCTCGTCGGCCGCCCAGCCCGTCAGCCGCACCGTCGTACCGGGCGGGGCGCCCAGCACCCGGTGCACCCGCACCTCCCAGGCGCCGCGTACCACGGTGACGCTCTCCACCCGCAGTCCGGGCGGGCGCGGTACGCCCGCGGGGAAGACGGGGCTGTGCCAGGAGGCCGCCCAGCCCCAGCCGCCGTCGGGCGCCGATCCGGCACCGAGCGGGTGGATGCGCCGTCGGGTGCTCCACGCTCCCGGCCGGGAGGGCAGCCGCAGAGCCAGGTGGTTGTCGGGCGGGTTGCCGCGAGCGGTCGGCCCGGTACGGGTGGAGTACGCGAACCGCGCGTACAGCGGGTCCTCGTCCTCGTGCGCCTCGCCCTGGTGCGCGTGGACGCCGTCGCTGCCGTGGTTGTGCAGCCGCACGAGCCCGTCTTTACCGGTCGTCTGCAGGAGGAAGCCCGGTGCGGCCACCGCCAGGGCGCGGTCGGGGCCCTCGCTCGGTGCGGCCTCCTCCGGTGCGGTCCACAGCGGATCGCCGGGCGGTACGAGCAGCGCGAGGAGACCTTTCGACGCCCAGTACGGGGAGGCCGGTCCCGAGTAGCGCTGGACCGTGGGCTCGTGCGGGCCGTACCAGCCGCGGGTGAGCAGGCCGTCCGCATCGAGCGCGCCCCGGTCCAGGAAGTGGCGCAGCGTGCCGCTCAGCAGGCGGCGGGAGACCCCGGGGGACAGCGGCGTGTGCCCGGTCAGTGCGCCGAGACCGACGGCGGCACCCGCGGCGAAGCGGTACGTCAGGGAGCGGCCGAAGTGGAGCGGGGCTCCGTCGCCGCCGAACGACAGCGCGAAGCTCGAAAGATGTGCGTGCAGCCGCGGCCCGTACCGCGCCGTCAGTGCGGTGTCCTGGGCGAGCCGGGCGTGCAGCAGCGGGTAGAGGTGCAGGGCCCAGCCGTTGTAGTGGTCGAAGGCGCGCCCGTCCCCGTCCGCGTACCAGCCCTCGCCCCGCCACCAGCTCTCCAGCAGCCTCAGCCCGCGCTCGATCGCCGCCGCCGTCTCCGCGTCACCGCGCCCGGCGGCCTGGAGGAACCCGGCCACCGAGAGCGGGAAGAGGTACCAGTTGTTGGGCGCCGGGGTGTGCCGCAGGGCGCCGCGCAGCCAGGCCTCGGCCCGGTCCTGGTCCGCAGGCGCCAGCAGGTCCCACAGCCACGGCTTGGTCAGCCGCAGCGCCAGCGCCACCGAGGCCGCCTCCACCATCGGCTGCCCGGCGACCGTGTGGTCCAGGATCTGCGGCCACGACTCGGCGTCGTCGCGGCCCGGGGTACGGGTGCCGGCCCGCAGCCCGTCCGCGTACCGCTCCATCAGGTGCTCCGGGTCCGCGCCCTCGGCGCCCGCGACACGGAACGCGGCGGCCAGGAACGTGCGGGCGTACCCCTCCAGACCGTCCGAGCGCGGTCCGGAGACCGAGGGCCGCCCCGGCAGGTCCAGCAGCGCGCCCCGCGGGGTGGCCCACCGCCAGGCGGCCCGCAGCAGAAGGTCGGCCACCGCTTCCCAGTGGGTGCGGGTGTACCCGGTGTACGGGCTCAGCGTGCGGTCCTCCGCGGGCAACCGCAGCAACTCCGCCCCGTGCGGCCCCGTCACGCCAGCAGCTCCTTCCGCTCGGGCGGTACCGCGTGCGCGAAGCCCTCGCCCGCCGCCCAGCGGTGCACCTCGGAGACGGTCAGCTCGGCCAGCCGGTCCAGCTCGTTGCCCTGCGAGCCCGCCAGGTGCGGGGTGAGCAGCACGTTGTCGCAGTCCCACAGCGGATGGCCGGCGGGCAGCACCTCGGGCTCGGTGACGTCCAGCACCGCACCGAGGCGCCCCGCCAGCGCCTCGTCGGTCAGGGCCTGCTGATCGACGACCGCGCCCCGCGCCGTGTTGACGAGGGTGGCTCCGTCCCGCAGCAGGCCCAGCAGTTCGCGGCTCACCAGGCCCCGGGTCTCCGGCAGCAGGGGCGTGTGCACGCTCACCACGTCGGACGCGGCGAACAGCTCGGGCAGCTCCGTCCAGGCCGCGCCCAGCGCGGCGGCCTCCGCCTCGGTGACGTACGGGTCGTGCAGCAGCACCCGCAGGTCGTAGGGGCGCAGCAGCTCGATGACGCGGCGCCCGATGAGGGAGGCGCTCAGGATGCCGACGGTGCGCCGGTGGTTTCCCAGCGTCGGGTCGGGGAAGAGCCACTCCTCGCGCGTCCGCTGCTTGCGGTAGGCGCGGGCGGTGGGCAGGACACGCTTGTTCGCCAGCAGGATCATGGCCAGCGTGTACTCGGCCACCGGTGCCGCGTTGGCCGCCGCGGCCGAGGAGACCTCGATGCCGCGGTCCCAGCACTCCTCGGTGAGGTGGCCCTTGACGCTGCCCGCCGTGTGGGCGACGGCGCGCAGCCGCGGGGCGTGGGCGAGGACCGCGCCGTCCAGGGGAGGGCAGCCCCAGCCGGTGATCAGGAGCTCCGTCGTCGCGAGAGTTCGCCTGGCCGCCGCCGTGGTGAAGTCCGTCAGGAGGGCCGGTGCCAGGTCGACGGCCTCGGCGAGGCGGCGCCTGGCGGCGGGTTTGAGGACGGCGTCCGCCGCCTTCTTGTCCATGGCGAGGGCGGCTTGAGGTGTGGGCTCGGGCATGGGGCTCCTGGCGTCGGATCGGTGGGTGCTGCGGTGCGGGCGCTCCGCTCGTCTCACGTCAGCCTGCCCGCCTCATTTCACGCTGCCCGCCGTCAGGCCGGACTTCCAGTAGCGCTGAAGGAGGACGAACGCCGCGATCAGCGGCAGCACCGCCAGGAGGGAGCCGGAGATGACGACGGGGTAGTAGTCCGGGGTCACCACGGCCGAGCTGTTCCAGATGTAGAGCCCGAGGCTGACCGGGAACAGCTTCTGGTCGGAGAGCATCACCATGGGCAGGAAGAAGTTGTTCCAGATCGCGGTGAGCTGGAAGAGGAAGACGGTCACCAGCCCCGGCCCGAGCATCCGCAGGGCCACCCGGAAGTAGGAGGCCAGCTCTCCCGCGCCGTCCACCCGGGCGGCCTCCAGCACCTCGTCGGGTACGTACGCCTGGCTGAAGATCCGTCCCAGGTACACGCCGAAGGGGTTGAACAGGACGGGGACGAACACCGACCAGAAGGTGTTGACCATCCCCACCTTCGACGCCATCAGGTAGAGCGGGAGCGCCAGCACGGCGGGCGGCACCATCACGCCGGCCAGCACCAGGGAGAACAGCTTCTCCTTTCCGCGGAAGCGGTACTTGTCGAAGGCGTAGCCGCAGGCGGTGCTCACCATCGTCCCCACGGCGGCACCCACCACCGCGTACAGCAGGCTGTTGACGTACCAGCGGCCGTAGATGCCGTCCTCCATGGCGAAGAGCGCCGAGAGGTTGTCGGCGAGGGAGAAGTCGCCCAGCGAGAGCAGGTCGCTGCGGAAGAGCGCGTCGCGGTTCTTGGTGGCGGCCAGCAGCAGCCACAGCACGGGCAGCAGCGTGTAGAGGACGGACAGCCACACGACGGTGTTGACCGCGGCCCGGCCCAGCAGCCGTGGCCGGGCCGGCGCCGAGGGGGCGTTCGCGTGCGGGCCGCGCGGTGCGCGCCGCGTACGGGGCGGGCGCAGGGACGCCAGGACGCTCATCGGGAACCCTCCTCGACCGGGTCGCCCGCGCGGCCCGTACGGTTGCTCCACCGGCTCAGCCCGTAGGACAGGGCGACGGTGACGGCGAGCAGCACCACCGAAGCGGCGGCGGCCAGGCCGTAGTTGTTGCGCGTGAAGGCGGCGTCGTAGATGTACATGTTCGGCGTGTAGCGGCCGCCGACCACCGGGGTGGCCCTGCTGAGCAGCATCGGCTCGGTGAACAGCTGGAGCGACCAGATGAGCGTGAACATCACGACCATCACGCCGGCGCTGCGCACCAGCGGCACCTTGATGCGCAGCGCCGTGCGGACCGGTCCCGCGCCGTCCACCAGTGCCGCCTCGGTCAGCTCGCGCGGCACGGCCTGCAGCGCGGCGTAGAAGATGACGACGTTGTAGCCGAGGTTGCTCCACAGCGCGATGTTCACGATGGACGGCAGCACGGTGTCCACGCCGAGCAGGTCGACGTGGACGTCCGCCGCGCCGAGTGCCTCGACGACGGGGCTGAGCCCCGGCGTGTACAGGTACAGCCAGATGACGGCCGCGATGATGCCGGGCACCGCGTGCGGCAGGAACAGCGACAACTGCGCGGTACGCCGCAGCCTGGCCGCGCCCGAGTCGAGCAGCAGGGCCAGCACGAGCGCCAGCAGCACCATCAGCGGGATGTAGACGAGGCAGTACAGGGCCGTGGTGCCCAGGCCCGCCAGGAAGGTGGGGTCGCTCAGTACCGCGAGGTAGTTGCGCAGCCCGGCGAAGACGGTGCGCTCGGGACCGAAGCCGAGGCCGGGCTGGTCGTCGCTGAAGAAGCTCAGATAGACGACGCCGCCCACCGGGACGAGGAAGACCAGCACCAGCAGCACGAAGAACGGTGTCATCAGCGCTGCACAGGCCCCCAGCGCGCGCCGCCGTGCCGTGCCCCGCCCCCGCGCGCCGGTACGGGAGGACGGCGCCGGGTTCGGCTGTGTCGCCTGCAAAGGTGTCGCCCCCGCCGGGCCCGGGGCCGGGGCGGCGGGGCGCGTGCCGCCCGCGACCAGGTCGTCGGCCTGCCCTGCCGGTGTCGGCGAGGTGCTCATCGCGATCCCTCCCGCGCGGACAGGCCCAGGGACGTCAGGTCCGGCATCGTCGAGCGCTGCCCCTCCTGCAGGGCGCCGAGAACGGTGCCGTGCCCGTCACCGGCGCGGGCCAGCCCGGTCTGCACGGTCTCCAGGGTGGCCGTCATCCGCGGCCCCCAGGTCCAGCGCGGCGAGATGTGGGCGGCCTCGCGCCGGAAGAGGGTGTAGATGTCCTGGCCGGCGAAGAAGTCGGTGTCCATCGCCTTGCGGGCCACGGGCACCAGGCCGGTGGCGGCCGGGTACTGGCTGCTGATCCCGCTGGAGAGCCGCGCCTTGAGCGCGGCGGCGCTGGAGACCTGCCACTCGATGAAGTCCATGGCCTCCTTCGGGTGCGTGCTGTCCTTGGTGACGGCGAACGTGGAGCCGCCGAGCACGCCCGTGCTCGGACGGCCGGGGTCCCACCGGGGGAGCGGGGCGACACCCCATTTCCCCTTCTGGCCGGGCTGGGCCGCCATCATGCCGCCCGCGTCCCAGGCGGCGGTCACCTTGCCGAAGACCTTGCTCTGGCCGACCTGCGCGGTCCCGGCCTGGGTGTCGACAGGGTTGAGGAACACCAGGTCCTGGTCGATCAGCTTCTGCCAGTACGCCGCCACCTTGCGGGTCGGCCGGTCCGTCATGGAGACGGTCCAGGTCCTGTGGCGGGTGTCGAACCAGCGCCCGCCCGCCTGCCAGGCGAGCCCGGCCAGATGGTGGCCGCCGTCGGTGGGGAAGGTGGCGATCCGCGCACCGGGAGCGGCGCGCTGGACCTTGCGGGCCGCTTCCTCGAACTGGGCCCAGGTGCGGGGCACCTCGATGTCGTACTTGCCGAACAGGTCCCGGCGGTAGAGGAAGACCATCGGCTCCACGTCCGAGGGCACGCTGAACGTGCGGCCTTCGAACGTGGTCAGGGCCAGCGCCTGGGGCAGCAGCTTCTTGCGCAACCGCTCGCTGACCAGAGGCGTGAGGTCGCGGGCCACGCCGTCGATGGCGAACCCGGGCACCTGCGGGTACTCGATCGTCGCCACGTCGGGCGCGTTGCCCGCGCGGGCGGCGTTGCTCAGCTTCGCGTATCCGCCCTGCTGGCCGGAGGGCACCTGTTCGAAGTCGACGTGGATGCGGTCCTGGCTCTTGTTGTAGGCGTCCACGACCTCCTGGCTGCCGCGCAGCGCCGACCAGAACGTGAGGTGGACCGGCCCGTCGCCGCGTGCCGCCACGGCCGTGGCGCCGGAGCCGCCGGAGCAGGCGGCGGTCAGCAGCAGCGGCAGCGCGGCGCACACGGCCAGCGCGGCACGGGCGATGCGGAGGGTCCGGGCGGGGCGAGTGGTACGGGTGGTGCGGGAGCTTGCGGAGAGCCGGTCGGAGCGTCGGCCAAGCACGGTGGGTGCCTCCTTCGCGGGAGGAGGGGGAACACCGGCATCCTGATCGCTCGAACGAATGAGGTCAATGGATCGATCAGGAGAAACTGAAACAGTCAAACGATCGAGTGGAGAGGGGAGTTGGCCCCCCGACCGGGTGCGCCGGGCGGGGTCAGCCCGCCGGCGCCTCCACCGCCGAGCCCCGCACCTTCAACCGGGGCAGCAGCTCGATCCGGCGCACCGCCTCGGGCGCCGCCGTGCGCGGCCGCTCCAGCCTGCGCAACAGCAACTCCGCCGCTGCCCGGCCGATCTCCTCCTTCGGCGGCGCGACCGCCGTCAGAGGCGGACTGCCCAACGCCGCCACCACGTCGTCGTAGGCCACCACCGAACAGTCCTCGGGCACCCGCACGCCGCCCTCGCGCAACTGCTGCACCAGCATCAGCGCGTCCACGTCCGCGTGCAGCACCGCCGCGGTCGCCCGGTGTGCGCGCAGCACGGCCCGCAGATCCACCAGGGAGGCCGCCTCGCCGTCCAGCCCCGGCTGCCGCGTCGGGTCGGGCGCCGACCCCGCGGCCGACCCCGCCGTCAGCACGACCGCCCACTCCTCCACCTCCGGCCGCCCGGCGGCGATCTGCGCGAACGCGGCCCGCAGCGACCGCGCCGTGGGGCTGTCGTCGCGGGCCGCCAGCACGATGCGCCGGTGCCCGAGCGAGATCAGGTGGTCGAGCGCGAGATGGGCGCCGTACCCGTGGTCGCTGCACACCGAGTCGTGCGCGTGCAGCGGGGAGCCCGGCCCCGGACGGCGCTCCATCAGCACGGCAGGCACGGACAGTTCGGCCAGCCACCCCTCGTCCAGCGTGGCCGCCTCCGCGGTGCGCCAGCGCGGTGCGACCAGCAGCCCGCGGGCCCCCTGCCGCACCGCCTGCTCGGCCATCGACCGCTCGGCGCCGGGGTGGTGCCGCGCGATGTGCAGGGCCATCCGGACCCCGGCCGCCTCCAGTGCCGCGCGGGCGCCGCGTACCGCCTCGAACAGGTAGGCGTGGTGCTCCGGGACGATCAGCCCCACGGCCGGTGCGTCGGCGTCCACCACCGGCTCCGCGCCCCCTTCCGGTACCGGGGAGGGGGACCGTGCCACCCCGTGGCCGCGCTTCAACAGGCCCCGGCGGGCCAGCTCCTCGACGTCGCGCCGCAGGGTGACCACGGAGACGTCCAACTCCTGCGCCAGCGCGGTGACCCGTACCTCGCCCCGTGCCCGTACCGCATCGAGTACCCGCTCCCGCCTGGCGGCGGCCCCCTCCCGCACGGCGCATCCTTTCGTTTGACCGTTTCTGGCTACGATACGGTCAACGCTGGCGCCGTACCAGCTCGGCGAACGGTCCCGCCGCCTCGGCGAGCAGCGCCCCGGGCGGACCCTCCTGCACCACGCGGCCCTCGGACATCACCAGCACCCGGTCGGCGTCCATCACCGTGGAGAGCCGGTGGGCGATCACCACCCGGGTGGCCCGCAGCGCGCGGGTGGACTCGGTCACCACCCGCTGGGTCTCGTTGTCCAGCGCGCTGGTCGCCTCGTCGAAGAAGAGGATCCGCGGGCGCCGCACCAGCGCCTGCGCGATCATCAGGCGCTGCCGCTGGCCGCCGGAGACGGTGCCGCCACCGTCGGACAGGACGGTGTGCAAGCCCATCGGCATCGCCTTGATGTCGTCGGCCACCCCGGCCATCCGGGCCGCCTCCCACACCTCCTCCAGCGGGAAGGTCTCCGCACCGCAGATGCACTCCAGCACCGACCCGGCGTGCGGCTGGGCGTGCTGGAGCACGACCCCGCACTGGCGGCGCACCGCCGCCCGGTCCAGCGCCGCCAGGTCCTGCCTGTCGTAGCGCACCTCGCCCGAGGTGGGCTGCTCGAAGCCGATCAGCAGCCGCAGCAGCGTCGACTTGCCGCAGCCGCTGGCGCCGACGATCGCCACGAACTCCCCGGGCCGCACCGAGAAGGAGACCCCGTCCAGCACCAGCGGCCCGTCCTCGGTGTAGCGGAAGGACACCTGGCGGGCCTCCAGCGCGCCGGTGAGGGTGCCGGGCCGCACACTGCCGCCGCCGACCTCCGGCAGCTCTTGGAGCACCGGCTCCAACTGCTCGTACATCGGCAGCGTGGCGGCGGCCGAGACCAGGGAGTTGGTCAACTGGGTGACCGAGGTGAGCATCATCGTCATGGCGGTGGTGAAGGTGAGGAACCCGCTCGGCGACAGCGCACCACGGGCCGGGCCCGCCAGCAGCACGAACAGCAGCAGCATCGCCAGCGGCAGGTACACCGCGTTGACGACGGTGCTCAGATTGCGGACCCGGCCCACCCGGCGCTGGAGCTCACGGCTGCGCGCGAAGCGGGTGGCCCAGGCCGCGTACGCGAACGACTCGGCCGCCGCCACCCGCAGCTTCGGCAGCCCGCGCAGCGTCTGGAACGCCTGGTTGTTGAGCTTGTTGTTCAGCCGCACCAACTGCCGCTGCCACCGCAGCTGCCACGCTCCCAGCGCCGCGAACACCGCCGCGACGAGTGCCAGCACGCCCAGCGCGGCCAGCGCCAGCGGCACGCTGTAGACCAGCAGCAGCACCAGGTTGACGCCCGCCACCGTGCCCGACTGCACCACCACCGAGCTGATCCCCGACAGCACCCGGCGGATGGCGCTGACCCCCAGCGCCGCGCTGGCCAGCTCCCCGGTGGAGCGCTCCGCGAAGAACCGGGTCGGCAGTCTCAGCAGCCGGTCCCACACGGCGGGCTGCAGCGTCGCCTCGATCCGCCCCTCCAGCCGCAGCAGCGCCGTGTTCTGCACCAGCATGAACGCCGCGGCCACGGCGCTGGTGCCCACGATCGCCGCCGCGGCCTGCGCGATGAGCCCCTTCTCCGCGTGCGGCACGTACACACCGAGCACCTGACCGGTCGCCACCGGTACCAGCGCGCCCAGACCCACGGCCACCAGGCCGCACAGGATCAGGGCGAGCAGGTCGCCGCGGGCGCCGTGCAGCGCGAAGCCCAGCAGACTGCGGGCGGACAGCGGCTGTTCGGGCAGCGGGCGGTAGAGCATCACGGCGCGCGGTGCCAGCGTGGCAGCGCTGTCCTTGCCGATCCGCCACCGGCTGCCGCTGCCCGGCTGCACCGCCTCGTACCGGCCGCGCCGCCACAGCAGCGCCACCGGGGCGCCGCTGGCCGCCCGGTACCCGATCAGCGGGCCGGCGTTCTCCTTCCACCAGGCGCCCGTCAGCTTCACCGGGCGGGTGCGCACCCCGGAGGCCTGGGCGAGCTGATCGACCGGGTCGGTCCGCTCGTCGGGCCGCAGGCCGTCGGCGGCCGGGTCCGCGCCGATCCCCGCGGCCTCGGCGACGGCCCGGTAGACGGCGACCGCGGCATCGTCTCCACCGGCCGCCCCACCGGCCCCGCCACGCCGGGCCCCGTCCGCGGAGCCCCGCGAGGGGGCGCTGCCCAGCGACGCGAGAAGCGCCTGGTCGGCCTCCTCGCCCGCGGCCTCACCCGCCTCGATACCGGCGGCCGCGCGGTCCTGGTGGACGCGCTCCAGCTGCTCGATCCACCGGTCGAGCGTGAACAGCAGCCGGGCCAGCTGGTCGACCATGTGCTGCCAGGTCGGCCCGTCGATCAGGAAGGCGGACGCGTCGGGTCCGTAGCGCACGCTGCCGGGCGCCAGCGGCATCCACAGGATGTCCTCGTCGGTGCCCGGTCCGCCGACAGGCGCGGTCCCGGCCGGATCCTCGTGCCCGGCGGGCCCGGGTGCGTGTCCGGGCGCCCCGTCCAGCGGCGCCTCGGACAGCACCCGCAGGCCCCGCCCGACACCACGGGCGAACGCGTCCTCCAGTGGGCCGAGCACCTGCTGTCCGGTCCAGGGGCCCCAGGCGGCGGCCCACTGGTCGGCGTACCCGTCGTGGACGAGCTCCTGCAGCGGTATCCGGCGCAGCACCCCGCCGCGCACCGGCCGCCCGACCAGGGTGTGCCGCGGCCCATGCACCGGGCCGAGCAGCAGCGCGCCCGCCTCCACCCGGCCCAGGAAGTGCCAGTGTCCCGACTGCTGGACGTCCACCGCGAACACGTCGGTCGCACCCTCGGCCACCAGCCACAGCACGTGCGGCCCCTCCAGCGCCATGGCGCTTCCGGGCGTGTGCGTCACGGGCTCGCCGAGCCCGCCGAAGTGGGCGAGCACCACGTCGGCACCCGCGGCACCGGCCGCTCCCCGGGCCGCCGGACCGGCCGCGGTGTCGGTCGGTCGTGCGTATGTCACCTGGGCACCTCGGATGTCCTTCGGCTCTCAGTGTTCCTTGACGAGTTCCGCGTACGGGCCCTGGGCGGCCAGCAACTCCTCGTGGCGGCCGCGCTCCACGACGGCACCCCGCTCCAGGACCACGATCTCGTCGCTGTCCCGCACGGTGCTCAGCCGGTGGGCGATCAGCACGCAGGCGCAGCCGCGACGGCGCAGATTGTCGATGATGACGGCCTCCGTCTCGGCGTCCAGGGCGCTGGTCACCTCGTCGAGCACCAGCACGCTGGGGCGGCGCACCAGGGCGCGGGCGATCTCCAGGCGCTGCCGCTGGCCTCCGGAGAAGTTGCGGCCGTCCTGTTCGACCCGGCTGTGGATGCCGCCGGGCCGCCGCGTGACGTCCTCGTACAGCACCGCGTCCCGCAGCGCCGCCTCGACCGCCTCGTCGGGGATCGAGGGGTCCCACAGCGCCACGTTGTCGCGCACGGTGCCCTCGAAGAGGAACACGTCCTGGTCGACGAAGGAGACCGAGGCCGCCAGCGACCCTCGCGGCAGGTCCTCCAGCCGCTGCCCGTCGATGCGGATGACGCCCTCCCACGGTGCGTACAGCCCCGCCAGCAGCCGCGAGACGGTGGACTTGCCGCTGCCGGAGCCGCCCACCAGGGCGAGCTGCCGGCCCGGCCCGACTGCCAGCGACAAGCCCGTCAGCAGCGGTTTGTCCAGCGGGTTGTAGCCGAAGGTGACGTTGTCGAGCGTCACGTGCCCGGCCAGCCGCCGGGTGTCGGCGGCCGGTTCACGACGTGTGTGGAGGGGGTCGGCCGGGAAGGTCTCGACATCCTTGAGCCGGGCCACGTCGGCGGCGAAGTCCTGGATCCGGCCCGCCACCGCGTTCAGCCGGGTGAGGGGCGCGGTGAAGCTGGTGACCAGCGACTGGAACGCCACCAGCAGCCCCGCCGTGAGGGCGCCGTCCACCGCGCGCATGCCGCCGAGCAGCAGGATGACCGCGCTGTTGAGGGCGGCCAGGGTGGGCGCCACGACGGCCAGCGCGGCGCTGGGCACCCCCAGCCGCTGCTGCACGTCCAAGGTGGTGGCGTGCTGACCGGCCCAGCGGCGGAAGTGGCCGGCCTCCCCGCCGGTCGCCTTCATCGTCTCGATGAGCTGGAGGCCGCTGTAGGAGGTGTTGGTGAGCTTGGCGCGGTCGGCGCGCAGCTTCTGCGTGCCCGTCGCGCGCAGCCGGATCACCACCCGCATGGCGACCACGTTCAGCAGGGCCATGCCCACCCCGACCAGCGTCAGTTGCGGGTCGTACGTCCACAGCAGCACCGCGTACGCGACGACGACCACCGCGTCCACGCCCGCCGCCGCCAGGTCCCGGGCCAGCGTCTCGGCCACCGTGTCGTTGGACTGGAGGCGCTGCACCAGGTCGGCGGGGCTGCGCTGGGCGAAGAACGTCACCGGCAGCCGCAGCAGGTGGCGCAGGAAGCGGGCGCTGCTCAGCGTCGAGGAGATCAGCCGGGCGCGCAGCAGATTGCTCTGCTGGAGCGCCGTGAGCACCGCCGTGAGCACCACGGCCGCGCCCATCGTCGCGAACAGCACGCGCAGCAGCGTCTCCTGCGCCCCGAAGACGAAGGTGTCGATGTAGGTGCGGCTCAGCGCCGGTACCGCAGCCCCGACGACCACGAGCAGGAAGCTGGCCACCAGCGCCGCCAGCATCGCGCCCGTGGTGCCGCGCAGCCGCGCCGGTACGGCACCGGCCACGCCCGGCTTGCGGCCGCCCTTCGTGAACTCCTCGCCCGGCGCGAAGGTGAGCACCACCCCCGTGAACGAGGTGTCGAACTCCTCCATCGGCACGAACCGGCGGCCGCGAGCCGGATCGTTGACGTACACGCCGCGCCGGCCGAACCGCCGGCCCGTCCCGTCGAAGACGACGTAGTGGTTGAACTCCCAGAACAGGATCGCCGGCGCCTGCACCCGGGCCAGCGCGTCGGGTTCCATCTGCATGCCCCGGGCCGTCAGCCCGTACCCGCGCGCCGCCTTCAGCAGGCTGCTGGCCCGCGAGCCGTCCCGCGAGACCCCGCAGGCGATCCGTAGCTCCTCCAGCGGCACATGGCGCCCGTAGTGGCCCAGCACCATGGCCAGCGCCGCCGCACCGCACTCGACGGCCTCCATCTGGAGCACCGTGGGGGTGCGCACGCTCCGGCGTGCCGGCTGCCGGGGGGCGGGGCCGGCCCGGTGCCGCCGGTCGGGCGGCGTGGCGGCTCGCCGCGTCACGGCAGCAGCCAGTCGACGGGCCGCTGCTCGGCGAGGTGGACGGCGCCGCTGACGGAGGTGCTCGTCTCCAGCGGGAACGGCGGTCCGCCCGCGCGGGACCAGGCGTACCCCGACCTGGTGGCCGACGACCGGTGCAGCCGCACCTGGACGGCGAGCGGCTCGCCGTGCCGGGTGAGGCGCGCGGCCGTCTCCTCGTCCCCGAGGAAGCCGCCGATCTGCTGCCGTGAGCGGGGGGAGCGTCCCACGGCTGCGACGGTGCCGCCCACCGTGCCGAACCTGTCCGCCGGGACCGAGCCGACGGTCAGCTCCACCCGGGCACCGGCCGTGACGCCGGCGGCCTTGTCCGGGGGCAGGTAGAGGAGGGCGACGAGCGGGTCGCGGTCGCTCTTGATCCGTTCCACCCGCGCCACGTCGGCCCCGGTGGTCACCACCGAGCCGATCTCCGCGTCCAGCGCGGTGACCCGTCCCCGCGCCACCGCGCGCACCTGGCGTACCCCGTGGTCCGAGCGCACGCTCACCACGGGCGTGCCGTCCTCGACCGTCTCGCCCTCCTTCGTGTGAACGGCCGTCACCTGTCCCGCATAGGGGCTCTGCAGCAGGAAGCTGCCCTCCGCATGCGTGAGCACGCCGGGCGCGGTCAGCTTGGCGGACACCGTGCCCGTGACGGCCCAGACGCCGCCCGCCGCCACGACGACGAGCGTGACGAGCAGAACGAGCAGTCCCTGTGGGCGCGCGAAACGCACCGGAACGTCGAGCTCTTCCGGCGACTGCACCTTCGCGAGCGCCTTTTGCCGGAACTCCACGTCACATTTCCTTCACTGTTTTTCCGCGGTTGTCCAGCGGTTGTCCACCGGTGCGGCGACAACGGCGCAAGACGGTGACACATAAGCCCCGGAACGGAGTCCGGGGCTTATGGTCCGCACCCGCGCTACCGGAATAGTGAGCGGTTCCGGTAGCGCGTGGGGAAAGGTGTCAGGCGATGACACCTTTTTCGCCTTTCTCACCTTTCCCCTGGTTTCGTTGCTGTCCTTGCCGGGCGGGCCGCCCGGTCGTTCAGGACTGGGCGCCGAGCTGCACGCCGACGGCGGGCAGGCCGTCCGTGCCGACGCCGCCCACGGTGTTGCCGACCAGGCCCTCGACGCCGTTCAGCGTCGCGCCGGCCTCGTTCGCAACCTCGTTGACGATGCCGCCGGAGACGGCGTCCAGCTCGGTGTCGGTAAGCTCGGCGGTCTCGATGTGGTGACGCATGAATGCGTTTCCCTTCATTGCTTCCGGATTATGAGGGGGAATCACCCCAGGCGGCGTGAAAAGCCGATCGGGGCGCTCATCAGTCGAGCCGGAACACGCCTGGAAAACCGGGCACATTGCACAACCGGTACGAGCGCTTCCGCCCGACTGCCCGAAGAGCAGAACACGCCACCGCGGCTGCCCGCCACTTGAGGGCCGAGCCGTCTCAACATCTCCACATGGTGCACTCCATGTCGAAAACCCGGCACACCCCTTTCGCTTTCTCCCGCACCGGTTTCCCGGCGCCCGGACGGGCTGGAGCGTGCCCTCCGGCCGGGCGCGGCCCCTTCCCCGGACGCGGTCCTGCCTCCGGACGTGGCCTCTTCCCTGGGTGCGGTCCTGCCTCCGGACGCGGCCTCTTTCCCGGGCGCGGTCCTGCCCCCCCCGGACGCGGTCCCTTCCCCGGACCGGTCCCCGGTTCGCCGCGGTTACTCTCGCCCTATGCGTTCAGCCCAGCGGAGCACCGCCCAGCCACGTGCCGGACGGCGGCGCGCCGGCCAGCAGATCACCACCCGCAACGCGCGCTTCCAGCAGTGGCAGGCGCTGCTGGCCAACCGCACCAAGCGGCAGCGCAGCGGGGAGTTCCTCGTCCAGGGCGTCCGCCCCCTCACGCTCGCGGTCGAGCACGGCTGGCCGGTCACCACCCTGCTGTACGCGGCGGAGCGCCGCCTGTCCGACTGGGCGCGCTCCCTGCTCGACGCCGAGGACGTGCCCGGCGAACGCATCGCCATGGCCCCCGAGTTGCTGGGGGAGCTGAGCGAACGCGAGGACGAGACCGCCGAACTGGTCGCCGTGGTGCGGATGCCCGACGACGACCTGGCCCGGATCCCGGTGGGCCCCGGCTTCCTCGGTGTCCTGTTCGACCGGCCCACCAGCCCCGGCAACCTGGGCACCCTGCTGCGCTCCGCCGACGCGTTCGGCGCCGACGGACTGATCGTCACCGGCCACGCCGCCGACGTCTACGACCCGAAGTCGGTCCGCGCCTCCACCGGCTCCCTCTTCTCCCTGCCCGCCGTCCGTGTGCCCTCCCCGCGGGACGTCGACGTCTGGCTGACCCGTCACGGCATCACCGTGGTGGGCACCGACGAACACGGCGAGGCCCTCCTCTTCGACACCGACCTGACGGGCCCCACCCTTCTGCTGGTCGGCAACGAGACCACCGGACTGAGCACCGCCTGGCGCGACCGCTGCCACCGCACCGTCCGCATCCCCATGCACGGCGCCGCCAGCTCCCTGAACGCCGCCAACGCCGCCACCGCCGTCCTCTACGAGGCAGCCCGCCAACGACACCGCCACCCGGGGGCCGGAACCAGGCCGGTGCCGACTGTTGACGCACCGTGATGACGCCGCAGTAAGGTGCCCTATGTCATCGAGAGTGTCTGCGTGATCACAGTGTGCTGCGGAACATGGCGCGCTGACAAGGCACGCTGACCGCAGGGGGGAAGGCATGTCCTTCGAGGAAGACTGGGCTCGCGCGAGCGAAGCCGCACAGTTACGACTCGCCTCGGCGCACGGACCCGACCAGAAGGGAGCAGGTGCTCCCGACCTGTCGGTGAAGCCTACGGAAAAAGCGAGTGCTGCAGAATTCATCAGAGAAGATCTCGGCCCCGCAGCGCTCTCCGAGGGCGACAAGGCGACGGTGGCCTCCACGAGCGTCTTCGGCAGCAGCAACACGGACCCGGGCGCGCTCCGCGGCTGGGACACCCGGAAGGGACTCGACTTCTGCCTGGAGCGGTGGGGCGAGAGTTGGAAGAAGGTCGCGGACCGGCTCCGCGGTGAGATGAACGCCATCCACGGCACGAAGGCCGCCTTCGAAGTCTCGGAGCACGATCGGGTCCGCAGTCTCAACAGGGCTCTCGAGCCGGTCCACGGTAGCGGGCTCAACGACCTGTGAAGGCTGGTGCGTCATGGAGCTGACCTACCACGACGTCATCACCGCCGACCTGTCCGCTCTGACGGAGACTGCCAAGAACTGGCGTATTCTGCGGGACCGTTGCGACGTATTTCTCGACGCATACCGGGGGAACGTTCGAAAGAAGCTGACCGGGTGGGCCGGGGAGTCCGCGGAAGCGTTCTGGAAATCTTCGAAGACCACGCTCCACGAGTTCGCTGCGGCGAAGAAGCAGGCGGCGAAGATCGCAGACCTTCTGGACGATTGCCACGGGCGACTCACCGAAGCCCGGGATCAGCTGAAGAAGGTACGCGACCAGGCCGTCCACGAGGGTGGCATGAAAGTCGACGAGTACGGAAAGTGCAACCTCGACACGAGCAAGATGACGGCTGAGGAAGCACAGAGCGCTCTTCGGGACCCCGGCCGTATGGATGAGGAAGCACGCTGGAACCGGCGCATTCAAGCCGCGGTGCGGCACGTCGATGACGTCGACTACGAGAACATGCTCGCTCTGAAAGCCGCCGCCACCGATCAGGATGGCAAGGGAGAATCCGGCGGTTTCAACAGCCAGGCCGTAGGAGACGTGGAAAAGTACGCCGGACGACGGGCTGCTCATCTCGTCGAGCGTCTCGACTCCTTGAAGAAGCGCGGCGGATTGGACCCGCGGGAACTGCACGAACTTCAGATCCTCCTTCGAGCGGACGCCGACGACAAGCAGTTCAGCCGCACCATGCTCAACTCTCTTGGTCCTGACGGGCTTGTCGACGGTACGAACCAGTTGAATGCCTTGGCTTACCGTGTGGACAAGGACAACCAGCACTTGTACCTGGGGCTGGAGAAGTCGCTGGCTACCTCACTGGCGACGGCTACCGATGTTCCGGTCTTCCGAGACGGAAACGGAAACAAGATCGCACTGAACTCTCCCGAATACGGCAAGAGGTACACGGGGTGGCTGCACAGCAAGGACGGGAAGTTCTACTCCGGCTGGCGTAAGGATATGCGCGAGGCGGGTTCCAAGGAGTGGACATACAGGTTGCGGGAGGCCGCCGGCGTCGGTGACAGTTCTTATCAAGGTCGCGGTTATCAAAGCCTCGTCACTCTGATGCGACATGGTGACGGATATGCCCCTCAGATGCTGTACGACCTGGGAGACGATATTCGAGCGGCCGAGGAAAAGGATCCCGACATCTGGGACCAAGAAGGCTTCGGGAAGAAGGGGTCCGGAAGCGGTAACCTCCCCGACATGAGGAGTGACTCCTTCGAGAACGACCCTTACGACGGCCTCCTCCGGATCATGTCCAAAGATCCGCACGTTGCTGCCGGATATCTGGACCCCGCTTCCGATGCGGACCCGACAGACGGCAAGGTCGAGAAGAACGACCGCATGGAGTATCTGGTCAAGGACCGAGACTGGAAGATAGTCGACACCAACGTCTACGACTCAGGTGACCGGCTCGACAAGGACGCACGCGTAGGGTTCGAAGCAGCCCTGAAGGCAGGAGCTACGGGGCGACTTCCCGATGCGGTTGTCACGAGTGAAGTACCGAAGCACTCGGCGGCCAACGCCGGTGTCATGGAAGAAGCGGTACGCGTGTTCGGCGGACCTCCAGGCAAGGGCGAGCTCTCTCCCATGGCCAAAGGGGAGGACTTCCACGGCTTCCGGCGCACTCTCGCCGAGATGATCGCCGACTATCCCGGTGACGTCCAGCGGGAGACATACGGCGACAACAAGCTTCCGGTCAGGGGGCATGCGGCCAACTTCGATACAGGGGCTCTTCATGAGTACCTGAACCAGGTAGGTCGGGATCCCTATGGATACGGAGTGGTGAAGACGTCTCAAGAGACGTACACCCTTGAGCACCTGCATGATGTGATCAACAACATGCCACGGGAGGCGGACCCCAGCGATGCGCGTGGCGCTGTCGGTGATGCGGTCGCCGCCGGTGCCTATGTCAACGGAGCGCTCAGCGAGGCAAAGGCTGATGCGCTCTACGACGAAGAGGTCGCAAAGGCCAGCGATTTCAACCAGAGGGCCGATGAAGCGAACAAATGGGTGAACCGCTTCGTCGGGCTGGGCACGGGAACGATCAGTGGTACCGGGATGCCGGGTGGCGATGCTTTTGTGACCACCCCCGTGGGGTGGGCGCAGGAGGATGTCAACACCGCGATCATGGAGCAGATCAAAAAGGACCTTCCAAAGGAGGCGGCTGAGGCCGAGAGTGCAGGCAGGTATGTATTCACGGAGACTCAGGGCAGAGTGCGGGACTTCTACCGAGACTGGGCTGAAAGTTTAGGCCGGGAAAACGGTTTGAGCCAAGAGGTCATCGACGAGATGGCTGCCGGCGCGCGGATGGATGCTGTCAGGAGTTTCCAGGACGGGGCAGGCGTCTCACGTCCCCACGCCAGTGGCGTGCCGGCGGGGTAGGAGGTTGACGTGTCGAGGGGCGTCAGTAGCCGTAGTCGGTGCATCAGTATCGCAATAATGCTGGGCTTACTGCTTGTGTCATGCAGTGATGGGCCGGAAAGAGAGTACTCGATACCGACATCTCTCTGCGGGCTGACCGTCCCGAAGGAAAATTACGCGATACTGTTCGGGGCCGGGAGTCAGGTGAAGAGAGAGGACGAGCGGGAAAAATTGGGGAGCTCAAGGATCGCCCTGCAAGGCTGCACCTACTTCGTCGACGGTGAACCTACCGTGAGCGTCTCGGGGGATTGGGCGAAGAGGGGCGATCGAGTCGAGCCTTCCACGCCCTCCGAGGTCATCGAGACGCACGCGGGTGGGCGAGCGGCGAAGAAGTTCCCGGGAAGCTATGAGGTAGCTACCTGGTCGGCGGGCGCGGTAGGTGCGTTGGACTGCCCGAAACGCGAGGGCGGTGCAGACAGTTCCTTCACCAGGTATCTCCTCGACATCTACGCCAACGCGACCCCGCTCAACGACGAACCCGACCGTGCGCACGAGACGTTCGGCAAGCTCGCTCAAGACGTGATGGCCGTGGTGGCGAAGAAGTTGCCGTGTGAGCCGCGGTGAGGCCGACGGTGCCCTCCTGCGGCCGGTCCAGTGCACCGCCGTGAAGGTGATCACCTTCACGGCGGTGGGCGGGGGTGCGGGGGAGGGGCAGGTGGCAGGATGCGAGGCATGACTGACGTCGCATCTGACAGCACCGCCGCCGGCAACACCGCTCCGAGGAAGGACCCGTGGGAGCTGCCCGACGTGTCCGGGATGACCGTCGGGGTGCTCGGCGGGACGGGGGACCAGGGGCGGGGGCTGGCCTACCGGCTGGCCCGGGGCGGGATGTCCGTGCTTGTCGGCTCGCGGGCGGCGGAGCGGGCGCAGCAGGCGGCGGAGGAGATCGGACACGGTGTCGAGGGCGTGGACAACGCCGAGTGCGCGCGCCGCAGCGACATCGTGATCGTCGCCGTTCCGTGGGAGGGGCACGCCAAGACGATCGAGGCGCTGCGTGCGGAGTTGCACGGCAAGCTCGTGGTGGACTGCGTCAACCCGCTGGGCTTCGACAAGAAGGGCGCCTACGCGCTGGTGCCGGAGGAGGGGAGCGCTGCCGAGCAGGCCGCGGCGCTGCTGCCCGACTCGCGGGTCACCGCCGCCTTCCACCACCTGTCCGCGGTGCTGCTCTCCGACCCGCAGGTCGAGGAGATCGAGACGGACGTGATGGTGCTGGGGGAGAAGCGCGCCGACTGCGAGATCGTGCAGGCGCTGGCCGGACGCATCCCCGGCATGCGTGGCGTGTTCGCGGGGCGGCTGCGCAACGCCCACCAGGTGGAGTCGCTGGTGGCCAACCTGATCTGCGTCAACCGCCGCTACAAGGCGCACGCCGGTGTCCGCCTGACCGACATCTGACCGGCATCGGGGGGGGGGGGGGGGACGGCGGGAACAGGTTCGAGTACGGGTGCGCGGGGACGGGCGGGTGGGTGAGCGCAGGATTCCCGGGGGCGGGCTGACGGTCGCGGCCGTGGTGGCGGCCGTGCTCGCCGTCTTCTCCGGGTACGGCGGCCACGGCGACGCCGCCGGGGGCGGGCGCGAGGCCCGGGCGAGGAGCGACGGGCGCGGCGCGGTCGGCGCCGGAGGCGCGCAGGGGGCCCGCACCGCGCGCGCCGAGCTGAGCCTGGAGACCCTCCGCAAGGCCGCCGCCGCACCGACCGGCACGCGCACCTCGGAGGCTCCCGGCACGCGGTCCGGCGCCTCGGATCAGGAGAGTCCCGACCGCACGGGCGGCTCCCCCGCACGCAGCGCTCCGCCCACGCACAGCGACCCGCCCGCACGGAGCGGCTCCCGCTCGCAGGGCGGCGCCGCCGCGCAGGCCGCTTGCCCCCTCCCGTACGACCTGCCCGCCGCGCTGCGGGCGGCCGGTGCGGGCGGGCGCCGTGTTCAGCGGGTCACCGTGGACGCGGAACTGCCGGAAGAGCCGGAAGAGCCGGAAGAGGGGACCGGCGGTGCGGGCGGACCGGGCGGGGCCGACACGCCGCTGGCCCGGGCCGACGGTGCGCTTCTCGACTGCGGCTACCGCATCCGGGGCTCCGGTACCGGCGTCCAGCGCATCCGCGTGTTCACCGTCGGCGTCGCACAGGGTGACGCCGTCACCGTGCTGCTGCCGCAGATCCAGCACGACGCCCGGATGGGCGCCTCCGCGCTGCGCCGGTACGCGAGCGGGGCCCGCAAGTCCGCGCCCGGCAGCGCGCCGCTCCTGGCACCCGGCGGGAGCGTGGCCACCGTGCGGCTGCCCGCGCACGGGGACGGGGATCTCGCTCTCGTCGTCACCGTGGGCGAGGGCGGTGCGCGGCTGTCCGGCCGCCAGGTCGGCGCCGTGACGCGCGAGCTGGCCGAGCAGGTATCGGTTCCGTAGCCGGTGGGCACCCGGGCGCGGCCGGACATGCGGCCCGCTCGTAGCCCGCCGATGATGGGGGGGAGCGGTGACCGGCCACAGGGGCGCGCGCACGTCGCCAGGAGGCAACCGAATGGGACAGGACCCGGCGGCCGCCGGACGGACGGGGGCAGGCAACCGGCAGGAGGGGCCCGGGGCACGCGGGGAACATGGGGAGCGTGGGGCCCACGGGGAGAACCCCGACTACACGCCCGACCCACGCCGCTGGAAGGCCCTGTCGGTGTGCCTCCTCGTCGGCTTCATGTCCCTGCTGGACGTCTCCATCGTGAACGTCGCGCTCCCCGCCATCGAGCAGGGGCTGGGCGCATCGGAGTCCGCGCTCTCCTGGGTGGTCTCGGGCTACGCCCTCACCTTCGGACTGGTCCTGGTGCCCTCCGGGCGCGTCGGTGACGCGCTGGGCCGCCGCACCGCCTTCCTCGGCGGGCTGACGCTGTTCACCGTCGCCTCCATGGCCTGCGGGCTCGCGCAGGGCGCCGGGTGGCTGGTCGTCGCCCGCCTGGTGCAGGGCGTCGGCGGCGGACTGCTGATGCCGCAGATCTCCGGCATGATCCAGCAGTTGTTCCGCGGGGCGGAGCGCGGCAGGGCGTTCGGGATGCTCGGGTCCACCATCGGTGTGTCCACGGCCGCCGGCCCGCTGCTGGGCGGGCTGCTCATCCAGGCCTTCGGCGCCGACGAGGGGTGGCGCTGGGTCTTCTTCGTGAACCTGCCCATCGGAGTGGTCGCCTTCCTGCTCGCCCTGCGGCTGGTGCCCCGCGCGTGTGCGGAGCGCGACACCGAGCACCGCGAGAGCCTCGATCCGGTGGGCGTGCTCGTGCTGGGTGCGGGGGTGCTCGCCGTCATGCTGCCGCTGGTCCAGGAGAGGCAGTGGCAGGGTCAGGCCAAGTGGCTGCTGGAGCCGCTCGGCGCCCTGCTGGTCGCGGCCTTCGTGTGGTGGGAGCGGGCCTATCAGCGGCGCGGCAGGGCGCCGCTGGTGGACCTGCGGCTCTTCCGTGAGCGCTCCTACTCGCTGGGCGCGCTGCTGGGGCTGCTCTACTTCGCCGGGTTCACGACGATCTTCTTCATCTTCACCCTCTTCCTGCAGAACGGGATGCGGTACAGCGCCCTGCAGGCGGGCCTGACGCTGACGCCCTTCGCCGTCGGTTCGGCGATCTCCGCCGCCGTCGGAGGCCGCTACATCACCCGCGTCGGGCGGCCCCTGATCGCCGCCGGCCTGGGGTTCGTCGTCGTCGGGCTGGCGGGTGCGGGCTGGGCCGTGCACGAGGTGCAGGACAGCGCGGTCGGCTGGGCGCTGGTCGCGCCGATGCTGTGCGCCGGGTTCGGGTCCGGGCTGGTGATCTCGCCCAACCAGACTCTCGCCCTCCAGTCGGTCCCCGTCGCCCAGGGCGGGGCCGCGGGCGGTGTGATCCAGACCGGCCAGCGGATCGGCTCCGCGGCGGGGATCGCCGCCGTCGGTGCCGTCTTCTTCGCCGGGCTGGCGAGCAGCCACGACTGGGCGACCGCCCTTGACCGCGGGCTGCTGGCGGCGCTGGGCTTCGTCGCGGCGGCGTTGGTGGTGGCCCTGGCGGACGTGGCGTACGGGCGTCGGACCGCCCGGCGGCGGCCCAGCAGTCAGGGGTGAGGGACAATGACGGGTGCACCCCCTCTCGCATTGGAGCCGGAACCGTGTCAGCCCCCGCCAGCCGAGCCCCCAGGGGACTCGCCCTCTACGCGACCGTCATCTGCGTCCTGGCCGTCGTCGCGGCCGTGGTCTCCTTCGCGCACGGAAGCTGGCTCGGCGTCGTGTGGGTCCTGCTGGCCGGTCTGACCTCCAACATGGCCTGGTACTACCACCGGCGCCGCCGCGCGTGAGGTGACCGCGGTCCTCTCCGTGGCCGCCCCCGTGCTCTACGGCAGCAGTACGTTCTGGGGCTCCCCCTGCCAGAAGCGGAAGTACTCCTGGCCCAGGTAGGTCTCCAACTCGGAGACGCCGAGCCACCGCAGGATGGCTTCGATGATGTCCCAGAAGACGGTGTTGACCTGCGGGATCCACAGACAGCCGAAGACGATCAGCAGCCCGAACGGCGCGAAGGGCTCCGCCTGCCGCCGGGCCCGCGGCGAGAGCCACGGCTCGATCACGCCGTACCCGTCCAGACCGGGCACCGGCAGGAGGTTCAGCAGCGCGGCCGTCACCTGGAGCAGTGCCAGGAAGGCGAGGGCGCAGCGGAAGGCGATGGGCACGTCGTGCATGCCGTGCAGCCAGAACGGTGCGGTCAGCACGGCGGCGAACAGCACGTTGGTGAGCGGCCCCGACGCCGAGATGAGGCTGTGCTTCCAGCGCCCCGGGATCCGCCCCCGCTCGATGTAGACGGCTCCGCCCGGGAGCCCGATGCCGCCGAGGATCACGAAGACGACGGGCAGCACGATGCTCAGCAGGGCGTGCGTGTAACGCAGCGGGTTGAGCGTCAGATAGCCCTTCGCCCCGACGGAGACGTCCCCGGCGCCGAGCGCGGACCGTGCGTGTGCGTACTCGTGCAGGCACAGCGAGACGATCCATCCGGCGACGACGAAGAAGAAGACGGCGACGCCCGTCACGTCCGCCCAGCCGTACCAGACGGCCCAGCCGGAAACCGCCATGATCGCGACGATTCCGAGGAAGACCGGGCTGATCCGGTGGTGGTCCGGGTGCGAGGATGCGCTGGTCATGGGCCATGACGGTACCGGCAGCGGACGCGGCCCGCGAACCCCGCGTACGACGGGGCGCGCGGGCCGCGCCCCGTCGTCCCTGGCCGGGGGCCACCCCCGCGGTCCCACCCCGGTGGGCGGCGCCCTCCTGTACGGGAACCCCCGGCGTACCGGGGCTCCTGTTCGTACTCGTGCGCTCCCTCCCTCCCGCGAGGGAGACCAGGGCGACGCGCGAGATGAGCAGCAGCGCGGCGGAGGCCATACCGAGGACCGGCACCAGGAGGGAGAAGGGGGCGACGGCCGAGGCGTCGTACCGGCGCAGCAGGACGCCCCAGGCGCCGAAGCCGAAGAGGGCGGCGGCCCAGGCCACGAAGGCGAGGGCGGATGGCCCCGCCCCGTCGAGCGAGCGCAGGGCGGCCAGGTCGGCGGCGGACCCTCGAAGCAGCAGCGAGAGCACGATCAGCGGCAGCGGCGGGACGAGGCGCTGATGCTCGTCCGCACGGCCGCCGAGATGCTCGGCCCCGCCGAGCGGGCCGAGGTGATGCTGGGGGAGCGCGAGGGGTGCCCCGCGGGCAGGCTGCGGCTGGCGGCCTTCCCCGGCGGGGCACGGGCGCTGATGCCCGGTGTCCTGGCCTGGCTCGCTGCCGACGATCCGGACCTCGACCTGCGGATGACGGAGATCGACCCGCACCTGTCGGTCGGCCTGGACGCCCGCGGCGGATTCGATCTGGCGCTCGCCCACGGCTGGGACGTGGCGCCGACCCCCGCCCCCCCTGCGTTCCGTGTCGCCCTGCGCTTCGTGTCGCCTTGCGTTCCGCGTCGCTCTGCGCTTCGTGTCGCCCCGCGTTCCGCGTCGCCCCGCGTTCCGCGTCGCCCCGCGCGCCCTGCGGGAGGCGACGGGCAGCCAGACGCTGCCGTCACCCACCACGGGGGACCGTGAGGGGTGTCGGCTCCCCGCAGGGGTGACCGCGGGCGCATGAACCGGGTACGGGCCCTCTGGGCGGTGCACCGTCTGCCCCGACACGGGCGCGGGGCCCGCGCAGTGGTCTGCGCTCGGGCACCTGCCCTGTAGCGCGCCGAGCACGGCGCGGCAGGTCGGGCAGGAGTCATCCGCGACGACCGCGCAGGTGTCACCGCGACGATGGAGCGCCGCCCGTCTCCGAGACACCCCACCGGGCGTGCGCACCGGCCCCGGGGCGATACCGGTTCGGGCCACAGGGCGTTGTCCCGCCGACACCGGCACCGACACCGACGTGGGGCTTGATGACCCGCCCGCGGCGGGCGGCACCGTGCGGGAGTCGCGTCAGCGGGAGCGGGCCCGGCGCGTCCGGGAGCGGTTGGCCTTGCGGACGGCGTCCAGCAGTTCGCTCTTCGACATCCTGGACCGGCCCTCCACGCCGAGGCGTTGGGCCACGTCGTACAGATGCTGCTTGGGCGCCCCCTCGTCGACGCCCTCGCCGCTGCGTCCGCCGCGCCCGCGGGGACGGGCGGACTGCGGGTCGGAGGGCCCCTTGCGTCCTCCCTCCTTCCGCTCCCAGTGGTCACCGACCTTCTCGTGCGTGTGCTTCAGCGCGCCGTACGCCGTCTGGTGGGCGCGGCGGCCCTCGCCGTACTCCTTGACGGCCGAGTCGTGCGCCTCGGACCAGGTGCGCCGGGCGCTGACCGGGGAACGCCGGAGCGTCGACGGCAGTTCCTCACGAGCGGGCATCTGGAACACCTCCACCGGTGTACGCCTTGCCGCGGGCCGGTGGCCCGTGTGCTTCCCGGGGCCGAGTGCCCCGGCGTCATGTCATGAAACATCCCGAATGTGCAGGCCGGGCCGTCGGGCGTGTGCCCCGCCCCGGGCGGTTGCCACCGGCGACCCTGGGCCGCCGTACACCCGGTGGCAGTATGTGGGAGTGCGTTACTTCTACCGCCTTCTGGGCGCCACGCAGGTTCTCCGCGGGGACGGCACGGCCGTGCCGGTGGGCGGAGCGCGGCTGCGTGCCCTGCTGACCGCGCTCGCCCTGGCGGGAGGCGGCACCGTACGCACCGGTGAACTGGCCGCCGCCGTGTGGACCGAGGGCGAGGGCGTGCCCGCCGACGAGACCGCTGCCGTCCAGGCGCTGGTCGGGCGGCTGCGCAGGTCACTGGGGCGGGACGCGGTCGACTCCGTGCAGGGCGGCTACCGGCTGGCCGCGGCCCGCGACGACATCGACCTCTTCCGCTTCGAGCGCCTGGCCGGCGAGGGAGCCGCGGCGCTCGCGGACGGCGATCCGGCCAAGGCCGCGGAGCTGCTCGACGACGCCCTCGCGCTGTACCGCGGGCCCGCGCTGGCCGACCTGCCCGACGGGGGCGGGGGCGCGGCCGTGCGTGCGGCGGACCGTGAGGTGGCTGCCCGGCGGGACCGCGCGCGGGCCGCACTCGCCCTCGGCCAGGCCGAGACCGTGCTGCCAGGGGTACGCGAACTTGCTGCCGAGCACCCCTTCGACGAGCCCCTCCAGGCCCTGCTGCTGCGGGTCCTGCGCGCCACGGGCCGCACCGCGGAGGCGCTGGCGGCGTACGAGACCGTCCGCGCCCTGCTCGCCGACCGGCTCGGCGTCGACCCCGGTGCCGAACTCCGCGCCCTGCACGCCGAACTGCTCGCCGCCGACCCCCCGGACCCGCCCACCCTCCCGCACGCGGCCGCGGCCCCGGCCTCCGCCCACCCTCCGGGCACCACCCGGGAAGGCGATGCGGCTCCCGCCCGCCGGGCGGGGGCCGCATCGCGCAGCGTGGGCAATCTGCGGGCCCGCCTCACCTCCTTCGTCGGCCGGGAGGAGGAGATCCGCAGCATCGGTCAGGAGCTCGACGGCGCACGGCTGGTGACGCTGACCGGGCCCGGCGGTGCGGGGAAGACGCGGCTGTCGCTGGAGGCCGCCGCCCGGGCGGACGCCGGAGGGCGGGACGCGGAGTGGGTGGACGGCGTATGGGTGGCCGAACTGGCCGCCGTGCGGGGCAGGACGGGGGCGGGCGAGATCGCCGAGGCCGTCCTGACGTCCCTGGGGGGCCGTGGAACCGTGCTGACCGGTTCCACGGCGGAGGGGCTGCACGCGGCCACCGACCGTACCGCCGCCGACCCTCTCGCCCAGCTCGCCGAGCACTGCGCGGCCCGCCGCATGCTGCTGGTCCTGGACAACTGCGAGCACGTCATCGACGCGGCCGCGCAGACGGTCGAGACGCTCCTGGTGGAGTGCCCCGGGGTCACCGTGCTGGCGACCAGCCGGGAACCGCTGGGTGTGCCTGGGGAGTCGGTGCGCCCCGTCGAACCGCTGCCCGACCCGGTCGCGCTCAGGCTGCTGGCCGACCGCGGCGCTGCTGCGCGTCCCGGCTTCCGTACGGAGGAGGACCCGGAGGCGTGCGCGGAGATCTGCCGCCGGCTCGACGGGCTGCCGCTGGCGATCGAGTTGGCCGCGGCCCGGCTGCGGTCGCTCACCCCCGGCCAGCTCGCCCGCCGGCTCGACCACCGCTTCCGCCTGCTGACCAGCGGCAGCCGCACGGTGCTGCCCCGGCAGCAGACCCTGCGCGCGGTCGTCGACTGGTCGTGGGAGCTGCTGACGGAACCCGAACGCGCCGTGCTGCGGCGCCTGTCGGTGTTCGCGGGCGGCTGCGAGCTGGAACAGGCCGAGGAGGTGTGCGCCCGGGACGGCGAGCCCGTGGGGGAGCCGTACCCCGCCGGAGCGTCTGTCGGCGGCGGAAGGGCACCGACGGAAGCGTTTGGGGCCGGGGACGACGTGGCCGCCGTGTTGAGTTCCCTTGTCGACAAGTCGCTGATAGTGGCCGAGCCCGGTGCCGGCAAGGACGCCGGGATGCGCTACCGGCTGCTGGAGACCGTCGCCGAGTACGCCGGCGAGAAACTGGCCGCCGTGCCGGGCGAGCGGCAGCGCGCCGAGCGGCGTCACCTGGTCGCCTACCGCGAACTGGCCCGCACCGCAGACCCGTTGCTGCGCGGGCCACGGCAGGTGGTCTGGCTCGACCGGCTGGAGGGCGAGCACGACAACATCCGGACGGCACTGCGCCGGGCCGTCGCCGCCGGTGACGAGCACGAGGTGCTGTGCCTGGTCCTGTCCATGGGCTGGTTCTGGCAGTTGCGGGGCCACCGCAGCGACGCCCGTACCTGGTCGGACGCGGCGCTGGAGCTGGGCCCCGACCCGTTCGCCGACCCGCTGCGGCCGGTGCCGCCGCTGTACGAGTCGTGCACGCAGGCGCCGCCGCCGATGCGCGAGGAGGTGCTGTGGGAGGCCAGGCGGGGGGTGCGGCTGATGGCACTGGCGGGCGCCGAGAACGACGTCGAGAACCTGCTGAGTCCGCAGCGCCAGGCCGAGCTGCGCAACGTCACGCGGGCCTACACCCCCGGGATGCCCCAGGTCTGCCGTGTCCCCGGGTGCATGTGGCTGTTCGCGTGGGTGATGCGCGGGCAGTTCGACGGGCTCCAGGAGCTGACCGACGCCCACGTCCAGGGCTGCCGCGAGCTGGGGTACGAGTGGGAGCTGGCCTTCGCGCTCCAGCTCCGCTCCAAGCTCACCAACGACCGCCCCGCCGCCTGGGACCAGTCCGGGGAGGACGCGGACGAGAGCCTGGAGATCTTCCGCAGGGTCGGCGACGCGTGGGGCGAGGCCGAGGCGCTCTCCGGCCGGGCGGAGGCACTGACCGCGCGGGGTGAGTACGCGCAGGCGGCGGCCGACTGTCGGCTGGCCATCGAGCGCGCCGAACAGCTCGGCGCGCACAGCCAGGTGCCGCAGTTCACGTCGCGGCTCGGTGCGGTCCTGGTGGAGCTGGAGGACCCGCATGCGGTGGCCGAGGGGGACCGGCTGCTGCGCCAGGCCTACGAGGAGTCGGAGCACACGGGGGGCGACGGCCCGAACTTCGCGGCCGTCCAACTGGCCATCCATCTCGGCCGCAGCGGCGATCCGGCGGCGGGCCGGGAGCTGCTGAAGCCGCTGGAGGCGGAGTTCGCAGACAAGGTGCCGCAGATGTTCGCCGGCATGGTGCAGGGCCTCGTGGCCTGGACGTACGTGCTGGAGGGCCGTTTCCAGGAGGCTCTGGAGAAGGTGCGGACGTCCATCGGCAGGACCCGGGACGTGATGACGGACGCCATCGCCCCGCAGCTGACGCTCAGCCAGCTGCTGACCGGCGCCCGGGCGCTGGCGGTGCTCGATCGCGCGCAGGCGGCGGGCGCACTCGTGGGTACCTACGACACCCACGTCGAGCTGCCCGAGGGGCATCTGCTGCCGTCGGTCGAACGCGAGTCGCGGGAGGCCGCCGAGCAGGCGGTGCGGCAGGTGCTGTCCGAGGAGGACTACGCCCGCGCGTACGCCCGGGGCGGCAGCCTCACTCTCGACGAGGCCACCGCCCTGGTGCAGGACGCCTGACGCGGCTGCCGCCGTGACCAGGCACGCACCCTCACACCTTCTTGCGGAACTTGGCGATGGCGAACGGCGCCGTGACCAGCGTCAGGCCGATCGACCAGACGAGCGTCCACAGCACGGGCGAGGCCACCCCGCCCTGGCCGAGCATCAGCCCGCGAGCGGCATCCGCGAGGTGGGTCAGCGGATTGACCTTCGTGAAGGCCTCAAGCCAGCCCGGCATGGTGTCCGTCGACACGAAGATCGACGAGCCGAACTGCATCGGCATGAGCACCAGGAACGACAGCCCCTGGACGGCCTGCGCGGTCTCCATCGACAGTCCCAGCAGGATGAAGATCCACAGCAGGGATGCGCCGAACAGTGCGGTGAGCGCGACGGCGCCCAGCAGGCCGAGCCAGTGCCCGCCCGCGTCGAAACCGCACAGGAAGCCGACGATCAGCAGCACCCCCACGGCCACCAGCAGGCGGCCGATCTCGACCACGCACTTGGCTATCAGCACGGAGGAGCGGGCGATGGGCATGGACCGGAAGCGGTCCATCACGCCCTTGCGGAAGTCCTCGTTGATGCCGGTGCCCACCGCCATCGCGATGGACATGCCCATCATCCCCATCATGCCCGGGATCAGGTACTGCACGTAGGCGTGGCGGCTGTTGCCGCCGCCTCCGCCGATCGCCCCGCCGAAGACGTAGACGAACAGCAGCGTGAAGACGATGGGCATCAGCAGGGCGTCCATCATGGACTCGGGGTCCTGCTTGATCTGCAGGGCGTTGCGGCGCACCAGTGCGCCGATGTGCCGCAGGTTGGCCCGCAGCCCGATGCGGCCCTCGCGGGCTCCGGGCTGCTGCTCGGGTGCCGGGCCGGAGCCCGTGGGGTCCACGGACGGTCCGGGCCCGGTCCGTGGCGAGGTGACGGTGGTGGTGCTCACGCTGCGGCCTCCTCGGGCGTCGTCGCCTCGTCCTGGTGGGTGGCGGTGCGGCCCGTCAGGGCCAGGAACACCTCGTCCAGGCTGGGCAGGTGGGTGGAGATGTCGGCGATCGCGAAGCCGCGCTCGCCCAGCAGCCCGACCACGGCGGTCAGCTGCTCGTCGCTGACGAGGGGCAGGTGCAGCACGCCCGCGCCGGGGTGGGCGCTCGCCCCGCCGACGCCGTCGAGGCCCGCCTGGGCGAGCGCGCCGGCCATCCGCGCCAGCTCGCCCGGGTCGGCCGGACGGATCTGCAGGGTGCGGCCGCCCACCTTCGCCTTCAGCTCGGGCACCCGGCCCTCGGCGATGACCCGGCCGCGGTCGATGACGGTCAGCTCGCGGGCGAGCTGCTCGGCCTCCTCCATGTACTGCGTCGTGAGCAGGACCGTGTTGCCCTCCGCCACGATGTTCTGCACCTCGGCCCACACCTCGTTGCGGGTGCGCGGGTCCAGCCCGGTGGTCGGCTCGTCCAGATACAGCACCTTGGGGCGGCCGATCATCGAGGCCGCCAGGTCGAGCCTGCGCCGCATCCCCCCGCTGTACTTGGCGGCGGGGCGGCGGGCCGCCTCCGTGAGGGAGAACCGCTCCAGCAGCTCGTCCGCGCGCCGGCGTGCCCGGGCGCGGGGCAGGTCGAGCAGGCGCCCGATCATGTACAGGTTCTCCCGGCCGGACAGCTTCTCGTCGACCGAGGCGTACTGCCCGGTCAGGCCGATCGTGCGGCGCAGACTGCGGGGCTGGCGCACCACGTCGAAGCCGGCGACCGTCGCCGTGCCCGCGTCGGGCAGCAGGAGGGTCGACAGGATCCGCACGAGCGTCGTCTTGCCCGCGCCGTTGGGCCCGAGCACGCCCATCACGGTGCCCTCGCGCACGTCGAGGTCGATGCCGTCGACGGCCTTCGTCTCCCCGAAGCGTTTGACCAGTCCGCGGACCTCGACCGCGTTCGTCCTCTTCTTCTGCGTCATGCCCTCAACGTGCCACCCCCCACCGACAGGCCACCGACAACCTGGCGACAGGCCACCGACAGCCGTGGCCCGCCCTCCGCGGGCAGCCGGAGGGCGGGCAGGGCGGGTGCGGCTCTCCCGTACCGCCGCGGGTCACTCGAAGGAGTGCTCCGGGGCGGGGAAGGTGCCCGCGACGACGTCCTCCGCGTAGGCCCGGGCGGCGTCGGTGAGGGCGCCGCGCAGGTCGGCGTACTGCTTCACGAAGCGGGGCAGCTTGCCGGGGGTGAGCCCGGCCATGTCGGTCCACACCAGTACCTGGGCGTCGCAGTCGCCGCCGGCACCGATGCCGACGGTCGGTACGTGCAGCGTCCTGGTGACCTCCGCGGCGAGCGGCGCGGGCACCATTTCCAGCACGACGGCGAAGGCTCCCGCGTCCTGGACGGCCTTCGCGTCGCGCAGGAGCTGGTCGGCGGCTTCCTCGCCGCGCCCCTGGACGCGGTAGCCCATGGCGTGCACGGACTGCGGGGTCAGCCCTATGTGCGCCATGACGGGGATGCCGGACCGTACGAGAAGGCCGATCTGCTCGGCGGACCGCTCGCCGCCCTCCAGTTTCACGGCTCCGGCCCCGGCGTCCTTGACCAGCCGTGTGGCGCTGCGCAGCGCCTGCACCTCGCCCTCCTGGTACGAGCCGAAGGGGAGGTCGGCGACGACGAGGGCACGGCCGGTGCCGCGGACGACGGCGGCCGTCAGCGTCGCCATCTGGTCGAGGGTGACGGGCACGGTCGACTCGTAGCCGAGGTGGCAGTTGCCGGCCGAGTCGCCGACCAGCAGGACGGGGATGCCGGCCTCGTCGAGGACGGAGGCGGTCATCGCGTCGTAGGCGGTGAGCATGGGCCACCTCTCGCCTCGCTCCTTGGCGAGTGCGAGGTCGCGCACGGTCACACGGCGGTTGCGGGTTCCCCCATAGAGCGTCTGTGGCATGGCTCGGGCTCCAAATTGTCGTCTCGAAGCGCCCTGACGGCGTCTCCGGATCTCGGTCCATGCTGGCACGCACCTCCGGGGCCCCGGTAGGGGGCGGGGCGGCGTGCGGAGCGCCCGCGGGCGAGCGCGGAGCGTGCGGGTTGTGTCACAGTCGGGAAACCGGTCCCTACCTGCCGGAACCCGGCGCCCCGTCCCCCTCGTCCTCTCAGCGGATTCCCCGACTCCGCCGAGCCGGACTGCGGTGCGGTGCAGCGGACTTCGGGGCGGGTGGGAAACCGCAGCGTTCACCTGGACAAGAACCGGTATCGCTTATCGTTCATCGGGCACCAGCACAGGCAAGTGAGGACGGCGGATGGCGCGCGTGCACACGTCGGAGGCCACGTACAGCGACGACGGCGGCTCCAGGGCGGGGTTCTTCTCCCGGTCCGGGCGGTCCGGCGGCCGTAGGGGCCGCATGCTCTCCGGCTGGTCCGGGCCCGCGAAGTGGCGGCGCGGGTGGGTGCTGGCGGCGCTCGCCATCCTTCTCGCGCTCGCCTTCTCCCTGCACTCCGAGGTCCCCAACTCCCTCGGCAACCTCGGCTCCTTGTGGGAGACGTTCCTGCCCTGGGGCGGGCTGGGGATCGTGCTGCTCCTCCTCCTGGGCGTGCTGCGCCGCTCGGCCACCTCGCTGATCGCGCTGTTGCTGCCCGTGTCGCTGTGGCTGAACCTGTTCGGCGGGGTCTTCAGCGACAAGACCAGCGACGCCGGGGGGGACCTGACGGTCGTCACCCACAATGTCAACGCGGGCAACCCCGACCCCTCGGGCACGGCGGCGAAGCTGGCCCGCTCGGGCGCCGATGTGATCGCGCTGGAGGAGGTCTCCCAGTCGCAGGCGGCCGCCTACCGTACGGGTCTGGACAAGTCGCACCCCCACCACAAGCTGACGGGCACGGTCGGCATCTGGAGCAGGTACCCCCTCACCGGCGTCCGGCCCGTGGACATCAAGATGGGCTGGCCCCGGGCGATGCGGGCCACGGTCGAGACGCCCAAGGGCGAGGTGGCCGTCTATGCGGCGCACCTGCCGTCGGTGCGCGTGCAGTCCGGTGAGGGCTTCACGGCCGGGCAGCGGGACGGGAGCGCGGCGGCGCTGGGCAGGGCCATCTCGCACGACCCGGCGGGCAAGGTGATCCTCCTCGGTGATCTGAACGGCACGATGAACGACCGGGCGCTGTCTCCCATCACCGCGCAGATGCGCTCCGCGCAGGGCGCGGCGGGCAGCGGGTTCGGGTTCAGCTGGCCGGCCTCGTTCCCGATGGCGCGGATCGACCAGATCATGGTCAAGGGCGCCGATCCGGTCTCGGCGTGGGCCCTGTCCCCGACGGGCAGCGATCACCTGCCGATCGCGGCCAAGATCAATATCACGGAGTGAGGCCGCCCCGTCGCGCTCCGCGAGGAACCTCGCGGGGTGACGGGGCCTTCGCCTGTCTGTAACGCCGCGTTTTGCGCCGTGGAACATCTGGCTGCGAGACTTTGTTCTCCGGCAGAACAATCACGTCATGCCCGGCGGCAGCGCCGCCGCCGATCCGTTCCGTTTCCGCGAAACGCTCCGCGAAAGGTTCCTTCCGCATGCCTCTGGCTCTGCTCGCACTCGCCGTGGGCGCCTTCGGGATCGGCACCACCGAGTTCGTGATGATGGGCCTGCTGCCGAACGTCGCCCACGATCTCGGCACGTCCGTACCGACCGCGGGGTACCTGGTCTCCGCGTACGCGCTCGGCGTCGTCCTCGGGGCCCCGCTGCTCACCGCCGTCGGCGCCCGTGTGCCGCGCAAGACGATGCTGCTGTTGCTGATGGGCCTGTTCACCGTCGGCAACCTCGCCTCGGCCCTCGCGCCCGGGTTCGGCACCCTGCTCGCGGGGCGCGTACTGGCCGGTCTGCCGCACGGCGCCTTCTTCGGCGTCGGCGCTGTCGTCGCCGCGCGCCTGGTACGGGAGGGCCGCGCGGCCCGCGCCGTCGCCACGATGTTCCTGGGGCTGACCGTCGCCAACATCGTCGGTGTGCCCGGCGGCACCGCGCTCGGCCAGCAGCTCGGCTGGCGCGCCACCTTCGTGGTCGTCACCCTCATCGGCCTGCTCGCGATGGTCTCCCTCGCGCTGCTGGTGCCGCGCCTGCCCCTGGAGCACCAGGGCGGCGTCAAGCACGAGCTGCGCGCCCTGGGCAACCGGCAGGTGGTGCTCGGGCTGCTGACCGCCGTCTTCGGCTTCGGCGGCGTCTTCGCCGTCTACAGCTATCTGGCCTCGATGATGACCGAGGTCACAGGGCTGGCCGAGTCCTCGGTGACCTGGGTGCTGGCCCTCTTCGGGATCGGCATGACACTGGGCACGCTGGTCGCGGGCCCGCTGACCGACCGTGCCCCGCGCCGCACCCTGTACACGGCGCTGGGCCTGCTGGCCGTGATCATGGTGGTCTTCCACTTCGCGGCGCCCGTCAAGTGGGCCGCACTGCTCCTGGTGGGGCTGCTGGGTGCCGTCGGCTTCCTGATCACCACACCGGTGCAGATGCTGGTGATGCGGGCCGCCTCCGACGCGCCGACGCTCGCCTCGGCCTCCAACCACTCCGCGTTCAACATGGCCAACGCCGGGGGCGCCTGGCTCGGTGGCGTCGTCATCGCCGCCGGCTGGGGCTGGATGTCCCCGACCCTGGTCGGCGCGGTCCTCGCCCTGGCGGGCCTGGCCATCGCCGTCACGGCCGGGGTGACCGCGCGCGGCGACTCCCGGGTGGTGGCCCACTCGGGCGAGCTCGCGCTGGAGGAGGCCCGCTCCGCCCGGTAGCGGAACCCGGCCACGACAGTTCCCCGCACCCCTGTGGGGCGCGGGGAACTGCGCGCTGCGGTCACGGCGCACCCTCGGCCGGCGGGGCCGGGCAAGGCATCCAGCCGGGAGGGGCGGCCGGGTGCTTCAGCCCTCCCGCCACTTGTTGGTGATCGGCAGGCGGCGGTCCTTGCCGAAGCCCTTGGGCGAGATCTTGGTGCCCGGCGGGTACTGGCGCCGCTTGTACTCCGCGCGGTCGGTCATCCGCAGCACGCGGCGGACGGTCTCGGCGTCGAAGCCCGCCGCGACGATGTCCGCGGCCCCCTCGTCGCCGTCCACGTACCGCTTCAGGACGCGGTCGAGGATGTCGTAGTCGGGCAGCGAGTCCGTGTCGACCTGGCCGGGGGCCAGCTCGGCGCTCGGCGGCTTGCTGATGGAGCGCTCGGGGATGGGCGGGGTGTGGCCGCGCTCCCGCGCCGCACGGTTGCGCCACTTCGCGAGGCGGAAGATGTTCGTCTTGTAGACGTCCTTGATGGGGCCGTAGGCGCCCACCGAGTCCCCGTACAGCGTCGAGTAGCCGACCGCGAGCTCCGACTTGTTGCCCGGCGCCAGCACGATGTGGCCCTCCTGGTTGGACAGCGCCATCAGCAGGGTGCCCCGCAGCCGCGACTGGAGGTTCTCCTCGGCGACGCCGGTCAGCTCCAGGGAGCCCATGTACGCGGCGAACATCGGCTCGATCTCGACCGTGCGGTAGTTCAGGCCGGTGCGCTCGGCCAGCTCGGCGGCGTCCTCCTTGGAGTGGTCCGAGGAGTAGCGCGAGGGCATCGAGACGCCGTACACGTTGGCGGCGCCGACCGCGTCGCAGGCGATCGCCGCGGTCAGCGCGGAGTCGATGCCGCCGGACAGGCCGATCAGCACGGACCGGAAGCCGTTCTTGGCCGCGTAGGCGCGCAGTCCCACGACGAGGGCGGTGTAGATCTCCTCGTCGTCCTCCAGGCGTGGCGCCTCGCTGCCGGTGACCTCCGGCTCGTAGGCAGGCAGCGGGTCGGCGCTCAGCACGCGGTGCTCGACGCGCAGCCCGTCGTCCACCACACCCGCGGGCGGGGTGGCGGTCGCTGCGGGCAGCTCCAGGTCGAGGACGACGCAGCCCTGCTCGAACTGGGGGGCCCGCGCGAGCACGCGGCCCTCCGCGTCGACCACGATCGAGTCACCGTCGAAGACCAGCTCGTCCTGGCCGCCGATCTCGGCGAGGTAGGCCGTGGTGCAGCCCGCCTCCTGGGCGCGCTTGCGGACCAGTTCCAGGCGGGTGTCGTCCTTGTCGCGCTCGTACGGCGAGGCGTTGACGGACAGCAGCAGCCCGGCGCCCACGCTGCGCGCCGCGGGCACCCGGCCGCCCTCCTGCCACAGGTCCTCGCAGATGGCCAGGGCGACGTCGACGCCGTGCACGCGGATGACGGGCAGGGTGTCGCCCGGCACGAAGTAGCGGAACTCGTCGAAGACCCCGTAGTTGGGCAGATGGTGCTTGGCGAAGGTGAGCTGGACCTCGCCGCGGTGCAGGACGGCCGCCGCGTTCTGCGGGGCGCCGGCCGGCTGCCCGTAGCGGGGCTGCGCCTGCTCGCAGCGGTCGAGGTAGCCGACGACGACGGGTACCTCGCCCAGCCCCTCGTCGGCCAGGCGCCGCGCCAGGTCCCGCACTGCGGTGCGGGACGCCTCGACGAACGACCGGCGCAGCGCCAGGTCCTCGACCGGGTAGCCGGTGAGCATCATCTCGGGGAAGGCGATCAGGTGGGCGCCCTGCTCGACGGAGTGCCGGGTCCACTGGAGGACGGCTGCGGCGTTGCCCTCCAGATCGCCGACGGTGGAGTCGATCTGATTCAGCGCGAGACGTAGTTGAGCCACGCCGCCGAGTGTAATCGTCGGCCTGACGTTTACGGGCGGGCCCCGCACCGCTGCCTGCGGTCCGGGGCCCGCCCAACGGGTCACTTACGGTAGCCGAGCACGGTCATCATGCCCGCTTCCCCGTGGTAGACGTTGTGGCAGTGGACCATCCACAGGCCCGGGTTGTCGGCGTCGAAGTCCGCCTCCAGCGTCTTTCCTGGCAGCACGACCGCCGTGTCCTTGCGCGGGCCGCCGCCGGGCAGGGCGAACGTGTGGCCGTGCAGGTGCATGGGGTGCCACATGTCGGTGGCGTTGACGAAACGCAGCCTGACGCGCTCACCCTCGGCGACCGGGTAGCGCGGCTGGGGCGTGTACTTCTTGCCGTTGACGGCCCAGTCGTACTTCGCCATGGACCCCGTCAGCTTCAGCGTGACCGTACGATCCGGCTTCCGGGCCGCCAGGCGGTGCGACTCCGGTGCCTTCAACTTCTCCGCCGTCAGCAGCTTGCCGTCCAGCTCCCGGGGGCGGGCCGTGGCCGAGGGGGCGGAGCCCCCGCCGGTGCGCAACAGGGCGCGGGCGCTCGCGTCCTTGCCCTCGGCCAGGGCCGTGAGCGGGAAGACCCCGTCCCTGGCGGTGACGAGCACGTCGTAGCGCTCGCCCATCCCCAGCAGCAGCGCGTCGGCGGTGGCGTGCTCGACCGGGTAGCCGTCGGTGTGGGTGAGCGTCATCCGGTGCCCGCCCAGCGCCACACGGAAGGCGGTGTCGCCGCCCGCGTTGACGAAGCGGATCCGGATGCGGTCGCCGGGCCTCGCCCGGAAGCTGTCCGGGGCGTGCGGGGTGCGGCCGTTGACGAGGTGGTGCGGGTACTTCACATCCCCCGCGTCGCCGCCCAGCAGCTCGCTGGTGGCCCCCATCAGCATCCGCGAGGGCCCTTTCCTCTTCGCGGGCCGTGCCCCGCCCATGCCGTGCATACCGTGGCCGCCGCCCTCGCTCTTGCCGTGGTCCATGCCGTGGTCCATGCCCTGGGAGAGCTCGGCCAGGACGGCGTCCGGCGTGGAGCCCTCGATGCCGTCGACCCAGTCGTCGAGGACGACCACCCACTCCTTGTCGTACTCCAGCGGCTCCTTCGGGTCCTGGACGATCAGTGGCGCGTACAGGCCGCGGTCCTGCTGGACGCCCGAGTGCGGATGGAACCAGTACGTGCCCGGGTGGGGCACCGCGAAGCGGTAGGTGAACTCGGCGCCCGGCTTGATCTCCCGCTGGGTGAGCGCGGGCACGCCGTCCATGTCGTTGCGCAGGGCGAGTCCGTGCCAGTGCAGGGAGGTCGCCTGCGGGAGGTGGTTGGCGAGGGTCAGCGCGAGGGTGTCTCCCGCGGTGACCCGCACCTCCTTGCCGGGCGCCCGGTCGCCGTACGCCCAGGAGGGGGCGGTGGTGCCGTCGCCCAGGTCCAGGCGGGTGCGCACCGCGGTGAGCCGCACCTTCTCGGTGCGGCCCGTGCTGTTCTTGAGCCGCTCGGCCTCCGCGGCGCGGACCTCGGGGCCGTCGGGCTCCACATAGCTGCCGCCGGGTCCGCCGTGGCTCTTGTCGTGGGTGCTGTCCGCTTCGGAACAGGCCGCCAGCAGGCCGCCGGTGGCGAGGGCCGCGCCGGTGCCGAGCACGGTGCGGCGGGTGGGGAGGGAACGCATGGGTGTACCTCACTGTGGTGTCTCCTGATGCCGTACCGGGGCACGCACGCGCTCCCGCCACGGCGGAACGGGGACAACTGAGGCGCGGAGACCTGCGGCTTCCCTCCGGATCGCCTTCCGGCTTCCGGACCGACTGCCGGGCGGGGTGTGCGTGCGGGCCCTGTCAGGTCCGCAGGATCGACAACTGCGCGAGGCGCAACGCTGTCCGGGGTGGCGGCAGGGGCCACAGCGACCGCAGCAGCCGGGCACGGTCCGCGGCGGCGCGGGGCGCCGTACGGGTACGCAGCACCCGCAGTACCAGGGCGCCCAGCAGGGCGGCGGCGGTCCACACGCCCAGGACGGCCAGACACATGGACGTCGGGTCCATGCCCGTGCCGTGTCCGTGGTGGGAGCTGTGCCGCGCGTCGTGGTGGGGGCCGTGGACCTGGGCGCCCGGCGACGGGACCGGCGCGGCAACCGCACTCGCTCCCGTTCCGTGCGTGGCCGGGCCCCCGATCGAGTGCGCTGCGGGGGCCCTGTGTGCGGCCCCCGGACCGGCGGAGGCGGGCATGGGGTGCCCGGCCGCTGCCCGCTCGGGCGGCGTCGGGTGGCCGAGCGTGTGCATGGTGACGAGGCCCAGCAGCAGTGCGGCGAGCAGCAGGGCACGGGCGCACCAGGTGGTGCGGTCCCGGCGCGGGCGCTGCTTCGTCGGCATGGACCCACCCTAGTGGTATGCCCGGGAGGGGTATGCGAAGGGTGGGAGTGGTCCGGTTTTCGCAGGGTTCCTGTGTGTGTGGCGAGGGGCTGGCGGGGTTCGGTCATTGACGTGAACTCGCCACCGCGCTGAGGATGCCCAGCATGTTGGAGGCCCTGGATCTCGACCCCGTCCAGCAGCAGGTCTACGAGGCGCTGGTGGACGGTGCCGTGACCGTCGGCGAGTTGCGCGCCGCCGCGGGGCTCAGTGCCGCCCGCGTCCGCGCGGCGCTCACCTCGCTGGAGAAGCTCAACCTGGTGGGACGGTTCGCGGCGGACCGGGCGCAGGGGGAGGCGCGCTACCTTCCGGTGGCGCCCGAGATCGCCTTCGAGTCGCTGCTGCTGGCCCGCGAGGAGGAGATCCACCGTACGCGCCGTCACATCCAGCACCTGGCGGCGCGGTTCCGGGCCAACGCGGTGGGCCGCGACCCCCTGGACCTGGTGGAGATCGTCACCGGGAGGGTGGCCGTCATCCGCCAGGTCGACCAGTTGCAGCGCAGCGCCCGCAGCCAGATACGGGGCATCGACCGGCCGCCGTACGCCAACAGCGATCCGGACCGCCTCGACCCGAAGACCGGCATGATGCCGGTGCAGGCGCAGATGCTGCGCCGCGGGGTCGGCTACCGGGTCATCTACGACACGGACGGGCTGGCCGCCTCGCACCGGTTCGACGGCGACATCGGCGCGGCCGCCCAACTGGGGGAGGACGCCCGGGTGATGGCGGATACGCCGACGAAGATGCTGATCGCCGACGACCGCATCGCGCTGATCCCGCTGCGCGCCGCCCCGCACGAGCTGGCCAGCAGCGTCGTCGTCCACCCCTCCGGGCTGCTGGAGGTGCTGTGCGAGTTCTTCGAGGTGCTGTGGGGGAGGGCGCTGCCCATCTCGGAGTACCTCTCCGGCCGCCGGCCGGGCAGCCCCGACGGGCCCAGCCACCAGGAGGCCAGGCTGCTGGCGCTGCTGACGACGGGCATGACGGACCAGGTGATGGCACGTCAACTGGGGGTCAGCTACCGCACGTTCCAGCGGCGGCTGCACGGGCTGATGGAACGCCTGGGCGCGACCACCCGTTTCCAGCTCGGCATGCGGGCGGCGAGCCTGGGCTGGGTCTCGCAGACGCCTGCGGGTCCCGGGTCAAGGGAGCCGTGACCGATCCGCGAAGAATGCGGCGGCGTACGGCAATTGAGTGTTCGAGGGGTCGCACGGACCACTCTTGTCCTGCCCGCGACGAACGACCTAGCGTGCCGAACGCGCACCCCACAGGCGCACCCCCCACACGAGGAGGAACCCTCCCCATGGCAGTGACGCGCAACAAGGTTGCTCTCGGCATATCGGCGGCGGTCGCGGCCGCCGCCATCGGTACCGTCACGGCGCTCCCCGCCAGCGCGGCCCCGGAGGCGCACGCCACCGGTACGGTCGTGGGCGCCCAGTCGGCCCATGCCGTCAAGGGCAGCTACATCGTCACGATGAAGAAGTCCGCGGTCAGCACCAAGTCCGAGGCGGCGCAGGGCAAGACGGTCATCGCCGACCACGGCGGCTCGGTCCGCAAGACCTTCACCAAGGCCCTCAACGGCTACTCGGCGAAGATGTCCGCGAGCGAGGCCAAGGAGCTGGCGGCCGACCCGGCCGTCGACAAGGTCTTCGCCAACCAGAAGCACAGCATCAGCGCCGAGCAGGCCGACCCGCCCTCGTGGGGTCTGGACCGCATCGACACCCCTGAGCTGAAGCTCGACAAGAAGTACACCTACCCGGACAGCGCCGGTGAGGGCGTGAACGCCTACATCATCGACACGGGCGTGCGCACCACGCACAAGGACTTCGGGGACCGTGCCAAGAGCGGCTACGACGCGGTCGACGGCGACGACGACGCCACCGACGGCAACGGCCACGGCACCCACGTCGCCAGCACGGTCGCGGGCGAGGCCCACGGCGTCGCCAAGAAGGCGAACGTGGTCGCCGTCCGCGTGCTGGACGAGAACGGCTCGGGCACCACCGAGCAGGTCGTCGACGGCATCGACTGGGTGACCAAGAACGCCAAGGCGCCCTCCGTCGCCAACATGTCCCTGGGCGGCGGGGTCGACGAGGCCCTCGACACGGCGGTCAAGAACTCCATCAAGGCGGGTGTCACCTTCGCCGTGGCCGCCGGCAACGAGTCCTCGGACGCGGGAGACAGCTCGCCCGCCCGCGTGCCGGAGGCCGTGACCGTCGGCGCGACCGACAACAAGGACGCCCAGGCCGACTTCTCCAACTACGGCAAGTCCGTCGACCTGTACGCCCCCGGTGTCGACATCACCGGCGCCTGGAACACCGGTGACGACGCCACCGACACCATCTCCGGCACCTCCATGGCCTCCCCGCACGTGGCGGGCGCCGCGGCCGTCTACCTCGCCGGCCACAAGGACGCCAAGCCCGACGCGGTCTCCAAGGCGCTGACGGACGGTGCCAGCAAGGACGTCGTCGGCAACCCGGGCGAGGGCTCGCCCAACCTGCTGCTGAACATCGTCGAGTGACGAGATGAACGCCGTCGTCTGACGGTGTTCGCGCGGTATCCCCCCACCTTCCGCGGCCCGGTGTGCCCCACACACACCGGGCCGTGGTCGTGCGCGGACGGCGCCCACCGCCCCCGGCACCGCGCCGGGAGCGCCCCGTAGCCGGGTCGAATCCGGGGGTGGTCGCTCCCGTCGGCGGTGGCGTGCTCGTCGAGACGGCGGGCCGGCGCGCGCACCAGGTCGCGCAGTGCGACGGGTCGTTCGATGACGAACGGGCGGTCCACGGCGGCGAGTACAGCCGGGCTCCACCCCAGCCGCTCGGCGTTCAGCCGGACCTCGACCCACCAGGCCCCGGCGCCGTCCTCCCGGGCGCCATCGTCCGCCTCTTCTGGCGCTGCGGAGGCCGCGGACCCGGCCTTGGCCGGGAACGGGACCGAGGTGGCGAGCCCGGCGGGCAGATGGCGGCGGAGGTGCGCGACGTCGGCGCGGATGCGCAGGACCACCTCGTGGGCCCAGGGCGTGCGCGCGATGCCGTCCAGCACGGTGGCCACCGGGTCGAGACCCGCCGCGATCTCGAACGAGCCGGACTGCACGGACAGGGCGGTGATCCGGTCCAGCCGGAAGGTGCGTACCTCGCCGTCCCCGGCGGCCCCGTCCGCGGCGGTCGGATACCAGCGCCCGGAATGCGCCACGAGGCCGTAAGGCGGCACCGTGCGGTCGCTGACGCGGCACCTGCGGTCGCCGTAGGTGAGTGCCACGGGGTGCTGGTGGCGCGCGGCTGCGACGAGTGCGAGCAGCACGTCCGCTTCCGGAGGGGCGGCCGCGGGAGGCGGTCCGGTGAAACCGACGGCCTCCAGCAGCGCCTCCAGCCGCTGGGCCAGGCGGCCCGGCAGAACGCGGCGCAGTTTCGCCGCGGCGCTCTCACCCGCCGCCACGTCCCTGGCGGACAGCCCGGTCCTGCGGCCCGCCAGGAGACCCAGCAGAACAGCGAGGGACTCCTCCCTCGGCGAACATCAGCGGCGGCAGCCGGTAGCCGGGCGCGAGCCGGTAGCCGCCGTGGCGGCCGCGCACCGGTGCTGCGGCGGAAGAAGCGCTGAGGCCGTGGAGGCCCGGGGCCTCACTCGAACGTGGGCTCTCCCGCCCGGGTCGGAACGGCGTCCAGTGCGGCGAGTGTCGCCTCATCGAGGGTGAGCGCGCCCGCGGCGACGTTCGCCTCCAGGTGTGCGGCGTCGGCCGTCCCGGGAATGAGCAGCACGTTCGGCGCGTGGTGGAGGAGCCAGGCCAGCCCGATCTGCGAGGGGGTGGCGCCCAGGGACTCCGCAGCGGCGCGGACAGCGGGCTCGTCGGTCGCCTTGGGCATGCCGGGGAACGCGCTGCCGAGCGGGAAGTACGGCACCCAGGCGATGTTCTCGTCGAGGCAGACCCTGAGCATCTCCTCGTCGCCGCGGGACACGAGGCTGTAGCTGTTCTGCACGCACACGGGGCCGACCGGGAGCGCCCGGCGCAACTCGTCGGGGCCGACGTTGCTGACCCCGAGCTTGTCGATCTTGCCCTCGTCGCGCAGGGCGGTCAGCACGGCGAGCTGGTCGTCGATGTCGACGAGCTGCTCGCCCTCGGCGCGCAGCCCCGGACCGGTCTCTGCGCGGCGCAGGTTGACCACGGGAAGCTGCTCCAGGCGGAGGGCGGCGAGGTTGGCCTCCACCTCGGCCCGCAGCTCCTCGGGCCGCTGCGCCAGCCGCAGCGGGAAGCGGCCGCCGGGGTCGGAGGTGGCGCCGACCTTGGTGACGACGAGGACGCCGTCCTCGGGGCGGATCGCCTCGCGGACGAGGTCGTTGACGAAGCCGTCGCCGTAGAACTGGGCGGTGTCGACGTGGTCCACGCCGAGCTCGACCGCGCGGCGCAGGATCGCCAGAGCCGAGGCGCGGTCGCCATGCAGGCGTTCGAGCTGCATGGCGCCGTAGCCGACGCGGGAGACGGTACGGCCGGCGAGTCGGCCCGGCCCTCCCGCGCGGGGGGCGCCGGTGGCCGTGGTGTCGGGAGAAGGGGTGGAGGAGGCCGTCATGGGGTCCCGTTCTCGTGAGACGATGGGATAAGCGGAGGATCCTCCGCTCTGTCGACTGTAGCATTACCGGAGGGCCCTCCGTTTTGACCACGTCCGAGCCGCCGCCCCGCGGTGCCGCCGACCCGCCCGGCCCCGGCCGCCCCGCCCGCGCCGACGCGCGGCGGAACCGCGAAAAGCTCCTCACCGCGGCGCGCACCGCGTTCGCCGCCGCCGAGGGTGCCGTCCCGCTCGAAGCCGTCGCCCGCGAGGCCGGCGTCGGCATCGGCACGCTCTACCGACACTTCCCGACCCGCGAAGCGCTCGTCGAAGCGGTCTACGCCGCCGAGCTGGACGAGGTCGTCACCGCCGTCCCCGCCCTGCTCGCCGAGCTGCCGCCCGAGGCTGCACTGCGCGCCTGGCTCGACCGCTACGCGGGGTTCGTGGCGGCCAAACGCGGCCTGCTCGACACCCTGCGGGCGGGCTGGGCCTCGGGCAGCATCGCCACCCCCGACACGCGGGGGCGCCTCACCGCCGCCGTCGCCACCGTCCTGGAGGCCGGGGCGCGGACGGGCTCCCTGCGCGGTGACGTCGACCCGGACGACGTCCTCACCCTGCTGCTCGGCCTCTTCCACTCCACCGCCGCCACCGGCGGCGCCCCGCGCCGGATCGGCCCCCTGCTCGACCTCATCGTCGACGCGCTCCGCCCCCGCCCCGGCGGCTGAGCCTGTGGCCGTCCGGCCCGGGACGCGGCGCAGTTGGTCGCCGTAGCGGTACACGACGATGGGCGGGTCCCCCTCGTCCAGCATGAGGCGGTGGATGAACGGGGCAGGCCCCGTCACCTGGATGATCGTCCCCGTCTTCCCGGTCTTCCTGTCCTGGGCGACCTCACCCACGGCCCACACCTCACAGCCCCCGCAGGTGCCGGCGCCCCTCGGCGGGTGCCTCCGGCGCGTGGTTGCGGCGCAGGTGTGCGCCGAAGAGGGCTTCGAGGCCCGCCCGGGGCCGCGGGTCGCCCGCCGCGCGGTTGATCATCGTGCGGTACCACGCGCAGTCCTCGCAGGGGCGTGCCGCGCCCCCGCCTTCCGGTTGCTCCATCGTTCCCACCCGGTGGTCGAGTTGGTGACTCCCTGTGGTGAGGACAACACGTAGAGGGCTACGATGAAGCGGTATGAGCACCTTTCCTCATGGAGGGGCGGCCGAACGTGCGTACTACTGACGGAAGTTGGTGCAGGTCCTCATGGGTGGGGTAGGCAAGCGGCCAACAGGTATGAGTATCCCGCCAAGTCTCGGGGAGGACGTCCGCCGGGTGAGGCGGGCTCGCGGTATCTCCCAGACCGCATTCGCCACGGCCACCGGCTACACCCAGAGCTATGTGAGCAGGGTCGAGTCGGGGGAGTTCATGCCTTCGGTGAAGTTCGCCGAGGCGTGTGACCGCACGTTCGGCACGGGTGACTTGTTCGTCCGGCAACTCCGCCGCGTGGTCGAAGGGGAGTACCCGGCGTGGTTCGCCCCGTACATCGACGCGGAGCGCGCCGCGACTGCGGTCCGAGACTTCTCCACCATTTTCATCATGGGCCTGTTGCAGACCGAGGCATACGCGCGGGTATCGCTGAGCGGCGGGCGCCCCAATGTGTCGCCGCGAGACATCGACGCGAAGGTGGCCAGTCGCATGCGGCGCCGGGAGATCCTTGAGAGGCCCGATCCGCCCGGCGTGTGGGTGGTGTTGAGCGAAGCGTGCCTACGGGCCTCAGTCGGGTCGGCCCGAGTGATGGCGGAACAGATGAAGCACCTCGCAGAGCAGGCGCGACGGCACAAGACGCTCACGGTGCAGGTGTTGCCATACTCGGCGACAGAGGCTGGTATCGGTACTCCGTACGTCCTGCTGGACATCCCCGGCAGCAGGCCGTGTGTCTTCGTCGAGGGTCCCCAGGGTGGGCAGCCGTACGACGGCCCTGAAACTGTCGCCAGTTCCGCCCGCCTTTACGATCACATCCGGGCTAGTTCGTTGAGTCCGCGTGAATCAGTGGCCTTCATCAGCGCCGTAAAGGACGAGCATGAGCGAAACGCAGTGGACCAAGAGCAGCTACAGCGACCAGCAAGGAGGCAACTGCGTCGAGTGGGCCCCGGGGCTCGTGTCCGACGTGAGGGTCGTCCCGGTGCGGGACAGTAAGGACACCGGCCTGGCCGCGTTGGCGTTTTCGCCTGCCGCGTGGGCAGCCTTCGTGGAGGACGTGAAGCGCGACGCGTGCTGACTTCTGTACGCCGATGGCGGGGAGGCTCCATGAGCGCAACCTGGGTCAGGTCCACCTACAGCGACAGCCAAGGAGGCCAGTGCGTCGAGTGGGTCCCGGGGCTTCTGTCCGGCGACGGGACCGTCCCCGTGCGTGACAGCAAGGACATCAGCCGGGTGCCGTTGGCATTCTCGCCGTCTGCCTGGACAGCCTTCGTTGAGGGCGTTAAGCGCGACAAGCGCTGAATCCCGCCCCCCGGGTGACGAGGAGGGCACTGTGACCGCGACGTGGACCAAGTCCAGCTACAGCGACAAACAAGGCGGCAACTGCGTCGAGTGGGCCCCGGGTCTCATGTCAGGCGGGGCCGACATCCCGGTTCGTGACAGCAAGGACACCAGCCGGGCGCCGCTCACGTTCTCGGTCGCCGCGTGGACCGCGTTCGTCGACGGGGTGAAGCGGGCCGTCCGCTGAGCCACAGCGGCCCCGGAGGCACCAGCCTCCGGGGCCGCCGCACGGTCACCCGCCCCGGGCCGGGGTGCCCCGGGCCCGGGCCGTTCAGTCCTCCTCCACCCGCAGCGCCGCGAGCTGCTGTGCGAAGGGGACGACCTCCTCCGCCTCGGGGCCGGGCTCCTGCGTCGCCCGGGGAGCGACCAGTCCCGCCAGTTCACCGCCCGCTCGGGCGACCCGGCGGGGCAGCGAGGGGGTGAGTCCGTCGTCGGCGGCGGCCCAGTCGTCGGTCGCCGCGTAGACGGCGGTCGGCACCGTCACCGCGCGCAGGTAGGAGAAGAGCGGCCGCATGGCGTGCTCCAGCACCAGGGAGTGGCGCGGGGTGCCGCCCGTCGCCCCGAGCAGGACGGGCTTGCCCGTGAGCGCGTCGTTGTCGAGCACGTCGAAGAACGACTTGAACAGGCCGCTGTAGGACGCGGAGAAGACGGGCGTGACGGCGATCAGCCCGTCCGCCTCCGTCACCCGCTCGCTCGCCTCCCGCAGCGCCGCGCCGGCGAAGCCGGTGGTGAAGTTGTGGGCGATCTCGGTGGCCACGTCCCGCAGTTCGACCGTCGTAATCTCCACCTCCCGCTCCTGGTCCTCCAGGGCGACGCGGGCCGCCTCGGCCAGCCGGTCGGCCAGCAGCCGGGTGGAGGACGGTTCGCCCAGCCCGGCCGAGACGACGGCCAGTTTCACGGGCCTCATACGGCGGCTCCCTCCTGCTCGGCGTCGCGTGCGGCGACGCGGGCGGCGTGGGTGGGGGCGTCCGCCGTGCCCGCGGGGCGCCCGGCGGCCATCTCCTTGCGCAGCACCGGCACGACCTCCTCGCCCAGCATGTCCAACTGCTCCAGCACGGTCTTCAGCGGCAGCCCCGCGTGGTCCATCAGGAACAACTGCCGCTGGTAGTCGCCGAAGGACTCGCGGAAGGTCAGCGTCTTGTCGATGACCTCCTGCGGGCTGCCGACGGTCAGCGGCGTCTGGTCGGTGAACTCCTCCAGGCTGGGGCCGTGTCCGTAGACGGGTGCGTTGTCGAAGTAGGGCCGGAACTCCCTCACCGCGTCCTGCGAGTTCCTCCGCATGAAGACCTGCCCGCCGAGGCCGACGTACGCCTGCTCACGCGTGCCGTGCCCGTAGTGCTCGAAGCGGTCACGGTAGAGGGTGATCAGACGCTTGAAGTGGTCCTTGGGCCAGAAGATGTTGTTGGCGAAGAAGCCGTCACCGTAGTAGGCCGCCTGCTCGGCGATCTCCGGGCTGCGGATGGAGCCGTGCCACACGAACGGCGGGACACCGTCCAGCGGGCGCGGGGTGGAGGTGAAGCCCTGGAGGGGCGTACGGAAGCGGCCCTGCCAGTCGACGACGTCCTCCGTCCACAGGCGGCGCAGCAGCGCGTAGTTCTCGATGGCCAGCGGGATGCCCTGGCGGATGTCCTGGCCGAACCACGGGTAGACCGGCCCGGTGTTGCCGCGGCCCATCATCACGTCGACCCGGCCCTCGGCGACGTGCTGGAGCATCGCGAAGTCCTCCGCGATCTTCACCGGGTCGTTGGTGGTGATCAGCGTCGTGGAGGTGGACAGGATCAGCCGCTCGGTGCGGGCGGCGATCCAGCCGAGCATCGTCGTCGGGGAGGACGGGACGAACGGCGGGTTGTGGTGCTCGCCGGTGGCGAAGACGTCGAGCCCGACCTCCTCCGCCTTCTGCGCGAGGGTGAGCATCGCCGTGATCCGCTCGTGCTCGGTCGGCGTCCTCCCGGTCGTCGGGTCGGGGGTCACGTCGCCGACGGTGAAGATCCCGAACTGGATGGGGGTGGTGGCCGTCATGGTGCTCGCCGTCCTCGTGCGCTCGTCGATGAAGTAGTTGACCGTTGAACTACATCCTCGTCAATGCTCTCGGACCAGTGTGCATTCCCCGCGCCGGAGGGGCCTCGCTGACCAGTGACAACGCGCTGGCCAGCGGGCGTCGCGCGGTCAGGCGGCCGTCCCCGGGGCCAGCATGCGGGCCGGGTTGTCGTGGGTCAGGCGGGCGATCGACGCGCGATCCAGCCCCCGGTCGGCCAGCATCTCGCCGAACACGGTGGGCACGAAGGTGAACCCGTTGCCACCGTGCTGGGTCCACATCTGCTTCAGAAACAGATCGTGGCTGAGCAGAAGCTGCCCCGCGTGCCCGCGCCGGGCGAGCCGCGCGACCGCCTCGGCCGTCTGGGGCGCCGACGGGGCGGCCCCTTCCCCGGGGAAGGCGACCTCCATGCCGATCATGTCGAACTCCAGCCACACCCCGCGTGCCGCCACCGCATCCTGGTAGGCGGCGTCGTGCCCGGAGGGATCCATATGGGCCAGCACGACCCGGCCGGGTGCCACCCCGACCTCGTCCAGCACCAGGTCGAGCACCTCGTGCGCCCGGCGCTGCCAGCCCGGCAGGTGCAGCATCAGCGGGATGTGCGGCCGGTCCAGCTGAGCCAGCGCGGCCGCCCGCACCGAGGCGCGCTCCGCCTCGGTGAACGCGGGGGAGACCCCGATCTCCCCGATGATGCCGGGCCGTACCGCGTGCGGGCCGATGCCGTGGTCCAGCTCCGCGACGATCCGCGCCGCCTGCTCCTCGACCGCGGCGCCGATCCGCTCGCCCTCGAACCGCTCCAGATAGGCCCCGCACCCCATCACGACATGGACGCCACTGCGCTCGGCCGCCTGCCGCAACAGCTCCGGACTCCGTCCGATCGCCGCACTGGAGGTGACATCGACCAGGGTCCCGCCGCCGCAGTCACGGAAGGTGTCGATCTCCCGCACCACGTCGGCCAGCGGCTTGGCGGCGACGTTGTCGCGGTTGCAGTACGGGTCGTGCCGCAGCGCCCAGGCCACCGAGGCGCTCACCGGCCGCTCGGGCAGTTCCTCGGTGAAGCCGTAGGAGGGCGGATTCCGCACCCCGGACAGGTCGTTGAACAGGTGCTCGTGCGGCAGGACGAGCCCGAGCCGGTCGGCGGGGACCGGCCCCAGGACCGTCTGGACGGCCGGCCCGTACGGGGTCTGCGAGGCTGTGCCCGCGGAAGTGGTCATGACTGCTCCGCACCGTTCGTCTCGCGCGGGCCACGGGAGGGGATCATCGCGATCCCCGCGGCGACGAGCGCCAGCACCGTACCGCCGATGGTCACCAGGTGGATTCCCTCCCCCAGGGACGGGCTGATGGCACCGAGGATCAGGGAGCCCAGGAGCTGGCCCGCCACCGAGGAGAGTCCGAGGAGGAGCAGCCCGAGACCGCGCACGAGCAGCGCCATGAAGGCGATCGACAGCAGCCCGAGGGCGCCGCCGGTGTACATCCACCAGGTCTCCGGCAGCGCGAAGTGGCCGGATCCTGTCCCCAGCCGGATCAGGTAGCCGATCAGCAGCACCGTGAAGCCGACGAGGAAGTTGAAGCCGATCGAGACCAGCACGGAGCCGCTGGAGCGGGCGACGGCCGCGTTGCCCGCGGGCTGCCAGCCGGCCAGCAGCCCGGCGGCGAACGGCAGCACGGCCATGACGACCGCGCCGGGCACGTGCAGGGCGGGGGAGATGGCCAGGGTGGTGGCGGCCACGGCGAGCACGGCGCCCAGCAGCCGGGGCGCCGAGACGGGCTGCTTGACCTCGGAGGTGACACCGAAACGGTCGCAGATCACGCCGGAGATGACCATGCCGCAGATCAGGGAGATCTGGAAGACGGCCACCCCGAGAGCGCCGACGGCGATCCCCTCGGACAGCACCACGGCGCCGCCGCACAGGCCCGCCAGGTAGTTCCACCAGCCGATCTGACCGCTGCGGATCAGCCGGGGCAGGGCCAGGGCCTGGCGGCGGGTGGTGGGCCGGGCGAAGACGAGGACGGCCATCAGGATCAGACCGCTGCCGAAGGAGATGACGGCGGCGCCGTTGCCGTCGTCGATCTCCTTGCCGAGGGCGCCGTTGACGGTGGACTGGAGCGGGCTGAGGGTGCCCGCCAGCACGGTCGCGACCACGAGGAGCGCGGTGGTCGCGCTGCGGGGCGTGCGCTGCCGGGGTTCGGGGGCCACGGCGGGGGCCGGGGCCGGGGGAGTCAGGTGGGTCATCGTGTCGCCGCCCTTTCGCGCTGCGTTCTGGAAGGGGACCCGGGGATGTCGGACCGGACCGGCCGGAAGCTGGGGCGACCCGCCGGATGGTGGTGACGGCGCTCGCTCAGGGGGCCGCGCCGAGCAGGGCGGCGCTGCCGGGCGGCGCGTCCGCCGATGCGGTGCGGAAGCTCTCCCCGGCCGCGGTGGTGGCCCCGGCCGGGCCGGTGCGGGCCGGGGTGCCGGTGCGGGCTGCGAGGTGGACGGCCCGCCGGGCGCCGCGGGGCAGGACCGCGCTGCCGTCGGCCTCCGGGGCGACGAGGTCCCCTTCCGGGACCAGCGTACGGCTCCGCCGGGCAGTGACCGCCGACGCCGCGACCGCCTCTCCGCCGTCGGGTGCGCTCGCCTCTCCGTTACGGAGCGTGCTCGTCGCTGCGTTACGGGGCGGCCGTGCGCTGCTCAGCCGCGCCCTCTTGAGGCTGCCCACCACCGCGCTCCCTGGAGGTGCCACGGGGGGTCACTCCGCGCTTCCCGCGAGCCAGCTGACGGCCTGGTGGAACAGCCGCCGGTAGCCCGCCCACTCGACGAACTCGGTGGGGGCCCAGTGCGGGGAGATGTCGGAGGCGAAGGCGAGCGTGCGCCCCGCGCCCTCGTCCCGTACGGCCAGCAGCGGGCGGGACTCGACGGTGGCCAGCACCTGCGCGTCCGGCTTGGCGGTCAGCTTCTGGTAGCCGAGCAGGAGGGGCCAGGTGGTGTCGAGCCCGGCGGTGACGGGGTGGGCCTCGCCGGACAGCTCGCCGGTGACCCCTTCAGGGCACTCCACGCGGTCGTCGTAGGGGAGGATCGAGACGGGCAGCACCGCCTCGACGGGGGTGTCGTGGTAGTTGGCCTTGGCCTGGAAGCCCTGGAAGCTCAGGTAGCCCCCGGCCATCGCCAGCCCGCCGCCCCGGCCCACCCACTCGGCGAGCAGCTTGAGGCGGTTGGGGAAGGGGCGCCCCTGCGCGAACACCTGCGGAGGCAGCAGCAGGGAGTTGGCGCCGATGTCGGAGAGGATCACGACGTCGTAGGCGGCGAGCTTCTCCAGCGTCTCGGGGAAGTCGGTCGCCACCGCGTGCGAGGGCAGGTGCGTGACCTGGTGCCCCTCGGCCTCCAGCGCCTCGATGAGCGGGGTGGCGCCGATTTCGAGCTGGGCGTGGGGAAAGGCGTCGTAGCCCTTGAAGTCGGTCGAGGCATTGATCCAGGACTCGCCTGCGAGGAGGACGCTGGCCATGCTTGTCTCCTAGGTGTTGCGCAAAATTTGTGCCGTATTGCTCGTTGTTGCGCAACGTTAAGACTGCCGTTGTGCAGAGTCAATGGGTGTAGGAAGAAAGACACTCGGTACACTCTGGAGTCACATGCGCACACCGGCGAAGAGGAGGAGAGCGTGACCCTGGCCCGTGTTGCGCAACACGCGCACGTCTCGGCGTCCACGGTGTCCCGGTATCTGCGCGGGCAACTGAAGGTGAACCCCGAGACCGCCGGACGCATCGACGCCGCGGTCCGCGACCTGGGATACGAGGCACCGCCCGCCGCGGCCCCGGCGCCCGCACAGGCCCCCGCCCCCGCCGAGAGCCCCGTCATCGCGCTGATCGTGCCCGACCTCGTCAACCCGTTCTTCGCCGAGCTGGCCGAGGAGATCGCCGCCACGGCCGCCGCCGGCGGGATCTCGCTCGTCGTCGGGGTCACCGGCCGGCAGTCCCGCCGCGAGGCCGGACTGAGCGAACTCGTCGCACGCACCGACGCGGTGGACGGCATGATCTACGTCGGCATCCACCGCCGGAACCCCCGGCTCGTCAAGGCCATCAGCGGCGGACTGCCCGTCGTCGTCCTGGACGAGGAGATCGCCGACACCTCGCAGGCCGACGCCATCTCCGTGGACAACTACGGCGGCGCCTACCAGGCCACCGCCTACCTCGCCCAGCTCGGACACCGCCGCATCGCGCACGTCGCGGGCCCGCCGGAGCTGTCCACCAGCCGCGACCGGCTGCGCGGCTTCCGCGACGCGATGGCGCACGCGGACCTGCCCGTGGACGAGTCCCTCGTCCTGCACGGCCCCTACACCGAGCAGTTCGGCGCCAGCACCTTCCCGTACCTGACCGGAGCCGCGGAACCGCCCACCGCCGTCTTCGCGGGCAGCGACATCGTCGCCGTCGGCATGCTCTCGGCCGCCGAACTGCACGGGCTGCGCATCCCCGAGGACCTGTCCGTCGTCGGCTGCGACGGAATCCGCGTCGGCGAGTGGCTGCGGCCCAAGCTCACCACCCTCCAGCAGCCCGTCGCCGACCTCGCCCGCTCCGCGCTCGACCTCGTCCAGGCCAGGGTCGAGAACCGGGCCGGGGAGCGCGTCACCCGCGTCTTCCCGCTGCACCTGGTCATCCGCGGCTCGGCCACGGCGCCCGGCGCCTGACGGCCGCCCCGCCGCGGCACCCGCCCCCGTACCGACAAGGGAGCCCCGCATGCCCGACATCCGGCCGTCCCACCCGTCCCCTCCCGTGGCCGCACCCTCCGCCGACCCGCCCCGTGACCCGCTCGCACTCGCCCGGCGCCTGATCACCCTGGACACCCGGGGCGGCAACGAGAAGCCCGCCGCGACCCTGCTCGCCACACTGCTGGACGACGCGGGCTTCGCCGTGCGCCTCGACGAACCGGATCCTGGCCGGGCCAACCTCGTCGCCCGGTACGGAGCGGGCACCCCGCTCACCCTGACCGGGCACCTGGACACGGTGCCCGCCGACCCCGCCGGCTGGTCCTTCGACCCGCTCAGCGGCCAGGTGCACGGCGACCGGCTGCGGGGCCGGGGCAGCAGCGACATGAAGGCCGGGGTCGCCGCCCTCGTCTGCGCCGCCCTCGACCACGTGGCCGAGGGCGGAACAGCGCAGGAGGCCGGGAGCGCCCGGGGCGCCGCGCTCCAGCTCGTGTTCACCTTCGGTGAGGAGACCGGCTGCGAGGGGGCACGGCACCTGACAGACCTGGCGCCCAGCCCCGCGTTGCTGGTGGCCGAACCCACCGGCAACCGGCTCGTCCTCGGGCACAAGGGCGCCTTGTGGCTGCGGCTCACCGCGCAGGGGCGCAGCGCCCACGGCTCCCGGCCGGAACTCGGCGAGAACGCGCTGGTGGCGCTCGCCGCCACCGCGGCCCGTCTGCACACGCACGACGCCTGGCCCGTCAGCCCCACGCACGGCCCGGTCACCGTCAACCCCGGCGCCTTCCGCGCCGGAGTGCAGCCCAACCTCGTGCCCGACCACGCGGAACTCGACCTCGACATCCGCACCGTCCCCGGCTTCGGCACCGAGGACGCGCTCGCGAAGGTCGGCGCGCTCGCCGCACCCGGCACCCGCATCGAACGTCTCCTCGACCTGCCCAGCATCGCCACCGACCCGGCCGGCCCGCTCGTCGGACGGCTCGCCGCCGCGCTGCACGCCACGGCCGCAGAAGCGTCCGGTGCCGACGGTCAGGACCCGCGTATGCCGGCGGCGGACTACGCCACCTACTTCACCGACGCGTCCGTGCTCGCCGGAAAGCTCGGCTCACCGGCGGTACTCCTGCACGGTCCTGGCGACCCCGAACAGGCACACACCACCGACGAGACCTGCTCGGTGGACAAGCTCCACGCGGCGACCGACGCCTACCGCCGACTGCTCGCCACCTGGCGCGCGGACCCCGCCGCCTGACCCTCTCCGGCGCGAGGACGGCCCGGACGCGACGCGGCGGCGGCCCGGGACGCCGGTGTCTGGTGCAATGGGCGTGGGACACCGTCAACACATGCGCAACCCGCGGGAAACCGTCCGGCGGGACGCTGGGTGTCACCGACGCAACCTCGGCCACACGGACCGGGGAGGCTGACCGGACCAGCGAGGATGGGTGATTGCCGATGGACAAGCAGCAGGAGTTCGTGCTCCGCACGCTGGAGGAGCGGGACATCCGGTTCGTCCGCCTCTGGTTCACCGACGTCCTGGGCTTCCTGAAATCGGTCGCGGTCGCGCCCGCCGAGCTTGAGCAGGCGTTCGACGAGGGGATGGGCTTCGACGGCTCGGCCATCGAGGGCTTCGCCCGCGTGTACGAGTCCGACATGATCGCCAAGCCCGACCCCGGCACCTTCCAGATACTGCCCTGGCGCGCCGAGGCCCCCGGCACCGCCCGCATGTTCTGCGACATCCTCATGCCGGACGGCTCCCCCTCCTACGCCGACCCGCGCTACGTCCTCAAGCGGGCCCTCGCCAAGGCCTCCGACCTCGGCTTCACCTTCTACACACACCCCGAGATCGAGTTCTACCTGCTCAAGGAGAAGCCCGTCGACGGCACCCGGCCCGTGCCCGCCGACTCCTCCGGCTACTTCGACCACACCCCCCAGGCCGTCGGCATGGACTTCCGCCGCCAGGCCATCACCATGCTGGAGTCCATGGGCATCTCCGTGGAGTTCTCCCACCACGAGGGCGCCCCCGGACAGCAGGAGATCGACCTGCGCTACGCCGACGCGCTGTCCACGGCCGACAACATCATGACGTTCCGCCTGGTCATGAAGCAGGTCGCACTGGAGCAGGGCGTCCAGGCCACCTTCATGCCCAAGCCCTTCTCCGAGCACCCCGGCTCCGGCATGCACACCCACCTGTCGCTGTTCGAGGGCGACCGCAACGCCTTCTACGAGTCCGGCTCCGAATACCAGCTCTCCAAGGTCGGCCGCTCCTTCATCGCCGGGCTCCTCCACCACGCGGGGGAGATCTCCGCCGTCACCAACCAGTGGGTCAACTCCTACAAGCGGATCTGGGGCGGGGCGAACCGCACCGCGGGTGAGGGCGGGGAATCGCCCTCCTACATCTGCTGGGGCCACAACAACCGCTCCGCGCTGGTGCGGGTGCCCATGTACAAGCCCGGCAAGACGGGGTCGACCCGCGTCGAGATGCGGTCGCTGGACTCCGGGGCCAACCCCTACCTCGCCTACGCGGTGCTGCTCGCCGCCGGGCTCAAGGGGATCGAGGAGGGGTACGAGCTCCCTGCGGGGGCCGACGACGACGTGTGGGCGCTGTCCGATGCGGAGCGCAGGGCGATGGGGATCGAGCCGTTGCCGCAGAACCTCGGTGAGGCGATCAGTCTCATGGAGCGGTCCGAGCTGGTCGCTCAGACCTTGGGGGAGCACGTGTTCGACTTCTTCCTGCGGAACAAGAAGCAGGAGTGGGAGGAGTACCGGAGCGAGGTCACCGCTTTCGAGCTCCGCAAATCGTTGCCGGTACTGTGAGCTCCCACCCTGCGAGCCCTCCAACGGCTGGAGCCTCGGCTTCTGTGGTCCCCGTTCTTGGGACTCCGGTCCCGGGCCCCCTTCCGCAATGCATACAGCCATTGACAAGGAGTCCGCTCTCACCAGGGCCGGGTCCCTGGACCGTCCGGCCCTTCCGCGCGGGTCGGAACGCCGATACATGGCCGCGCGAAAGCCGCCGGACGTACCGGGGTGGTCTGCCCCCAGGGCGTTCCCGCGAAGTGAACGAGCTGTGGCTCTTGCGGAAGGGGGCTCCTAGGGGTGGGGGCCCCGGACGGAGTCTGGGGGAGGAGCCGCCCCAACGCCCGTCCGGCGAGGACAAGGGGGTTCGGGGGCGCAGCCCCGAGAATGGGGTAGCAGGGGCTGAGGCATCAGCCTTGGGTGTGTGAGGGGCCGACAAGGGCCGAGGCATCACGCAATGGTGAGGACGACAAGGAGTGAGCGTGACACAAGGGGGCCGTCGGCATACGCCCTACACCCGATTGCTGCGCCGCGGCTTCATCGACCCGGAGGCCGCAACCCGCCTCCTGGACAGCCCCCAGTTGTCCAGAGTCCGCGACGACGCCCTCTTCCTCGACGCCCTGGGCGCCACCGCCGACCCGGACCTGGCCCTCCTGGGCCTCCTCCGCCTCGTCGAGTCCCTCGCATCCCACGAGGCGGACCCCCAGGTCCTCCTCGACACGCTGCTGTCCGCCAAACCCCTGCGCGACCGCCTCCTGGGCGTCCTCGGCGCCTCGGACGCCCTCGCCGACCACCTGGCAAGCCACCCCAGGGACTGGGAGGCGCTCGCCACCTACGAGAGTGCCGACCTTCACCCGGGGGTGGAGGAGTTCGAGGCGGCCCTGCGCGGCGTGGAGGACCCCGACGCGCTGCGTGTCGGCTACCGCAGGGCCCTGCTGTCGATCGCCGCCCGCGACGTGTGCGGCTCCAGCGACGTGGCGCAGACCGCGGCGGAGCTCGCCGGCCTGGCCACCGCGACGCTCCGCCGGGCCCTCGCACTGGCCGAGGAGGCCGCCCCACAGGACGCGGCCGCCTGCCGACTGGCCGTCGTCGGCATGGGCAAGGCGGGCGGCAACGAGCTGAACTACGTCTCCGACGTGGACGTCATCTTCGTGGCGGAGCCGGTGTACGCCACCGCGGAGGGCGCCCCGGAGGACGAGGCGGAGGCTCTCAGGGCGGCCACCCGGCTGGCCTCGCACATGATGCGGATCTGCTCGGACACCACAGCCGAGGGCACGATCTGGCCGGTGGACGCCAACCTGCGCCCCGAGGGCCGCAACGGCCCCCTCGTGCGCACGCTCAGCAGCCATCTGGCGTACTACCAGCGCTGGGCGAAGACCTGGGAGTTCCAGGCCCTGCTCAAGGCCCGTCCGATGGCGGGCGACGCGCTGCTCGGCTACGAGTACGTGGACGCCGTCACGCCCCTGGTGTGGCAGGCCGCGGAGCGGGACAACTTCGTCACCGACGTGCAGCAGATGCGCCGCCGCGTGGTGGCCAGCATCCCGGCCGCGCAGGTGGACCGGGAGCTGAAGCTGGGCCCGGGAGGGCTGCGGGACGTGGAGTTCGCCGTGCAGCTGCTCCAGTTGGTGCACGGCCGCAGCGACACGACGCTGCGCAGCCCCACCACCCTGGAGGCGCTCGACGCGCTGGCCGCGGGCGGCTACGTGGGGCGCCAGGACGCGGCGGCGCTGGACGCGGCCTACCGCTTCCTGCGCACCATGGAACACCGCATCCAGCTCCACCAGATGCGCCGTACCCATCTGATGCCCGAGTCGGAGGCCGACCAGCGGCGGCTGGGCCGTTCCCTGGGGTACCGCAGCGAGCCCGTCGCCGAGCTGCACAAGGCCTGGCGGCGGCACGCCTCGGCGGTGCGGCGGCTGCATGAGAAGCTGTTCTACCGCCCACTGCTGGACGCCGTGGCGCAGCTGGAGGCCGGCCAGGAGCGGCTGTCGGCGCGGGCCGCGCAGCAGCGGCTGGAGGCGCTCGGGTACGCCGACCCCGCCTCGGCGCTGCGCCACCTGGAGGCGCTGGCCTCGGGGGTCAGCCGCAAGGCCGCGATCCAGCGCACCCTGCTGCCGGTGCTGCTGGGCTGGTTCGCGGACTCCGCCGACCCGGACGCGGGCCTCCTCGGTTTCCGCAAGGTGTCCGACGCGCTGGGCAAGTCGCCGTGGTACCTGCGGCTGCTGCGCGACGAGGGCGCCGCCGCCGAGAACCTGGCCCGCGTCCTGTCGGCGGGCCGCTTCGCGCCCGACCTGCTGCTGCGGGCGCCGGAGGCCGTGGCGCTGCTCGGTGACGAGAACGGGCTGCGGCCGCGCTCCGCCGGTGCCCTCACCCAGGAGACGCTGGCCGCCGTGGGCCGCGCGGACGGCGCCGAGGCAGCCGTCGCGGCGGCGCGGGGCGTCCGCCGCCGGGAGCTGTTCCGTACCGCCGCCGGGGACCTGATCGGGGCGTACGGCACCGAGGGTGTGGCCCAGCAGGAGCCCGGCGCGGCCCTAGACCGGGTCGGCGACGCCCTCACCGACCTCAACGCGGCCACCCTGGCGGGCGCTTTGCGCGCGGCGGTGCGCGAGCAGTGGGGCGAGGAGCTGCCGGCCCGTTTCGCCGTCATCGGCGTCGGCCGCTTCGGCGGCCACGAGATGGGCTACGGCTCGGACGCCGACGTGCTGTTCGTGCACGAGCCGCGCGAAGGGGTGAGCGAGCACGAGGCCGGCAAGGCGGCCTTCGCCGTCGCCACCGAGATGCGGCGGCTCCTCCAGCTGCCCACCACCGACCCGCCGCTGGTGATGGACGCCGACCTGCGCCCCGAGGGCAGGTCCGGCGCCCTGGCCCGCTCGCTGAGCTCGTACGCCGCCTACTACGAACGCTGGTCGGTGGTGTGGGAGAGCCAGGCCCTGCTGCGGGCCGAGTTCATCGCCGGCGACGAGAACCTGGGGAGGCGGTTCACGGAGCTGATCGACCCGCTGCGGTATCCGGCCGGCGGACCCGGTGACGACGCCGTACGGGAGATCCGCCGGCTCAAGGCCCGGATGGAGAGCGAGCGGCTGCCCCGCGGCGCCGACCCGACGACCCACGCCAAGCTGGGGCGGGGCGGGTTGACGGACGTCGAGTGGACGGTGCAGCTCACCCAGCTGCGGCACGGCGCCGAGATCCCCGGGCTGCGCACCACGCGGACGCGCGCAGCCCTCGCCGCCGCCCGCGAGGCCGGGCTCATCGGTGCGGACGACGCCGACGTGCTGGACGAGGCATGGGTGCTGGCCTCCCGGGTGCGCAACGCCGTCATGCTGGTGCGCGGCCGGCCCGGGGACACCTTCCCCTCCGAGTCGCGCGAGCTGGCCGCGGTGGGCCGGTACCTGGGCTACGAGCCCGGCCACGTGGGGGAGATGCTGGACGACTACCGCAGGGTGACGCGGCGGGCCCGCGCCGTCGTCGACCGCCTCTTCTACGACGCGGAGTAGCCGCGGAGCAGCCGCCCCCGGCTCCCGTCAGGCCGGGGCGGCGGCCAGGCGTGGCAGCCGGTAGGAGACGCGGCCGTACCACGTGCAGGAGACGAGGAATCCGAGGCCCAGGCACAGCAGTCCGCCCACCGCGTCGAGCCAGAAGTGGTTGGCGGTGCTCACGATGACCAGCAGCGTCGTCGCCGGGTAGAGCGCCCCGAGCACCTTGGCCCACAGGGGCCGGGCCAGCATGGCGACGGTGATGCCGCACCAGACGGACCACCCTATGTGCATGGAGGGCATGGCCGCGTACTGGTTGGACATCTGGGCCAGGTTGCCGGACGCCATGGAGCCCCAGGTCTGGTGCACCTGCACGGTGTCGATGAAGTGCCCGCCGCCCATCAGCCGCGGGGGCGCCAGGGGGAAGAGGTAGTAGCCGAGGAGGGCGGTGCCGGTGGTGACGAACAGCACCAGCCGCGTCGCGGCGTACCGCCCCGGATGGGCGCGGTAGAGCCAGACGAGCACGCCGATGGTCACCACGAAGTGCAACGTGGCGTAGTAGTAGTTCATCGACACGATCAGCCACGTCACCCCGCCTATGGCGTGGTTGACGGACGACTCGACGGCGATGCCGAGCGCGTGCTCGGTGCGCCAGACCCAGTCCGCGTTCCGCAGCGCCTCGGTGCGCTGCTCGGGCACGGCGTTGCGGATCAGGGAGTAGACCCAGTAGCTGACCGCGATGAGCGCGATCTCGAACCACAGCCGGGGATGCCGGGCGGAACGCCACTTCGCCAGGGCGCCTCTGCCGGGGCGGGCGTCCTCGCTCGCGCCGGCGCGCGCAGGGGTGCGTTCCGCCTCGGCCGCGGTGGTCTCGTGCCGGGTGTCGTCTTCGGTCCTCGTGGTCGGTACCCCCATGAGGCGACAGTCTGCCAGACAGGGGCCCTGGGCCGATCATCCTGCGGTCGGGTTCCGGCAGGCAGGCGTCGTCCCCGCGGGGGAGACCGGAGGACGGCGGCACCCAGGGGCGGTACCTAGGGGCGGGGGCGGGACGCGGTCGAGCCGCGTACCACCAGCTCGGGCAGGAAGACGAACTCGCTGTGCGGCGCGGGTGTCCCCGCGATCTCCTCCAGCAGGGTGCGCACGGCCGCCTGCCCCATCGCGGTCACCGGCTGCCGGATCGTCGTCAGCGGCGGGTCGGTGAAGGCGATGAGAGGGGAGTCGTCGAAGCCGATGACCGAGACGTCCTCGGGGACGGCGTGGCCGTGCTGCCGGGCCGCGCGGATCGCGCCGAGCGCCATCATGTCGCTGGCGCACACCACGGCGGTGCACTCGCGTGCCAGCAGCTCCGCCGCCGCGGCCTGACCGCCTTCCAGGGTGTAGAGGGAGTGCTGGATCAGCGCGGCCGGGTCCGCGTCGAGGTGCTCGCGGACCGCCTGGCTGAAGCCCTCGACCTTGCGCTGGACGGGGACGAAGCGCTCCGGCCCGAGGGCGAGGCCGATGCGCCGGTGGCCGAGCGAGACCAGGTGGCTGACCGCCAGCCGCATCGCGGCCCGGTCGTCGGGGGAGACGAACGGTGCCCGTACCCGCGCGGAGAACCCGTTGACGAGGACGAACGGCACGCCCCGGCCGCGCAGCCGCTCGTACCGCCCGGTGTCGGCGGTGGTGTCGGCGTGCAGCCCGGAGACGAAGATGATCCCGGACACCCCCCGGTCCACCAGCATCTCCGTCAGCTCGTCCTCCGTGGAGCCGCCGGGCGTCTGGGTGGCCAGCACCGGGGTGTAGCCCTGCCGGGTGAGACCCTGCGCGATGACCTGTGCGAAAGCCGGAAATATCGGGTTCTCCAGCTCGGGCGTGATCAGCCCCACCAGGCCCTCGCTGCGGCGGCGCAGCTTGACGGGGCGCTCGTAGCCGAGCACGTCGAGCGCGGCCAGGACGGATTCGCGGGTGGCCGCCGCGACGCCCGGTTTGCCGTTGAGCACCCGGCTGACCGTGGCTTCGCTGACCCCCGCCTGCGCTGCGATGTCAGCTAGCCGTGCGGTCACAGGACCGGACCTTACCGGGAGTGCCTCACGCTGCCCACCAGGTGCAGGAATTCGCCGGCATCCGCACCTGCCCCGGGCCCGCCCCGGCCTCCATCGAGTCCCGCGACTCCTCGGGAACCGAGCACAGCAGCAGTTGGCCGGGCGCGGCCGTCTCCACCGGCTCCGCGCGGGTGTTGAGGACGCACACCAGTCCGGGCCGGGCCAGCGCGAGCACCCCGTCGGGGGCGGCCAGCCACTCCATCGCGGTGTCCCCGAGGCCGGGCAGCAGACGGCGCAGCCGCAGCGCGGTGCGGTAGAGCTCCAGCGTGGAGAGCGGATCGCCGGTCTGCGCCCGCACGCTCAGCGCCCGCCACTCGTCCGGCTGCGGCAGCCAACTGCCGCCGGGCCCGAAACCGAAGGAGGGGCCTTCGGTGCTCCACGGCATCGGCACCCGGCAGCCGTCCCGCATGCCTTCCTGCCCGTCGGTGACCGCGCCTGGGACGTTGCGCGAGAAGGCCGGATCCTGGCGCACCTCGTCCGGCAGGTTCCGCACCTCCGGCAGGCCCAGTTCCTCGCCCTGGTAGAGGTAGGCGGAGCCGGGGAGGGCGAGCATCAGCAGCGCGGCGGCGCGCGCCTGCGCCAGCGAGCCCAGCCGGCTGCGGTGGCGTACGACGTCGTGGTTGGAGAGCACCCAGGTCGTCGGGGCGCCCACGGTGGTGGACGCCGCCATCGACTCCTCGATCACCCTGCGCAGTTCCCCCGCGTCCCACCCGGCCTGCAGGAAGTGGAAGTTGAAGGCCTGATGGCACTCGTCCGGCCGTACGTACCGGGCCAGGCGCTCCGCGGTCGGTGCCCAGGCCTCGGCGACGCAGATCCGGTCCGGACCGTAGGACTCCAGCAGGCGCCGCCAGGCGCGGTGGATCTCGTGGACGCCGTCCTGGTCGAAGAACGGCAGCACCCGTGTGCCGATCATGCGGGCCTGCTCGCCCGTGCCGATGCCGGGCAGCCCCTCGGCCTTGACCATGCCGTGTGCCACGTCGATACGGAAACCGTCCACCCCCATGTCCAGCCAGAAGCGCAGCACGGAGTCCAACTCCTCGTGGACGCGCGGATTGCGCCAGTCGAGGTCCGGCTGCTCGGGCGCGAACAGGTGGAGGTACCACAGCCCCGCCTCGCCGGGCACCGGGCTCCAGGCGGGGCCGCCGAAGACGGACTCCCAGTCGTTGGGCGGCTGTTCACCGGCCTCGCCGCTGCCCGGTACGAAGTGGTAGCAGGCCCGGGCCTCGGCGTCTCCCGCCAGCGCCCGGCGGAACCAGGGGTGCTGCTCGGAGGTGTGGTTGGGCACCACGTCGAGCAGGACGCGCAGGCCGAGCGCGTGGGCCTCGGACACCAGCATCCGGGCGTCGTCCAGGGTGCCGAAGCGCGGGTCGACCGCACGGTAGTCCGCCACGTCGTAGCCGCCGTCCGCCTGCGGCGAGGAGTAGAACGGCGTCAGCCACACCGCGTCCACACCCAGCCGCGCCAGGTACGGCAACCGCTGCCGCACGCCCGGCAGATCGCCCACTCCGTCACCGTCGCTGTCGGCGAACGAACGGACGTAGATCTGGTAGATGACGGCGTCGCGCCACCAGCCCTGGGGGCGGGTGTGGGGGCGGTGCGCGTGCGCCGGGCCGGAGTCGACAGCGTGCTGGGTCACAGTTCTTCCCGTTCAGGCGTGCGGCGAGCCGGTGTCAAGGGTGACAACGCGGGCGGTGCCCAGGGGTTACGTGAACCGCAGGCTCCCCTTCGCCTTGCAGAAATATTTCGCAAGGTCTTTCGCCGTCCTCGCGCCACTGTTACGTTCCTCCGCAGCCGAGCGCCGCTCACGGCGCACGCGTCGACCTTGCGGAGGGATCTGACATGCGGCGTGGCACGGGCGTCACCGCGCTGATAGCGGGATTGGCTCTTGCGGCAACAGCTTGCGGCGGGGATCCGGACGGTGACAGCTCCTCCAGCGGCAGGATCGAGGGCACCGTCACCTTCTGGGACACCTCCAACGAGGGCGAGAAGGCCGCCTACAAGAAGATCGCCGAGGACTTCGAGAAGCAGCACCCGAAGGTGGACGTCAAGTACGTGCACGTCAACTTCGGTGACGCCAACCAGAAGTTCAAGAACGCCGCCGGCGGCAACTCCGGTGCCCCCGACGTGATGCGGACCGAGGTCGCCTGGGTCGCGGACTTCGCCCACCTCGGCTACCTCGCCCCGTTGGACGGCACCCCGGCACTGCGGAACAGGTCCGACTACCTCAAGACCGCTTTCGGCTCCACCAGGTTCGAGGGCAGAACCTACGCCGTCCCGCAGGTCACCGACACCCTCGGCCTCTTCTGCAACAAGCGTCTGCTGAAGAAGGCCGGCGTCCAGGTGCCCACCTCCTTCGCGGAGCTGAAGAAGAATGCCAAGAAGATCAAGAAGAGGACGGGGGCCACCGCGCTCTACCTACGGGGCGACGACCCCTACTGGTTCTTGCCCTACCTCTACGGCGAGGGCGGCGACCTGCTCGACCCCGCCCGCAAAAAGGTCACCGTCGACGACGAACCCGGCGTCCGCGCCTTCGCCGCCATGAAGGACCTCGTCGACTCCGGCGCGGCGGTCACCGACTCCAGCGACGGCCAGGAGAACGGCATGAAGGCCTTCCAGGACGGCAAGGCCGCCATGATCGTCGACGGCCCCTGGGACATCGCCCTGGCCCGCCAGGGCAAGGAGTTCGACGGCCCCCGGCGCAAGAATCTCGGCGTCGCCCCCGTTCCCGCCGGCAGCAAGGCCCAGGGCTCGCCTCAGGGCGGCTGGAACCTCTCCGTCTACGCGGGCAGCAAACACCTCCGCGCCGCCCAGGAGTTCGCCGCCTACATGAGCAGCCCCCAGGTCCAGTCCCGCACCACCAAGGAGCTGTCGCTCCTGCCGACCCGCAAGTCCGTGTACGCCCAACCGGCTGTCCGCGACAACGAGATGGTCACCTTCTTCCGCCCCGCCGTCGACAAAGCGGTGCAACGCCCCTGGATCGCCGAAGGCAACTCCCTCTTCGAACCGATCCGCATAGGCGTCGACGGCGTCCTCACCGGCCACAAATCCCCCCGGACCGCCGCCCACAACACCGGCAACGCATTCCGCAAGCTCCTCAAGAACTACAACTGACCAGCCACGCCTTCCTGCGCTCTCACAGCCGCGCGAGAGCCACCGGACGTGCCGAGACCCTGATCCTTCAGGGCGTTCCCGCGAACTGAACGAGCCGTGGCTCTTGCGGAAGGGGGCCCCGGAGGTGGGGCCCCGAACGAAGTCCGGAGGAGGAGCCCCCGGCGAAGTGAGGGCCTACAGGGACGGAGCCTCAGCATGGAGAAGCAAAGGTCCACAGAATGAAACGCCTCGTCGCCCTGTCGGCAAGACACTGGTACGCCTGGGCCATGGTCACCCCGGTGACCCTGGTCATCGCCGTCATCATCGGCTACCCCCTCACCCGAGGCATCTACCTCTCCCTCACCGACGCCGACGAGGCCAACGTCGCCCGCACCATCGGCGTCAACCACATCCCGGCCACCTACCACTTCACCGGCCTCGCCACCTACCGCGCCATTCTCACCGACAGCGTCTTCTGGGACCGCCTCGGCTGGACCACGGTCTGGACCACCGCCTGCGTCGGCCTCACCTTCGCCCTGGGCCTGACCCTGGCCGTGATGCTCAACCGCCAGGTGCGCGGCCGCACGTTCTACCGGGTGGCGATGATCGTCCCCTGGGGCATCCCCGCCTTCGTGTCCGTCTTCGCCTGGAAGATGCTCTTCAACGAGAAGAACGGCCTTTTCAACAAGGTCCTGACCGGCGGCGGCATCGACGCCGTGCCCTGGCTCGGCGACCCCACCTGGGCGAAGGCCGCCGTCGTCGCGGTGAACGTATGGCTGGGCGTCCCCTTCATGATCGTCGCGATGCTGGGGGCGCTCCAGGGGATACCCGGCGAGCTGTACGAGGCGGCCCAGATGGACGGCGCGGGCCCCTGGCAGCGGTTCCGCGCCATCACCCTGCCGGGAGTCCGCGCGGTCAGCAGCACGGTGGTCCTGCTCAGCACCATCTGGACGTTCAACATGTTCCCCGTGATCTTCCTGCTCACCAAGGGCGGGCCGGAGGACTCCACGGAGATCCTGGTGACGTACGCCTTCCGGCTGTCGTTCGTCAACAGCCCCCGCGACTTCGCCACCTCGGCAGCGTGGGGCGTACTCATCCTGCTGCTGCTCTCGCTGTTCACAGTGGTCTACCGGCGGGCGCTGCGCCGCCAGGGGGAGGCATGGTGACGTCCTCGACGCGTACCCCGATCAGCAAGCTGGAACGCACCCCGAACCGTCAGGCGGAACACACCCCGGACCGGCGGACGAAACGCACCCGTACCCGAGAAGGGGAACGCACCCGGCGACGGACACCCCTCGCCTCCGCCGGCCTGCACACCGGCCTCGTCCTGGGAACCCTCTGCGCCCTGTTCCCTCCGCTGTGGCTGCTGGTCACCTCCTTCAAGCCGACGACCGCCGCCTTCTCCACCTCGCTCGTCGAGCACTTCACCGTCGCCAACTACCGCCACGTCGTGGCCGACACCGCCTTCCTGACGTGGCTGGGCAACTCGCTGACCGTGGTCGTCGGCACGACCGTCGTGGGGGTGCTCATCGCAGCCGGCACGGGGTACGCCCTCAGCAGGTTCCGGTTCCCGGGGATGCGTCCGCTGATGTGGACCCTGCTCCTCACGCAGATGTTCCCGATGGCCGTGCTGATCGTGCCGCTGTACAACACGCTGGCCGGGCTGGGCCTGCTCAACCAGCCGCTCGGCCTGATCCTCACGTATCTGACCGTGGCCGTGCCGTTCTGCGCCTGGATGATGAAGGGCTTCTTCGACACGATCCCCGTCGACATCGACGAGTCGGGGCGGGTGGACGGGCTCTCCCCGCTGGGCACCTTCTGGCGGCTGATCCTGCCGCTGGCCAGGCCCGGACTCGCCGTCACCGGCTTCTACACCTTCGTGACCGCGTGGGCGGAGGTCGCCTACGCCACCGCGTTCATGACCGGTGAGGAGAACCTGACGCTGGCCGGCGGACTCCAGACGTTCGTCAACCGGTACGGCTCCGACTGGGGCTCGCTGACCGCCGCCGCCGTGATCGTCGCCGTCCCGGCCGGGCTGGTTTTCGGCTTCGCGCAGCGCCACCTGGTGTCCGGCCTGACAGCCGGCGCGACGAAAGCCTGAGCCGCCCTCCCCGCCGCCGCAACGCCCCTCCCGCCGTCGCGGCGGAGCAACGATTGGGATCGCATGAACCAGCACGACAGCGTGCCCGCCGCCGAGCCGGCGTCCGTCCACGAGACCGCCACCCGACCCGCCCGGTGGTGGCGGGACGCGGTGATCTACCAGGTGTACCCGCGCTCCTTCGCCGACGGCGACGGCGACGGCATGGGCGACCTGAAGGGCATCCGGGCACGCCTGCCGCACCTCGCAGGGCTGGGCGTGGACGCCGTGTGGCTGAGCCCCTTCTACGCCTCGCCGCAGGCGGACGCCGGGTACGACGTGGCCGACTACCGGGCGATCGACCCGATGTTCGGGACACTGTCCGATGCGGAGGAGCTCATCCGGGACGCCCACGCCCTCGGCCTGCGCGTCATCATCGATGTCGTCCCCAACCACTCCTCCGACCAGCACACCTGGTTCCGGCGGGCGCTGGCCGGCGACCGGGCCGCACGCGCGCGCTACCACTTCGCACCCGGCAAGGGACGGCGCGGCGAGCAGCCGCCCAACGACTGGGAGTCCGTCTTCGGCGGGCCCGCCTGGAGCCCGGTGCCCGGCGAGGACGGACTGTGGTACCTGCACCTGTTCGCCCCCGAACAGCCCGACTTCAACTGGGACAGCCCCGCCGTGCGCGACGAGTTCCGTTCCGTGCTGCGCTTCTGGCTGGACAAGGGCGTCGACGGCTTCCGCATCGATGTGGCACACGGCCTGGTCAAGGCCGCGGGGCTGCCCGACATGGGCAGCAGTGGCCAACTGCGCCTGCTGGGTACGGCCGAGCTGCCCTTCTTCGACCAGGACGGTGTCCACGAGATCTACCGCTCGTGGCGCGCCGTGCTGGACGAGTACCCCGGCGAGCGCGTCGGCGTCGCCGAGGCGTGGACGCCCACCGCCGCGCGCACGGCGCTGTACGTACGCGAGGACGAACTGCACCAGGCCTTCAACTTCCACTACCTCGACACGGGTTGGGACGCGGCAGCGCTGCGCACCGTCATCGACGCCTCCCTCTCCTCGCTCGGCGCCGTCGGCGCACCGGCTACCTGGGTGCTCTCCAACCACGACGTCGTACGCCACCGCACCCGGTTGGGCGGCGGCCACGCGCGGGGGCGGGCCGCCTCGCTGCTGATGCTGGCGCTGCCCGGCTCCGCGTACGTCTACCAAGGTGAGGAACTGGGGCTGCCCGAGGTCACCGAACTGCCTGACGAAGCGCGCCAGGACCCGTCGTTCTTCCGCGCCCACGGGCAGGACGGGCTGCGCGACGGCTGCCGCGTCCCCCTCCCGTGGGGCGAGGAGGAGACCGCCGGAGGCGGCAGCAGCTACGGCTTCGGCAGCGGCGGGAGCTGGCTGCCGCAGCCGCCCGGCTGGGGCGCACTGTCGGTGGCCGCACAGTCCGGCGACCCCTCCTCCACGCTGGAGCTGTACCGCACCGCACTGCGGTTGCGCCGTGAGAGGCCCGAACTGGGCGACGGTGCGCCGCTGGAGTGGCTGCCCGCACCCGAGGGTGTGCTGGCCTTCCGGCGCGGCGCGTTCGTGTGCGCGGCCAACACCCGCGCCGAGCCCGCCCGGCTCGACCTCCCCACCGGGCACCTCCTGCTGGCCAGCGGCCCGCTGCCGGACCCGGCACTGGGGGCGCCCGCCCCGGCGTCGGCAGGCGGCGCACCGGCGCCCGGTACGGCGGTGCTGCCCGGCGACACCACCGCCTGGTGGGTCCGCGGATGAGCACGCCGCCGCCCATCGTCCGCCGGCTGCCGCGTGACGGCCGTCGCCGCCGTACTCGCGCCACCGGCACCGAGGGCGGGCCGGGGTCAGGGGCGGCTCTCCGGCTCGTCCGCGGGGAGGAGCCCCGCCTCGTGGGCGAGGATCGCGGCCTGGACGCGGTTCCGCATGCCGAGGCGGGCGAGTATCTGGCTGACGTACGCCTTCACGGTGCCCTCGACCACGTGCAGCCGGGAGGCGATGTCGGCGTTCGACAGGCCCGCGCCGACCAGTCCCAGCACCTCGCGCTCGCGCGGGGTCAGGGCCGCGGCGCGCTCCCGCGCGTCCGTACGGCGGCGCAGCCTGCCCGTGTCCAGGTGCGCGATGACACGGCGCGCCACGGTGGGGGAGAGGTACGCCCCGCCCTCGTGGACGGCCCGGACGCCTGCCAGCAGGTCCTGCGGGTCACCGGACTTGAGGACGAACCCGGCGACGCCGGAACCGAGCGCGGTGGCGATGTACTCGTCCTCGCCGAAGGTGGTCAGCATCATCACCGCGCTCGACGGGCAGGTACGGCGCACCTCCGCGGCGGCGCTCAACCCGTCCAGCCTCGGCATCCGGATGTCGAGCAGGCACACGTCGGGCAGATGCCGCTGTGCCAGGTCGACGGCTTCGCGGCCGTCGCCCGCCTCGGCGACCACCTCCAGATCCACGGCCGACGTCAGGACGGCCCGTACCCCGGCCCGGATCATGGCCTCGTCGTCCGCCAGCAGCACCCGGATCATCGCCACCGTCCCCCGCTCTCTCCCCTGTGCGGGCCACGCCAGCGGGTCAGGGCGGCCCGGCGGTCCGCGGGCGCCCGTCGGGCGGCGCGTCCTGCTTGCTGTCCACCCGCGTCAGGGGGCCGTCCACGTGCAGCAGGGAGCCGTCCGGACGCCGTCCGGACAGCCGAGCCGAGTGCTCACGGCCCGGCACGCGAGCCGTCAGGGTGCGGCCCGCCTGGTCGGTGGGCCCGTACGCCAGGTCCGCCCCGCGCGCCCGCAGGCGGGTGACGTCCGCGTCGGCCGCCGCCAGCACGAACCAGTGCCCCTGCGGGGACCTCCACCGCAGCCCGGCGAGCACCTGCGGGGCGCGCGGGCCGCACGCCGGGCTGTCCCGGGTGCGGGAGGCGACGGTACTGCCGCGTCCGGGAGCACCCGGTGGCCGCCGGAAGAGGACCGTCACCCGGGCGCCGGTGCCGCGCCACGTCTCGGCCCTGGTGCACACCCACGCGGCCTCCCCGCCCCCTTCGGGAAGCTGCTGGCGGGCGAACTCCCAGGAGTTGACGGACTGCACCCCGGTGTCCAGCACCGCCGGGAGCCGGCAGACCGTGCGGGCCAGCCGACGGCGGGCCGCGGTGTCCGTGGCCGGCTCCTGCCGCCTGCCGTCGGTCAGTTGGGCCACGGTCGGCTCGCCCAGGTCCGCGTAGAGCCGCACCTCTTCGGCGACGCCCCCGCGGCCGGCCAGCGCCAGCCCCGGCCAGTCCCGGCAGTGCCGCGGCTGGGTGACGGGCAGCGTCACCGGCTCGGTGACCCCCGCCGCGTCCCGGGACAGCGGACGGCCCTCGCGGTCGCCAGGGTCGCGGAGGTCCACCTCGGCGGCCTCGGCGATCCACGGCGCCGTCAGGTAGCGCACCTGGTTCTCCCCGCGGGCGACGGCCAGCGCACCGAACGCCCCGGGCTTCCCGCCCGCGGCCCGTGCCAGTTCCAGCGACACCCCGTTCCGCGCCGCGCGTGAGCCGTCACCGGGGTGCAGGGGCTCGGTGTAGCGGGCCACCCGCAGCCCGTCGTAGAGCACCACCACCGCCGTACCGTCCAGCCGGTCCGCGTACAGCAGGTGGGGCGGTCCCGGCGGGGGGCCGTCGGGGGTTCCGGGGGTCGTGGTGACCCGTACGTCGGTGCGCGGCCTGGCCCAGGTGACCAGGGCCCGGCGCAGCAACGATTCGTCGCCGGTCAGGGAACCGCGGGCCGGCCACGCCTCCAGGTCCGGCCGCGAGGCGTGCCGCCAGGCGTCCGGGTCCACGCGGATCAAGGTGTCCGGGTCGAGGGCGCGTTCGGTGTCCGTACCGCGCAGCAGCGGGGCGTGGGTGGCCGCGTCCGGCCCCCAGGTGTCGCCCGGCATGCCGAGCAGCCCGCAGCAGGCCAGCGCCGCACCCAGCGCGGCGGCCGCTGCCCGGCGGCGCCGCCGCCTGCGCACCACCGTGCGGGCATGCGGGGCCGCCTCGCACACCGCACACGCGGGGGCGGGCGGTGACCCGTCTCCCGCACCCGACGGGGGCGCGGTCTGCTGCGGGGTGCGGGCGGCGGGCTGCGTGCGGGGTTCCGCCTGCCGGCCGAGGACGGGCCCGGCCCCCTCCGCCCGGGTGACGGTCTCGGCCGCGGCCAGCGCCGCCTCCGGGTCCCGTACCCGGGCGGCGCCCAGCAGGTGGCGGATGTCCGGATCGGCCAGCCCTTCCAGATGCCGGAGCGCGTACGCCGCGCGGGCGGGGGCGTCGGCCCGCGCGGGGGAGCCCGGCCGGCGCGGCCACCACCGCCGCTCCAGCGCCGCCCGCACCACGCGCAACCTCAGCCATACGTACGCCGGGTCCTCGTCCCGCATCCCCGTCAGCGGCAGCCGCGCGGTGGAGGTGCACCGGCGCGGCAACGCGGCCCGCGTCACCTCGTGCGCCACCCGCGCCCGGCCCGGCCCTGCGCCCAACAGCCCGTACGCGAGCCGCACCAGCCGCGGGTAGTGCCGTAGCAGGGCGCTCTCAGCCTGCTCGACATCCAGCGTCGCGGGCCGTCCACTCACAACCCCTGAACGAGACATCGCACCGCGGGGTCACCGCACACCACCGACCCGAGTGGCGCCGGCCCGCGCGGGTCCGGGATCTCAACCGGCCGGGGTGGCCGGGACCTCCAGGGTCACCATGGTGGGGCCGCCGGCCGGGCTGCTGACGGCGAGCACGCCGTCGAACTGGGCGAGCCGCCGCTGCACGCCCGCCAGTCCGGAGCCCGCCTCCGGTGCGGCGCCGCCCTTGCCGTCGTCGGTGACGGTGACCCGGATGGCGCCGTCGCCGGGCGCGTCCCCGGCGTACAGCACGTCCAGCCAGACGTGCGCGGCGTCGGCGTGCTTGGCGGTGTTGGTCAGCACCTCGCTGACCGCGAAGTAGACCGCCGTCTCGACGGGTTCACCGAAGCGGCCCGGCAACTCGATGTCGGCCTCCACCGGCACCGGCATCCGCAGCGAGAGCGCCCGCAGCGCGTCCGGCAGACCGCGTTCGGCGAGGACGGGCGGATGGATGCCCCGTACCAGGTCGCGCAGTTCCGTGAGCGCCTCGGCGCTGTTCTGCCGGGCCTGGGCGATCATCTCCTTGGCCTTGGCGGGGTCCCGTTCGACCAGGGCTTCGATGGTGCCCAGACTCATGCCCATGGCGACGAGCCGGGCCTGGGCACCGTCGTGCAGGTCGCGTTCGATGCGGCGCAGCTCGGCCGCCGAGGAGTCCACCGCGTCGTGCCGGGTCTCGTACAGCTCCTCGACCCGCTGGGCGAGCAGCATCTCGCGGGTGGGCTCCAGCATCCGCGCGGTGAGCTGGTGGTTGAGCGGCAGCAGCGGGGGCAGCAGGGCGGTGACGAACCCGGCGGTCATGTCGGCGGGCAGCCAGGCGATGTCCCGCCACGTGGCCGGGTCCTTCAGCAGGTGGACGCACTGTTCCACCTGGCCGACGATGCCGTTGCCCCGCTTCCGCGGCCGGGGCCGATACGGCTCGGGCACCTCGTAGCCGCCCCAGCGGCGGGCGAGCTGCCGCCGCTGGTTCGCATACCGGCGCAGCGCGTGCTGGACGGGCGGGAAGGCGACGGCTCCCACACCGATCGGCAGCAGCGCGACGGAGACGACGGACAGCACGAACAGCAGGATGGACACCGGGAGGGTGACGACCGCGAGCGCGGGCCCCCGCACCAGCGCCAGCATCAGCTCGTGCGTCTGCACCGCGGCCCGCGGTCGCTCCTCGGTCACGTCCTGTCCCCTCCCCGTCCCGCACCCCCGCCGGACGGGCTGCTAGCTGTCCTTGGACTTCCTTGCGGTGCTCTTCCCGTCCGTCCAGTCCGCGAACTCGACCAGCCCGCGGGCCGTGCCGCCGCCGTTGGTGGCCGTCATGAACACCCCGGCGTCCTGTCTGCCTGACGCGCCGGGCACCTCGACGGTTGAGACGGTACGCCAGCTCCTGCCGTCGTCGGTGGACAGCTCCCCCGTGAAGGAGCTGCCGGACCGGGACAGCCGCAGCGTGACGGGGGCCGCCACACCGGTGACCTGCCGGTAGGTGTCGAGGGTGCCGTCGCCGTCGCTGTCGTAGGAGAGCACGACGCCGCTGGCCGGGGTGGCGGCCAGGTTGAGGAAGCCGCCGGAGGCCGCATCCGAGAGGTGGTTGCGGACGACGAGACCGGCCCGCGCCCACGGCCCGGTGTGCTCCTGGGTGACGACCTTCAAGGTCACCGTCCCGCCGTCCTCCAGCGCCCCGGGACGGTACAGGGCCCCGAACTCGGCGGTGCCCTTCCACAGGTCCGCGCCGGCGCCGTCGATCGCCCACCGTCCGTTCAGGTGCCCGAAAACGGCGTCGTTCGTGGTGACGGTGCGCACGTCGTGGGGCAGCGGCCCGGCGCGGTAGACGCGACCCGCCTGGCTGGTGGTCACCCGCTCCTGCCCCGCCGGGCCGGAGAGCACCTCCACCTTGAAGTCCTGCCCGTCGAGCGGGCGGGTCAGCGCCCGGGCCGTCTGCGTGGGTACCCGCCAGTGGACGGTGGCCCGGCCGCCGGGCTCGACCGCCCGGTGCGAGGTCGGGTCCTGCGCCTCGGCGCCGTCCAGGCCGTGCAGGGCCAGATCGACGGCGCCGGTGGAGGAGAGCCCGTTCTCGTTGCGGTACTCCGCGCGCACCGTGCCGGTCCTGCCCGGCGGGACGGCGCGCGGTTCGGCGATCACCTTCAGGGACGCCTGGTACGGCGCCTTGGCGAGGACGTCACGCACGCGGACCGCGGTGGTGTACGGGTCGGTGGCGGCCCGCGTCGGGTAGTCGTTCGTCTGCCGCGTCCAGGGCTCCTCCTGCGCGTACCAGTCGAACTCCTTCGGGGCGCGGTTCTGCTCCAGCGCGTCCTGCAGATCGTCGAGGAAGGCCTTCCACTGGGGCAGGTGGAAGTCGCGGATGAGGCCGTGCCAGTCGCGGTTGGCGTAGTTGGCCAGGTGGCCGCCGTCGGCCGTGGGGCGGTCCGCCCAGGTGGTGACCAGTACCCGGGCCGTACGCTCCAGGTCGGTGCGCTCCTGCGCGGAGCTGCCCGAGGCGCGGGCCGCGGTCAGCCACGGGCCCAGCAGGAACGCGGGGTGTCCGCCGGACATGTCGTCGGACAGCTCCATCAGCTTCAGCCACAGCGCGGCCAGCTTCTTGAAGGTGGCCGCGTCCTTCTTCTGGTAGGCGTCCTCCAACTGCGGGATCAGCGTCCAGGAGCGGTTGGCCAGCACCTGGCGGCCCACGTCGGTCAGGTCGTAGCGGTAGGCGTCGCTGCCGCGCAGCTTCTCCGCCACGCCCAGCAGCCCCTCGAACGCGCCGTCGAAGGCGGGCAGGTCGAACGCGGGCGTGTGGGTGGCGTAGTAGGCGCCCGAGCGGGCCGAGAGGCTGGGCCGGGCGGCGAAGACGCTGTCGTGCGGGCGCCCGTCGGTGCTGCTGATCCGGTACGCCGTCTCGCGCAGCGCCGTCATCGCCGCGGTCGCCTTGTCGTCCGCACCGCCGTAGCGCAGCTTCGCGTAGTCGGTGAACCAGGTGCCGCGGTCCACCGCCTTCTCGCGCCACGCCAGCTCGCTGAACAGCTCCAGCGCCGCCGCGTCCCGCCCCGCGGCCTCCGGCATGTAGCAGACCCCGGACAGCTTGCTGCCCGCCTTGTCCCGCCAGGCGGTGAAGCGTTCGGTCCACATGTGGGTCTTGGCGCCGATGGTGGTGCGGCCGCCGAAGTTGTCGATGCAGCCGAACGCGTACGGCACCCCGCCCCAGTCCTTCTCCCGGTCGGTGACCTTGTCCAGGTCCGAGAGGCCGTCGACGATGAGCATCTTGTCCTTGGCGGCGAGCCCCTCCAGCAGGTCCTTGCGCGGGTTCTCCTGCCAGCCGAGAATCACCCAGGTGGCGCCGGGCCGCGCGGTGTGCAGGGCCTTCTCCACGGCGCGCGCCGCCTCCGGCACGGGCACGTTCCCCGGGTCGCCGCCCTCGTGCAGCAGGTCCATCTTGAAGTGGTCCGCCGCGCCGAACAGTTCCTCCTGGTGGCGGTAGAAGGCGGCGGCCACCTTGGCGAAGAGGGCGGTACGCGGGTCCAGCCACGGCGGCCGGTCCAGCCCGCTCCACTTGCCCTGCGGGACGGTGCGGGCCTCCTTGTTGCGCTTGGCGAAGTCGGCGGGAACGGTGCCGAAGTAGCCGGGCAGCACCGGCTTCATGCCCAGCTCGCGCATCCGTGCCACGATCCGCTTGCCCAGGTCGGTGCGGGCGGCCAGCAGCTCGGTGCTGACGGGCCCGCCGTACCCGGCCATGTTCTGCAGCAGCCACCACGGCTGGTGAGTGGGCGCCGGGATCCAGGCGCGGGCGTCGGCGTCGCTGTAGCCGAAGTCCTTCAGCGTGCGGTGGTAGACGGCCTCCTGCCCCGCGGTGACCAGCACCTCGTTGAAGCCGTGCAGGGCCAGTACGTCCAAGAAGTGCTCCCAGTCGCTCCAGTCGGCGTAGGGGGCGGTGTAGCCGTCGTGGGTGTCGTTGAGGGCGAACCGGTTGCTGACGGTGGCCTTCTGCGCGTGCTGGGCGCGCGGCGCGGGCAGTGTCTTCGGCAGCTCCAGGTTGCTGCCCGACCAGGAGATGTGGGCGTCGCAGCTGTACTTGAGGTACCAGTGCAGGCCCGTGAGCATGGCCACCGGGCCGGTGCCTGCGACCTTGATCTGCCCCGCGGAGCCGGTCACCTCGAACCGCTCGGCCCCGGTGATCTCCTGGAAGGTGACCTGCCCCGCGTGCCGGGGCAGCAGCCGCTGGAGCGCCTGCCGGGCCGTGTCGGAGGCCGGGGCCGCGGGGGCTGCCGGGGCGGGTGCGCCCTGCCGTCCTGCCGTCCTGTCCGCCGCCATGGCGGGGATGTACCCGCCTGACAGGGCCAGACCCGCGCCGAGCGCTCCCGTCGTGCCGAGCACGGCGCGTCTGTCGAGGGAGGTGCGGGCGCGGGCCTTCGGTACCGGCACGGGCCGACCGGAGTGGTTGTCGTATCTTCCGTGTGCGTCGCTGCCGTGCTCGTCGTCGATCGGCTCGTGCATGGGGTGCCTCCACCTGACGGATGTCCTGCCGGATGTCCTGACGGATCTGCCGTATGTGACCAAAGACACGTACGGGGAGGCACGGTAACGAAGCGGTCAGCCTCGGTCGAGGTAGGCGAGCACGGCGAGTACACGCCGGTTGTCGTCGTCGGAGGGCGGCAGGCCCAGCTTTCCGAAGATGTTGGAGGTGTGCTTGGCGACCGCCCGCTCGGTGACGAAGAGCTGTGCCGCGATGGCCGCGTTCGACCTGCCCTGTGCCATCAGCTCCATCACCTCCTTCTCCCGGGCCGTCAGGTTCCCCATCGGCGCGTCCTGCGAGCGCCGCGTCAGCAACTGCTGGATGACCTGCGGGTCCATCGCCGTGCCGCCCGCCGAGACCCGCCGCACCGCGTCGATGAACTGATCGGCGTCGAAGACCCGGTCCTTGAGCAGATAGCCGACCCCGCCGTTCCCGTCGGCCAGCAGTTCGCTCGCGTACAGCTGCTCCACGTGCTGCGAGAGCACCAGCACCGGCAGCCCCGGTCGCTTGCGGCGCGCCTCCAGCGCGCACTGGAGCCCCTCGTCGGTGAACGACGGCGGCAGCCGTACGTCGACCACGGCCACGTCCGGCTCCACCTCCAGCAGCGCCCGGCTCAGCTCCGGGCCGTTGTCGACCGCCGCCGCGATCTCGAAGTCGAACGCTTCCAGCATGCGGACCAGCCCGTCGCGGAGCAGGAAGAGGTCCTCGGCGATCACGACACGCACGAAAAAGGCTCCAAATTCGTCGGGCGGCCGGGGCGGTGCGCGGTGCGGCCCCGTCGGCCGGTGGGGCCGCAGGCCGGCAGGCCGGCGGCGCCCGTGGGCCGGTACGGGCTATGAATCTACCGGCCCCGCGGCCCGCATGGCGGCGGCAACGGCATCCAGCCGCCCTGTCCCGTGCGCGACGGCGAGCCCGTCCATGGCGTCCCGCACGTGGACGAGCTCGCCCGCCCGCACGCGCAGCGTCAGGACACCGGGAAAGCGGAACGGGCGGCCCTCGGGCGCGATCGTCCCGGCCACCGTCTGTTCGACCACGAGCACCTCGGGGTCCGCGCTCGGGTGCACGACGAGGTCGCGGATCTCCTCGGGCCGCGCCGCACTGTCGTCCCACGCCGCGTGGTGGTTCGCCCGCACGGCCTCCCGCCCGGTCAGGCGGGCGGGCATCCCCGGGAAGGTGAACGGGAACTCGTGCACGGCGTCGGCCGCGTACAGGCCGGCCAGGGCGTCGGCGTCCCTGTCGAGCATCGCCCGGTGGTAGAGCGCCAGCACCTCGCGGGGGCCGCGGGCCCCGGCCCTGCCGTCCCGGTGCTGGATCAGGTCCCAGCGGTTGCCGTACGGGTCGCGGAAGACGGCCACCGTGCCGTACGGCTCCTCGCGGCGCGGCTCCTCGAAGGGGACCCCGGCGGCGGTGAGCCGGGCGTGCTCGGCGGCGAAGTCGTCGGTCCGCAGGAAGAAACCCACCCGCCCACCGGTCTGGTCCCCGACCCGCTCCCGCTGGGCACCGTTCGCCGCCCTGGCGAGCAGCAGTCCGGTGCCGCCCGCCGTGGGCTCGACGGCCACCCAGCGCTTCCGGGCGTCGAGCGGGGTGTCCGCGCGGGTACGGAAGCCGAGCACTCCGGTGCAGAAGGCGAGGGCGTCGTCGTAGTCGTCGACGACGAGGGTGACCGGACCGAGGGCGTTCATGCGCTGCTGCCTCACGAAAGGGGGCTCCCACCCCGACGGGGCGGGAGCCCGGTCGGACGGAGTGGTGGATCAGCCGGCGGTGTCGCGTATCCAGTCGCCGTGCTCGGCGACGCTCGGGTAGATGTCCGGGGTCGAGGCGCAGTCGCCGACGGACCGGCTGGTGACACCGGCCAACTGCCGGCGCCCCTGCACCTCGACGAGGGCGGGGGCACCGGAGTCGCCTCCGCACGTCCCGGTGTCACCGCCCGGGTTGTCGGTGCAGAAGTCGCCGTCGTGGATGCCCCAGGCGTCCCCGTCCGTCTCGTTCGAGGCGCACTCGGGTGCGTCCTTGGACAGCACCGGCAGGTCCACCTCGCGGTGTTCGACCGGCAGTTGAGAGGGGTCGTTGCCCGTCGGCTTCGTGTAGCCCCAGCCGGTGGCCCGGACGGTGTCCCCGTCCGACGGTGTCTTCGAGGCGAGCGGCGCCGGCTTCTTGGAGACCTTGGAGGCGAGCTGGATCAGGGCGAGGTCGTCGGCGCTGCCGCGGTCCTCGGACCATGTGTAGCCCGGGTGCACGAGGAACTTCTTCACCTTGGCGACCTCGCCGCCCTTGGTGCGGTCCAGCGAGCCGACCCGCACGTGGTACTGCGTCGGGTCGTTGACCTTGCTCCCGGTGACGCAGTGCGCCGCCGTCAGGACCCGGTCCGCGGCGATCAGGGTGCCCCCGCAGTAGTGGCCGTCCGGGTCGTCGTCGCGCTGCTTCTGCAGGGAGACGATGAAGGAGTAGTCGGTGGTCGACTCGTGACCACCGATGATCTTCGTCTGGTGCCCGTCGCCCGCGGAGATGCCCGTGGCCCGGGCCGTGCAGGCGGCCGTGCCCGCCGCGGCGATCCCCAGGGAGAGCGCCGGGACGAACGCGGTACGCGCGGCCCTGGCCACCGTCCTGCGGGGCTTCGGGCGCTGCTTGCTGGCTGGGATGAGCGTGTCCTTTCCCATGTGGTCCGCTCTCGTCCCGCCGCCGGGGAAAGGGCCGCGGGTGTGTGCTCTCGAAGGTCCGGCCGGCGGCACCGACCTCCCGCCGGAACCGGCACACGGCGGTCGCCGGGTGCCTGCGTCACCGTCGAGGAGCCGCCGGGCCCGGGCAGCCGCCGCTGCCCGGACGCCGGCGACGTGCTGTGCCGGCCCTCGCCGCGCGGCGCTCAGGCGCGCGCGTGCGGGGCTGCGGCATGCGGGGCGTGTGATGCCGGGCGCGCCCGGCGCTCCGGACAGGGTGTCCGGAGCGCGGCAGGCGGGCCCCCTGGTGCCGGGCGGCCGGTCGGTGGGACGGGAACCGGTGCGCTGCGGCACGCGGCCGCGGCGACGAGGGGCGGTTTTCGGGCAGCATCGGCCCGACCCGCCTCACCAGATGACACAAAACTCTCCCCGTTGTCTGTGGCCCACCCATCACACACTGCCCAAGTGCCCCGTGTCCAGGCGCTTCTGCTGCCGTAAGGAATCGGCATCGCGAGCCGTGCCCACGGGGGCAGGCCCGGCACGGGCGCGGCTCGGGTAAGGTGCGGCAACCGGCGCGAGAGGTCGCCCGGACGACGCGGAGACAGGGAGGTGAGACGCATTTCCGCCGTGACAGGCAAGGCGCTCTCGCCCCACCCCGGGCGGCTCCTCACCCGGTGAGGGGCCACAGTGGTGGCAGCGGGAGCGCTCCGGACCGGAAAGGGCTCCCATGAACCACCCGCACTCCACCCCCGACCACCCCCACACCGCTTCCCCCCGCCCGGACACCGCTCCCGGCCGGCCCCTCGCGGGGACCGATCTGGTGGCGCGGCTGCGCGCCGCAGGATGCGTCTTCGCCGAGGAGGAGGCCCGCCTGCTGGGCGAGACCGCACGCGATGCGGCCGAGCTGGCGGCCATGACGGCCCGCCGCACCGCCGGGCACCCCCTCGAACACGTACTGGGCTGGGCCGAGTTCGCCGGCCTGCGGATCGCCGTCGGACCGGGCGTCTTCGTACCCCGGCGCCGCACCGAGTTCCTCGTACGCCGCGCCGTCGACGCCGTCCGCGACCGGCCGGCACCCCTCGTGGTCGATCTGTGCTGCGGCACCGGAGCGGTGGGAGCCGCCCTCCTCGCCGCGCTGGGCGGGCGGGCCGAACTCCACGCGGCGGACCTCGACCCCGCCGCCGTCCGGTGCGCCCGCCGCAACCTCACCCGGACCGGCGCCCACGTGTACGAGGGCGACCTGTTCGCGGCGCTCCCCGTAGCGCTGCGCGGGCGGGTGGATGTCCTGGCGGCGAACGTCCCCTACGTACCCACCGGCGACCTGGCGCTCCTCCCGCCCGAAGCCCGCGACCACGAGCCCCGCCCCGCCCTGGACGGCGGACCCGACGGGCTCGGCCTCCTGCGACGCGTCGCCGCCGAGGCCCGCTCCTGGCTCGCCCCGCGCGGAACACTCCTCACCGAGACCAGCGCCCGGCAGTCCGAGCCGGCCGCCGCGATCCTGGCGTCATCCGGCCTCACCGCCACCGTCGCGACCGACGAGGACCTGGGCGCCACCGTCGTCTCGGCGCGCCGGCCGTGACCCGCACGGGCGGGGGCGGCGCCGTCACGGGGCCTGTCGGGCACGGCCCGGCAGCAGCTCCTGGGCCTGGTGCAGCACCCCCGTGACCGTCTCCCCGAACGGGGCCCCGCAGGGGTGGGGCACGCCCGTGCGGACCGACTCCAGCAGGGCGTCGACCGCCCGCCCGAACGAGACGGCCGGCTGCTCGTCGCGGAGCGGCAGGACGGCCACGCCGTCGGCGCCACGCACCTCGGCGGTGACCCCCGCGGCGGCGGGGGCCACCGAGTGGCTGAGCGTGCACGTGCTGGAGGCCCCGGAGGCATGGCGCAGCACCAGGTGCACCGTGTCACCCACCCCGCCGGGCGTCGCCGTGACCGTCTCGACGGGGCCGAGCAGCGGCAGCAGGACGGACAGCGCATGCGGCCCGACGTCCCACAGGGCGCCCTTCTCCCGCCGCCACGGCGAGGCGGTGTAGGGCGAGTCGGCGCCGCCGAAGACGGGGGAGAGCCAGTCGGCCCGCCCGACCTGCCAGCCGCCGTCACCGGGCCCGGGATGCGGGGCGTCCTCGCCCCGCACCCGCTCGGCCAGCCACTCACCCGTGGTCGCGCAGAAGTGCAGCGTGAAGAAGACGACGCAGCCGACACCGCTGTGCTGCACCGCCTCGGTCACCCGGCGGGCCGCATCGGGGGTGGTGGCGACTGGCTTGTCGAGCAGCAGGTGGCAATGGGCGTCGGCGGCGCGTACGGCCAGCGGCGCCTGTACGTCGGGCGGCAGGGCGACGGCCACGGCGTCGCAGTCGGCGAACAGGGCGTCGACGTCCGCGTAGGGCGTGGTGCCGAGCTGCTGGGCGAGGGCACCGGTGGGTTCCGGGCGGCGCCCCCACACGCCGACCAGCTCCACGCCGGGGTGCGCGGCCAGAGCCGGTCCGTGGGTGCGGCCCGCCCAGGGCCCGGTGCCGAGGAGTCCGAACTTCATGTCCCGCAGCGTAGGAGAGCACGGGCACCGCAGGGGAGCGGGGCGGCGGTGTGCCCGGCACGTGCGGGGACCGCACCGGGCTGTGCCGGGTCCGTACGGGGGATCACCGCGTTGCCCCATCAGTGCTGATTATCGCCCCGGACGTGGGCACCGACGGTGCGTCCCGTGGCTGCCGCGGCCGCCCCGCGTCATCGTGACGCCCGGTCAGGACCGAGCGAGGGAGACGGGCGCCATGGCGGAGCTGTTCATCGACGGGGAGTGGCGGCAGGCCGCGGCCGGCGGCCGGCGGGAGGTGGTCAACCCGTTCGACGCTTCGGTGATCACCACGGTCGACGAGGCGGACGAGTCCGACGTCGACCTGGCGGTGCGGGCCGCCAAGCGGGCCTTCGAGCGGGCGGACTGGGCCGGCGCCCCCACCCGGGACCGCGCCGATGTGCTGCACCGCGTCCACGACCTGCTGCTGCGCGACCAGGAGGAGATCGCCCGTACCGAGACCCTCGACACCGGCAAGACACTCGCCGAGGCCCGCATCGACATCGAGGACGTCGCGAACGCCTTCCGCTACTTCGCGGAGCTGGCCGGCAAGGACGGCGGCCGGGTCGTGGACGTGGGGCCCGACGTGCTCAGCCGCGTCGTGTACCAGCCGGTCGGCGTGTGCGCGCTGATCGCGCCGTGGAACTACCCCCTGCTCCAGGCGTCCTGGAAGGTGGCACCGGCGTTGGCCGCGGGCAACACCTTCGTCCTCAAGCCGAGCGAGACGACGCCGCTGTCGACGGTGGCGATGGTCCGCCTCATCGCCGAGGCGGGCGCCCCGCCCGGGGTGGCCAACCTGGTGCTGGGCTCCGGGGCGGGCGTCGGCGCCGCCATGACGGCGCACCCGGAGGTCGACATGGTCTCCTTCACCGGCGGGCTGGCCACCGGGCGCCGGATCATGGAGAGCGTGGCGCCCGGGGTGAAGAACCTGGCGCTGGAGCTGGGCGGCAAGAACCCCAACGTGGTCTTCGCGGACGCCGACTTCGACGCGGCCCTCGACTACGCCCTGGACGCCGCGTTCCTGCACTCCGGGCAGGTGTGCTCGGCAGGGTCGCGGCTGATCGTGCAGGACAGCCTCCACGACCGGTTCGTGGCGGAGCTCGGCGCCCGGGCGAGCGCCATCCGGCTGGGCAACGGGCTGGAGCCGATGACCGAGTCCGGGCCGCTCAGCTCCGCGGAGCACCGCGAGAAGGTGGAGCGCTACCTGGAGATCGCCCGCGAGGAGGGCGCCCGGCTCGTGACGGGCGGCCGCCGCCCGGACGACCCCGCACTGGCGGACGGCTTCTTCCTGCTGCCGACCGTCTTCGCCGACTGCGACCGCTCGATGCGCGTCGTCCAGGAGGAGGTGTTCGGTCCCGTCGTCACCGTCGAGCGGTTCCGCACCGAGGACGAGGCCGTCGAACTGGCCAACGACACCCGCTACGGGCTGGCCGGCGGCGTGTGGACCAGCGACGCGAGCCGCGCCCAGCGGGTGGCGAACCGGCTGCGGCACGGCACGGTCTGGATCAACGACTTCCACCCGTACGTGCCGCAGGCCGAATGGGGCGGCTTCGGCCGCTCCGGCATCGGCCGCGAGCTGGGGCCCACCGGGCTGCGCGAGTACCAGGAGGCCAAGCACGTCTACCAGAACCTGAAACCGGCCCCCTCCGGCTGGTTCAAGGGCTGAGCGGCGAAGGCCGAGGAGAACCGCATGAGCGAGAGCGGATACGACTACGTCATCGTCGGCGGCGGCACCGCGGGGTGCGTGCTGGCGGACCGGCTGACCGAGGACCCCGACTGCCGGGTGTGCGTGATCGAGGGCGGGCCCAGCGACGTGGGCGACGAGAACGTGCTGCAACTGCGCAACTGGATCAACCTGCTGGAGACCGACTACGACTACCGCTACACCACGACCGAACAGCCCCGCGGCAACTCGCACATCGTCCACTCCCGGGCCCGCGTCCTGGGCGGCTGCTCCTCGCACAACACCCTCATCAGCTTCCTGCCCTTCCCCGAGGACCTGGACGAGTGGGTGGCCAAGGGCTGCGCGGGCTGGGACCCGGTCACGATCCTGCCCTACCGGCACCGGCTGAAGAACACCATCGTGCCCGTGGGCGAGGCCGACCGGAACCCGATCGCCCGCGACTTCGTCACCGCCGCCGCAGAGGCCCTGCACGTGCCCGTCGTCGAGGACTTCAACCGCGCCCCCTTCCCCGACGGCGCCGGCTTCTTCTCCCTCGCCTACGACCCGGCCACGGGCAGGCGCTCCTCCGCCTCGGTGGCCTACCTCCACCCCGTCATGGACCGCCCCAACCTGACGCTGCAACTCGAAACCTGGGCGTACAGGCTGGAGCGGGACGCGGCCGGGCGGCTCACCCGGGTCGCCGTACGGTACGCCGACGGCACCACAGGGACGATCACGGCCGACCGTGAACTGCTGCTGTGCGCCGGAGCGGTGGACACCCCGCGGCTGCTGCTGCTGTCCGGCGTCGGCCCCGCCGACGAGCTGCGCGCGCTGGGCATCGAGCCGCTGGCCGACCTGCCGGGCGTGGGGGAGAACCTGCTCGACCACCCCGAGACGGTGATCGTGTGGGAGACGAAGGAGCCGCTGCCGCCCAACTCCGCGATGGACTCCGACGCCGGGCTGTTCGTCCGCCGGGACACCGCCCAGCCCCGGCCCGACCTGATGTGGCACTTCTACCAGGTGCCGTTCACCGTCAACACCGCCCGCCTCGGCCACCCCACGCCCCCGCACGGCGTGTGCATGACCCCGAACGTGCCGCGCGCCCGCTCCACCGGCAGGATGTGGCTGCACAGCGCCGACCCCGCCAAGCACCCCGCCCTCGACTTCCGCTACTTCACCGACCCCGAGGGGCACGACGAGGCCACCCTCGTCGACGGGCTCCGCATGGCCCGCGAGGTGGCGAACACGACGCCCCTGCGCGACTGGCTGGCCCGCGAGACCGCGCCCGGCCTCGACCTCGTCACCGACGAGGAGCTGTCGGAGTACGGGCGGCGCGCCGCGCACACCGTCTACCATCCGGCGGGCACCTGCCGGATGGGCGCCGCCGACGACCCGGCGGCCGTGGTCGACCCGGAACTGCGGCTGCGCGGCCAGGAAGGCGTCCGCATCGTCGACGCCTCCGTCTTCCCGACGATGCCCACCGTCAACCCGATGGTGACCGTCCTGCTCGCCGCCGAGCGCGCCGCCGACCTGCTCACCGGGCGCCCGGGCCCGCTGCCGGACGGGACCGAACGCTGATGGCGGGCACCGCCGCCGTCCCCGGCGCCGGGGACGGCGGCCGGCACGGGGGGCACAGGGGACGGGTGGGGCACGGGGAGCACGGGGGCCACGGGGAACACGGCACGGAGTTCCGCAAGGACATGGGGCCGTGGGCCAACTTCGCCCTCGGCTTCACCTACCTCTCACCCGTGGTGAGCACCTACACCCTCTTCGGCTCCGCGCTGGCCGACGGCGGGCCGCCGATGATCTGGGCGTTCCTGCTCGCGGGCTGCGGCCAGTTCCTGGTCGCCCTCGTCTTCGGGGAGATCGTCGCGCAGTTCCCCATCGCGGGCGGCGTCTACCCGTGGGCGCGCCGGCTGTGGGGCATGCGCTGGGCCTGGATGACCGGCTGGGTCTACATGTGGGCGCTGCTGGTGACCATCACCAGCGTGGCGTACGGCGCCGGCCCCTACGTCGCCATCCTCTTCGGCTTCGACTCCACCGTGCACACCACGGTCGTCTGCACCGTCCTGTTGATCGTCGTCGCCGCCCTCATCAACTTCGCCGGGACCCGGGCCCTCTCGCTCGCCGCCGTCATCGGCTTCAGCGCCGAACTGGTCGGCGCCCTCATCGTCGGCATCTACCTGCTGTCGACCCACCGCATGCACGGCGTCGGCGTCGTCCTCGACACCTACGACACCCAGGGCGACGGCTCCTACGTACCGGTCTTCCTGGCCGCCGCCATCATCGGCTTCTACCAGTACTACGGCTTCGAGGCGTGCGGCGACACCGCCGAGGAGGTCGCCCACCCCGGCAAGGTCATCCCCAAGGCGATGCGCCGCACCATCTATGTGGGCGGCGCCGCGGCCACCTTCACCTGCGGCTCGCTGCTGCTGTCGGTCACCGACTACAACGCGGTGATCTCCGGCAAGGACACCGACCCGGTGGTCAACCTGCTCTTCGACGCGCTCGGCGAGGTCGGGGCGCGGCTGGTGATGGCCGTCGTCCTCATCTCCTTCCTCTCCTGCACCGTCAGCCTCCAGGCCGCCGCCGGGCGCCTCATCTACTCCTACGCCCGCGACCGCATGATCGTCGGCCACCGGCTGCTGCGCCGCTTCTCCCACAAGCGGGCCGTCCCCGAGGTGGCGCTGCTGGTGGCCGCCGTCGTCCCCGCCCTGATCGCCTTCGGCTCGCTGATCTCCGCCGACGCCCTCACCAAGATCGTCTCGTTCGCGATCCTGGGCATCTACGGAGCCTTCCAGATGGTCGTCCTCGCCGCGCTGCGGGCCCGCCTCAAGGGCTGGCAGGCCACCGGCGAGTTCACGCTCGGCCGCTGGGGAGTGCTGGTCAACAGCGCGGCCCTGGCCTACGGCATCTTCGCCATCGTCAACATCTGCTGGGCCCGCACCCCCGAGGAACCCTGGTACTCCAACTACATCGTGCTGCTGTGCGGCGGCATCGTGCTGGGCACCGGAGCGCTGTACATGTTCACCACCCACCACTACGGACGCGGTGACGCCCCCTCCGGCGATGCGGTACCCGCGAGGGCCGGCGCGGCACACGGCACGCGCTGACCGCGCGGCAGCGGTGCGCGCCGACCCCCCCGTCAGCCGGCGCGCACCGCCTCACCGCGGTGGCGCCCCGCCCCGCCGCCGGGCACGCGGGGCGCCACCGTGGCGCCTCACCCCACGCGCTGCGGGGCGGAGGCGTCGCCCGGGGCCGGGGGAGCGGCCGCCGTCGGCGTCGCGGTGCCGTGTCCTTCCAGGCCCCCCGCATCCACCAGTCCCTCCGCATCCTCCGCACCGCCGTGGTCCACACGCGGCAGCCATCCCAGCCACCGCGGCAGGTACCAGTTCCGCTCGCCCAGCAGCATCATCACCGCGGGCAGCAGGACCATGCGCACCAGCGTGGCGTCCAGCAGCACGGCGACCGCCAGCCCCACGCCCATCTGCTTCATGTCCTGCATGGACAGCGTCGCGAACACGGCGAAGACGGCGATCATGATGACGGCCGCACCCGTCACTGCCGGGGCCGTGGCCCGCACGCCCTCACGGATGGCCTCCCGGGTGCCGGCGCCCCGGTCCCTGGCCTCACGGATCCGGGAGACCACGAAGACGTGGTAGTCCATCGACAGGCCGAACAGCACCACCAGCACGAACAGCGGCATCCACGACTCGATGGCCCCCACGGCCTCGGTGCCGAACAGGCCGTCCCCCCAGCCGTGCTGGAAGACCGCCGTCATCACCCCGTACGCGGCGCCGACCGAGAGCAGGTTCAGCACGATCGAGGCCAGCGCGACGGGCAGCGAGCGGAAGCAGACGAGCATCAGCAGGAAGGTGACGGCCGTGATGAAGACGAACACCGGCACGATGCCGTCCCCGAGCTGGTCGTTGAAGTCCGTGGAGTCGGCTAGCTCCCCGGTGACGTACACCTGGCCGTGCGCGGCGACCGGCTCCAGCAGGTCGGGCACGAGCTGTTCGCGCAGGGTGTGCAGGGCGGCGAGCGAGGCGTCGTCGGTCCCGTTCCCGGCCAGTGGTACGTCGACGACGGCCACCTCGGAGCCCGCGTGCACCTGTGTCCGCACGCCCTTGCCGAAGTGGGTGCCGTCCTGGCGCAGGGCGGCACGGAAGTGTGCCAGCGCGTCCCGGGTGGTCCCGGAGCGCACGTCCTCGGCCTTGAGGACGACACGCGCCGGGGAGGGACCGCCGGGGAAGGTCTCACTGATCCTCTCGGCGCTGACCCGCAGTTCGGCGTCCTGCGCCATCTGCTTCTCCAGGGGCAGCTGCTCGGTCTTCATGCCGAGCGCGGGCGCCGCCAGCGCGAGCATCACCACGGCGGCGGCGACGGCGAACAGCCCGGGTGCCGCCAGCACGGGGCGCAGCAGGGTCCCACTGATCCGCCCGCCGGCTCCGCGGCGGGCGGCAGCAGCCCGCCGGCCGGCGCGGCCGTTGCGCCTGCCCAGCGGGCGCAGCCTGCCCTTCTCCACCCGGTCGCCCAGCCACGACAGCAGGGCGGGCAGGATCGTCACAGAGCCGAGCATCGCGATGAACACCACCAGGATCGTGGCCACCGCGAACCCCTTGAACAGCAGCAGCCCCGACAGGAACATCCCCGCCATCGCCACCATCACCGTCAGGCCCGAGACCAGGACGGCGCGTCCGCTGGTGGCGGCGGCGATCCGCAAAGCGGTCTCGGCGTCCCGCCCCGCGGCCCGCTCGTCGCGCTCCCTGCGCAGGTAGAACAGGCAGTAGTCGACGCCGACGGCGAGCCCCATCAGCAGCATCACCGAGTTGGTCTGCTCGTCGATGTGCAACTGGCTGGAGGCCAGCGCGAGGATGCCGTTCGCAGCCAGGAACGCGGTGACGGCGAGCGCGACCGGCAGCAGCGCAGCCACCAGCGCACCGAACGCCACCAGCAGGATGCCCAGGGCCAGCGGCACGGCCGTCCACTCGGCCTTGGCGAAGTCGTCACCGAGGATCTCGTCCAGCCACTTGCCTGCGCTGGCCTCGCCGTACTGGTGGATCTCGACGCCCTCGTCGCGGTGCGCGACGCGCACCTTCTCGACCGCGTCCAGGACCTCGGTGACCGGCTTCACGTCCGTCGAGTCCGCATCGCCCCGCATGTGGAAGCCGATCAGCGCGGCCCTGCCGTCCTCGGAAGGCAGCGGATCCTGAACGTCCTTCACCCGGCCGGTGCCCTCGACCGCCCGTACGACGTCCGCCGCGGCCGTCCGCCAGCCGCCCTTCCCACGGCCGGTGACCATCACCGACTCGGCAGGCGGCTCCTCGACCCCGGCGTCCTGGAGGATCGCGGTCGCGCGTGCGGAGTCCCTGACGGACATCTCGGCGCCGGTGGGTTCGGTCAGTCCGGCCATTCCACCGAGCGTCGCGGTGAGCACCACGAACAGCAGCCAGCCGATCACCGCCGTCTTCCGGTGCCGCGTGCTCCATCCGCCGAGCCGCGCGGCAGGGCCCGGGCGCCGCCCGCGGGAGGGGCGTGCCCGGTGGGGCGCGGAGGGCGTGGAGGGCGGGGAGGGCGGGGAAGCGGGCGCAGGAGGGAGGCTGCCGGTGGGCGGTGCTCCGGTGGGCGGGCCGGTCGGTGAGCCGGTCGTCGGTCTGGTCACAAGGTCCCCGTTCCTGGTCTCGGACGTACCTGGGTCGAGCGGGAACGACGCTAGAAGCGGCGGCCCGGGCCACCCAGCCGCCGAACCCCCCTGACCGGGGAGGCAAAAGGAGAACCGGAAGGTGGGGCTAGGTCCACCCCCAGGACGGGCGTTCGGACGAGTGCGCAGCAGGGGCCGTCGCGCGCAGACTTGTCACCGTGTCCGGAAGGCGGGCACCCAGCAGCGCCGGGGACACGGAGCCGGGCGGGCGGTGGCCGAGGAGAAGAGGACGGGCATGGCACGGCAGGACGGTACGGAGCGGGTGGGGGCGCCGGAGCCCGCCGGAAGGCGGCGGGGCCGTACGGCGTCCGCACTGCTCGCCACCGCGCGTGGTTTGTCGCTGATGTTCCTCTCCCTCGGTCTCTCCCTCACCCTGTTCGTCGTGACGCTGCTGTCGGTCGTCCTGCTGCTGCTGGGCCTCGGCTTCTTCACCACCCCCTGGGTCCTGCACGCCGTACGGATCCACGCCAACCAGCGCCGCGCCCTGGCCGCCGACTGGGCGGGGCTGCGCATCCTGGACCCCTACCGGCCGCTGCCGCCCGGGCCCGGAGGCATCACCGGGCACGTGGCGCGCACGGTGGAGATGCTCAAGGATCCGGCCACCTGGCGGGACTTCACCTGGCTGATCTGCGACGCCGTGGCGGGCTTCGTGCTCGCCCTGCTGCCGGTGGCGCTGATCGGCTGGGGCCTGGAGGGCTGGGTGCTGCCGGCCGGCCTGTGGCACGCGGTCGCCGGCGGCTACTGGTACGGCTTCATCCACATCGAGACCTTCGGCGACGCGGTCGGTGCCGCAGCACTCGGCACCCTCGCGCTGCTGATCGCCCGCTACGCCAACCCGTACCTGATCACGGCCCACTTCCAGCTCGCCCGCGCCCTGCTCGCCCCCACCCACGGCGCCCAGCTCGCCCAGCGCGTCGAGCGGCTGTACGAGACCCGGCACGACGCCGTCGACACCTCGGCCGCCGAGCTGCGCCGCATCGAACGCGACCTGCACGACGGCGCCCAGGCCCGCCTGGTGTCCATGGGCATGAGCCTCGGAGCCGTCGAAGCCCTCGTCGAACACGACCCCGCCAAGGCCAAGCACCTCCTGGCCCAGGCCCGCCAGACGTCCGCCGAGGCGCTGACCGAACTGCGCGACCTGGTCCGCGGCATCCACCCGCCCGTCCTGGCCGAACGGGGCCTGGGCGACGCCACCAAGGCCCTCGCCCTGCGCATGCAGGTGCCCGTCGAGGTCGACATCGAGCTGCCCGGACGTTTCGCCGAACCGGTCGAGTCCGCCGCCTACTTCGCGGTGAGCGAGATCCTCACCAACGCGGTCAAGCACGCGGACGCCGACCACATCTGGATCGATGTGCACCACAGCGACGCCGACGGCGGCATGCTGCGCATCGCCGTCACCGACGACGGGCGGGGCGGCGCCGACCTCACCCGCGGCTCCGGCATCGCGGGCATCGAACGCCGCCTGGGCCAGTTCGACGGCGTCCTGGCCCTCAGCAGTCCGGTGGGCGGCCCCACCATGGTCACCATGGAGATCCCCTGCCGGCCCCTGACCCACAGGTGAACCGGCGGGGACGGTTCACACCAGCGCCGAGACCTTGTCCCGGTACTGCCGCACCGCAGCCGCGTCCCGGTACGGCTCCAGCCGCCGCTCGAAGTCCCGTACGTACTCGTGCGCCCGCACCGAGCGCATCTCCGCCGCCTGGTGGGCCGCCTCCGCCGCGAGCTGGCAGGCCTGCTCGATCTCGCCCAGCCCCAGCCGCGCCGTGGCCAGCACCACCCGGCAGAAGAGCCGGCTGCGGGCGAACCCGGCTCCCCGCAACTGCAAGGAGCGCTCGGCGTGCTGGGCGGCGGCCCGGTACTGCTGGAGGTCCCGGTGGCAGTGGCCGGACTCGTCGGCCAACTGCGCGTCGTCGAAGAACCGCGCCCAGCCGGGCACGTCCTCGCCCGGCCGCGCGACCTCCAGGGCACGCTCGGCGCGGGCCAGCGACGCGGTGCAGGCCCGCACCTCGCCCAGCACCCCGTGCCCCCGCGCCTCCGCCGCGTGCAGCAGTGCCTGGACGGCGGGCGGCACCGAGGTGCCCACCCCCTGCTGGGCGACCCGCGCGAGCTGCACCGCCTCCCGGCCGTGCCCCAGGTAGACGGCCTGCCGGCTCATCGTCACCAGCACGTACGCCCCGAAAGCACGGTCACCGGCGGCCTGGGTCAGCCGCAGCGCCTGCACGAAGTAGCGCTGGGCCAGCCCGTGCGCGGCGATGTCGTAGGACGTCCAGCCCGCCAGCCGGGTCAGGTCGGCGGCGGCCGCGAACAGCCGTCTGCCGAGCTGCTCGCCGTAGACGCCGCGCAGCATCGGCTCCGCCTCGTGCTCCAGATACCGCACCAGGGCCTGCCGCGCGTGGCCGCCGCCGTAGGCGTGGTCCAGGGCGCGGAAGAGCTCGCACACCGAACGCAGCGCCGCCACGTCGCCGCCCGAGACCCGCTGCCCCGGGCCACGCTCGACCCGGTCCAGCCGGGCGGCGGTCAGGGCGGGGGGCCGCGTCGCCAGCCCGGTGCCGCCGGCCCGCGACTGGGCGGGCAGCCGCAGGCCGCCGCCGTGCACCGCGCCGACCACGGGCCCGCGCCCGGCACCCGCACCGGGGGGCACACCGCGTCCCGGCCCCGCCCCCGGCCCGCGGGCGGGACCCGTGCCGGCCCCGGGAGGCCCCGCACCGGCCGAGCCGGCGGGGAGGGCATGGCCGGGGACGCTTCCGCCGGGCCCGGGATGCGGCGCTCCGTCCGGTTCGGGGCCGCGGGCCACCCGCTCGTCGGCCCGGCCGATCAGCCAGTCCCGGCTCGGCACCACGAGCCCGGCCGGGGTGAAGGCGATCTTGCGGAGTTCGGCGTGGCTGCCCGAGTCCTTGCGCCACAGCCCGCTGACGATGTCCACCGCCTCGGCGGGTGTCGCGGCGAACTCCAGCCCGGCGTAGACGGGCGCGCAGGCGTCCAGGCCCAGGTCCTGCGCCGTCAGCCGCCGCCCCAGCCGCCGGGTGAAGACCTCGGCGATCAGGGCAGGCGTCGTCCCCCTCGGCTGTTGACCGCGCAGCCAGCGGGTGACCGATGTCTTGTCGTAACGCAGGTCGAGACCGTGTTCGAGGCCGAGCTGGTCGACGCGCCTGGCCAGGCCCGCGTTGGAGAAGCCCGCCTCCGCGATCAGTGCGGCGAGCTGGCGGTTCGGGATGCGCTGCTGGGATGGCTGGGTGGCGTCGGTGACCGACTCCCCAGGTCGTTCCATCGTCATCGGCTTCACGGTCTCCTGCCCTCACGGCTTGTGTCAGACGCCGGGGCGCCCTGCTGGAACGGCGCGAATGTAACGGTCCCTCGTACATCGTTCGCCGCCTTCGTCACGTATTCATCCGTACGTGTGAGTAGGTGACCACCTGCGAGGACGGGCGAGGACGGCCGTAGAGTGGCGGTGGGCGCGAGCGCGGAGCGGCGCGCCGCCGCGGGCGGCGGAATCCGCCACCGCGGGCGGCGAGCGGGCATTCCGCGGGCTGACGAAGGAGAGAGGCATGGGAGAACCCCGGCTGGAGGGCCCGGCGGACGGCGAACTGCGCTTCGTCCACCTGGGCTTCGGCGGCAACGCCGTCGACTACATGGACGCCTGGCAGGAACAGAAGCGGGTGCATGCCGCGCGGTTCGCCGACGAGATCCCCGACACCTGTCTGATGCTGGAGCACCCCCCCGTCTACACCGCCGGGCGGCGCACCGAGGACAGCGAGCGGCCGCTCGACGGCACCCCCGTCGTCGACGTCGACCGCGGCGGCAAGATCACCTGGCACGGCCCCGGCCAGCTCGTCGGCTACCCGATCCTGAAGCTGCCCCGCCCCGTGGACGTCGTCGCACACGTGCGCCGCCTGGAGGAGGCCATGATCCGTGTGTGTGCCGAGCTCGGCGTCGAGACCACCCGCGTCGAGGGGCGCAGCGGGGTGTGGGTGCTGGGTGACGACATCGCCAGGGCCGACCGTCCCGGCGCCGGGACGGCCTCCGGTGGGGGCCTCTCCCTCGACTTCGACCCGCGGCTCGGCCAGGCGGACCCGGAGGGGTACGACCCACGCCTGATGGGGCCCGAGTACGCGCCCTCCAACGCCGGCCAGCGCCGCGAGGACCGCAAGATGGCGCAGATCGGCATCCGGGTCGCCAAGGGCGTGACCATGCACGGCTTCTCGTTCAACTGCAACCCGGACACGACCGGTTTCGACCAGATCATCCCCTGCGGCATCCGGGACGCGGGCGTCACCTCGCTCTCGCAGGAGGTGGGCAGGAATGTTCCCGTCTCCGAGGTGCTTCCCCTGATGGAGAAGCACCTGCGCGAGGTACTGGAGTCCTCGGCGCCCCTGCCCCGCGCGGTCTGATCCTCCCGTCACGGACCGGAGCCTTGCGGGGTCCCGGCCCGTTCGGAAGCCCACGACCGCAGGCGTAGCCTGTTACCCGCCGCTGAATCGAAAGTACGTAGGGAGCCGGACGTGTCCGCTGTCGCACCCGACGGTCGCAAGATGCTCCGCCTGGAGGTCCGCAACAGCCAGACCCCCATCGAGCGCAAGCCCGAGTGGATCAAGACCCGGGCGAAAATGGGCCCCGAGTACAACGCCCTCCAGAACCTGGTCAAGAGCGAGGGCCTGCACACGGTCTGCCAGGAGGCGGGCTGTCCCAACATCTTCGAGTGCTGGGAGGACCGCGAGGCGACCTTCCTCATCGGCGGCGAGCAGTGCACCCGCCGCTGCGACTTCTGCCAGATCGACACCGGCAAGCCCGCCGAGCTCGACCGCGACGAGCCCCGCCGCGTCGCCGAGTCCGTGCGCACGATGGAGCTGCGGTACGCCACCATCACCGGCGTCGCCCGCGACGACCTCGACGACGGCGGCGCCTGGCTCTACGCCGAGACCGTGCGCCAGATCCACGACCTGATGCCCGGCACCGGCGTCGAGCTGCTGATCCCCGACTTCAACGCCGAGCCCGACCAGCTCGCCGAGGTCTTCTCCTCCCGGCCCGAGGTGCTGGCCCACAACGTCGAGACGGTGCCCCGGATCTTCAAGCGGATCCGCCCCGGCTTCCGCTACGAGCGCTCGCTGGAGGTCCTCACCCGCGCCCGCGAGGACGGCCTCGTGGTCAAGTCCAACCTGATCCTCGGCCTCGGCGAGACCCGCGAGGAGATCAGCGAGGCCCTGCGCGACCTGCACGAGGCCGGCTGCGAACTGATCACCATCACCCAGTACCTGCGCCCCACCCCCCGCCACCACCCCGTCGAGCGCTGGGTCAAGCCGCAGGAGTTCGTCGAGCTCAAGGACGAGGCCGACGAGATCGGCTACGCCGGCGTCATGTCGGGCCCGTTGGTGCGCTCCTCGTACCGCGCCGGGCGCCTCTACCAGCAGGCGATCGAGGCCCGCCGGGCGGACGAGTCCTCCGCGGCCTGACCCGGCGCCTGCCCGAGGGTCCGCGGGGTGGTGGCCGCTCCCCGGAGGAGCGCGGCGGCTCGGCTCCCGCGGCGCGGGACCGAAGGGGCGGCTGAGGTTCGTGCGACGGGAGCGGTGAGGCACGGGAAGCCGCAACGTGACCTTCGCCGCACAGCGTTGTCCGGGCTTTGACCCGCCGGTCATCGGCTGGTAACACCGATGCGTGACGCTGGAACCACGCAGCGCGCACAGTCCGACGGAACCGGTCCGAACGGCAGCGCTCCGGACGGTACCGACCCGGTCGGGCACTGCTCCGAACGGCACCGCTCCGGACGGCACTGCTCCCGAGGGGAACAGCCCGAACGGGAGGCGGCCCGACGGGGACGGCTCGGACGGGACTGCCGGGCGCGCGCGACTTCTCGACGCTGGATGACTGACGGAGGGCACAGTGCGGACCACTCAGTGGGCACTGGAAGGTCTGGAACACATCCTTTTCGGCCGCGGCCACCAGGTGGCGCGCCGCAACGCGTGGACGGCGGTTCTGGAGGACCGCCGCCGGGCCCGCGCCCGGCACGAGGCGGAGGCCCTGCTGAACCGGGCCCCCGTGCCCGGACCGGCGCGCGGGGCCTCCGTACCCGTGCCCACATCGGCGTCCCCCGGCTCCCGGCGCTGACCTCACCACTCCCCGGAGAGCCGACCTCGCCGGTCTCCCGGCCCGGCCCCACCGCGTAAACTTCACCGCATGGCGAGGAAGGACAACACCGAGAACCCTGGGCGGCTCAAACAGATCGCTCAGACGTACAAGATGACCCGGCGCGTGGACCGGAAGATCGGTTGGATCCTGGCCGGCGTGGGGCTCGTCACCTTCGGTGTACTCCTCGCGATCGGCTTCCTGATCGGTCACCCGGTCTACGCGGGCATCGTGGGCGTGCTCCTGGGCCTGCTCGCGTGCGCGATCGTCTTCGGACGCCGCGCCGAGCGGGCCGCGTTCGGGCAGATGGAGGGCCAGCCGGGGGCCGCGGCCGCCGTCCTGGAGAACATCGGCCGCGGCTGGCAGGTCACCCCTGCCGTGGCGATGAACCGCAACCAGGACATCGTGCACCGCGCAGTCGGCAAGGCCGGCATCGTCCTGGTCGGCGAGGGCAACCCGAACCGGCTGCGGGGCCTGCTGGCCTCCGAGAAGAAGAAGATGAACCGCGTCGTCGGCGACGTCCCGGTCCACACGATGGTCGTCGGCGAGGGCGAGGACCAGGTCGAGCTGAAGAAGCTCCGCGTCAAGATGATGAAGCTGCCGCGGACGCTGCAGGGGCAGCAGGTCACCCAGATCAACGACCGGCTCCGCGCGCTGGGCGATCTCATGAGCAACATGCCGATCCCCAAGGGCCCGATGCCCAAGGGGATGAAACTGCCGAAGGGCCCGCAGGGCCGCTGATCCGACCGCCTGCCGGACAACCCCCTGGGGCCGGAGAAGCCCCCTCGGAGGGCGGGGCCGCACACGAACGCGGCCCCGCCCTCCGTCGTCTCGTCGTGGACCTCCCGGCCCGCCGTACGGGCTGCGCCTGCGCCGTCGACGGCATCGGGACGGCGGTTTCGGGGGGCGGCAGCCTGCAACGGCGTACCCGGCGTACCCGGCGTACCCGGCGTACCCGGCGTACCCGGCGTACCCGGCGTACCCGGCGTACCCGGCGTACCCGGCGTACCCGGCGTACCCGGTGGGTACCCGGCGATGTCTGGTGTCTCAGTCGCGTAGGCGCCCGTTACCCACCGGTCGCCCGCCTGCTTGTCGATGGCCCGCCGGGTCGTCCGCCCGCCGGTTCAGTCGTGTACCTGGACGGACCCCGAGAGCCGGTCGTGAAGACCTCGGCTGTCGCGGTCCCAGATGAGCGCGGGAACGGCGAGACCGAGCAGGACCGTGCGCACCACGGTGCGCCACACCGGCAGCTTCCCGAGCCCGTCGAGAGCCACGACGCGCAGCCCCAGCAGCCGCTTGCCCGGCGTGCAGCCGACCGTACCGACCGTCAGCACGCTCATGACGACGAAGACGACCAGCGCCCAGTTGTTGGTGCCCGCCAGCTCGCGGTCCGCCAGCAGCGCGAAGGCGATCAGCGCGGAGAGCGCCCAGTCGATGAAGAGGGCACCGATCCGGCGTCCGACCGGCGCGATGGAACCCGGCCCCTCCGCGGGCAGTCCGAGCCGTTTGCCGCGGTGACCGAAATCGGCCCCCATGTCCTGAGCCGCGGCGCGCGGTCCTGACAGCCACGACCCGATTGCGTCCCTGTTGTCCACCCGACAACGGTATCGCGCAGGTTTCCGGCCGTCGGCGGCCGGGCGTCTGCGCTTACCTGAGAGTGGGCGTCTCCGCCCTGCCGCGGCCGGACGCTCCGGTCGCCGACGGCCGGGCCGCACCGCTGAACGTGACGGCCGGACTCCGCATGGTGAGGGGTCGAGGGGGCTACCCGGCGATTAACATCGGCGAAACAGATGAGTCATGCTGGAGAAATGGCCCCTGCCTAGGGTCGGTGCCAGGCGCTCGGCCACCGTGCCGTACCGCCGGAGCCGGAGCAAGCCCGTCCCGACGCGGCGGGACTAGGAGGATGGATGTTCCAGAACGCCGACGAGGCCAAGAAGTACATCGCGGACAACGACATCAAGTTCATCGATGTCCGGTTCTGCGACCTGCCCGGCGTCATGCAGCACTTCGCCGTGCCGGCCGAGACCTTCGACCCGTCCGAGAGCCTGATGTTCGACGGCTCGTCGATCCGCGGTTTCCAGGCGATCCACGAGTCCGACATGGCGCTGGTCCCGGACCTGTCCACCGCGCGTCTCGACCCGTTCCGCTCCGAGAAGCACCTCAACATCAACTTCTTCATCCACGATCCGATCACCGGCGAGCAGTACAGCCGTGACCCCCGGAACGTGGCGAAGAAGGCCGAGGCCTACCTCGCCTCCTCCGGCATCGCCGACACCGCCTTCTTCGGCCCCGAGGCCGAGTTCTACGTCTTCGACGACGTCCGCTTCGAGACCAAGGCGAACGCCGGCTACTACCACATCGACTCCGAGGCGGGCGCCTGGAACACCGGCGCCGTCGAGACCGGCGGCAACCGCGGCTACAAGGTCCGCTACAAGGGCGGCTACTTCCCGGCCCCGCCGGTCGACCACTTCGCCGACCTGCGCGCCGAGATCTCCCTGGAACTGACCAGGGCGGGCCTGCAGGTCGAGCGCCAGCACCACGAGGTGGGCACCGCGGGCCAGGCGGAGATCAACTACAAGTTCAACACGCTGCTGGCCGCGGCCGACGACCTGATGCTGTTCAAGTACATCGTCAAGAACACGGCCTGGCGCAACGGCAAGACCGCCACCTTCATGCCCAAGCCGATCTTCGGCGACAACGGTTCCGGCATGCACGTCCACCAGTCCCTGTGGACCGGCGGCGAGCCCCTCTTCTACGACGAGCAGGGCTACGCGGGCCTCTCGGACACCGCCCGCTACTACATCGGCGGCATCCTGCGCCACGCCCCCTCCCTGTTGGCCTTCACCAACCCGACGGTGAACTCCTACCACCGCCTGGTCCCCGGCTTCGAGGCCCCGGTCAACCTGGTCTACTCGCAGCGCAACCGCTCCGCGGCGATGCGGATCCCGATCACGGGCTCCAACCCGAAGGCCAAGCGCGTCGAGTTCCGCGCCCCCGACCCGTCCTCCAACCCGTACCTGGCCTTCTCGGCCCTCCTCCTCGCGGGCCTGGACGGCATCAAGAACAAGATCGAGCCGGCCGAGCCGATCGACAAGGACCTCTACGAACTCGCCCCGGACGAGCACGCGGACGTCCCCCAGGTCCCCACCTCCCTCCCGGCCGTCCTCGACGCCCTGGAAGCCGACAACGAATACCTCCAGGCCGGCGGCGTCTTCACCTCCGACCTCATCGAGACCTGGATCGACTACAAGCGCACCAACGAAATCGCCCCCATGCAACTGCGCCCCCACCCGCACGAGTTCGAGCTGTACTTCGACATTTAAAGTGCGGGCCGGGCCTATCTGGGCCGGAGCCTAGGAAACCTGCCGTGACCAGCGGAAACAGTCTTCGCTGCTTCCCATCGCTCCCGGCTCGTTCCCACCCTCGTGCGCACCGGCTGTACACCGAGACCCCGAATCGCTGATGCTGCGTCGGCTCTGCCGGCGAGGGCCGCCGTCCCGACTCCTGGGACGGCGGCCCTCGTTGCTCTTGCGCCGGGCCCGCCCGGCTGTGCGGGGCGAGCAGAACGGGTGGCGCAGAGAAGGCACTCGGTCCCGGCAGGCGGCCCCAAGCGCTGGAGCGGTGCGGCCTTTCGCCGCGTCCAGTTGCAGGGTGCGCGGGCTCAGCGGGCCGGGCATGTGGAGAGCGAGGGACGTGCCGGGTGATGACACGGGCCAGAGTTATCCACGCTGTTCGTCTGTCTCGTACAGCCTCCAAGCCGGCCATCGAACGGCTTCGACCTCACCGTCCGCACTGCCCAGCTCCCGCGCCTGCATGGCCCGGTAGGACTGCTCGGGAGCCTTTCCTTCAGTGGTGAGGCGTAGGCTTCCGTGCCGGTCGGCGGCGAAGGCTCGGCAGTATTTCAGCCCCTGCCAGTGCTCAGCCAGTCCTCTGCCTCGTCCCTGCCGGGCCAGGGTCGTAGCGCGCGCGAACGTGGCGAGCAGATCCCACGGAGTTGTCTGCAGAGGGCTATGCTCAGCTCGGGGTAATTGACGCAGGTCCGGCTTGCGGGGACCGTGGCCCTCGTTCGCGGTCTTCTTCTTTGCTCGCTCGCGGTCGACGGCAGCGGCTGCCTTCTCCACTCCGGCGAAGAGCTCGGGCGATGAGTTCACCTGCACAGTCAGAAGGTCACCGAGTCGCCTGATCACGTCGAAGGCTGTGGAGTCCATGCCACGGGACGGTAAGAACCGCGGATATCGACGACAAGAATACGTTTCCGGCCATGGCGGCGCGGAGGCGCATCTCGAAGCCGCGTGGCGATCTGTGTGGCCCGGCGAGGTGACAACTCCCTCGCCCTAGACGACCGGCTGCCCCGCCGTGGCCGGGCAAGAGTTTGGCGGGGGTCAGTCGGTGCGATCTGCCCGTGCCAGGTGGGCTGTGTGCCCTTCACCAGCCCAATGCGCTCTTGAGGCGGACCACACCGGCGAAGCCGTCCGCGGCGGACCACTGGATCGTCCTGGACGACGGCCAGTTCGTCGGCCGGGGCACCCGTGACGAGGCCGCCCCTCGGTGACGTCCCCACACCCACCGCTGCCCCGATCGCGGGGTAGCGAGGTACTACAGTGCTCCTGCTCTGTACATCACATCATGTCGCGCGGTGGGTAGCTCGGGTGGAGCATAGCCTCGTATGCGTGATGTGTACGACTTGGGGGGTTTCGTGTACGAGATGGTCAAGGGCTCGAATGTCGCTCTGTCGACCCTGAGCGCGCACCTGGATTCGGTGATCGTCGGCTTGAGGTGGGTCAGCCCGACCGGGGACGGCGACGCAGACGTGTCGGTCCTGTTGGTGGACGCGGACGGCAAGGTGCGCCGGGACAGTGATTTCTACTTCTACAACAACCCGGTGGCCGCGGACGGGAGTGTGCGGCTCCTCGGCAAGACGCCGACGGAGAACGGTGACGAGGACCGGATCAGCTTCGATCTGACTGCCGTCCCACCGGAGGTCGACCGGATCGTGGTGGCGGCGAGCCGGTACGGCGGGACCGGCTTGGGGGACCTGGAGGAGCTGAAGGTCACGCTGGCCGACGGGGGAGGGGAGTGCCTCCTCGGATTCGCCGTCGACGACGCCGCCGCGGTCAGCGCGATCATCTTCGGTGAGCTGTACCGGCGCGGAGAGGAGTGGAAGTTCCGCGCTGTCGGTCAGGGGTACGAGTCCGGACTGGCCGGCCTGGCCGCGGACTTCGGTGTCGACGTCGAGGACGACGCGGGTGCGGACGAGGCGCTGGACGACGCGGACTCCGGCGACGAAGCCCACGTTTCGGCGGCGACTCCGGCGGTGGAGTCGGTCCCGACGACGCCGGTCCCCGTCCCGGCTCCCCGGCTCCCCGACGACGTTCCGAGGACGGTCGGCGCCGCGGGGGCGAACGGCGCCCCGGGGGCGGACGACGTACCGAGGGCGCGGGCCGCACGGCCTCGTACTGCGAAGAAGCGCGTCACCATGCCCAAGGTGGTCAGGAAGACGCTGGCGGAGAACGAGTCCTGGGCCGGGGCCAGGCTCGTTCCGGTCTCCGCGCTCAAGAGCGATCGGGACCGGGAGGTGCGTGCCACCTCGGTGCTGCTGTCGGTCATGGCACAGGTGCCGGAGTTCGGCAGGAGACTCCTGGCGGGGTTCGGGGCGCCTGCGGGCCGGATGGAGACGTTCACAGAGGTCACGCTCCCGCATGGTGACACCCCGCGGCGCCCTGACGGCGTGATACGCGTCGAGCGGGCCGGCAAGTTGTGGACGGCACTGGTCGAGACGAAGACCAACGGAAGTGCTCTCCGTGCCGAGCAGGTGCAGGCGTACATGGACATCGCCGCACGGCGCGGGTACGAGGCTGTGATCACGCTGTCCAACGACGTCGCGTTGGAGGGCAGCCCGCTCGTCGACGTCAAGATCGACGGTCGACGGAAACACAAGGTGGCACTCTGGCACCTGTCGTGGGCGGAGGTCGCCTACCAGGCACAGGTGCTGATCCGGCACGAGGGCGTCGGGGACAGAACGCACGCCTGGCTGCTCCAGGAACTGCTCCACTATCTCCAGCACGAGAACTCGGGCTGCCACGGCTTTCAGAACATGGGGCCCGGCTGGGTGCCCGTGCGCAACGGGATCAACGACGAAACGCTGTGCAACGGCGATCCTCGCGCCCTGGACGTGGTCGAGAGCTGGGAACGGCTCGTGCGTCAGCTCTGCCTCAGCCTCGGTGGCGAACTCGGGCAGAAGGTGTTGCCCGTCCGGCGCGCCAAGCGGGGAGCGGATCCGAAGGCGCGCCGGAACCGTATGGCCGAACAGCTCTGCCTGGAAGGGAGGTTGCAGGCCGAGCTGCGTATCGAGGGCGCGCCCGGGATCCTGGCGATCGGCGCCGACCTGCGTACCGGCAAGCTCCGCACCTCCATCGAGATCCCGGCACCGGCGAAGGGGTATCCCCTGAGCTGGGCGAAACGCCTCGTCCGTCGGCTGTCCGAGGCGCCCGCGGACCTCCATGTGGAAACCTTGGTCGAGGGAGTGAACGGGGGACCGAGAGGCACACTGGAGCGGTTGCGCCCGGAGCCGGCGGACATGCTGCCGAAGAATGCCGACGCGGCCATCACCGGTTTCCGTCTCTCCCTCTTCAAAGGCATGGGAAGCGGTCGCGGGAACGCCGAGTCCGGCTTCATCCGCAGCGTCGACGACGCCGTCCACCGCTTCTACACGACGGTGGTGGTCCACCTGGACCGGCCGCCGTTGCGGAGAGCGCCGGCGAAGGAAGCTGCCGGCGCTCGATGAGGCTGCCCCGGGCGGGTGCACGGCGCGATGCTGCACGTGTCACTGCCCGAGGCCCACGGGGCTGAAAGGGGCGCCGTTTCATCGCCGGGAGATGCCGTCCGGGGAGGGTTGGTCGGCTGTCATGCGTGCTGTCTTCCCGGGCAGCGGGCCCACGTTCAGCTCGGCGGCGGCCTTGCCGACCACCTGCCGGGCGTGCCGCAGACCGATCCGGACCATGGTGTCGTGCAGCTCCGCCAGGTCGGCGGCGGGTCCGGGCGCGGTTCCGGCCCGGGCGGGCGCGCGACTTGACGGCGGCGAGCCGGGACAGCGCCGTGCCCCGCAGCTCGTCCATCCGGGAGAACCCGCCGAGTGCCTGGGCGCAGGTGTCCCGGGCCTCGGCGTACCGGCCGGCGCGGCAGTGAACGTTGCCGCGCCTCTTGTGGTTGCAGGCCAGGGCGCTCGACCAGTGCATGCGACGTCAGTCGACTTCGGTCTCGGACAGCAGCGTCAGGACCTGCTCGGTGTCGCCGTCGCGCACGGACAACACGTCGGCGATGCCGTGCAGTGCCCAGCCCCGCCCTCGCCGGTCGTCGGCCGCTTCGGCGGTGCGGGCGGCCTCGTCGAAGAGGGCCCGAGCGGTGCCGTACGAGCGGTGTTGCGGTGCGTCTGCGCATCCCCTCCGGCGCCCACACCGTGTGCCGTGCCTCTCCGCGGCTGCGGGCCTCGGCGGGGAGCGCGGCGCGTGGAGTGCGCCGACGGCTCCGTAGTCGCCCCGGGCCCGGTCGGTCTCCGCCGGTCCGGGGAGAGCGCGCGTAGCCGCGGGCCATCAAGTCGTCACCGTAGTCGCCCGGTTCGGCCGCGTGGTCCGGTAGCCGGTAGACCAGGAACGGGCAGCGCGCCGTGACCGCCCGTTCGTACCTCGACGAAAGCCCCGGCGCCTGGACGAGGGACCCCCGCGGACGGCGAAGGGCCGCGGCGACGCGCGGCCCCGCTCCGATGTGCGCCGGATCAGATGTTGCCGGAGTAGACCCAGGCCATCTGGCTCATGTAGTCGCCGTAGTACCAGTGGTGGCCGGACTTGCTGGTGCCGCGGCAGTACACGTAGAAGGGGTCGCCCTTGGACAGCTTGTTCCGCTGCGAGTAGGAGGTACCCGGACCGCTGCGGATCACGGTGTGGTTCTTCGTGATGTGGTCCTGGTGGTTCTTGACGTTGTGATTGCAGGCGGAGCTGCCGACGGCTGCCGCGTCGGTCGCCGTCACCAGTGTGCCGCTGAGGGCCAGCGCGGCGGCGGACGCCGCCACGGCAAGCGTCCGCCGGAGGCGGGAGTTGCGCATATCGATCCCCGAGTTTGTTGTGGTCGATGAAACCTCCGCATGCTTGCAGCGCGTACGGGGGTGGTCAACCGGGACGCGGGCGAGCTGCACGCCGCCCCGGCCCCGCGCCTCAGCATGAGTTCCTCAGCCCCCTCAGCCCCCTCAGCCCCACCAGCCGTGCGCGGTCGCGGGCAGCCGGGCGCGTGCGGCTGCGCGGTGCCTGGTGCTCGTACGGATACCGGCTTCCGGTCGGAGGCCCGGCGGTCGGAGGCCCGGCCGGGAGGGCGGGTGCCTGTGCGGATGCGGGCGTGCAGCGGGCGGGTGGGTGCGCGGACGCATCGGCCCGGCTGGGCGGTTGGTGCGGAAGGCCGAGTACCACCTGCCTGCCAGGCGCCGCAGCAGTCGCTTGTCCGGGCCGGCCACCGGGTCAATTTGATCGATCAAACATGCGGCGGGTTAGCATATGAGCACCCTCTAGCTCGAAAGTGAAGACCTGTGACTGTCAACGAGGACGCGTTCACCAACTGGAAGCACCGCGAGGAGATCGCGGAGTCGATGATCCCCATCATCGGAAAGCTGCACCGCGAGCGGGACGTCACCGTGCTGCTGCACAGCCGCTCCCTGGTGAACAAGTCGGTGATCAGCATCCTCAAGACCCACCGGTTCGCCCGGCAGATCGCGGGCGCGGAGCTCTCGGTCACCGAGACGCTGCCGTTCCTGCAGGCGCTCACCACGCTGGACCTGGGGCCGTCCCAGATCGACCTCGGCATGCTCGCCGCCACCTACCGTTCCGACGACCGCGGGCTGTCGGTCGATGAGTTCACCGCGGAGGCCGTCGCCGGGGCCACGGGGGAGAACAAGATCGACCGGGGTGCTTCGCGGGACGTCGTCCTCTACGGTTTCGGCCGCATCGGACGGCTGATCGCCCGCCTGCTGATCGAGAAGGCCGGTTCCGGCAACGGTCTGCGGCTGCGTGCCGTCGTCGTCCGCAAGGGCGCCGGGCAGGACCTCGTCAAGCGGGCCTCACTGCTGCGTCGGGACTCCATCCACGGCCAGTTCCAGGGCACCATCACGGTCGACGAGGACGCGGGTACGATCGTCGCCAACGGCAACGCGATCAAGGTGATCTACTCCGACGACCCGACGACGGTGGACTACACGGAGTACGGCATCAAGGACGCCGTTTTGATCGACAACACCGGCAGGTGGCGGGACCGTGAGGGGCTCTCCAAGCACCTGCGTCCCGGTATCGACAAGGTCGTCCTGACCGCTCCGGGCAAGGGCGACGTCCCCAACATCGTGCACGGCGTCAACCACGACGACCTCAAGCCTGACGAGCAGATCATCTCGTGCGCGTCCTGCACCACCAACGCGATCGTCCCGCCGCTCAAGGCGATGGCGGACGAGTTCGGGGTGCTGCGCGGCCACGTGGAGACCGTCCACTCGTTCACCAACGACCAGAACCTGCTGGACAATTACCACAAGTCGGACCGGCGTGGCCGCTCCGCACCGCTCAACATGGTCATCACCGAGACGGGCGCCGCCTCGGCCGTGGCCAAGGCGCTGCCCGACCTCGGGGCGAAGATCACCGGCAGTTCGATCCGCGTGCCCGTGCCGGACGTCTCGATCGCCATCCTCAACCTGCAGCTCGCCCGCGAGACCGACCGCAAGGAAGTCCTCGACCACCTGCGCGAGGTGTCGCTGACCTCGCCGCTCAAGCGGCAGATCGACTTCACCAGCGCCCCCGACGCGGTCTCCAACGACTTCATCGGCTCGCGCCACGCCTCCATCGTCGACGCCGGCGCCACGAAGGCCGACGGCGACAACGCCATCCTCTACCTGTGGTACGACAACGAGTTCGGCTACTCCTGCCAGGTCGTCCGCGTCGTCCAGTACGTCTCCGGTGCCGAGTACCCGACGTATCCGGTCCCGGTGGAGCCGGTGACCGACCCGGCGAACTGACCGGGTCCGCACGCCGACGCGCGGGATCCCGCCTCGTGCGCGGGAGGGCCACCGCGAACGGTCCGGCTCCCGTCTCCTCCGGACTCGCGGTCTCGGTGGCGGCGGCACCGGTCGCGGCGCCGACCGTGGCGGGCGAGCCGTGCCGGTGCCGACGCCGCCCGGCCACCCGGTTCTTCGGTGGCCTTTCCATACTGAGGTCCGTGGGTTCGTCCGCGGCTCCGCGTTCGGCGCTTCGTCGGCCTCAACCGTCTGGCGGCGGGTGGTCGGGGAGGCGCAGCGGTCGGCACGGGAAGAGGACGCCGCCCCGCGGCGGACATCGCGGGGATCGTCGGTGCATGTGAGGTTTCCCCATCCGACGGGGAGGCACCCCTCACAGCCGAGGCCCCCGAGCGGGACGGGCGGGAGTTGCACCTGACGCCGCCTGCCCGTGCGGGCAGCGTCAGGGCGGGCCTCCGCTTCACCACCTCCAGGAGGAAGAGCGAGGGCGAGCGTCTCGGTGCACTGGCCAAACGACTCGGTCTCCAGGGCGTCGTCCGCAGAGCCAGGCGGCTCGGAGGCGCACGGGAAGTCGGGGCCTTGACGCCGCTTCCGGCGGAAGGTGGGCGATGACGGGGCATGGACGGCGCCGCCTGGAGGACGGACCCGTCCGTCACGTTCGAGTCCGCCAGGGAAGGCGTGGCGGGCCTCACCTCGTTCGGTGCGCTGGTCGAAGGGCTGATGGAACTCAGCTGTGACATGCGAGGGCCCGCCAAGGACATCGCGTCCGCGATGAAGCAGTTGGGGCAGGCGGTGGGCCGGGTCGAGCGTTGGGAGGAGCGGGCCCGGGCCCTGATGTAGTGGCACGGCCGGGCCCGGGGGTGGTGCAGCCCGCGGTCCCGGCCGTCTGTCGGCTGTATCCGTTCGAGGGCGCGGGGCAGTTCCCCGGTCGCGTGCACGGCGGGGCCCGGGCAGGGGTACGGATCCGTCAGCCGCACGCCGCGTGCGGCCTCTGGAGGGGGAGGGCGGACATGCTGTCCGACGAGGTGTGGCGAGATGTGACGGCGCAGGGACGGGTTCAGCGCTACCGCGCACGTGAGCGGATGCTTCGGCAGGGGGAGCCCGGGGCATGCTTGCTCGCGCTGACCGACGGTCTGACCAAGGTCGTGCGCCGGGAGAACGACGGGGCCACCACCTGGCTGGCGTTCCGGGGGCCGGGTGAGCTGCTGGGCGAGATGTCGGTTTTCGACGGCACCGTGCGCACCGCGGACGTGTACGCGCTGACGCCGTGCACCACGGTGAAACTGGAAGCCGGCCGATTCCGCCGCTACGTCGAACAACGCGGCCTGGTCATGCCGTTGATGCAGCAGACGTTGCAGCGGATGCGGGAGTCGGACCAGCACCGTGCCGAGCTGCTGACTCTTCCGGTGATCGTCCGGCTGGCCCGCTCGCTGTTCCGGCTGGCGGAGCTGGGAGACCGCAGCAGACCGGCCACGCAGCTCAGGCTCACCGGACTGACCCAGGAGGAGATCGCCCAGGCCATCGGCGTCACCCGCAACTGCGCACTGCGCGGACTGCGTGAATTACGGAGGGCGGGCGTGTTGGAGACCGCGCGCCGAGTAGTCGTGATCACCGACCCGGAGGCGCTCCGGGACTGGGCGGCCTTCGATCAGTATTCAGTGATGTGAGGTGAGCCACCGGCGGAGTGCACCGCGGTGTGCATTCCGGTCGTGCGCCCTCGGAGAAGCTCGATGCAGTCGCCTCGCGGCGCACCACATCGGACGCCTCCGACCGAGGGAGTTCTCATGCCCGCATCCATGCCGCAGCCCCACTCCGAAAGCCGCGCACTGCCGCCCTACCGAGGCCTCTTCGCGGTCGACGCGAAGGACTTCACGGGGCTGCCCGCGGTACAGCACGGCCCCGTGAGCCAGTTGATCCCCGAACTCGTCGATCACGCGCTCGGACAGGCGGGGCTCGCCGAGTTGAGGGAGGGCAAGAGGTTCCCCGCCAACACGGGGGACGGCATCGTGTTCGGCTTCGATCCCGAGAAGTTGCCCTTCCTCATCTGGCCTCTCCTGCCGGTGCTCGACGAGGTGTTGGCCACGTACAACCAGCAGACCGTCGGGCCGCGCATCCGGCTGCGGGCGAGTGTGCACGTCGGACCGCTGCCGGATGCCGGCGACCCGGGGGACGGGAACGGCACGCCGCGCAACGACACGCACCGGCTGCTGGACTCCCGGCCGGTCAAGGCGGTCCTCGCCGCCGCCAGCCCGGAGACCACCCACCTGGCCGCGGTGCTCTCCAGCAGGGTCTGGGAGGACGTGGTGCTGGCCGGTTACACCGGCTTGCACCCCGATCGCTGTATCGAGGTACCGGCCACGGTGGAAGGCAAGAACTTCACGCAACAGGCGTGGCTCTTCGTGCCGACGCCCTCCGGCAACCTGCTGGAGTCCGGCATTCTCCCGGCGGCCCGGCCCGCTGAAACCGCTGAGGCCGCACCTCGGGACAGCGGAAGCCCCGGCGACGGCGCGCGCTACAGCGGCAACACCCAGCACGTCACCGAGGGCGCTGCCCTCATGGGGGACGTCGGCGGCGACTTCACCTACACCGGAGGCGCCAGCTACCGTGCGGCCAACCAGCACTGGGGTGAGGGAGACAACGTCTCGGGTGACAAGCACACCGGCGGCAAGGGCCGGGCATGAGTACCGAACAGGGCACCGTGCACCGGGGGTTCGCAGAACCACACCTGCGCACCGAGGCGCCGGTGCCTGGCCTGTCGCCCGGTGCCTCGTACGACAGCAACCGGCAGCGGGTGGGCCGCGGAGTCGCGGTCATGAGCGTCGGCGGAGATCTCAACGTCTTCCCAGGATCCGACCCGTCCGACGAGGCGGTGACAGAGCGCGTCCTGCCGCCCCGGTTCCGGGAGGGGCCCTACCCCGCCCAGGAGATCGCCAAGAAGCTCCGCGGTTTCGTCGCACCACCGGTGTTCGGCAGGTGCCTGAAGATCCTGAAAGGCACGGGCCAGGACGGAGGAAGTGTGCTGCTGCTGCGCGGTGGCGGGGGCGACGGAGCCACCACAACGGCCCTCGCGCTGCTGCGGCACCGGCACGGCGAGGACGGCGTGACCGGGTTGGACACGGACGAAGATCCGGCCAACTGGACGCCGATGGCTGCACGTGGGTACCTGCTACGGAATCTTTCGCAGACCGCGGCCGACAAACTGACCGAGGTGTCCCTCACCTCGCTCGCCGGCCGTCTTGCGGCAAGCAGGTCCTGCCTCGTCGTCACGGTGGGCGACGACGTCGAACTGGCCAGGGACACGGGCCCGTGGCAGGTGGAGCACGAACCGCCGCTCGCCCGCGAGGTCGCGCAGGAGCACCTGCTGGCAGCGGCGCGTGCGGGAAATCTGACCGCGGCGGAGCGGGACCAGGCACTGGGACAGTTGCGCACACCCGCCGTTCGGGCACACCTGGACACCGGTCTGCTGCCCCCGGCCGCCGCCGATGTGGCGGAGGCGCTGCGGGAGGCCGTGGTCTCGGGCAGGCAGGTGGACGACGTGCTCGGCAGTCTGCGGCACGGTGACGACAAGTCCGCGGATGACGCCCTGCGCGAAGCGCGTCACAGCGCCGACAGCCTCGCTCTGCTCGCGGCCGTCTCCCTGCTGGAGCGGCAGGACCGCACCGTCGTGGCGCTGTTCGCCACCAGGGTACGTAGTCTGCTCACCGAGCGGACCGGGCAGGAGGAGGAGCACAAGAGGGACCTGCTCGGTACCTCGTTCGAGCAGCGGCTGAAGCGCATCGGAGCCGGCACGTTGCCGCCCCGTTTCGTCTCCGCGCCCTGGCGCCGTTACCGGATGCAGCCCGTGGCCTTCCACAGCAGGCACCGGGCGACCGCGGTGCTCAGGCGGCTGTGCCTGGAGTACGAGGGTTTCACCGATGTGCTGGGGCAGGGTCTGCACGCTCTGCCGTATCACTCGGGTGTCGACCTGGCCGCCGGAGCAGCACTGGGCCGGGTACTCACGCACGCGACCGGGCCCGGTGCCCTGCGCCCACTGTGGACGTTCGCTCAGGCCGAGCAGCGCTGGAAGCGGCGTCTGGCAGCGTATGCGATCGGCGAGGTCGGCCAGCACGTCGAACTGGCCGGAGCCACGCACGATCACCTGCGCCAGTGGAGCAGGCAGCGCGACGTCAACATCAAGTGCACTGTCGCCGAAGTGTGCGCGGGCAGTTACGGACTCGCCCGGCCCACCGCGTCGCTCACGCTGCTGGACAACGTGCTCTCGGGAGAGGGCGACGGCGCGCAGTTGGAGCCCCGTCTGCGCAACGCGGTCACCTTCGCTCTCGGCGTGCTGCTCACCGAGGACGCCAACGTGCCGTCGGTTCTGGACCGACTGGTCGGCTGGCTGGAGATGCCGGTCGGGAGCCTGGGACACGCGTACGCCGTGCAAGCGGTGGAGGCACTGTGCCGGGAGTCCTTCCCGGGGCCGCGCCAAACAGGTGTGCGCCGGATCGGCCTGGCCCAGGTGCTGGGCGAGCACTCTTCGCAAGCCATGGCCCTGGTGGCGCTCGGCCTCGACGACCCCGGGACCCATGCGGCGATGGCAGAGGGACTGTCGGCCGTCGAGCGTGACCCCGTGCAGCGGCGCCGCGCCTCCTTCGAGTCCTTTCTCCGCGCGTTGCCTGCCGTCGCGAACGGCAACCGGGGCATCACACGCTTTCTCCTCACCCGCTACCGGCACAGCACACTGCCGACGCCAGAAGGGACGCTTTCATGAGCGCGTCGCTGTTCGAGACGACGTCGTCTCCGCTCCTCGGCCTGATGCGCGCACGTTGGTTCCCCAGGGAGGACCGTGTGCTGGTGTTCCTCGCGGAGGACCGCCCGGACTGTGTCGAGCCCACTCGTGGCGACGACACGTGGGGGTACCCGCGTCCCTCGTGGAGCGAGGTGCGCGAGGGGGGCTTCTCCCATGTCTGCTGGGTCTCGCTCACCGAGCGGGTGTGCTGGGTGGATCTGCACCAGCCGGCCGGCGCGGCCGCGTGGTCGCCGTTCTCCCGCCGTGTCGGGTGGCGTGTCTGCGACCCGGTCGCCGTCGTACGCAACCGTGTCGTCGAAGCCGGCGTGCCCCGCCTCGTCGCCACTCATGTGCGCGACCACGTTCCCGACCCCGGACCGCGCCATCTGCACAAGCAGCCTCCGCCGCCCTGCGGCACCGTGCCGGTGAGCGCGCACGGTGCCGGACAGATGCTGCCGGAGGGAATCGGCTACGTGTTCCTGGAAGCCTCACCCGGGGAGGAAACCGGTCCGGTCGGCGCCGGTGCCCCGGAGCCACCTGCGGCCTGGGGCGAGGCGCACCGGGAGATGTACCACTTCTACCGGGAGGTGGTCGCGGGCGGACCGGCGGGGCTGGCGGCGCTGTGGCTGCTGCACCAGCCGGAACAGGCCCGGGAGGTCCTCGACTGGACGGTCGGCCATCCACAGCTCCTGAGCGGAGCGGGGGAGGGCCCGGCGCCTGGCGGGATGCCCGACGAGGACAGCTGGGAGACGACGCTGGCGCGGACACTCCGGGGGCTGAGCGGGGAGGAGCGCGGCTTCCTCGGTGTCCGGATCGCTGAGGTGCTGAGCAGCATGGGAGTGCCGCAGGGGGACGAGGTGCTGGAGAGGATCGGGGCGGCCACGGCGCCGGGCCGCTGAGCGGACCGGCGTGCCGTTGCGGTGTCCGGGGTGCACCGTCTGCACGGAGTGAACAACCGGACGCAGCCGGTGGGCGGGGGTGGCGGGCGGCATGCGGGGCCGTTGGGTGCCCGCGGGCCGGGGCGCTGTCCTGTCGGCGGGGAGAAGGAGATATCTTGATATCGAGACGATGTAAACGCGAGACGCGCAGACGCGAAGCGGAGTAGCGGTGACTGACTCGACCATCATCTATACGCACACTGACGAGGCCCCGGCCCTGGCGACCTATTCCTTCCTGCCCGTGGTCGAGGCCTACGCCTCGACGGCCGGCGTCGCCGTCGAGACCCGCGACATCTCCCTGGCCGGCCGGATCATCGCGAGTTTCCCCGAGCGCCTGGCGGAGAACCAGCGCGTCGAGGACGCCCTCGCGCGGCTGGGTGAGCTGGCCAGGACGCCCGAGGCCAACATCATCAAGCTGCCGAACATCTCGGCGTCCATCCCGCAGCTCAAGGCGGCCGTCGCCGAGCTCCAGGAGCAGGGCTACGCGCTGCCGGACTACCCGGACGACCCGAAGACCGACGAGGAACGCGAGATCCGCGCCCGGTACGACAAGGTCAAGGGCAGCGCCGTCAACCCGGTGCTGCGCGAGGGCAACTCCGACCGCCGTGCCCCGGCCTCCGTCAAGAACTACGCGAAGGCACACCCGCACCGCATGGGCGAGTGGAAGGCCACCTCGAAGACGAACGTCGCCCACATGGACGGCGACGACTTCCGCGCCACCGAGAAGTCCGTGGTGCTGGCCGAGGACGGCGACCTGCGCATCGAGCTGGTCGGCGACGACGGCTCGACGACGGTGCTGCGCGAGTCGGTACCGGTCAAGGCCGGCGAGGTCGTGGACGCCTCCGTGCTGCGCGTCGCCGCTCTGCGGGAGTTCCTCACGGCGCAGGTCGCGCGGGCCAAGGCCGAGAACGTGCTGTTCTCGGTGCACCTGAAGGCGACGATGATGAAGGTCTCCGACCCGATCATCTTCGGCCACGTGGTGCGGTCCTTCTTCCCGCAGACGTTCGCCTCCTACGGCGACAAGCTGGCCGCCGCAGGGCTGAGCCCGAACGACGGTCTCGGCGGCATCTTCAAGGGCCTGGAGTCGCTGCCGGAGGGCGAGGCGATCAGGACGTCCTTCGACGCCGAGCTGGCCCAGGGCCCGGACCTGGCGATGGTCGACTCGCACCGGGGCATCACCAACCTGCACGTGCCCAGCGACGTCATCGTGGACGCCTCCATGCCCGCGATGATCCGCTCCTCGGGCCACATGTGGAACAAGGACGACCAGGAGCAGGACGCCCTCGCCGTCATCCCCGACAGCAGCTACGCGGGCATCTACCAGGCCGTCATCGACGACTGCAAGGCCAACGGTGCCTTCGACCCGGCCACCATGGGCTCGGTCCCCAACGTCGGCCTGATGGCGCAGAAGGCCGAGGAGTACGGCAGCCACGACAAGACGTTCGAAATCCCGGTGACCGGCACCGTCCGCGTGCACAACGGGGACGGCGAACTGGTGCTGGAGCAGGCCGTCGGCGAGGGCGACATCTTCCGGATGTGCCAGACCAAGGACGTGCCGATCCAGGACTGGGTGAAGCTGGCCGTCACCCGCGCCCGCGCCACCGGCGACCCGGCGGTCTTCTGGCTGGACGAGACCCGCGCCCACGACAAGAACCTCATCGCGAAGGTCCGCGAGTACCTGCCGCTGCACGACACCGAGGGTCTGCGGATCGAGATCATGTCTCCGGCGGAGGCGATGACGTTCTCCCTGGAGCGCATCCGCCGCGGTGAGAACACGATCTCCGTCACCGGCAACGTGCTGCGCGACTACCTGACCGACCTGTTCCCGATCCTGGAGCTGGGCACCAGCGCCAAGATGCTGTCGGTCGTGCCGCTGATCAACGGCGGCGGGCTCTTCGAGACGGGCGCCGGCGGCTCGGCGCCCAAGCACGTGCAGCAGCTCGTCAACGAGAACTACCTGCGCTGGGACAGCCTGGGCGAGTTCCTGGCGCTGGCCGTCAGCTTCGAGCACCTGGCGCAGAAGACGGGCAACGCGCGCGCCCAGATCCTCGCGGACACCCTCGACCGGGCCACGGGCACGTTCCTGAACGAGAACAAGTCCCCGACCCGGCGCGTGGGCGGCATCGACAACCGCGGCAGCCACTTCTATCTGGCCCTGTACTGGGCGCAGGAGCTGGCCGGGCAGACCGAGGACGCGCAGCTCGCCGAGGCGTTCGCCGAGCTGGCCAAGACGCTGACGGAGCAGGAGCAGACGATCGTCGACGAGCTGGCGGCCGTCCAGGGCTCGCCCGCCGACATCGGCGGCTACTACCGGCCCTCCACCGAGAAGGTGTCGGCGGTGATGCGCCCCTCGAAGACCTTCAACGAGGCGCTCGCCACGCTGGGCTGACGCCGAGCACGGAGCACACCGTGCGAGGGGCCCCGGGAACGGACACCGTTCCCGGGGCCCCTGCCCGTCCCGTGCCTTCGCGCCTCTTCCCCTCCCGCCGGGCTCACGTCCTGCGCCAGCGCGCCACCGCGAAGGAGAAGAGCCCGAACAGTGCCAGCCCCACCGCGACGGCGACCAGCAGCCACGGGCCCGCAGGGGTGCGGGTCAAGGAGCGCAGGGTGTCGTCCATGCCCTTGGCCGCCTTCGGCTCGTACGCGAGCGCGGCCCGCACCAGGAAGCCGCCGGCCGCGGCGAACACCAGGCCGCGGGCCACGCCGCCACCGACACCCGTCGCATCGACGAACCGGCGCTGGCGGCGGGACATCTCGCCCGTCTTCAACTGGGTGTGGTAGGTACGCAACAGCGCCCGTACGGCCATGACGACCCCGGCGACGACGACGCCCGCGCCCACCGTGCCCACCAGCCACTGCCCGGCGGGCAGGCCGAGTGCCCTGGCCGTCACGTCCTGCGACTGCTTGTCGGAGGCGCCGCTTCCGCTGCCCTTGTCACCGTCGGCGAACGCCAGTACCGAGTACGCGACGAACCCGTAGAAGACGCCCCGGGCCGCCGACAGCAGCCGCTTGCGCGCCGTGTGTCCGTCCGGCTCGGTGACGCCCCACACCGCTTCCGCCAACCGCCACAGCGCCATTCCGGCCAGCGCCAGCCCCAGCGCCCACAGCACGAGCGAGCCGAACGGCTTGCCCGCCACCTCCCGCAGCGCACCGCCCCGGTCCGCCTGGCCGCCTCCGCCCTTCTCGCCGGTACCGTCCGCCACGGCGACCTGGAGCGCCAGCAGTCCGACGAGCAGGTAGATGACACCCCGCCCGACGAACCCGGCCCGCGCCGCCCCACCCAGTACGGGCCGCGCAGTGGCCCTGGCCCGCACCACGGCGGCCTTACGGCCGCGTCTTCCACCCCCGGGAACCGATATGTCCACGGCGCCCTCCTCCTCCCGCTCCGGAGAGGAGGAGGGTGCCCCGGCCGGACCGGGATACACGCGATCAGCGGGCAGATGTCCTGTTCATGTCGGATTGCATATGGTGCCCTGGGAAATGGTGACCGGGGCGGCGACTGCGGCGGGGGCGACTGCGGCGAGGACGGCGACCGACAGGAGGGCGGTGACGAGGGTCGCCGCGGCGGAGTGCTTCACGTGCCAACTTTCGTTCGTGCAAGGTAAGTTGTCGTGCTCAGATCGAGCTCGGACAGCTTAGGGAACAGACGGACGATGATCAATTGTGCGGGCTGTTCACTGCGAACGCCCGCGCAGGTCACGGCGCCTGTGGTATCAGACCTCTCCCGGGCGTTCCGCGGCCCGTCGGGCCCTGCCCAGCAGTTCCTCGATCCTGGTCACCTCGTCCGCGGTACGGCTCCGCCTGGCCGAGGCGAGGGCGGCCAGCAGGTGGTCCACGGCCAACGAGGCCCGGCCACGGGAGAGTTCCACCTCGCCGGTGAGCCGCAGCGCCTGTGCCTCCTCGTCGACGGCGCCGATCTCCCGGGCGAGTGCCACCGACCGGCGGGCGTGTTCGAGAGCCGCGTCCCGGTTGCCGGCCGCGAAGTGGGCACGGCCGAGCCCGCCCAGCGCGGCGGCCTCGTTCTTCCTGTCGCCGAGGGCGCGGAAGGCGCGGAAGGCGAAGCCGTACTTGTCGGCGCTCTCTTCCGGCTCTCCCAGGCCGATCAGGATTTCTGCGATGTTCGCCTGCGTGATGGCGACGTCGGCCCGGCTGCCGGTGCGCTCGGCGATGTGCAGCGCTTCCTGGTAGGCCTGGCGTGCGGCGTCGGTGTCACCGTTGCTCCGGTACAGATCCCCGAGGTTGTTGAGCGTTTTACCGAAGTTTCTGGTGTCACCGACGGCACGGAAGCCGACCAGCGCTTCCTGGAAGTTGCGGAGCGCGGCGTCGTGTTCGCCGAGGTAGAGCTGGGTGATCCCGATGTTGTTGCGGCACCTGGCCTCCGTCAACGGGTCCCCGAGGGGAGCGCACAGCCGCAGGGACTCGGTGTGGAAACGCAGCGCGATCCGGTGCTCGCCCATGTGCCAGTGGAGGACTCCGAGGACACGCAGCGCCTCGCTCACGGTGGCGGCGTCGTCCTCCTGCCGGGCCAGTTCCAGCGCCGCGCGCCCTGCTTCCTCGGCCGCTACGTAACCCGCGGTGCGGGAGAGGGCCGCGCTCAGATCCAGCAGCGACCGGCACAGCGCGTGCCGGTTCCCGGCGCTCTCCCAGTGCTGGGCCGCGTGCTGGTGCATCGGTACCGCCTCCGCCCAGTGGGCCTCGGCGTCCAGATACCCGGCCAGGCCGTCGGCGAGCAGTGCGGCACGCTCGGGCATGCCGTGGGTGCGGGCGTGCTGGTGGGTGGCCAGCAGATTGTCCAGTTCGAGGGTGAACCAACGGCGGGCGCCTTCGGGCGTGTCCGTGCCGGCAGGCGGTGGCGGGACCTCGGGCCCGGAGGCGCTCTCCACCGTGCCGGGGGACGGCGCGCGCGTTGCCGCGTCCTCGGTGGCGGGAGGCGCCTGCGGCGGGTACGGACCAGGCGCGGGCCGCAGGAGTGCGGCGCAGTGCGCCGCGGTGTGGACGTAGAAGTCGGCCAGCCGCCGGACGGCCCGGCCGTGCGTGTCACCGTCGTCCTCGCCGTGGTGTCGTTCCGGGACGTCCTCCAGCGGCGTCGCGCACAGTGTGCGGGCGTACTCGCCGAGCAGGTCGTGGTAGCGGAAGCGGTGCGGTGTCGGCTCCTGCACGAGATGGCCCGTCAGCAGGCTCTCCAGTATGCGTTCGGTCTCCGCCAGCGGGCGCCCGAGCAGCACGGCGGCCGCGTGCGGGCCGAAGTCGGGGCCGGTGTGCAGGCTGAGACGGCAGAAGGCGGACCGTTGCTCGGGCGGGAGCGTCTGGTACGACATGGCGAACGCGCCGGCGATCTCCCGGTAACCGTCGCGTATCTCGACGAGTCTGAGCGGAGCGTGCTCCAGGCGCGCGCTCAGTTCCCGCAACGTCCAGGAGGGGTGGGCGGCGAGTCGGCCGGCGGTGAGCTCGATGGCGAGCGGCAGGTATCCGCACTGCTGCACGATCCCGGCCAGCTCCTCCCGCTCGGCGGCTTCGCCGGTCAGGTCGCCGCGCTCCGGGGCGCCGGCGCGCGTCAGCGTCCGGAAGAGGTCGACGGCATCCTCCTCCGGCAGCACGTCGAGGGGGAGCGAGCGGGCCACGGCTGCCAGCCCCACCATCCTGGAGCGGCTGGTGATCAGGGTCAGCGACGGTGGGGCGTCCGGCAGCAGCGGGCGGACCTGTTCCGGTCCTGCGGCGTCGTCCAGGACCACCAGCGTGCGGTTCTCCGTCAGATGCTGCCGCCACATGGCCGAGCGCGCGTCGAGGTCTGTCGGTACCTGTTCGGCCGCGACGCCGGCCAGGCGCAGCAGGGCCCCCAGGGCTGTCTGCGCACTCATCGGGCGGCCGGACGCGGTGTGGGCCCGGAGATTGAGGTAGAGGCGTCCTCCGGGGAAGAGCTCCCGCAGTTCGTGGGCGGCGTGGAGGGCCAGGCAGGTCTTTCCGACCCCGGCCATGCCGGAGAGGGACTCGACCACGATGGCCGGGCTGCGCTGCGGATCCGAGAGCGCGGCGGAGCGCAGCCTGTGCATCTCCCTGTGGCGTCCCACCAGGGGGACGTGACGCGGCAGGTTGTCGGTCGCGGCCGTGGTCGCGGACTGCGGGGTGTCGTCCTTGACTCCGGGACGGGCCAGTTCGGCGACCGGTGCCCGGCCCAGTATCCGCTGATGCAGCCCGGCGAGCTCCTCGCCGATGTCGGCCCCGTGTTCTTCGCGGAGGACCTGGCGGCTGCGCCGGTAGGCGCTCAACGCGTCGGTGTGCCGGCCACTGCCGTAACAGGCGATCATGAACTGGCCGACAAGGGTCTCGTCCGTGGGGTGCTGTTCGACGAGCGCGGCCGCCTCGCTCGCGACCTTCGCGTACCGCCCCAGGCGCAGTTCCACGGCGAAGCGGAAGGTGGTGCAGCCGCGGTGCTGGGCCTCCATCGCCGTGCGCCGGGAGGCGGCCCAGGCGCCGGGCAGGCCCGCCAGCGGTGTGCCCCGCCACAGGGCTTCCGCTTCGTGGAGCCGGGCCAGGGCGGCGGAGTCGTCCCCGCTTCCCGCGAGTTGGTCGGCTCGGGAGACGAGGCGGTGGAACAGGTGCCAGTCGATCAGATCGGGGTCGGCCTCCAGGACGTAGGTGTGGGCGCGCTGGACGATCGCCAGGTGTGCCTGCGGCCCGAGGGAGCGCAGGGTCCGGCGAAGGCGGGAGATGTAGACGTGCACGTTCTCGCGCGGGTTCCGTGGTGGATAGTCCTCCCACAGCCGGTGCACGAGAGCGTCCAGGGAGACCGGGCGCCCGAGGTCGGCCGCCAAGGAGGCCAGCACGAGGCGTGCCTTGTCGGAGCGGAGGCGGGGCGGCTGTTCCTGACCGGACAGCTCGACCGGGCCGAGCAGGTGGATCATCACCAGCGTTTCCTCTCGCCGGCCCCATGGGGGGCAGTGAGCATGACACCACCAAATGCGCCGGCACCAGTGCGTACCGAACTGTTGGCCTGATCGGTGTGACGGGGCGCACCGGGTGGCCGGCGCTCCGCCCCTCGTCCTGTGCCGTCCGAGGTGGGGCGTTGTCACCGAGGCGCGGCGCTCAGTAGGTTCGGGCCGGTGAAGTTTGGCCGAACGGATGCGAGGGGCGCCGAGCATGCTCACCTTGACTGCGGTCGCCGAGAACCCGCGTGTCCTGACCCGGCGCCTGGACCTGGCTGACGGTCCCGGCCTCGTCCTCCGCCCGCTCGTGCATGCCGACGCGGATCGTCTGGCCGCCTTCCTCGAAGGGCTGTCCGCCGCATCGAGGCGCCTGAGCACCTTCGAGGGGTACGACCTCGCGTGCGCCCGGGAGCTGTGCGAGGCGATCGCCCGTCACGACAAGCTCCGGCTGGTGCTCGACGAGGTGCCGTCCAAAAAGATCGTCGGACTGCTGGAGATCAGCCTCCAGCTTCACCCCTCCGACATCGCCCGCTATCGCGAGGCGGGTATCCGTCTTCAGCCGACGGACTGCCGTTTCGGCCCGACCCTGGCCGACGACTACCAGGGCAGGGGCGTGGGGACGCAGGTCTTCCCTCTCGTCGTGGACGTCGCACGGCGCTTCGGCAAGAAGAGGATCATCCTGTGGGGCGGTGTGCGCGCCGACAATCCGCGCGCCATCCGCTACTACGAGAAGCACGGCTTCCGGACCGTCGGCTCCTTCACCGACGCCGACGGCGCGCGGGCCCTCGACATGCTCCTCGACCTCCCTGCGCCACGGGGCCGGTGACGGGTTCAGGTCCCGGTGGCACGCATGCGACACCCACGGCGGGAGGCGCCCTTCCCGGGCGGGACGCCGGGCGCCCGTCCGGCGCTCGCTTCACGAACGCCGCCGCCCTGCTGCCCGGCGACGGTGGGCCTTCTGGCGGCAGGCCGGTCCGCAGTAGCGCGCCGGCCGGCCGGTGGTGGCGGGCTCCAGGGGACGGTCGCAGACGACGCAGCGGTCCGTTTCGTTACGGGGGGACTCCGCGGACCCTATTTCGTTACGGGTTTCGTTCCGCGGGGCCGGGGTGACGGGAAGCGTCTTCGTGTCCGGGCGGGCACGCAGGCCGTCGCACAGCACCGACGTCAGCAGCCCGGGAACAGCGCCCGCCGGAGCGGGCCCGGCCGTGCCACGCTGCTGCTCCATCGCCGCGCACCCGACCAGCAGGGCCCGCACGTCGTCGGCCGTGACGTCCGCCCGCACGGCGCCTGCCTGCTGTGCGCGGCTCAGCAGCACCCCCAACGCCTCGGTGAACCCCCGCCGCTCCGCCGCCGACTCCGCCCCCTCGGGTGCTCCGTGGAGGAACGCGTCGCACAACGCACGGTTGACGGCGGCCACTTCCACCACGCGGGCCAGAAAGGCGAAGAAGGCGGGGCCCGGGTCCGGTGAGGCCGCCAGCTCCCGTGCCTCGGCCGCCTGGTCCGCGGCGCTCTGTGCGACGACCGCGGCGAACAGGTCCCGCTTGGAGGGGAAGTGGCGGTAGACGGTGCCCGCGCCGACGCCCGCCCGGCGCGCGATCTCCCCCAGCGGCACCGCCATTCCCTCGTCCGCGAACGCCTCCCGTGCCGCCGTGAGGACCCGCGCCCGGTTCCTCACCGCGTCCGCGCGGACCGCGTGCGCGGTCGCCTCTTCCGGCGTACCCGCCGCCTCCGCCATCGGGTGCACCCTCCTCGTCTCGGTCCGGCCGATGCCCCGCCCTGCCGGCGCGGGTCCGCTTCCCGGTTGACAACCGGGTCGCGGGTTCCGCTAAGTTAACCGGGCTGATCATCCCGTTTCGTGTTTCCGAGTGTATCCGGAAGGGACCTCGTCATGCCCACGTTCCCGCCCCGCACCGTTCTCGTCACCGGCGCCACCGGACAACAGGGGGGCGCCACCGCCGCGCGTCTCCTCGCCGACGGCTGGCGTGTCCGCGCCCTCACCCGCAACGTCTCCGGCCCCTCGGCCCGCGCCCTCGCCGAGGCCGGCGCCGACCTCGTGACGGGCGACCTCGACGACCCGGCCTCGCTCCGCGCGGCGGCCGACGGTGTGGACGGCGTCTTCAGTGTGCAGCCCACTCCCGGCATGCCGGAGGTCTCCGCCGACTACACCGCCGAGGACGAGATACGCCGGGGCCGCAACGTCGCCGACGCGGCTGCCGATGCCGGAGCCGGCCACCTCGTCTTCGCCTCCGCCTTCGGCGCCGACCACCCCGACCAGCCCCTCGCCACTCTCGCCGCCAAGCGCCGCATCGAGGAACACATCGAAGAACTCGGCATCTCGGCCACCTTCCTGCGCCCCGCCTCCTTCATGGAAAACCTCCTCCACCCGCTCTGGGGCCTGCGCGACGGCGCCCTGGTGACCCCCTACCTGCCCGAGACCCGCCAGCAGTTCATCGCCCTGGAGGACATCGCCGCCTTCGCCGCCTTCGCCTTCACCGACCCCGACCAGTGGCGCGGCCGGGCCCTCGACCTCGCCGGAGACACCCTCACCCCTGTCGAGACGGCCTCCGCCCTCAGCCGCGCCGTCGGCCGCGACATCCCCTACGTCCCCGTCCCGCTCGAAGCGGTCCGCGCCCACAGCGAGGAGGCCGCGCGCGGCATCGAGTCCCTCAACGAGGGCCGCTACGCACTCGTCGACACCGGCGCACTCCGCGAGCTCCACCCCGGGCTGCTCACCTTCGGCGGCTGGCTCGACCGGACCGGCGCCGCACGCGTCCGAGCCCTCCTGTCCTGACCGTGCGGCGCCCGACCCGTCACCGGGAGACCACCGGCCACCGGGAAGGGCGCCGCCCGCCACTGGAGCGCGTCGGCCGACCGGCAGAAGGCTCAGGACCGCCGGAAGTCACCACCGCCGTAACCCCCCGAACTGTTGGCCTAATCCCGCATGCCGTGCGGCTCGTCGAGCAAGCGACCGGCGGGTAAAGGCATACCAGGACCGGTACGGTACGGGCCATGTCCTATGCCATTGGCATATGCAGGGCGCCTAGCGGGGGAGCGGTGGATGGGTACGGGGAACGACGGGACGCCGCGGCGGAACGTCATCGACGGCCAGGCGGTGCTGAGCGGACTGACCGTGCAGGCGGACCAGGTGCACGGCGGGGTCCACGCCCACCTGCCCGCCGCCACCCGGCCCGTGCCTCGTCAACTGCCGCCGGTCTCCCGCCTGTTCACGGACCGCGAGGCCGACATCGAGGCGATGGAGGAGTTACGTTCCCGGTACGCCGACGCCGGACCCGGGCTGGTCGTGGTCACCGGTCCCGCCGGGGTGGGCAAGACGACGCTGGCGGCGCGCTGGCTGGGACACCTGACGGGCGCGTACCCGGACGGCCAGTTCTACGCCGACCTGAGAGGGCACACCGCGGCGAGTGCCGCCTCACCGGCGGAGGTCCTGGACCAGTTCCTCCGCGCACTCGGAGCGCCCACCACCGCGGGACTGGCGGAGAAGACCGCGATGTGGCGGTCGGTGACGGCGGACCTGCGGGTGGCCGTTCTGCTGGACAACGCCTTCACCGCAGCCCAGGTGCGACCCCTGCTGCCCAGCGGCCCCGGAAGTCTGACCGCCGTCACCTGCCGGCACCGGCTGACCGGACTGGGAACGGACGGCGCCGACTTCCACGAGCTGGGCCTGCTCCCGCGCGCGGCCGCCACCGAACTGCTCCGACGCGGTATCGGGCAGGAACGTGTCAGCAGGGACACCGCGGCAGCAGCACGTGTCGTGAAGCTGTGCGCCGGCCTGCCGCTGGCCCTCTGCCTCGTCTCCGCCCGCCTGGCGGCCCGGCCCGCCCAATCGGTCGGAGCCCTCGCGGAAGCACTGGCGGGCGACAGGGGACGCCTTGCCGCTCTGGAGGTGGAGGGGGAACGGGCGGTGCGCGGAGTGCTGGACGAGTCCTGTGCGGCGCTGAGCGCGTCCAGCGCCGCGCTCTACCGATGCCTCGGAGTGCTGCCCGTGCTCGCCTTCGACGCACAGGTGGCCGCCGCGGCCGGTCACCTTCCGAAGGCCGAGGCGGCGGTCCGGCTGGAGGCGCTGGTGGAGGCCAACCTGCTGGAGGACCGCGGTGGCGGGGGCTACCGCTTCCACGACCTGGTGCGTCTGCACGCGTACGAGCGTGCGTGCGAGAGGGACGAGCCGGCCGTGCGGGAGGCGGCCGTCCGCCGTGTCTTCGACGCCCGGCTGGCGACGGTCGCGGCGGCCGAACGCCTGCTGGCCCCGGCCCGTCGGCCGCTGGCGCGCGGCCGGGCGGTCCCCGGGGAACTGACCGTCGACTTCGAGGACCCGCCCGCCGCGCTGGCCTGGCTGGAGACGTGGCGGCTCGATCTGATGCGGCTGGTGCACGAGGCAGCGGACCGGGGCTGGCACGACGCCGCTTGGCAGCTGGTGGACGCCATGTGGCCGCTGTTCCTGCGGCTGCGCCACCACGACGACTGGATCGAGGCGCACCGCATCGGACTGGCCGCGGCCCGCCGGGCGGGAGACGCGGTCGCCGAACGCCAGATGCTCACCTCCGGAGCCGCCGGGCTGAGCAGCGCGGGACAGCTGGAGGAGGCGGCGGAGTGGTACCGGCTCGCACGGGACGCGGCCCACGCGTCCGGTGCCCGACGGCCGTACGGCCAGGCCCTGTTGGGTCTGGGCGCCTGCATGTACGAGGCGGGGCGCGGCGGCGAGGGCGTGCCGTATCTGCGGGAGGCCATCGAGGTGTGGGAGGACATCGGGTATCTGCGGGGCGCGGCCCTCGCCCGGATCGTCCTCGGCGAGATCGCGCTGGCACAGGGCGACGCCGCTACCGCGGTGGCACGGTTCGCCACCGCGCACGCGACGCTGGTCACCGTCGACGACCCCCACGACGAGGCCCGGGCGCTCGCCTTCCTCGGCTTCGCCCACGCCGGGGCCGGCGAGCCGGGGCGTGGTGTGGCCGAACTGCACCAGGCACTCGCCGTCTTCACGGCGGCCGGTTCGGCCCACTGGAGGGGACGCACGCTGGAGATGCTCGGCCTCGTCGCCGAGGCCGAGGGGGACACCGGGACCGCCGGCCGCCGTTACGAGGAGGCGGCCGGCATCTGGCGAGCCATCAGCCCGCGCGACGCGGAGCGGGCACACCGCCGGCTGAGCGCGGTCCGTGGCGAGCCGGGCGGGCCGGAGGCTGCCGGCCCGGGCGGCAGTGCCACGGAACGGGAGCCGTCCTGACGACCTGCGCGCCGCCCCGCGGGCCCTGCCGGCCGGGTGGACACGCGGCGTCCCACACCGTGGTCCAGCCGTACAGACAGAAGGCGAGCAGGGGCCCGTTCACCTCCGGGGCGCCGTGCGACGGCTCTCCGACGCCGAACGACAGCGTCCCCTCCCGTGAGAGGCCGGCCCACCATCCGGCGCGGGTCGTGGGCACGGCGGCGAACGCGCAACCGGGATACCGCGCCAGGAGGCGGCTCAGCAGCCCGGCGGCAGCGGTCCAGGGCCTGGGCCGGTGACCGTGGAGCACGTCCGCGCAGTCCAGCAGCGCGGTGCGGGGGCAGGCGTCCATGTCGAGGGCGAGATACCGCTCCTCGCGCACCCTTGTGCAGCTCTGCCCCCTGTGGTGCCCGCCCACCGGCACCACGCGGGCGGTGACGAAGGCGTCGGGTGCCGTACGCGCCGACACCAGCACGGTATGCAGGACGGGAGCACTGCCGGGGGTGGGCTCGTTGCGCACGAGCAGGGTCGCGCCCTGCTCAGGGCGGTGTCCGGACGTGCCCGTCGCGGTGCGGCCCCTCATGCGGGGGTCTCCGTTCCCTCGCCCGAGGTCTCGCCGAGCAGCGGCCCGGGGAGCGGGAGCGGGCGCGTCTCGGCGGGGTACGCCGGCTGCCCGAGCCCCAGGTGCCGGTACATCAAAGCCCGCATGTTGCGGCTGAAGCGGCCCGGCTGCGAGGTGATGCGGCGGGTGATCGGCGCGTAGTCCTCGGCCCTGTACTCCTCGGTGGCGTAGGCGAGTTGCTCCACCAAGGGGCGGGAGGGGGTGAGGGCGGGGGCCACGCGGGCCAGGGCGGCGGCCGGGGAGCGCGGGTTGATCTCCTCCTCCGGGGTCGCGGCCAGCAGCACCGGCGCCCCCGTCAACGTCGCGTACAGCGTGGCGGATCCGTGGTCCCCGATGATCCAGTCCGCACTCAGCACGAAGGGCCGCCAGTCCGCGTGCGGCGGGACGAGCCGGACGCCTGCCGCGCGGCCCGCGGCGAGCCAGGAGCGCACCTGCCACGGCCCGTGCCCCGACCAGACGTTCGTGTGGATGAGTACGGCGATGTGGATACCGGCCCGGTGCGCCTGCTCCGCGAGCCACGGCAGCAGCGCCTCGAACCGGGTGAAGAACGAGCGCGGCCCCCACGTGGTCGTCAGCGCCAGCAGCCGACGGCCCTCCCCGAGGCCGAGCGCCGCCCGGTAGCGGCCGCGGGCAGGCAGGCTGGCCACCATGCGGTCGCGCACCGGGTCACCGGCCACGACCGCCCGTGACGCCGCGGCGGGGAACGTACGGGCCAGTTCCCGCGCGTCCGCGTGGTGGGCGAGAACGACAGCGGCGGGGAGCCGTCCCCGGCCGGGAGCCAGATCGCTGCGCCGCAGTCCAGGGACCTGCGTTCCGGCAGCCCCCACCATCCGCTTGAGGAAGTTCGCACCGTGCGGGACGGTGATCACCGGGGCGCGCACCTCCTCCATGCCGCGCGGCCCGGCGGCCAGGGCGAGGTCGAAACGCATGCGCACCGCCTTGTGCCACGGCACGACGGCGCTGCCCAGGCTGCGGAGGAACTCCTTCACCCCGTCCCGAAAGGCGTGGGGCGGTGCCGTGAACAGCACCTGGACGCGGAAGTCGCCGCCCAGGAGCGGAAAGATGTCGAGCAGCCGCCGTCCGTAGACAACGGTGTGCACGACGACCAGCACGGTCTTGCGGTCCGTCATGGTGAGCCACTGGCGGACCGCACCGCCGTGGTCCTGCGGTGCCCCGGCGGGGCCGTCCAGGTCCGGGTCGGCTCCTGCGCGTCCCCGTCCGGACGATTCTTCGAAGGCAGTCAAAGTGGGATACCCCCGTCTCCGCGACGATTCTGCTTGCTTCGCGAAGAAGGGGCTGCCCGACCTGACTGGCGAAAAGCTTGCACGTTCCTTGCACCGGCCTTGCCACGTCGGCAAGGGGCGTGCCGGACCCGCCCGCGTCGAGGAACCGCGCGCGCCCACCGTAAGCGCAGGTGCAATTGCAGTCTGCCATGGAGTGGTTCGGGCAGCAGTGGCTTTCCGCTTCCTTTACCTCGGCGCGGGGCGGGCCGCGCTCCGCTCCGGAAGGAGGGAGGGGCTCAGCAGGCGCAGGAGATGCCGCCCGCCGGGGCCGTCAGCGGGTCGGCGGGGCGGCGGGCCGGGCCGTCGGCGCCCTCGACGGGGAAGCCCTCGCGTATCCAGTACTCGATGCCGCCGAGCATCTCCCTTACCTGGTGGCCGAGTCGGGCCAGGGCGAGGGCGGCGCGGGTGGCGCCGTTGCAGCCGGGGCCCCAGCAGTAGGTGACGACGGGGACGGCGGGGTCGAGCAGGGAGGCGGCGCGGGACGGGATCTCGGCGGTCGGCAGGTGGAGCGCGCCGGGGATGCGGGCCTGGTGCCAGCCTTCCGGGGCCCGCGAGTCGATCAGGACGAAGCCGGGTTCACCGGACTCCAGCGCCGCATGGACGTCGGAGACGTCGGTCTGGAAGGCGAGCCGCGCGGTGAAGAAGGCGACGGCGTCCGTGGCGCCCGTGAACAGGGAGGATGCTGTGGTCATGGCGTCAACGCTAGGGTCACCGCTTGCCGGTGGGAACCGACGATCCACGGCGTTCGCCTACCTGTGCAGGGATTTCCGTGGTAGTTCTCGGGAATGACCGAGGATTCCTTCGACGAGACCGACATACGCATCCTCCGTGCGCTCCAGGAAGACGGCAGAGCCAGTTACGCGCGGCTCGCCCGCACCGTCTCCCTGTCCGCGAGCGCCGTGACCGAGCGGGTGCGACGGCTGGAGGAGAGCGGGGTGATCGCCGGGTACTCCGCCGTCGTCGACCCCGCACGACTGGGCTACTCGGTACTGGCGTTCGTCCGGCTGCGCTATCCGAACGGCAACTACCGACCCTTCCACGACCTGTTGGACACGACCCCGGAGATCACCGAGGCGCACCATGTGACCGGTGACGACTGTTTCGTGCTGAAGGTGCTGGCCCGCTCCATGCGCCACCTGGAGGCGACCACCGGCCGTATCGCCGCGCTCGGGTCGGTCACCACCAGCGTCGTCTACTCCAGCCCGCTGGCGAGCCGCCCGCCGACGGCACCCGGCGGGACGGACGACTGGGCGCCGGGCGGCCGGGAGCGCACATGACCCTGGGGGCCCGGCGGATGAGGCCCCGTCAGCAGTCGCAGCAGTCGCACCCGTTACAGCAATCGCAGCAGTCGCAGTTGTCGCAGCAGCCCTTGCGCTTCTTGCGGGACCACGGGCCCTCGTACTCCGAGGCGCAGCAGAGCCGGCAGGTGCAGCACAGGCCGACGAAGGCGGCGCAGCCTGCGAGGAAACCGCGCGGTGGCTTGCGACCGGGGCGCCCTCCCGGGTCACCCGCGCCGCTGGAGCCGTCCGGACCGCTGCCCCACCCGTCGCCGCCGCCCCACCCGCCGCCGCCCCACCCGTCACCCCCGCAGCCGGGCGGGACCTCGCCACCGCCGCCCGCGTACGGGTGCTGCCGACCGTTGAGACCCTGCGGCGCCTGCCCGTAGGGGGCCTGGCCGTGGGGCGGTCGAGCGTAGGGGTCCGGCCCGTAGGGGGCCCCGCCGTACGGGTTCCGGCCGTACGGGTCCTGCGGGTGAGGGGGCGGCCCGGAGGGGTTCGGCCCGTAGGGGCCGGGGGGCGGGGCGCCCTGCTGGTGCGCGCCCGAGGCCGGTCCGGTGTGGGCGCAGCGGGTGGTGCCGAACGCCCGGTCCACCGCCCGCGGCAGCTCGTGCACCAGCAGCACATGGGCCAGCTCGGCGTCGGCGAAGTCCACGTCGCGCAGCGCCAGTCGGATGCCGTGCAGCGCGTCGTCGCACAGCCGCCGCGCCTCGGGCAGGTCCGCTCCGGTGGCGGTCAGGGGGTTCCAGGCGCCCTCCGCGGCGTCCTGCTCGCGGTCCTCGACGGCGTCCAGCAGGTGGGCGAGACGCCCGAACAGGCGCCCGGCCTCGGCGAGCGGCGCGGCGTTGTGCGGCTTGTCCGCCAGCGTCGCGGTGTGGGCGAACGCCGCCGCGGTGGCCGTCTCGGTCGGCTCGGTCACCGTCGTCAGCGGGGTACCGGCCCCCGCGGCGCGCTCCACGGCGGTCTGCCGGTCCACGGCGTCCACCAGGACCGCCGTGTCGAAGCCCAGCGTCGTGCCGGTCCGGGCACCGGCCCGGTCCCAGGTGGCAGCGAGGCGGCGGGCCGCGGCGGCCACGGGGCGGCGCCGCAGCACCCCGTTCCGGTCGGCGATGTGGTCGCGTACCTTCGCCGAGGCCAGGACCAGCGAGACCGAGGCGGCCAGCCGTGCCCCCTCGCCCCGTGCGACGGAGGCCGTGCGCATCCCGCGCAGCGGGCAGGGGCCCGCGGTGCGGCGTGCCGTGTGGGCGTGGCCGGTCTGCGCGTCGGTGAGGACGGAGACGAGCAGCCCGTCGTAGTTGGTCACCACCCGGGCGAGCTGGCCGTGGTCGCTCCGCAGCGCGAGGCACAGCCCGCACAGGTGCGCCATCCACTCGGCCCTGAGCCCTTCGGACAGGCGGTGCTGACATGGCCTGACTATTCCGAACACGTGGATCCCCCGTCGCCGGCGCCACCGGAGCCCGTGGGCGTCGCCGGAGTCCGCCGGTACTGAACGTATGTCTGCCGCACCGCCGGACAGGGCGGCGATCGTGATCGTACCCAGCCGCCCGGCGGCGCCGTCCAGTCCGCTCCCGCCGTCACCGGCCGTGCGGCGCCCACGCCCTGTGCAGCCGGGACCTTCACCGCCGCCCCGTACGCACGGGTCGGCAGGGCGGGTGCAGGAGGGTCACGGAAAACTCCGCGACCCGCGTGCACCCGCCCTGCTACGGTCCCTCGCATGCAGCGCGCCCTTTGCCGTGCCGGTGCCCCCGCGGGCGCCCGCATCGCCCTGACGACGACGCCGGAGCAGGCCCCGGCGCGCTGAGTGACGTTCTCAACCGAGCCCCGGGCCGAGCACCCGGGGCTTCGTCGTGCGGACGGACACGTACGGACACGGCACCGGGGACCCGGCCCACGGAACCCCAAGGAGCCTCCATGGCCACCGCCCGGCACGACCACCGCCGCCTCGGCCGCGAACTGGCCCTCTTCGGCACCGACCCGCTCATCGGCGCGGGACTGCCGTACTGGCTGCCCGACGGGGCGGCCCTGCGGCACGCGGTGGAGGAGTACGTCAGGGAGGCGGAGCGGCGGGCCGGGTACCGGCACGTGTACTCGCCCGTGCTCGGCAAACGCGAACTGTACGAACAGTCCGGCCACTGGGAGCACTACGCCGGCGACATGTTCCCGCCGATGGTGCTGGGCGACGGCGAGCAGCTGGTGCTGCGGCCCAGCCTGTGCCCGCACCACGCCGTCGTCTACCGCTCCCGCGCCCACAGCTACCGTGAGCTGCCGCTGCGGATGGCGGAGCTCGGCGGCATGTACCGCGCCGAACTGTCCGGGGTGCTGGGCGGCCTCACCCGGGTGCGGGCGATCCAGCTCAACGACGCCCACATCTTCTGCACCCTCGACCAGGTGGCCGGTGAGGCGTCCGCCGCGCTGGAGATGATCCGCGCCGCCTACCGGGCGCTGGGCATCGAGGCCGCCCGCTACCGGCTCTCCCTCCCCGGCCCCGGCGGCAAGTACGTGAGGGCGCCGGAGAAGTGGCGGCGGGCCACCGCGCTGCTGACCGACGTCCTGGAGCGGTCCGGGGTGCCGTACGAATCCGCCGAGGGCGAGGCCGCCTTCTACGGGCCGAAGATCGACGTGCAGGTCACCGACGCGGCGGGCCGGGAGGCGACCCTCTCCACCGTCCAGGTCGACCTCCACCAGCCCGAGCGGTTCGGCCTGCACTACGTCGGCGCGGACGGCGCCAGGCACCGTCCGGTCATGGTGCACCGTGCCGTCATCGGCAGCGTCGAGCGGGCCGTCGCCCAGCTTGTCGAGGTGCACGGCGGCGCTTTCCCGGCCTGGCTGGCGCCCCTCCAAGTCGTCGGCCTGCCGGTGTCACAGGCGCAGGTCCCCCAGGCCGAGGCGTTCGTGCGGCGCTGCCTCGAAGGCGGCCTGCGCGCCGAGCTGGCAGGCCCGGCCGACGGCAGCCTGGGCGCCCGCATCCGGGCGGCACGCCTGGTGCCGTACCAGGCGGTGCTCGGGTCCCGGGAGGTCGCCGACGGCACCGTCGCCCTACGGCTGCGCGACGGCCGCCGCCCCGCGCCGCTGCCGGGCGGGGAGGCTCTGGCGCGCATCGCCGCCCTGGTCGGTGCCCACAGCACCGCGCTGTGGGACCGGCCCGGGGCGGCGGAGTCCGCGGGAGGGGACCGGTGACGGCGACGTGGGGTCTTCCCATCGAGGGGGGCTTCGAGGCCGGGGCCGCCGAGCATGTGACGGCGCAGCCGCCGGGACACTTCCACGGCATCCGGCGGGAGGCGCCGCCGTCGTCGCCCACGGCGGAGCGCTACGCGGACGGAGTACCGGCGAAGCCCGCACGGCCGGGGCGTACCGCTCTGCCGTGAGAGCGGTCAGCGGGCTGCGTAGGCCCGGAGCCGCTCCGCGCGGGGTGTCAGGCAGCAGCTCGCGCAGCGGACCGCCTCGGCGCTGGTGTAGTAGAGGCAGCAGGTGCGGCGGAGGTAGTGGAGGCGCCGGGTGCCGTCGGCACGGGTGACCTCGGCCAGCTCGCCGAGGCGGGCGAGTCCGGGGAAGGGGCGGGTGAAGTCCGACCAGAGGGCGGCGAGTTCGGCGGCCGGCCGGGCGGTCGCCGAACTCAGCGCCGTCGCGCAGCCGTGCGCCACGCCGCCGTACGCCTGCCGCAGCCCGGCCCGGGTGGCCCGGTGCAGCGTCCGGGCGAACGGCAGCAGATGGCTGTGCAGCACCGCCTCGTGGAGCGCGGGCAAGGTGGCGGCCCGCTCCCCGGCCGGGGCCGCGAGCAGCCGCGGCTCGCGCAGCCGCACGCCCGCGATGCCGTGGGTTCCGGGCCGTACCAGCACGTTGTGCGGCCGTACGTCCCACACGCTGCCGTCCCGCACCCAGGCCAGCATCGCCGCGGCCGTCACGCGGCCCGCGTAGACGGCGACGAGGGTGAGGGCGGCCGCGTGGGGGGTGCGGTGGCCGCTGCCGCGCGCCTCGGCGTCCAGCAGCAGCCGCGTCGCGTCGCTGCCCGGCTCCAGCAGCCGGTCGGCGGGCAGCCACGTTCCCGCCCGGACCTCGGCCGCGGGCGGCTCTCCCGGCAGCATGTGGTAGCGCGGGCCGTAGGCGGAGGCCAGGTCGGTCAGGGTGGTCAGCGCCGTCAACGCGTCGACGGTACCGGCTCGTGGACGCGGGCCGGCCCGGTCGCCGGTTCGGGCGGCGGCTCGGAGGCGGGCCCGGTGGGGGTGGTCATCGGGGGGCGCCCTTCCGGCCGGGTGGCAGGTAGACGACGGTGGGCGCGCCGGTTGCGGGGTGGACGCTCACCTCGGCCCGTACCCCGTAGACGTCGGCCAGCATCGGCGCCGTGAGCACGTCGTGCGGGGTGCCCGCCGCCACCACGCGTCCGCCCTGGAGCACGCAGAGGCGGTCGCAGAAGTAGCCGGCGAGGTTGAGGTCGTGCAGGGCGAGCAGGCCGGTGGCGGGCAGCCCTCGCACCAGGGCGAGCAGCTCCCACTGGTAGCGCACGTCCAGGTGGTTGGTCGGTTCGTCCAGCACGAGCAGGGCGGGGTCCTGGACCAGCGCGCGGGCCACCAGGACACGCTGGCGCTCTCCGCCGGACAGCTCGTCGAAGGGCCGGTCGGCCAGTTCGGCGGCGCCGGTACGTTCCAGCGCGGCCCCTACCCGGTCGGCGTCGTGCGCGGTCTCGCCCTCCCAGAACCGCTTGTGCGGGGCGCGGCCCATCGCCGCCACCTGCCGCGCGGTGAGCCCGAAACCGCCGCCCGCGTCCTGCGGTACGGCCGCCACCCGGCGGGCCCGCGCCTTGGCGCCCAGCGCCGCCGTGTCGTCGCCGTCGAGCAGGATGCGGCCGTGGTCGGGGTGCAGGACGCCGTAGACGCAGCGCAGCAGGGTCGTCTTGCCGCTGCCGTTGGGCCCCACGACGCCGACGGTCTCGCCGGGCCGGGCCTCCAGTGCGACGCCGTCGAGCAGGAGGCTGCCCGAGCCGGCCCGGTAGGAGACGTCCTCCACCCGCAGCGCGCAGGCGTCGCTCATCCCGCCACCGCCCCCGCCCCGTCGCGGTAAGAGCGCCGCAGCAGCCACAGGAAGAAGGGGCCGCCGGTCAGCGCCGTCAGTACGCCGACGGGTATCTCCTGCGGGGCGGCCAGGGTGCGGGCCGCCAGGTCGGCCAGGACCAGGAAGGCGGCCCCGCCCAGTGCGGCGACCGGCAGCAGCACCCGGTGAGCGGCGCCGACGACCATGCGGGCGGCGTGCGGCACCATCAGGCCGACGAACCCGATGGAGCCGCTCACCGTCACCAGCACCGCCGTCACCAGCGAGGCCAGCACGAACGTGGCGGCGCGGAAGCGGCCGACGGCCAGGCCGAGCACGGTGGCGCCCTCCTCACCGGCCAGCAGCAGGTCCAGCGGCCGGGCCAGCGACAGCAGCAGCACCAGCCCGGCCCCCAGGACCAGCGCGGGCAGCAGCAGGCTGGACCAGCGGGCCTGGCCGAGCCCGCCCAGGGTCCAGAACAGGACGGCCCGCATGTGTTCGCTCTCCGAAGAGGTCACCAGCACCAGGCTCGTCAGCGCGGAGAGCACGTACTGCACGGCCACCCCGGCCAGTACCAGCCGTCCGGTGGTCATCGTCCCGCCGCGCCGGGCCATCGTGTAGACGACGAGCAGCGCCACCATCGCCCCGGCGAACGCGCCCAGCGACATCGAGGCGGCGCCGATCCCGAGGACGACGACCAGTGCGGCGCCCGTCGAGGCGCCCGAGGAGATGCCCAGCAGGTACGGGTCGGCCACCGGGTTGCGCACCAGCGCCTGCAGCACCGTGCCGACCAGCGCAAGTCCGGCGCCCACGACGGCGGCCAGCAGTACCCGCGGCAGCCGCACCTCCCAGACGATGGTGGTGAGGGGCCCCGGCCCCGACCGGCCGGTCACCGCCCCGAGCACCTCGCCGACGGGAATCCGGGCGGAGCCCAGTGCCAGCCCGGCGACGGCGCCGGCCAGCAGCACGGCGGTCAGCGCCGCGCACACCAGCGTGCCGCGCAGCGCGGCGGTGCGCGGCGCGGGCCTACTCACCCCTGTGCTCCGGGTGCAGTTGCCGCGCCAGGTCGTCCACCGCGTCCGGCACGCGCGGGCCCAGCACCGCCGAGGAGAGCGGCAGCACCGCGAACCGGCGGTGCTTGACCGCCGGGACGTCCGCGAGCGCCGGATCGCGCAGCAGCCGCTTCTTCTTCTGGGCGACCGTCGTCCCGCCGTAGTCGTAGACCACCACGGCCTCGGGCCTGCGCTGGACGACCTTCTCCCAGGAGACGTCCGCGAACGGCTTGTCGACGTCCGCGAAGACGTTGCGGGCGCCCGCCCGGCGCAGGATCTCGTTGCCGATACCGGCGCCGCCCGCCGTGAACGCCGAGCTCTCGCCGCTGTCGTAGACGAAGACGGGGGTCCTGGCCGTGCCCTTGAGGCGCCGCGCGGTGGCGGCCAGCCGCCGGTCCTGCTTCTCGATGAGCTCCTCGCCGCGCTGCGGCACCCCGAAGGTGCGGGCCACCTGGCGGATCTCCTTGTGGAGGGTTGCGACGTCGGCGTGCTTGGTGCAGGACTCCAGGTCGAGGCGGGTGGGTACGCCGCTGTCCGCCAGCGCCGCCCGGTCGCGGCCCTCCGTCTTGTCGAAGGCGCTGGCGTAACCGCCGTAGACGAAGTCGGGGTTCGCGGCCAGCAGCCCCTCCTTGGAGGGGTACCGCTTCGCCAGCACCTCGACGCTTCGGTACGCCTTCGCGTAGCGGGGGAGGATTTCGTCGTCGAGGTAGGCGGTGCCGGCCATCCGGTCCTGGAGGCCGAGCGCCAGCATGATCTCGGTGACGTGCTGGTTCATGGTCACGGCCCGCTTCGGCGGCGCCGTGATCCGCGTGGTCACCCCGCAGTTGGTGACGGTGTAGGGGAACCCCGCGGGGGAGTCGCCGTGGGCACCGTCGCGGCTGTGGCCGCCGCTCTGGCAGGCCGCCACGGGTATCAGCAGCAGCGCGGCGAGCAGTGCGTGTGCGGCGCGCCCCGCCCTGCCCGTACCGGGCCGGCTCATGGCGGTCCCACGGCGCTTTGGGCGCATGGCCAGTGTCCTTCTCCGTCGTGAGGCCCAGTCGCGGAGCCCGGCGTACCGCCGCGTCCGGTCGTCCGGAACGCGGGTGCCAGCAGGTCTTCGGGCTCGGGACTGCCGGAGTGTGCGCCTTCCCGGGGACCGTGCCCCAGTGGCCTCGTGCACACCCCAGTCCCACACCGCTGCGCGTCAGCTCCGGATTCGCACCGGATTCCCTGACCCGTTCAAGGGTTTGACTGGCGGCTGCAACGTACCACGTGGGGCACGGAGCGGAGAAAGGGGGAGAAGTGACAAAAGGGACCCCGGGGCTTTACCCGGCCCCGGGGTCCTAGGTGCCGTTCGTTCGCACGTCCGTAGCGGTTCAGAGGCGGATCGTTCGGCGATGTCCTCGCGTGGAGCCACTCCACCACGGCCGCACGTGGAACGGCCGGCCGGACTCGAACCGGCGTCTCGAGGTCGTCACCGCCCCGGTTGCCGGACGATGAACGGCGATGCTGAGCGTGGAGCGAGAGGTTGAGACTGACCGGCGGCCTGCTTTCGGGCAGGCGCACCGGGGGTTCACACATCAGCTTCTGCTTCAGCTTTGCGCTCCTGGCGCACCCCGTGCGAAGGCCGTCGAAGCCCTCACCCGGGGGGTCTGTGACTGTTTCAGTTGTACGGGCGGGCGGCAGCCCGCCGGGGTCCGCTCGCGCTCGGGCGAACGCAGGTGAACCCCGGCGAACTCAAGCGAACAGGTAGCCGAAGACGGCGTCACCGACGCGCTGGTCGGTCACCTGTGTCCCGTTGGCCTCCTCGCGGGCGAACTTCACCGCCGCGGAGAGCTTGTCCAGCCGCTCCAGCAGCTCGTTGACCCGCCGCGCGGGCAGGGCGCCGGAGTACTTGACCGTCGTCCAGTAGCCGATGGGTACGTCCTCGTAGTAGACCTCGACCTGCGCCGGGTGCTTCTCGGTGGCCTCCGCCTTCACATGGTTGCGCGGCACCTTCTTGGTGCGGACCGTGCGCACCTGCTCGGTCTTCCACCAGTCCGTGGACGGGTCACGCTCCCAGGCCTCCGCGCCGTCCAGCACCGGCAGCCTGCGCAGGAACGAGCCCAGTTCACCGAGCTGCTTCTCCAGGAACAGCAGGTAGGAGACCGGCACCTCGGCCAGCACCGTGCGGCCGTCGACGACGATGTCCGCACGGGCCGTCAGGTTCGCCCAGTCCTTCGTCGCCGTCACATCGAACAGCCGGGAGAGGATCTTCGCTGTTTCCTTCAGCACATCCTCGGCCTTGACCTGAACCCGGGTCGACTCCGGCGGAAGCTGCTCGCCCTCTTCGTCCTTGGGCTGGTACGTACGCGAGATACCGGCCAGCATCTGCGGCTTTCCCAGCCCGTGCTGCGCCTGTGCCAGGTCCTGGGCCACCTTGGACCGGACGCCCTTCTCGACCGCGATGATCTGATTCAGCTTCGCCACGACCGCGAACCTAGCAGTCCGGCAGTGGCGCGCTCCAGGGAATTTGTTCGACAGTTTCGTCACGGGCGGGCCCGACCGGCGTCCCACGTCCGGGTGAAAAAGGATGGTCATCGCTCCGCCCCGGGTAGGCCAAGTCCGCCACTTGAAGGACGAGTTGGGGGACCGGACGTTGTCGCAACCCTTCGAACTGCCCGATTTCTACGTGCCGTACCCGGCGCGCCTCAACCCGCACGTCGAGGCGGCGCGGACCCATTCGCGCGCGTGGGCGCGGGAGCAGGGCATGCTGGAGGGCTCGGGGATCTGGGACACCGCGGACCTGGACGCGCACGACTACGCGCTGCTGTGCGCCTACACGCACCCCGACGCGAGCGCCGACGACCTGGCGCTGGTCACCGACTGGTACGTGTGGGTCTTCTTCTTCGACGACCACTTCCTGGAGATGTTCAAGCGGACCCAGGACCGCCCCGGCGGCAAGGCCTACCTGGACCGGTTGCCGCTGTTCATGCCGCTGGACGACGCCACCGGCACGCCCGAGCCGGTCAACCCCGTCGAGGCGGGCCTGGCCGACCTGTGGGCCCGCACCGTGCCGTCCATGTCGCGGGAGTGGCGCGCCCGGTTCGCGGTCAGCACCGAGAATCTGCTCAACCAGTCGCTGTGGGAGCTGTCCAACATCGACATCGGCCGGGTCCCGAACCCGGTGGAGTACATCGAGATGCGCCGCAAGGTCGGCGGGGCGCCCTGGTCGGCCGGGCTCGTGGAGTTCGCCGCGCACGCCGAGGTGCCCGCAGCCGTCGCCGGCTCCCGCCCGCTGTGCGTGCTGCGCGACACCTTCTCCGACGCGGTCCACCTGCGCAACGACCTCTTCTCCTACGAGCGTGAGATCGGCGAGGAGGGCGAACTGTCCAACGGCGTGCTCGTTCTGGAGACGTTCCTGGAGTGCACCACGCAGGAGTCCGCGGAGGCCGTCAACGACCTTCTGACCTCACGCCTCCACCAGTTCGAGCACACCGCGCTGACGGAACTGCCCGCCCTGTGCGCCGAGAAGGGCCTGGACCTGGCGGCGCAGGCCGACATCACCGCCTACGTCAAGGGGCTCCAGGACTGGCAGTCGGGCGGCCACGAGTGGCACATGCGCTCCAGCCGCTACATGAACCGCGGAGGCACGGCCGCCTCCGCCCCCGCCCGGTTGCCGTTCACCCCCGAGGGGCTGGGCACCTCCGCGGTGGACGTCCTCGGCAGCGTCGCCCGGACCGCCCCGCAGCGTGCCCGCTCCTTCTCCCACCTCCCGCACGAGCGCACCGGCCCCTCCGTACTGCCGGACTTCGAGATGCCTTTCACGGCGAAGCTCAGCCCCCACTTGGACGGCGCCAGGGAGCGTGTCGTCACCTGGGCCCACGCCACGGGCCTGCTGGAGCTGCAGCCGGACGTGCCCGGCGGGCGGGTGTGGGACGAGGAACTGATCCGCGACTACGACCTCCCGCTGTGCGCCGCCGGCATCCACCCCGACGCCGGCCCCGAGGAACTCGACCTGTCCTCCGCATGGCTGGCCTGGGGCACCTGGGGCGACGACTACTACCCGCTGCGCTTCGGCCGTCCCCGCGATCTGGCGGGCGCCCGCGCGTGCACCGAGCGGCTGTCGCTGTTCATGCCCCTGGGGGGCGAGCCGGTGCCGCCTCCGGCCGGGGCGCTGGAGCTGTCGCTGGCCGATCTGTGGGAGCGGACCGCGGGCCCGATGACCGTAGCCAAGCGCCGCCGCTTCCGCACGGCCATCGAGAGCATGGCGCAGAGCTGGCTGTGGGAGCTCGACAACCAGGCGGCCAACCGCATCCCCGACCCGGTCGACTACGTCGAGATGCGGCGCCGGACCTTCGGCTCCGACCTCACGATGAGCCTGTGCCGACTGGCCCACCCCGACACCGTCCCGGAGGAGATCTACCGCAGCGGTCCCCTGCAGTCGCTGGAGAACGCCGCCGCCGACTACGCCTGCCTGCTCAACGACGTCTTCTCCTACCAGAAGGAGATCGAGTTCGAGGGGGAGATCCACAACGGGGTGCTCGTGGTGCGCAACTTCTTCGACTGCGACTACCCGGCGGCGCTGCGCATCGTGAACGACCTGATGACCTCCCGCATGCGGCAGTTCCAGCACGTGGCCGCGCACGAGTTCCCCGTGCTCTACGAGGACTTCGCCCTGGACGAGGCCGGGCGCGCCGCACTGGACGGATACGTGCGGGAACTGGAGAACTGGATGTCGGGCATCCTCGTATGGCACCGCGGCTGCCGCCGCTACACCGAGGCCGACCTGCTGCGGCACCACGCACCGGACCGGCAGTTCGGCGGCCCCACCGGACTGGGCACCTCCGCGGCCCGCCTCGCCCTCCGGTAGCCGCCTGGCAGGGGCGGTGGCCGAAGGCCCCGCCGCGCGAGGGGTGCGGCGTGCGAGGGCTGAGGGCCGCCGCGCCGTGCTCGCGGCCCGGACCGTACGAGGGCTCCGCGCCCCTGCGGGCTACGTCGTCGTGGTGGTCTCCGGCGTGTCCGCGGAGCCATCCGTGCCTGCGGCGTCCGCAGCCGCGTCCGCGGGCGGCGCCTCCGCCGAACTCGCCACCCGCGTACCGGGCCCGGGGCCGGAGCGGGAGACGGCGACGCCGGTCGGACACAACAGGCCGCCCGCGAGGGTCAGTCGGCCGGGGACCTCGTCCAGGAGGAGCCAGGACACCAGCACGACGAGAACCGGGACGACGTACGTCGTGGCGCCCTCCTGCCCGCGGTGGTCCGGGAGAGGGTGAAGGCCCAGGTGCTGAACGCCAGGGCGGTCGGGAAGAGGCCCAGGTAGAGCACGTTCAGGGACCTCGGCAGCGGCGCCTCGCCCACCGCCGGGACCAACTGGCCGCTGAACGGCAGGCACGCGGCGAAGCCGATCAGGCAGCCGAAGGCGGTGACCTGGAGCGGCGAGGCGTGCCGCAGCGCGGGCTACTGGCTCACCACGCCGATGGCGTAGGTGGCGGCGGCCAGCAGGCACAGCGCCACCCCCGGTGGAGAGGAGCCGCCGCCCTGGGAGACGGACAGGCCGACGACGGCGGCGCCCGCGAAGGAGACCGCGAGGTCGGCCATCAGCCGGGAGGGGAAGCCCTCCTTGAGCAGCCACCCGCCCAGCAGCGCCACCAGGAGGGGGCCGACGTCGACGACCAGGGCACCCGTCCCGGCATCGACCCGCTGCTCCCCCCGGTTGAGCGCCACCGTGCAGCCGTGTAGCCGCCGGACCAGAGAACTCCCGAGACGGCGATGCCGGGCCAGGCGGCCTTGGGCGGCAGCCCCTCCCGCCGGATCAGCAGCGCCGCGCACAGCCCGAGGACTCCCGCACCGAGCCGCCCCATGGCCAGGGCGCCGGGCGGGTAGTGTTCCCCCGCGCTCCGCACGGAGACGAACGCCGAGGCCCACAGCACCACCGTGACAGCCGCCGCAGCCAGCGCCGCGGCCTCGGTCCCCGGCTTTCTGCCCTCATCCGCCGGCTCTCTCTGTGCCTCGCCCGGTCCTGCCCCGGCCCCGCGAAGGGACGCGTGTGACAGGGCGCCGTAAGGCGCCTTTGCTGCTGACGGCCAGCGGTCTTCCGACGACGCGTTCGGTCCCCGCCCGGACGGGGACCGAACGCCGCGCCGTTACGGCAGCAGTGAGCGGATCAGACGGCAGGTGACCGGCGACGGCGGGTGCACGCCGATGCGGGCGGCCGTCGCGTGGATGGCGTGGTCACAGGCCTGCTCGGCGGTGTACACGCCCGTGTCGAGCAGGGCTGTGGCGATGCGCATCGCCTTGAGTTGCCGGTTGTGCGCCTCGTACCACGCGCGCGGACGGCCGGCCGGCAGCGGCTTCTTCGGCAGGACGGGCAGCGTGGACATGGCCGGCAGGTGCGGCTGCTGGTGCCGCGCGCGGGCAGCGGGACGGGTGTGTGAGCGTGCGGTACGGGCACGGACAGCGGTCATCGACGGCTCCTCCCCAACGGCGGTGCGCTTCGGTGGATCTGCTTCGATTCTACCCGCCCCCACTGACAGAACTCGCTGGTCACTGTGGAGGTCTGGATCTGTGTTCGATTATGCGGCGACCTCTGCCAGGGGCCCGCGGACCGGCGCGGGCGGCAGTCCGAAGTCCCGCAGGATCTGCTGCGTGGCCCGCTCCGCGGAGCAGACCGCCCCCCGCGCCGAGCTGGTGTCCCGGTGCTCCCCGCACACGTACAGCCCCGACAGCACCCGTACCGGCCGGCGCGGGTCGTGCGGCGCCGGCATCGCCGGGACCGCGTCGGGATCGTGGTACGCCGTCAGCAGTTCCCAGCGGTCCGTGGAGGTGCCGTGCACCGCGCCCAGTTGGGCCCGCGACGCCTTGTCCAGCGCCGCCGGCGGCTCCGCCGCCCGCTCGCCCAGCACCACCGACGTCACCAGTGCACGGCCCGGCTCGGCGCGTGCGGGGTCCACGGCCGAGGCCACCCAGGTGTGGCTGACGGGGCCGCGCTCGGTACCGTACCGTCCGGCGCACACGGTGAAGGACGGCGCCGCCGGGTCCGCGGCGGCGGGCGGCAGGTGTTCGTCCACGGCGTGGTGCAGCACCGTCACCGGATGGAAGTCCGGCACCCGCAGCCCCGGAAGGAGCTGCGCCGCGGCGCGGGCACCCGTGGCCACCAGCGCCGCGCCGCACGCGTACGTGCCGTGCTCCGCGGTGTGTACGGCGTGCGTGCTCACCGACGTGACGCGCACCCCCGTGCGGACCGTGCCCGGCGGCAGTCCGTCCGCCAGCGCTTCGCAGACGGTGCCCTGCCCGCCCGCCGGTACGCCCAGGCCACTGCGGGCGAAGCCGCGCAGCGTCAGGTCGGCGACCCGGCTGGAGGTCGTCAGCTCCGGGTCCGACAGCAGCGCCGTGAGCAGGGGACGCACCAGCGACTCTGCCGTACGCGACGGCAGCCCGCGCACCGACAGGGCCTGTACGGCGGGCAGTTCGGGCCGTGTCAGCAGGGCCTGCGGCGGCACCGCGGCGAACCGCGCCAGCGCGCCGCGCAGGCGCGCCAGCCCGAACGCGTCGGACATGTCGGCGCGGCTGCGCGCGCCGGTGAGCGCACGCGCCGTGGACAGTGCGCCCCGCGTGCCCCTTGCGCCCTTCGTGCGCCGGTCGGCACAGGGGAACCGGCTGCCCGTACCGGCCGCCCCCTCCCGGACATCGAACGGCGCGGTCCAGCCCGGACCGCCGGGGCCGTTGTCGCGGCCCGCACGGTCGCTGTCGGCGTGGTTGCTGTCCGCGCGGTCGGCGGCACGCGGCGCGGTGCGGGCCGCGACACGGTGCGTGCGGCCCTCCTCGCAGTGCAGCAGCGCGCCCGGCGCGAACGGGCGCAGCGTCAGCGTGTCCAGCGCGGGCAGGTGGGCCAGGGCCTCCCCGTCGCGGTCGAGGCCGAGGATTCCGGGCGCCCGGTCGAGGCGGAACCCGTCCACCTCCTCCGTCCGCAACTGTCCGCCCACCCGGGGCGCCGCCTCCAGGACGGCGACGCGCAGCCCCGCGTCGGTCAGCCGGTGCGCCGCAGCCAGCCCGGCCAGGCCGGCGCCCACGACCACGACGTCGACGGTCTGTTCCGGTCCGACGGCATCCGCTCCCTCGCCACCACCCGTGCCTGCGCGGTTCGTCTGTGCGCTGCTGATCGGCACTGTTCCTCCCGACGTCGACGGCGTGCGGGTCCGGTTGCTCATTCCCTGATGCCCCGGCGTGCGCCGCTCATACCCGTGTTCGATGGTTGGTGTGTGACCGGCGTGCGCGGTACGTCGCGCGGGGGGCGCCCAGAGGCATACCCGACGGCGCTCCGTTACGGGAGCCGGTGGTCAACGTCCCTCGGCCGCCCAGCCGTTGAGGCCGCCGACAGGAGGTGGCCCGGCGCCGTCCACGGCCGTCCGGCCAAGGTCCTTGACCATCGACCGACCGAACTGATGCGCTGCTTGTCGCCGCGCCGGGCACGCCCGCGTGGTGCCATGGGCGTCGGCCGGCCGCGGCAGCCCGCCGCCCGGCAGCGAGAAACAGGAGCCGCAGATGAGCGACGAGCACCCTGCCGACTTCGCCGGCAAGGTCGGCCCCGCGCGCGAGCCCACCGCCGCCGGGGTGTGGAACTACTGGCTCGGGGGCAAGGACCACTGGCTGGTGGAACAGACCGCCGGGGACGCCGTGCGGCGCGCCTACCCGCAGATCGGCGCCTACGCCCGCAACTCCCGCGCCTTCCTGCTGCGGGCCGTGCGCCGGGCGGCCACCGCGTACGGGATCTCCCAGTTCCTCGACGTGGGCGCCGGGCTGCCGGCCGAGCACAACACCCACGAGGTGGCGCAGCACCACGCGCCCGGCGCCCGCACGGTCTACCTCGACATCGATCCGCGCGTCGTACGCCACCAGGACGCGCTGACCGGTTCGGGTCGCGGCCTGGTGGCCTGCGCCGAGGCCGACATGCGCGACACCGAGGCGGTGCTGGCGGCGGCGGGGGAGCACCTGGACCTGTCCCGGCCCGTCGGGGTGATCTTCAGCGACTGCCTGGGGCACGTCCACGACTTCGACGAGGCGCTGGGCATCGTGCACCGGCTGTGCGCACGCATGCCCTCCGACAGCGTGCTGCTGCTCTCGCACTCCACCTCCAGCAGCGACAGCCAGTACCCCCGCGTCCGCTACACCGCGCGCTCTCCCGAACAGATCGCGCGCTTCTTCGAGGGGACCGAACTGCTGGAGCCGGGCCTGGTGTCCGTCCAGGACTGGTGGCCCGACGCCGATACGCCCCGCGACGACGAGCTGCACGAGTCGACGTACGCGGCCGCGGCCCGTATCCCCTGAAAGCCCCCTACAGCGCGGCCCGTACGGCGTCCGTGACGTCGGGGAAGGCGAAGGAGAACCCGGCGTCCAGCAGCCGCCGGGGCAGCACACGCTGGCTGGAGAGCACGTCCGAGGCGAACTCCCCGAGGACGGCGCGCAGGACGGGCGCGGGCACCGTGAAAGGGGTGGGGCGGTGCAGCACGCGCCCCATGACGGCGGTCACCTCGCGGTTGGTGGCCGGCTCGGGGGCCGTCAGGTTCACCGGGCCTGCCAACTCCGGGCTCTCCAGCAGGAACCGCAGCGCCGCCACGTGGTCGTGCAGGGCGATGTGGCTCCAGTACTGGCGGCCGTCGCCCAGCTTGCCGCCGAGGCCCGCGCGGAAGAGGGGGAAGAGCCGTCCCCATGCGCCGCCGCCGCGGGCCACCACCAGCCCCGTGCGGGCGAAGACGGTGCGGAGGCCCGCGTCCCTCGCGGGCCGGGCCGCTGCCTCCCACTCCTGGCACAGGTCGGCGAGGAAGCCTTCGCCGAGGCCGGCCGTCTCGTCGACGGCGCGGTCCCCGGTGTCGCCGTAGTAGCCGACGGCGGTGCCGATCAGCAGGGTGTGGGGCGGGCTCTCCAGGGCGGCGAGACCGCTCGCGAGGGTCCTGGTGCCCAGCACCCTGCTGTCGCGCAGCTCGCGCTTGTACCGTGCGGTCCAGCGGTGGTCGGCGACCCCGGCCCCCGCGAGGTGGACGACGGCCTCGCAGCCGAGGAGCCCCGCGGTGTCGAGCCGGCCGCCCTTCGGGTCCCAGGTGACCTCGTCGGCGGCCGCGGCGGGCCGCCGCACGAGCCGCAGCACCTCGTGCCCCTCGGCGCGCAGGGAGCGGGTGAGTGCCGTGCCGATGAGACCGGTCGAGCCGGTGACCGCGATGCGCATGCGCCCATCCTGACGCATCCGCCGCACCGCGGCCCGGCGGCCGGACCCCGCCTGTCCCGACGACGGTGAACGCCGTCCGCGTGGGCCGGGGGCCGTCGTCGGGCACCGGGCACCAGGGTCCGGGCCCGGGTCACTCCGCGCGGAAGCGGGCCCACACCCTCGGCAGGCGTTCGGCCAGCGCGGTCGGGTTCTCCAGGTCGAGGGGGACGCCGTCGGGATCGGCCGGGGCCTCGGGCAGCCCGAGGTCGGGCAGGACGGTGCCGGTCAACTGCTCGTACGCCTCGTCGGCCGCGAAGCCCAGTTCCTCACCGTCGCCGTCCAGCTCCTCGTCGAATTCGCCCAGCAGGTCGGCGAGCGTGTCCGCGTCGTGTGCCGCCCCCTCGAAGACCTCCCGGCCCTGGCCGATCAGCCAGCAGCGGAACGCGTCGAACACGTCGTCGCTCGCCCCGTCCAGCAGGATCCAGGCGGCGGCCCACAGGTCCCACTGGCAGGCGCGGTTGTAGCGCGACTCGAAGTGGCGGGCGAAGTAGGTCACGGCCTCGGGGTCGAGCTGCGTGAGCCGCTCGACGATCAGGTCCGCCTGCTCCTCGGGGTCGCCGTCGGCCTCCTGGCGTGTGGAGTCGATCAGCTCCCAGAACTCCGTCTCGTCCATCACGCCCTCAGCATCCAACCTGTACGCCCCGCGCGCACCCGGACTGCTCCAGATGCGGCTGTCTCGTTATCCGCCGAGGTGCCGTCTGCGATACCCGTCACGCCTTGTCCGGTATCGCTGTCAGCGTGGGCGCCCTGCACACGGTACGGCGCTCCCGGACGGAACGGGCGCCCTGTACGTACGGCACCGCATCCGCAGCAAGAAGGAAAAGGAGGAACACGTGCACGAGACGAGCGAGGGCCCCGGCCCGCTGGCCGGCAAGGTCGCCCTGGTGGCGGGGGCGACCCGGGGAGCGGGGCGGGCCATGGCCGTGGAGCTGTGCCGCGCCGGGGCCACCGTCTACGCGACCGGACGGACCACCCGCGCGCGGGTCAGCGAGGTGGGCCGGGCGGGCGAGACCATCGAGGGGACCGCCGGGCTGGCGACCGAGGCGGGCCGCGAGGGCGGTGGGAGCGCCACCGGTGTCGCCGTCGACCACCTGGAGCCCGCACAGGTACGCGACCTGGTGGCCCGCATCGACGAGGAGCAGGGCAGGCTCGACATTCTCGTCAACGACCTGTGGGGCGGCGACCACCTCGTCGGCTTCGGCAGGAAACTGTGGGAGCACGACCTGGCCGCCGGGCTCCGCACCCTGCGGCTCGGCATCGACAGCCACCTGGTCACCAGCGCCTGCGCCCTTCCGCTGCTGATCCGGCGACCGGGCGGGCTGCTCATCGAGGTGACCGACGGCACCGAGGAGTTCAACCGGCGCTACCGGGAGCCCCTCTTCTACGACCTGGCCAAGGCGGCGCCGCTGAGGATGGCCCGCGCGCTGGCCGAGGAGACCGAGGAGTACGGCACCACCGTCGTGTGCCTCACTCCGGGCTGGCTGCGCTCCGAGGCGATGCTGGACACCTACTTCGGGGTGACCGAGGAGACCTGGCGTGACGGCTGCGCCACCGACCCGCACTTCGCCATCTCCGAGACCCCCGTCTTCACCGGCCGCGCCGTGGCGGCCCTCGCCGCCGATCCGCACGTGGCGCGCTGGAACGGGCAGTCCCTCTCCAGCGGCGGCCTGGCCCGGGTCTACGGTTTCACCGATGTGGACGGCTCCGCTCCCGACGCCTGGCGCTACCTCGTCGAGGTGCAGTCCGCGGGCAAGGCGGCGGACGTGACCGGCTACCGCTGACCGGCGTCGGTCCCGTCCGCGTAGAGCGCCGCCGTCCGCCGTGCCGCCTGCGCGAACCGGGCGCGCAGCGACAGCGGTGCCAGCAGCTCGCACTCCGGGCCGAGCGTGAGGAGCTGGCTGTAGCCGACCTCCTCGCTCTCCACCCGCAGCGTGACCGTCGTCCCTCCCTCGGCGTCCCGCACCCCGGCGGCCAGCGCCTCGTCGGCGGCGGCCCGGTCGGTGACGTACCGCAGCCGCCGGGCACCCGCCTCGGTGAGCCGCAGCGTCACCTCCAGGCGGAGCAGGGACCGTGCGAACGCCGCCGCCGTGTCCGCCCAGAACGCGGCCAGGTCGAAGGAGGTGTCGCGCTCGAACCGCTCGTCCCGTACGGCGACCTCGGTGAACCGGTCGACGCGGTACACCCTTCGGTGGCCCTCGCCCGGTGCGGGCCCCTCGGCGTCCCGCACCGGGTGCCCCGGGTCGGCCCGCACCCGGGCCACCAGATACCACTGGCCCGCCTTCAGCACCAGACCGTAGGGCTCCAGCTCCCGCTCCACCTCACCGCCGCCCCGCTCCTCCCTGCGGCGGTAGCGGACGGCGGCCCGCCGGTCCGACCAGACGGCGTCGGCCAGCGCCGGGAGCAGCGGGGGAGTCCCGGGCGCCTGCCACCAGCCGGGCGCGTCCAGGTGGAAGCGCTGCGCCGTCCCCTCGTGGACGTCCCGCAGCGCGGGGTCGAGGGCTGCCGAGACCTTCAGCCGCGCCGCCGAGGCGGCGTCGTCCAGTCCCAGGTCCCGCAGCGCCGAGGGCACCCCCGACAGGAACAGGGCCTCCGCCTCGCTGCGGCCCATCCCGGTCAGCCGCGTCCGGTACCCGCCCACCAGCCGGTACCCGCCCGCGCGGCCCCGGTCCGCGTACACCGGCACGCCCGCCTCGGACAGGGCGAGCACATCCCGGGAGACCGTACGCTCGGAGACCTCCAGCTCCGCGGCGAGTTCCCCGGCGGTCATCTCTCGCCGCGCCTGGAGCAGCAGCACCATCCTGATCAGCCGTGCCGCCCGCATCCCGCACACCCTCCCGGCCGGCGGTCGTCACCCGGCCTTCCCTCGTACCGTACGGGCCGCCCCCGTGCCCGCCGGAGCGCGAGAGCGCCGGGCGGGCCCGCATCGGCCCGCCCGGCGCTCCGGCTGCTCCGGGCCCCGGGGCCCGCCCCGGGGACGGAAGAGGTTACGCCAGCCCGTACTTCTCCGCGGCCCTGCGGACGTCCTCGGCCTTGACCTCGCCGCGGCGGGCGAGCCGGGTCAGGGCGGCGACGACCACCGACTGCGGGTCCACCCCGAAGTGGCGGCGGGCCGCGTCGCGGGTGTCGGACAGCCCGAACCCGTCGGTGCCCAGCGAGGACCAGTCCTGCTCCACCCACTGGCTGATCTGGTCGGGCACGGCGCGCATCCAGTCGCTGACGGCGAGCACCGGACCCGGCGCGCCCTCCAGCGTCCGCGTCACGTACGGGACCCGCTCCTCGCCGTGCAGGATCGCCGCGTCGCACTCCAGCGCTTCCCGGCGCAGCTCGCTCCAGGACGGCGCCGACCACACGTCGGCGGCCACACCCCACTCCTCGGCCAGGATCCGCTGGGCCTCGACGGTCCAGTGGATCGCCGTGCCGGAGGCCAGCAACTGGATCCGGGGCGCGTCGGACGGCGCCGGCGCGGTGCCCTCCACGGCGGAGGCGTCGCGGAACTTGTACAGGCCCTTGACGATCTGCTCCTCGGTGACGCCCTCCGGTACGGCGGGCTGCACCTTCGGCTCGTTGTAGACCGTCAGGTAGTAGAAGACGTCCTCCTGCTCGTCGGCCTCCGGCCCGTACATCCGGCGCAGACCGTCCTTGACGACGACGGCGACCTCGTAGGCGAACGCCGGGTCGTAGATCATCGCGGCCGGGTTGGTGGAGGCCAGCAGCGGCGAGTGGCCGTCGGCGTGCTGGAGGCCCTCACCGGTCATCGTGGTGCGGCCGGCCGTCGCGCCGATCACGAAACCGCGGCCGAGCTGGTCGGCGAGCGCCCAGAACTGGTCGCCGGTGCGCTGGAAGCCGAACATCGAGTAGAAGATGTAAAACGGGATCATCGGCTCGCCGTGCGTCGCGTACGACGTGGCGGCGGCGGTGAAGTCGGCCAGCGAGCCGGCCTCGGTGATGCCCTCGTTCAGGATCTGGCCGCTGACCGCCTCCTTGTAGTACAGGAGCTGGTCGCGGTCGACCGGGTCGTAGGTCTGGCCCTTGGGCGAGTACAGGCCCGCGGACGGGAACAGCGACTCCATTCCGAAGGTGCGGGCCTCGTCGGGGACGATCGGGACCCAGCGCCTGCCGGTCTCCTTCTCCCGCATCAGGTCCTTGACCAGCCGGACGAACGCCATCGTGGTGGCGATCTCCTGGGAGCCGGAGCCCTTCTTCAGCGCCTCGAACGGCTTGTCGGCCGGCGCGGGCAGACCCACAGGACGCACCGTGCGCGCCGGGGCCAGACCGTCCAGCGCCCGGCGCCGCTCGTGCAGGTAGGCGACCTCCGGGGAGTCCTGGCCCGGGTGGCTGTAGGGCACCAGCTCCGCGGCGTCGATGGCCGCGTCCTCGATGGGAAGCTCCAGCAGGTCCCGCATGCCGCGGAACTCGTCCTTGGTGAGCTTCTTCATCTGGTGGTTGGCGTTGCGGGACTCGAAGCCCGGGCCCAGCGACCAGCCCTTGACCGTCTGCGCCAGGATCACCGTCGGCGCACCCTTGTGCTCGACGGCCGCCCGGTAGGCCGCGAAGACCTTGCGGGGCTCGTGGCCGCCGCGGGAGCGGTGGAAACACTCGATGATCTGCTCGTCCGTGAGCTGCGCGGCGATCTGCCCCAGCGCCTCGGAGGCGCCGAAGAAGTGCTCCCTGATGTAGGCCGCGTCGCGGGTGGCGTACGTCTGGAACTGGGCGTCCGGCACCTCGCGCAGCCGGCGGGCCAGCGCCCCCTGCGTGTCCAGTCGGAAGAGCTGGTCCCAGGCCGAACCCCACAGCACCTTGACGACGTTCCAGCCGGCGCCGCGGAACTGGGCCTCCAGCTCCTGCACGATCTTGAAGTTGGGGCGGACCGGGCCGTCGAGCCGCTGCAGGTTGCAGTTGATGACGAAGGTGAGGTTGTCCAGCCCCTCGCGGGACGCCAGCGCGAGGGCCGCCGTGGACTCCGGCTCGTCCATCTCGCCGTCACCCAGGAAGGCCCACACGTGCGAGGCGGAGGTGTCCTTGATGCCGCGGTGCTCCAGGTAGCGGTTGAACCGCGCCTGGTAGATCGCCGAGATCGGGCCCAGGCCCATGGAGACGGTCGGGAACTCCCACAGCCACGGCAGGCGCCGCGGGTGCGGGTAGGAGGGCAGCCCCTCGCCCGCGGCCTCACGGCGGAAGTGGTCCAGGTGCTCCTCGGTCAGCCGGCCGTCGAGGAAGGCGCGGGCGTAGACGCCGGGGGAGGCGTGGCCCTGGACGTAGATCTGGTCGCCGCTCCCGTCACCGTCCTTGCCCTTGAAGAAGTACTGGAAGCCGATCTCGTACAGCCAGGCCGCGGAGGCGAAGGTGGCGATGTGCCCCCCGAGCCCGTCCTTGCTGCCGCGGGTGACCATCGCGGCGGCGTTCCACCGGTTCCAGGCGGTGATCCGCTGGTCCAGCGCCTCGTCGCCCGGGTAGGCCGGCTCGGCGTCGGTCGGGATCGTGTTGACGTACGGGCTCTCCAACAGCTCCGGCACGTCCAGGCCGGTGCCGTGGGCGTGCTCGACGGTGCGCTGCACCAGGTACGAGGCGCGGTCCGCGCCGGCGTGCTCGGTCACCGCGTCCAGGGACTCGCGCCATTCGGCGGTCTCCTGCGGGTCCTGGTCCGGGAGCTGGTCGAGCTCGCTCGGAGTGTTGTGTACGGCGTCGGGCATGGTGGCCACCTTCCGGACGTGTAGGCCCCTCCAAACGGGGTCGGGAGGGCGGTTGAGCGGGTGGGTGCGACAACCCTGGGGGCAGGACAGGGGGCACCCAATGGAGGGACTCTACGCCCGTGATCGATGATCGATCAAAGGATCCGAGGGTAAAAACCGCCCGCGACCCGAAATTGGCATTCCGTGCCCCGAAAAAAGGCACCGAATGCCAGGCCCCCGAGCCCTACGCCGGCCCCCCCACGCACCCGCACCCGGCCACCGGCACCCTCCCACAACGGCGGGCTCCCGACCCCCCCGGGAGCGAGGCGCCCGAAGGGGCGCGGGGAACTGCGCGCCCAGCCCCCATGCACCCGCACCGGGCCACCGGCACCCTCCCGCAACGGCGGGCTCCTGACCCCCCGGGAGCGAGGCGCCCGAAGGGGCGCGGGGAACTGCGCGCCCAGCCCCCACGCACCCGCACCGGGCCACGCACCACCCCGCAACGGCGGACTCCCTGCCCCCGGGACCGCGGCGCCCGGAGGGGCGCGCCCAGCCCCCACGCACCCGCACCCGGCCACCGGCACCCTCCCGCAACGGCGGACTCCCTGCCCCCGGGCCGAGGCCCCCGGAGGGGCGCGCCGAGCCCCCACGTACCCGCACTCGGCCACCGGCACCCTCCCGCAACGGCTGACTCCAAGGGCCGAGGGGCCGAACAGCTCACCCGCAGCGGAACTCACCCGCGGGGTGCCGGAGCACACCCCAGCACGTGCTCCTTCACCAGCGGACCGATGCCCGCATCGCACCGCTCGATCGCGGCGAGGACCGCCTCGTGCTCCTCGGCATACGACTGCTGCACCGTGCCCAGCCAGCGGATCGACAGCGCCGTCCACACCTCGATACCCAGCCCCTCCCAGGTGTGCAGCAGCACACTGTTGCCCGCCGCCCGCACCAGCTCCCGGTGGAAGGCCACCGTGTGCCGCACCTGTGCCTCCCCGTCCCCGCACCGGTCCGCCTCGTACAGCGCCGCCACGTGCGGGCGCAGCGCGGAGACGTCCCCCGCCAGGCGGGGCACCGCCAACTCCGCGGCGATCTGCTCCAGACCGGCGCGCACCGGATAGATCTCCTCCAGGTCCGCCGGCGACAGCTCCCGCACCCGGGCGCCCTTGTTCTGCGCCGACTCGATGAGCCGCAACGCCTCCAGCTCGCGCAGCGCCTCCCGCACCGGCGTCTGGCTGACCTCCAGCTCCACCGCGATCCGCCGCTCCACGATCCGCTCGCCCGGCTTCCAGCGCCCGCTGACGATCCCCTCGACGATGTGCTCCCGGATCTGCTCACGCAGCGACTGCACGACCGGCGGCGTCATAAAGATGCTCCTCGCAACGAGGGGGTGGGGCCCCTAGACGATACGGGGTAGGACGGCACGCGGTGCCACTGCGGTCCGTGAGGTCCTGGTCACCCATTTATCGGCAGAGGACGCGCAGGCGTCCCGTCCTCGCATGACGGCTTCGCAGGCTGAGCACACCGATGCCCCCGCCACGCGTGGCGGGGGCATCGGTGTCAGGTGAACGCAGGGGCTCTTACAGACCCAGTTCGCCTTCGAACTCGCCGGCTTCGAGGCGCGCCTTGACGTCGGCCAGGTAGCGGGCGGCGTCGGCACCGTCGACGAGCTGGTGGTCGTAGGAGAGGGTCAGGTAGACCATGTCGCGGATGGCGATGGTCTCGCCCAGCTCCGGGTGGTCGATGACCATCGGGCGACGGACCGTCGCCCCGATGCCCAGCTCTGCGACCTGCGGGTAGTTCACGATGATGGTGTCGAAGAGCGCACCCCGCGACCCGGTGTTGCTGATCGTGAACGTGCCGCCGGACATGTCGTCCGGGCCCAGGCCGCCCTCGCGGACCTTCTTGGCCAGCTCGGCGGTCTTGCGGGCGATGCCCGCCAGGTTGAGGTTGCCGGCCTCCTTGATGACCGGAACCATCAGCCCCTTCTCGGAGTCCACCGCGATGCCGATGTTCTCGACGTCGTGGTAGGTGATGGTGCCGTCGTCGTTGAGGCGTGCGTTGACGGCCGGGTGGGCCTTGAGCGCCTCGGCGGCCGCCTGCACGAAGAACGGCATCGGGGAGAGCTTGACGCCTTCCCGGGCGGCGAAGGACTCCTTCGCCGCTCCCCGCAGCTTCATGATGCGGGTGACGTCGACCTCGACGACCGTGGAGAGCTGCGCCTGGTTGTGCAGCGCCTTCATCATGTTGTCGGCGATGACCTTGCGGATGCGCGGCATCTTCACGGTCTGGCCGCGCAGCGGGGACGCCTCCAGCCGGGGCGACTTCGGTGCGGCCGAGGCCGCCGCCGGTGCCGCCGGGGCCTGGGCCTGCTGTGCCTGCTGTGCCTTCTGCGCGTCGGCCGCCTCGATGACGTCCTGCTTGCGGATGCGGCCGCCGACGCCGGTGCCGCGCACCGCGGAGAGGTCCACGCCCTGCTCGGCCGCCAGCTTGCGCACCAGCGGCGTCACGTAGGCGCCGTCGTTGTCCGGCGCGGGCGCCGGGGCCGGGGCGGCCGGGGCCTGCGCCGGGGCGGCGGGCTGAGCAGGCGCCGGCTGGGCCTCGGCAGGCTCCGGAGGCGTCTGCGGGGCCGCGGGCTGCGCCGGGGCTGCGGGGGCCTGCGGGGCTTCCTGCGCCGGCTGGGCCGGTGCCGACTCGGCGGGCTTGCCCGGGGCCGACGGCGCCGGAGCGGCGGCGGGAGCGGCACCGGCCGCACCGATGACGGCCAGCTTGGCGCCGACCTCCGCCGTCTCGTCCTCGCCGACGGTGATCTCCAGCAGGGTGCCGGAGGTCGGGGCGGGGATCTCGGTGTCGACCTTGTCGGTGGAGACTTCGAGCAGCGGCTCGTCGGCCTCGACCTCGTCACCGACCTGCTTGAGCCAGCGGGTGACGGTGCCCTCGGTGACGGACTCGCCCAGCGCGGGCAGCGTCACGTCGGTGCCCTCGGCGGAGCCGGAGGAGCTGCCGGAGGAGGGGGCCGCGGCGGGCTCGGGCTGGGCCGGAGCCTGGGCGGGCTCCTCCTGGGCCGGGGCGGGGGCCTCGGCCTGCGCGGGCTCGGCAGCGGGCTGCTCGGCGGCAGCGGGGGCGCCGGAGCCGTCGTCGATGACGGCCAGCTCGGCGCCGACCTCCACCGTCTCGTCCTCGGCGACCTTGATGGAGGACAGGGTGCCGGAGGCCGGGGCGGGGATCTCGGTGTCGACCTTGTCGGTGGAGACTTCGAGCAGCGGCTCGTCGGCCTCGATGTGCTCACCCTCGGCCTTCAGCCAGCGGGTGACGGTGCCCTCGGTCACGCTCTCGCCGAGCGCCGGCAGGGTTACGGAAACCGCCATGGTTTCGGTTGCTCCTTACGAACTGTGCGGATGGGTCGCGCCCTGAGTGACTGCTCGGCGGTCAGTCGTGGGAGTGCAGCGGCTTGCCGGCCAGCGCCAGGTGCGCCTCGCCGAGCGCCTCGGTCTGCGTCGGGTGGGCGTGGATGAGCTGCGCCACCTCGGCAGGCAGCGCCTCCCAGTTGTAGATGAGCTGGGCCTCGGCCACCTGCTCACCCATGCGGTCACCGACCATGTGGACGCCGACCACGGCGCCGTCGCGGACCTGGACGAGCTTGACCTCACCGGACGTCTTGAGGATCTTGCTCTTGCCGTTGCCCGCGAGGTTGTACTTGAGGGTGACGACCTTGTCCGCGCCGTACCGCTCCTTGGCCTGCTCCTCGGTGAGGCCCACGGAGGCCACCTCCGGGTTGCAGTAGGTCACCCGCGGGACACCGGCGTAGTCGACCGGCACCGGGTTGAGACCGGCCAGCCGCTCCGCGACCATGATGCCCTCGGCGAAGCCGACGTGCGCGAGCTGGAGCGTCGGGATGAGGTCACCGACGGCGGAGACGGTGGGCACGCTGGTGCGGCAGTACTCGTCGACCGTGACGAAGCCGCGGTCCATGGCGACCCCGGCCTCCTCGTAGCCCAGGCCCTCGGAGACCGGGCCGCGGCCGATGGCGACCAGCAGCACCTCGGCCTCGAACTCCTTGCCGTCGGCCAGTGTGACCTTGACGCCGTCGTTCGTGTACTCGGCCTTGTCGAAGAAGGTGCCGAGGCTGAACTTGATGCCGCGCTTGCGGAAGGCGCGCTCCAGCAGCTTGGAGCTGTTCTCGTCCTCGATGGGCACCAGGTGCTTGAGGCCCTCGACGACGGTGACGTCCGCGCCGAAGGACTTCCACACCGAGGCGAACTCGACGCCGATGACGCCGCCGCCCAGGATGATCGCGGACTTCGGCACCCGGTCCATGACCAGCGCGTCGTCGGAGCTGATGACGCGGTCGTGGTCGATGGTCAGACCGGGGAGGGTCTTGGGCACCGAGCCGGTCGCCAGCAGGATGTGGCGGCCCTCGTAGCGCCGGCCGTTCACGTCCACGGACGTGGGCGAGGACAGCTTGCCCTCGCCCTCCACGTACGTCACCTTGCGGGACGCGACGAGTCCCTGGAGGCCCTTGTAGAGGCCCGAGATCACGCCGTCCTTGTACTTGTGGACGCCGGCCATGTCGATGCCCTCGTACGAGGTCTTGACACCGAACTCGGCGCTCTCGCGGGACTGGTCCGCCACCTCGCCGGCGTGCAGCAGTGCCTTGGTGGGGATGCAGCCGCGGTGCAGGCAGGTGCCGCCGAGCTTGTCCTTCTCGATCAGGGCGACATCCAGACCGAGCTGAGCGGCGCGAAGGGCAGCGGCATAACCGCCGCTACCGCCTCCGAGGATCACTAGGTCGAAAACGGTGCTGGCGTCGTTCGCCACGTCACGTCCTCCATGCATGGGTACGCCGTAGCCGGTCTCCTGTGACCGGGCGGCTTCAGGTTCGGCCGCTTTGTCTGCTCGGCCCTGTCGAGGCTTCTGTCAAGCCGTGCGGGGCCCTGTCCTGCCGGTCACCCATCTTCGCACTTGTTGACGGAAACCGGGACGCGGGGCCGGTACCCGAGCGTAGGGCCCCGCGCGCCGGGGGCGAGCGGGGCCCGTTCTGCGTACTTCATCCGTTTTGTCCGTGCGTGCCGGCGGCCTCAGCCGAGGTCGCCGTCGGCCGCGCGCTCGGCCAGCCTGACCAGCGTGCGCACCGCCGACCCCGTGCCGCCCTTGGGGGTGTAGCCGAACGGCGCCGACTCGTTGAACGCCGGGCCCGCGATGTCCAGGTGTGCCCAGGGGGTCCCGTCGGGGACGAACTCCTTCAGGAAGACACCGGCCAGCAGCCCGCCGCCCATGCGGTCACCCACGTTGGCGAGGTCGGCGACCGGCGAGTCGATGCCCCTGCGCAGGTGGGCGGGCATCGGCATCGGCCAGGCGTCCTCACCCGCCTCGCCGGCGGTCTCGTGCACGGCCGTGCGGAACGCGTCGTCGTTGGCCATGATTCCGAACGTACGGGCACCCAGCGCCACCACCATCGCGCCGGTCAGCGTCGCCACGTCCACGATCGCGTCCGGCTTCTCCTCGCCGGCCCGCGTCAGCGCGTCCGCCAGCACCAGCCGGCCCTCCGCGTCGGTGTTGAGGACCTCCACCGTCTTGCCGCTGTACATGGTCAGCACGTCACCCGGACGAGTGGCCGAGCCCGAGGGCATGTTCTCGGCCAGCGCCAGCCAGCCGGTCACATTCGCCCGCAGCCCCAGCCGCGCCGCCGCCACCACCGTCGAGAAGACGGCCGCGGCACCGCTCATGTCGCACTTCATCGTCTCGTTGTGACCGGCCGGCTTCAGCGAGATGCCGCCCGAGTCGTAGGTGATGCCCTTGCCGACCAGCGCCAGCGACGTCTTCGCCTTCGGGTGCGACCACGCCACCCGGACCAGCCGCGGCGGCTGCGCCGACCCGTTGCCGACCCCCAGGATGCCGCCGTAGCCGCCCTTGGCCAGCGCCTTCTCGTCCAGCACCTCCAGGCTGAGGCCGTACTCCTTGGCCGCCGCGCGGGCCTCGGCGGCGAACCCCTTGGGGTCCAGACCGTTGGCCGGGATGTTGATCAGGTCCCGCGCGCGGTGCACCTCCTGCGCGACCACAGCGGCACGCTCGACGGCCGCCTTGTGCGCCTTGTCGCGCGGCTTGGCGCCCAGCAGCGCCACCTCCGCCGGCGGGGCGCTGCGGGCCTCCTTCTTCTTCTGCTCGTCCTTGCCCTTGTAGGCGGTGAAGGAGTACGCGCCCAGCAGCGCACCCTCCCCGACCGCCCCGACCGCCTCCGCGTCAGCGACCGGCAGTGCGAAAGCGGCCTTCCTGGTACCCGCCAGGGCGCGCGCCGCCGCACCCGCCGCGCGGCGCAGCACCTCGGTGTCGTACGGCTCGCTCCTGTCCGCCGCCGCACCGAGGCCGACAGCCACCACCAGCGGGGCCTTCACCCCGCTCGCCGGCGCCGGGAGCTTGGTGATCTCGCCCTCGCTGCCGCTCGCGCCGAGCGTCTCCAGCGTCGCGGCGAGCTTGCCGCCGTACGCCTTGTCCACGGCCTCCGCACCGGGAGCCAGGACGAGCGGCGCCTTCTTGTCGGCCTTGTCGGCCTTGTCGGCCTTTCCGGCCTTGTCGGCCTTGCCGTGGGAATCGCTTGTGGCGACTCCGACGACGACGGCGTCCGCGCGCAGTGTCGCCGCGGACGAGGAGCTGAGAGTCAGTGCAGACACGTGGGAAAGACCTTCTTCCTTGACAGGGCGCGGAGCGCGAAGGCGTCTCCGGCTCAGGACGCTTCGGGCATCGTATGCCCGTTTCCTGCCCGCTCACCGGGCGCCGCCACATCCGTGCGGACCGTGCGGCGGGCGGCCGTTCACCAGCCCGCCACCATTAGCGCGCAGGTCGCGGCCACTTCGGCCAGCGCACCGAAGACGTCCCCCGTCACACCGCCGAACCGCCGCACGCAGTGCCGCAGCAGCAACTCCGCGGCTCCCAGGCCCAGTACGGCACCGACCGCGAACGAGGCGAGGTGCCCCGCGAGACCCGCTGCGACGGACACCGCCACCACCAGCGCGGCCACCCCCCACGCCGTGCCCCGCGGGACCGTTCCGGCCACCACGGCGCCCAAACCCTCGGGGCGGGCGGCCGGCACCCCCTCCCGGGCGGCGAGGGTCAGCGCTCCCCGGCCCACCAGCGCCGAGACCGCCACGGCGGCGGTGCCGAGCGCCCACCCCTGCCCGTACAACTGCGCCACGGCGGCGGCCTGTCCGAGCAGGACGAGGACGAGCGTCACCACCCCGAACGGGCCGATGTCCGACTTCTTCATGACCCGCAGCGCCTCGTCGGCGGGCTTGGCGCTGCCCAGTCCGTCGGCGACGTCGGCGAGACCGTCCAGATGCAGGGCGCGGGTCAGCACGGCGGGGACCGCCACGGTGGCGACGGCGGCCACCGCTGCGGAGGCGCCGCACAGCAGGAGTGCGGCGCCGACCGCGGCGGCGGCGAGGCCCACCACGAGCCCCGCCAGCGGCGCGTACGTCATGCCCAGCCGGGCGGCGGACCTGTCCCAGCGGGGCACCTCGACGGGGAGGACCGTCAAGGTGCCGAGTGCGAAACGTATGCCGTCGGCGGGCGTGGCGGAGCGGTCCATGACCAGCACGTTACCCGCGCAGAACGGGCGCCACCCGTGGCCCGGCGGACCACCGGCCCCGGGGCAGGCGCCGCCCGGGGCGGGGCGCCTGCGGGGTCAGGTGGCGTCGAAGGTGTTGTCGTCCTGGGGGACGTCCCCGGAGGCGGGGTCCTGGAGGGGGAGCTCCGCTGCCAAGGCTGCCGCTGCCCTCACCAGCGGCAGCGCCAGCAGGGCGCCGGTGCCGCCGCCGAGGGCGACCCCCTGTTCCAGCAGGGGCTCCGCGGCGAGCCGGTCGAGCGCCTTGGTCTGGGCGGGCTCGCTCCCCGCGTGCCCGGCGAGCCACCAGTCGGGCGCGCGGAAGGCCACCCGCTGTCCGACCAGCGCGCAGGCGGCGGAGACGACACCGTCGAGGACGACGGGGGTGTGCCGCACCGCGGACTGGAGAAGGAAGCCGGTCATGGCCGTCAGGTCGGCGCCGCCGACGGTGGCGAGCAGGGCGAGCTGGTCGCCCAGCACGGGCCGTGCCCTGCGCAGCCCGTCCCGGATGGCCGCGCACTTGCGCATCCAGGTCAGGTCGTCGATGCGGCCGCCGCCGCGGCCCGTCACGACGGACGCGTCGGTGCCGCACAGCGCGGCGATCAGGGTGCCGGCCGCGGTGGTGCCGCCGACGCTGAGGTCGCCGAGGACGACCAGATCGGTGCCCGCGTCGGCCTCCTCGTCGGCGAGGGCCGCACCGGCCCGGAACGCCTCCTCCGCCTCCTGCTCGGTGAGCGTGTCCTCGATGTCGAGGCGGCCGCCGGAGCGGCGGACCCGGTGCCGGGTGACCTCGGCGGGCAGGTCGCCCGGGTCGCAGTCCAGCGCCATGTCGACGATGCGCACCGGCACTTCGAAGCGGCGGGCGAGCACGGCCGCGGGGGAGGCGCCGGCCAGCGTCTCGCGCACCAGCTCGTGCGCGGTTCCGGCCTTGCGCGCGGAGACGCCGAGTTCGGCGACGCCGTGGTCGCCGGCGAAGATCACCAGTCGTGGGTTGGCCACCGGCCGTACGGGGACCTGGTTCTGCGCGGAGCTGAGCCATTCCCCCACATCGTCGAGGCGTCCGAGCGCCTGCGGGGGCAGTCCGGTGCGCGTCCGGCGTTCCTCGGCCTCTCGCCGCAGCGCGCCGTGCGGCCGCTCGATGAGGTCGGAGAAGTCGTCAAGGTCCAGGCTGCTGCGCTCGCTCATGGTGGGGGAGCGTACGTGAGTGACCCGCGCGCTTCACCCCTGGCTTCGGCTGCGTCCCGCACGTCGCGGGCGTCCCGTACGTCGGGGCACCCGCGGTTCACGGGGCGCCCCGTGCGGCGGGACCACCCCGGCCCGGGGCCGGCCGCGGCCGACTCCGTACCGCTCACCGCAGGGGCAGGGCGACGCCCGCCACGGTCAGCACCACGTGCTCGCACTCGTCGGCGAACCGCGCGTTCAGGCGGCCGAGTTCGTCGCGGAAGCGGCGCCCCGCCGGGGTGGCGGGCACCACCCCGGAGCCGACCTCGTTGCTGACCGCCACGATCCGCCGGGGCGTGGCCCGTACCGCGGCGACCAGCGCGGCCACCCGCTCGGCGAGCGCGGTGGCACCGCCGCGGGCCCACAGGGTGTCGTCCCAGGCCTCGATCTCGTCCATCGTGCGGGTCAGCCACAGCGACAGGCAGTCGATCAGCAGCGGCGGCCCGTCGCTCTCCAGCAGCGGGACGAGGTCGCAGGTCTCCTCGGTGCGCCAGGAGGCGGGCCGCCGCTCGCGGTGCTCGGCGACCCGGGCGCCCCAGTCGGGGTCGTCGGCGCGGGTGCCGCCGGTGGCGACGTAGACCACGCCGGGGAAGGCCGCGAGGCGCTGTTCGGCCTCCACCGACTTGCCGGACCGGGCACCGCCCAGCACCAGGGTGCGGCGCGGGATCTCGGGCACGTCCAGCGTGCTGTCGTACGCGCCGACGGCCAGCGTCGTACCGTCCGGTACGGCCCGCGCCCCCACCGCCGCCACCCGCCGGTGCAGCTCGGGACCGGGCGGTACGCCGTGCCCGATGTGGACGGCCAGGACGTCGGTGGCCGCACCGACGGTGCCGCTCTCCCGCAGCCTGGCCAGCGCGTCGGGCCGGCCCAGCACGTCCAGCAGCACCATGTCGCACGGCCCGCCGTGCTCGCCCCGGCCGCTCGGTTCGCCCGTACCGGGCCCGCCGGGGCCGGCCGGTGCGGCGCCCGGCGGCAGGTAGAGCACCTGCCGCCCGTCCGGCCCCGTCACCAGGTAGCCGGTGCCGGGCGCGTCCAGCGCCAGGGCCCGCACCCGGTGCCCGCTGATCAAAGCCAGCTCCTGGCGCTCGGGCACCCGCACGGGCGAGGGCAGCCCGGCGGGCACCTCCAGCGCGGGCCCGTCGTGCGGGTGGGAGAGCAGCACCTGCCGTACGCCGCTGAGCGTCTGTCCGGCGCGGGCGGCCGCGAAGGCGGGCCCCGGGGTGAGGTCGAGCAGCAGCGTGCCGTCCACCAGCAGCGAGGTCGCGGCGCGGGCCCGGGTGCCGGTCGCGGCGGCGCAGCGCGCGCAGGGGCAGCCGGGCCGGGGGAGGCCGACGGAGGAGCCGGTGCCGAGCAGAGTCAGTTCCACCCTCCGATCGTCTCCCGGCCTGCCGCCGGACGCGCACGGGGGACTACGCTTCCGGGAGCAACTGCCGATCTGACGGAGGCATCGATGGCGTGGACGTGGCGGTTCGAGAAGGCGGACGGCGCGCAGACGGAACCGGCGGTCGAGCCCGAGGAGTTCCCCACCCAGTCGGATGCCGAGTCGTGGATCGGCGAGGTGTGGCGGGAGCTGCTGGAGGGCGGCACCGATCAGGTGACCCTCCAGGAGGACGGCAGCACGGTGTACGGCCCGATGAGCCTGCACGCCGCCGTGGGCGAGGAGAGCGAGCCCGCCGCCCCGGACGCCGACGGAGAGTGACGGGCCGCCGACCTTACGCAACCGCCCGGGGCCGGGCGTGCCCCCTCAACTCCGGTGCCACCTTCGCTCCTTGGCGCGCGCCCGTCCGGCGAACCACTACCCTCGGTGCCCATGGACGTACGTGGTGCGGTGTACGTGGCCCTGCGGGGCCCGGCCGATAAGAGGGAGCAGACACTGGACTCGCTGAAGAAGGCGGGGATCTTCGCCGAGCGGTCGGTACGCGGCCCCGAGGTCATCGAGGCCTTCTTCTACGGCGGCGACGAGCGCCCCAGCCCCCGCTTCATGGACGCCTGCGCGTCCCACGTGGGCAAGGCGCTCATCGGGACGGACTTCGCGGTGGAGGAGACCGGCACCATCTCCAGCCAGGCCGCTGCCCGCCGGCTCGCCTACAACCGGCGTACGGGGGAGTGGCTGGGCGCCTTCATCGACACCGACGCCCCTGCCGAGGCCCGCGCCGAGACCCTGGCGCACCTGGCCCATGAGCAGGGCATCGACCTGGCCGACATAGAGCTCCGCGACCCGCCGGAGACCCAGCTGCCGACGGCCTAGCGCCCTCACAGCCGAAGGGGTACGCGCTCAGGGCGCGTACCCCTTCTCGAACGGCCTCAGCCGCGTACCCCGAACAGGTGCAGCGACGCGGCCACGCCTCGGTACGGGTCCGTCCGGCAGGCGCGTTCCTCCACGTCCAGAGCCTGGGCCGGTGTCTCGCCGGTCTCCGGGAACAGCCCGCCCGCGGTGAAGACACCCACCCCGTACCAGCTTTCCCTCGGCACCCCGATCCGGGCGAGGAACGAGGTCAGCACGGGAAGCTGCAGGACGCGGTCGCCCTCGGCCGGCTCCGCCGTCAGCGCCGCCCTGGCGGCCCGCCAGTCCCCCGTCAGCCCCGGCCGCATCGCGCGGGCCGTCACGTTCGGGATCACCAGCGACAGCAGGCCGCCGCCGTCCAGCACCCGGGCGAGCCCGGCCAGCGTGCTGTCCGGGTCCTTCGCACCGTCGAGCACGTCGTGGCAGAGCACCACGTCGAAGGTGCCGGGCAGGAAGTGCGCCCCCGTGTCCTGGCCGCTGCCGGCCAGCGCACGGGTCCGCGCCCGTATCCCCTCCGGCTCCGCCGCCAGCGCCGCGGTGAAGGCCGCGAGCCGCTCGGGGTCGGGCTCCAGCCCCGTCACCTGGTGTCCGCCGCGGGCCAGCCGCAGCGCCTGCGCGCCGTCACCCAGCCCGACGTCCAGCACCCGCAGCCGGCGCCCCACCTCGAAGTGCGTCGCGATCCGCTCCTCGAGCTGCCGGGCGACCAGCTCCTGCCGGATCAGGGCTTCTCGCCGCGTGCGACCTGCGGCTTCGGCAGGCGCATCCGGCGCATCTGGAGGGTCCGCATCAGCGCGTAGGCGATGGCGCCCCGGTGGTTGTCGTCCGGGTAGCGCTCGCGGATCTTCTTCTTCAGCCGCATGGAGATGCCGATCGAGTCGATGACGATCAGCAGGATCACCAGGAGCCACAGGAAGAGCGAGATGTTCTTCAGCTGCAACGAGGGCAGCATCTGGAGGACCAGGATGATCACGGCCAGCGGCAGGAAGAACTCCGCCACGCTGAAGCGCGCGTCCACGAAGTCGCGGGCCAGCCGCCGCACCCGGCCCCGGTCCCGGGCGGGCAGATAGCGCTCGTCACCCCCGGCGAGGGCCTCACGCTGCTTGGCCATGTCGGCCCTGCGGGCCTCGCGCTGGCGCTTGGCGGCGTCCTTGCGGTTCACCGGCCCTGAGGACATGCTGCGGCGCGGCCCGCGCGCCTCGTTGCGCTTGGGAGTGGGGCGGCCCTTGGGTGCCTGCGGGTCGCGGGGCTGAGGGGGCTCGGCGTGACCCGTCTGGGGTTTCACGGCCTGCCCGTCTTTCGAACGGCTACGGAACACACCTCAAGAGTACGGTGTGGGTGGGAGTGGGCCCCAGCCCCTGGGGTGAGGCAGCGGCAGCAGCGGCCTCACCACCGAGAAACGCCTACTCCCTGCGCCGGAGGCAAGACGCTGCTGATCGTCCTCACGGAGGAGCACATCGGCGCCCGAACGGTGCGGTAATGGAAGAGGGCCCCGTACTCTGGGGTCCAGTAGATGTGCCGAGGGCTTGAGTCCGTTACGAAGGGGGCGCGCGAGGCCCATGAGCGGTGTCATGAAGCGTATGGGGATGATCTTCCGCGCGAAGGCCAACAAGGCCCTGGACCGGGCCGAGGACCCGCGCGAGACGCTCGATTACTCGTACCAGAAGCAGTTGGAACTGCTGCAGAAGGTGCGCAGGGGCGTCGCCGATGTCGCGACCTCCCGCAAGCGCCTCGAGTTGCAGATGACCCAGTTGCAGGGGCAGTCCTCGAAGCTGGAGGAGCAGGGCAAGAAGGCCCTCGCCCTCGGCCGTGAGGACCTGGCCAGGGAGGCGCTGTCCCGCAAGGCGGCCCTTCAGCAGCAGGTCACCGACCTGGAGGGGCAGCACCAGACCCTCCAGGGCGAGGAGGAGAAGCTGACGCTGGCCGCGCAGCGCCTCCAGGCGAAGGTGGACGCGTTCCGCACCAAGAAGGAGACGATCAAGGCCACCTACACGGCAGCCCAGGCCCAGACCCGGATCGGGGAGGCCTTCTCCGGCATCTCCGAGGAGATGGGCGACGTCGGCATGGCCATCCAGCGGGCCGAGGACAAGACGGCCCAGCTCCAGGCCCGCTCCGGCGCCATCGACGAGCTGCTGGCCTCCGGGGCCCTGGACGACCCGTCCGGCACGGCCAAGGACGACATCACCGCCGAGCTCGACCGCCTCTCGGGCGGCAGCGACGTGGAGCTGGAGCTCCAGCGGATGAAGGCCGAGCTCTCGGGCGGCAGCGGTGACGAACGGCAGGCCATCGAGGGTGGTCAGGGCCAGGACCGGTCGCAGGGGGGACAGGCGAGCAACGCCCAGCAGCAGGACACGCCCCGGTTCCACAAGGAGTGAGCCGGGCGTGAGCGGCATCCCCCGCAGCCCGAGGAGGAGAGCGACATGATCGTGCGGATCATGGGCGAAGGCCAGGTCAAGCTGGACGACAGCCACATCGTCCAGCTCAACAAGCTGGACGACGAGCTGTTGAAGGAGATGGAAACCGGCGACGAGGCGGGCTTCCGCCGCACTCTCGGCGCCCTCCTGGACGCCGTGCGCAGGCTGGGCAGCCCGCTGCCGGACGACGCTCTGGAGCCCTCCGAGCTGATCCTGCCCGCGCCGGAGGCGAGCCTGGAGGAGGTGCGGGAGATGCTGGGCGACGACGGACTCATCCCCGGCTGACTCCGCCGCCCTTCCCCTTCCCGCACCGCCTCGCCGCCGCACACCGCTGACTCTGCCCTCGTTCCCACCGCCCCTACGAAGAACTCCGGAGGAGCACCGACGCTCCGGACGGACAGACCGGGAGAGCCGGGCCACGGTGTCTGCTGTGTCACTGCGCGAGATCCGCGAGCGCCTGCGCGCACACCCCTACGCGGTCGACGCCCTCGTCGCCGCGGGCGCGTGCGTCTGCATTTTGCTGGGCTCTGTCATCGAGCCGCACGGCCCGGACGGGCGGCCCAGCTTCGCCGAACGTGACATCACGGTGCCGACGGCGCTGCTGGCCGTGCTCAGCTGCACGGTGCTGGCACTGCGCCGCCGCGCTCCGGTGCCGGTGCTGCTGCTCACCGGGCTGATCTCCGTCGTGGCCCTGATCGCCGGCAACCCCGGATCGGACGCCGGATCCGACCGGCAGGCCTCGCTCGTGATGGCCCCGGTCATCGCCCTGTACACGGTCAGCAACACCACCGACCGCCGTACGAGCTGGCGGGCGGGCGCCCTCACCGTCGGGGCACTCACCGCTGCGGCGATGATCTTCGGGGCCCGGCCCTGGTACGCGCAGGAGAACCTCGGGATCTTCGCCTGGACGGCGCTGGCCGCCGCCGTCGGAGAAGCCGTCCGCAACCGGCGGGCCTTCGTCGCCGCCATCCGGGAGCGCGCCGAGCGCGCCGAGCGCACCCGCGAGGAGGAGGCCCGCCGCCGCGTGGCGGAGGAGCGCATGCGCATCGCCCGGGAGCTGCACGACGTGGTCGCCCACCACATCGCACTCGTGAACGTCCAGGCCGGGGTCGCCTCGCACGTCATGGACCTGCGGCCCGACCAGGCCAAGCAGGCCCTCGCCCACGTACGGGACGCCAGCCGGCACGCGCTGGCGGAGCTCCAGACCACCGTCGGGCTGCTGCGCCAGTCCGGGGAGAGCACCGCCCCGACCGAGCCGGCACCCGGCCTGGAGGTGCTGGAGGACCTGGTGGACGGCTTCCGGCACGCGGGGCTGTCCGTCTCCCTCACGGCACCGGCGCTCGGCCAGGGCGCCGCCCCGCTGTCCTCGGCGGTGGATCTGACGGCCTACCGGGTCGTCCAGGAGGCGCTCACCAACGTGCACAAGCATGCGGGCGGCGGCGCCCGTGCGCAGGTGCGCATCCGGCGGGACGGGGATGCGCTGGACATCGCCGTCACCGACGACGGCGGCCCCCGGGACGGCACCTTGGAGGACGGCGCGCCCGGAGACGCCGGCACCGCGGATGCTGCCCCCGAGGGGGAGAGCGGCGGGCACGGCCTGGTCGGGATGCGGGAGCGGGCTGCCGCGCTCGGCGGCACATGCGAGACCGGGCCGCTGCCCGACGGCGGCTTCCGGGTCCACGTACGGTTGCCGCTCAGGACGCCGGTGCCCCGCAAGGAGACCCCCGCATGATCCGAGTCGTACTCGCCGACGACCAGGCCCTGTTGCGCAGTGCCTTCCGGGTGCTGGTCGACTCCGAGCCCGACATGGAGGTCGTCGGCGAGGCGGCCGACGGGGACGAGGCGGTGGCCGTGGTCCGCGAACAGGGCGCCGACGTGGTGCTGATGGACATCCGGATGCCCGGCACCGACGGGCTGGCCGCCACCCGCGCTCTCAGCACCGACCCGGATCTGACCGATGTGCACGTCGTCATCCTCACCACCTTCGAGGTGGACGAGTACGTCGTCGGGGCGCTGCGCGCCGGTGCCTGCGGATTCCTCGGCAAGGGGGCCGAGCCGGGGGAACTGCTGGCCGCCATCCGCACGGCAGCCGCCGGCGAGGCCCTGCTGTCGCCCGTGGCGACCAAAGGGCTGATCGCGAAGTTCCTCGCCCAGAGCGCCGCCCCGCACGCGGACGACCGCACCGGGGAGGACGGTGAGCCGGCGCGGCTGGCGGCGCTGACCGCACGCGAACGCGAGGTGCTGTCCCGGGTGGCGGCCGGGCTGTCCAACGACGAGATAGCCGCCCGCCTCGACGTCAGCCCGCTCACCATCAAGACCCACGTCAACCGCACCATGGCCAAGCTGGGGGCCCGCGACCGCGCCCAACTGGTCGTGGCGGCCTACGAGACGGGGCTGGTGCGGCCCTGCGGTGGAGAAGGAGGCCGCTGACGTACTCCGGGCGGAGTACGCGGGCGGCGGCAGAAGGGGACCTGCGGGGGACACCTGGGCGCCGAACGTGGGTGAAGGTATAGGCGGTACAGGTGTCTGCCGGCAGGGCGGCAGCACCAGCTCCACCCCTTCCCGAGAGAGAGACCCGGCAACCATGTCCTGGCTGTCCCGCCTCAGCCTCGTCCAACGTGGGCTGATAGGTCTGATGGCGCTCGTCGCCGTCGTCTTCGGCGCCATCGCCGTTCCGCAGCTCAAACAGCAGCTGCTGCCCTCCATCGACCTGCCCATGGTCTCGGTCATCGCGCCGTACCAGGGCGCATCTCCCGACGTGGTGGAGCAACAGGTCGTCGAACCCCTGGAGGAGAACATCCAGGGCGTCGACGGTGTCACCGGCGTCAACTCCACCGCCAGCGAGGGCTCCGCCGTCGTCATGGCGCAGTTCGACTACGGCGACGGCTCCGAGCAGACCGTCGCCGACGTGCAGCAGGCCGTCAACCGGGCCCGGTCCGAGCTGCCCGACGGCGTCGACCCGCAGGTCGTCTCCGGCGGCACCGACGACATCCCGACCGTGGTGCTCGCCGCCTCCGCCGAGGGCAGGGACCAGCAGGCCCTCGCCGACGCGCTGGACACCTCCGTGGTGCCGGTGCTCAAGGACATCGACGGCGTCAGCCAGGTCACCGTCGACGGGGTGCAGGACCTCCAGGTCGCCGTCACCCCGGACACCAGGAAGCTGGCCGCGGCCGGGCTGAGCCCCGCCGACCTGTCCAAGGCCCTCCAGGCGGGCGGTGCCTCGCTGCCCGCGGGCTCCTTCGACGAGGGCGGCAAGAGCAGAACCGTCCAGGTCGGTGACGGCTTCACCTCCCTCAAGGAGATCAAGGACCTGGCCGTCCCGGGCAAGGGCGGGCGGGGGCCGGTCACCGTCGGCGACGTCGCCACCGTCCAGGAGAGCCCCGAGAAGGCCACCTCGCTGACCCGCACCAACGGTCAGCGCAGCCTCTCCGTCTCCGTCACCATGAACAACGACGGCAGCGCAGTGGACATCTCCGACGCCGTCAAGGACAAGCTGCCGCAGCTTCGCGACGACCTCGGCAAGGGCGCCGAACTGACCGTCGTGTCCGACCAGGGCCCGCAGGTCTCCGACTCGATCAGCTCGCTGACCACCGAGGGCATGCTCGGCCTGGTCTTCGCCGTCGTCGTCATCCTCGTCTTCCTGCTGTCGCTGCGCTCCACGCTGGTCACCGCGGTCTCCATCCCGCTGTCGGTGGTGCTGACGCTGATCGTGCTGTGGACGCAGGACCTGTCGCTCAACATGCTGACGCTGGGCGCCCTGACCATCGCCATCGGCCGCGTGGTGGACGACTCCATCGTCGTCCTGGAGAACATCAAACGGCACCTGGCGTACGGCAAGGAACGCACCACCGCCATCCTCGACGCCGTCCAGGAGGTCGCCGGGGCGATCACCTCCTCCACGCTGACGACCGTGGCGGTCTTCCTGCCGATGGCGTTCGTCGGCGGCATGGTCGGCGCCCTCTTCGGCGGCTTCTCCCTCACCATCACCGTCGCGTTGCTCGCCTCGCTGCTGGTGTCGCTGACGGTCGTGCCCGTCCTGTCCTACTGGTTCCTGCGGGCCCCCAAGGCGCTGCGCGGGCTCGACCCGGCCGAACAGCGCCGCAAGTCGGAGGAGAAGGAGTCGCACAGCCCGCTGCAGAAGCTGTACGTGCCGGTCCTCCGCTTCGCCACGCGCCGCCGGCTCACCAGCCTGCTGATCGCCGTCGTCGTCCTCGTCGCCACCTTCGGCATGGCCCCGCTCCTGAAGACCAACTTCTTCGACCAGGGCGAGACCCAGCAGCTCTCCATCAAGCAGGAGCTGCCGCCCGGCAGCAGCCTGGACGCCGCCGACACCCAGGCCAAGAGGGTCGAGAAGGTGCTCTCCGGCGTCGACGGCGTCGAGGACTACCAGGTCACCGTCGGCTCCGCGGGGCTGATGGCCGCCTTCGGCGGCGGCACCGGCGCCAACCAGGCCTCCTACCAGGTCAAGCTGAAGGAGTCCGCGGACAGCGCGAAGGTCGAGAAGGCCGTCCACGACGGGCTCGACAAGCTCGGCCCCGCCATCGGGGACACCACCGTCGGGGCCGACGACGGCTTCGGCGGCCAGGACCTGAGCGTCGTCGTCAAGGCCGGCGACCAGGACGTGCTCAAGAAGGCCTCCGAGCAGGTGCGCGCCAAGGTCGCGAAGCTGGACGACGTCACCGACGTCCAGTCCGACCTCGCCCAGTCCGTACCCCGCATCTCCGTCAAGGCCAAACCGGCCGCCGCGAAGTACGGGCTGAACGACGCCGCGCTCGGGCAGGCCGTCACCCAGGCCGTGACCGGCACCAAGTCCGGCACCGCCGTGCTCGACGACACCGAACGCGACGTGGTGGTCCGCTCCCCGCAGCCCGCCGAGACCGTCGCCCAGCTCAAGAAGCTGCCGCTCGGCAAGGCCACCCTCGGGCAGGTCGCCGACGTCCGCACCGTCGACGGGCCCGTCCAGATGACCCGCATCGACGGTGCCCGCGCTGCGACGATCACGGCCAAGCCGACCGGGGAGAACACCGGCGCGGTCGGCACCGCGCTCCAGTCCGAGATCGACTCCCTGGACCTGCCCAAGGGCGCGACCGCGGAGATCGGCGGGCTCTCCCAGGACCAGGACGAGGCCTTCACCTCGCTCGGGCTGGCCATGCTGGCGGCCATCGCCGTGGTCTTCCTGCTGCTGGTGGCGACCTTCCGGTCGCTGATCCAGCCGCTGATCCTGCTGGTGTCCATCCCGTTCGCCGCCACCGGGGCCCTCGGCCTGCTGGTGCTGACCGGTACCCCGATGGGGGTCCCGGCGATGATCGGCATGCTGATGCTGATCGGGATCGTCGTCACCAACGCCATCGTGCTGATCGATCTGATCAACCAGTACCGGCGGCAGGGGTACGGCGTCATCGACGCCGTCGTCGAGGGGGGCCGGCACCGGTTGCGGCCCATCCTGATGACGGCCCTCGCCACCATCTGTGCGCTGACGCCGATGGCGCTCGCCGTCACCGGTGACGGCGGGTTCATCTCGCAGCCGTTGGCCGTGGTGGTGATCGGTGGGCTGATCACCTCCACCCTCCTCACCCTTCTGCTGGTGCCCACCCTGTACGCCATGGTGGAGCTCCGTAAGGAACGGCGTGCTGCGAAGAAGGCCGCCAAGCGAGGCGGTCCGCCGGGCGGTGGGGAGTCCCCTGCGAGCCGCGAGTCCCCACTCGTGGAGACCTCCGCCTCCTCCTGACCGCTTCCCGTCCACCACGGTGCCCCTGTCATGACTCCCACTCATGGCGGGGGCGCCCGCGCTTTTGCTTCCCCTTGTCCACTGCTCGGGGCCCCGGCCCCGATGACCTCTCATTCTCGGGGCTCCGCCCCAACCCCTTCGTCCCCGCCGGACGGGCGTCGGCGCGGCTCCTCCCCAACGGCTGCAAGGGGCTAGAGGAAGGCGCCGGAGGGGATGTAGGGGGCCGGGGGGCGCATACCCCGGAAACAGACGAAGGCCTCGGAGCGGAGCTCCAGACCGGCTCGGAGCCCCACGTCGACAGCCCACTGCTGCTCCGCGGTGACGTCGTGCACCTCCACGACAACCCCCTCGTCCACCCCGAGCAACGCCGCGCTCAGCACCCGCGTGGCCAGCCGCCGCGACGTCGCACCGAGCAAGGCGACCTTGCCGTCGTCACCGATGTAGCAGTACCCGCTCCCGGCCAGGTCGTCCGCGACGACAAGCCGATGGTGCCGCATCAGATACGCGTGGTCGGGCCCGTGCGCCCCACCTCGCAGCCGCCGGTCGACGGAGTCGAGCATGTCCTGGTCCCGCGACGACCCTGCCACGGCCGCACCGTCGAGCGCCCCCAACCTGTCGCGGTCGACGACCCCGCGCATCCGGACCGTGGGGTGCAGCTCGAACCCGGCCTGCCGGTAGACCCGCGCGGCGGCGGGGTGCCGCGAACAGCAGATGATTCCGCGCAGGCACCCGCGCCCGTACTCCAGCGCGCGCTGGAGCAGGGCACGTCCCACGCCCTTGCCCTGGGTTCCGGGCAGGACGACGAGCAGGGCGAGCCCCCAGGTGCCCTCGCGGATGTGGGACTGTGCCGCTCCGACGGCCTGCCCGGCCTCGTCCTCGGCGATCCAGCTTCCCGCGGGGTCGTGCCGCGCGATGTGCCGGATCTTCTCGCGGCTCCGGCCCGCCCGCGCGGCCGACGGCGACGGCCCGGGGGTGTCTCCCTTCAGCGCGTGGGAGGCCCCGAACGCCGCCTCGCTCAGCTTCCGTACGGTTTCTGCGTCTTCTTCGGTGTCCCGGACGGGTCGCAGCAGCATGCGCCGCAGGCTACCGGTGTGCTCCTAGGGGAGCGCCAGCATCCGTTCCAGCGCCAGCTTGGCGTACTTCTCGGTCCGGGCGTCGACCTGGATGCGGTTGACGACGGTCCCCTCAACCAGGGATTCGAGGGCCCACACGAGGTGGGGGAGGTCGATGCGGTTCATGGTGGAGCAGAAGCAGACGGTGCGGTCGAGGAAGACGATCTCCTTGCCGCCCGCCGAGGCGGCGCCGAAGCGGTCGGCCAGCCGCCGCACGAGGTTGAGTTCGGTGCCGACCGCCCACCTGGAACCGGCCGGAGCCTCCTCCAGGGCCCGGATGATGTGCTCGGTGGAGCCCACCTGGTCGGCCGCGGCGACGACCTCGTGCCGGCACTCGGGGTGGACGAGCACGTTGACGCCGGGTATGCGCGCGCGGACGTCCTCGACGGAGTCGAGCGAGAAGCGGCCGTGCACGGAGCAGTGGCCGCGCCACAGGATCATCTTCGCGTCGCGGAGCTGCCCGGGGGGCAGGCCGCCGCCCGGCTTGTGCGGGTTGTAGACGACGCAGTCGTCCAGGGACATGCCCATGTCGCGGACGGCGGTGTTGCGGCCGAGGTGCTGATCGGGCAGGAACAGCACCTTCTCGCCCTGCTGGAACGCCCAGTCCAGGGCGCGCCGGGCGTTGGAGGAGGTGCAGATGGTGCCGCCGTGCCGGCCGGTGAAGGCCTTGATGTCGGCGGAGGAGTTCATGTAGGCGACGGGCACCGTCGCCGCGGCGACACCGGCCTCGGTCAGGACGTCCCAGCATTCGGCGACCTGCTCGGCGGTGGCCATGTCGGCCATGGAGCAGCCGGCGGCCAGGTCGGGCAGCACGACCTGCTGGGCGTCGGAGGTGAGGATGTCGGCGGACTCGGCCATGAAGTGCACGCCGCAGAAGACGATGTACTCCGCCTCGGGGCGGGCCGCGGCCTCCCGGGCCAGCTTGAAGGAGTCGCCGGTGACGTCGGCGAACTCGATCACCTCGTCGCGCTGGTAGTGGTGTCCGAGGACGAAGACGCGGTCGCCGAGCTTCTCCTTCGCGGCGCGTGCCCGGGCCACCAGGTCCGGGTCGGAGGGGGCGGGGAGGTCGCCGGGGCATTCGACCCCGCGTTCGCTCCTGGGGTCGGCCTCGCGGCCGAGCAGCAGCAGCGCGAGCGCGCTCGGCTGCACGTCCAGCGGCTGGGTGGCACTCACAGGACCAGCCCTTTCTGTCGGCTCTGTCGGTGTTCTGATCGTCCTGGGCCACCCGACAGCCGGGACGAACCGGCTTTTCGTCTAAGTGACGTTATCTATCATAGCGGCTTCACGTCACTTTGACGATGCCGATCGCGTCGATGTGACGCATTCCCGATCGCTTCGGCGGTGTGCGAGCATGAAGTGACCACTCCTGGAATGAATCCGGGATGCCGTCGGTTGAGCCGACGGTAAGAGAGCAGTCCGTACAACCCGGGAGAGAAGCAGATGTCCGTTTCGGACGAGACCGCTGTAAGCGAGGGCATCATCCTGTCCGACGCCGCCGCCGCGAAGGTCAAGAGCCTGCTGGAGCAGGAGGGCCGCGACGACCTGGCGTTGCGCGTCGCCGTCCAGCCGGGTGGCTGCTCGGGCCTGCGGTACCAGCTCTTCTTCGACGAGCGTTCGCTCGACGGCGACGTGGTCAAGGACTTCGGTGGCGTCAAGGTCGTCACCGACCGGATGAGCGCCCCCTACCTCGGTGGCGCCTCCATCGACTTCGTCGACACCATCGAGAAGCAGGGCTTCACGATCGACAACCCGAACGCCACCGGCTCCTGCGCCTGCGGCGACTCCTTCAACTGATCCGGGCGGCCGCACCCGGCGTGCGGCGCCTCCGGGCATGACAAGGGCGGCGGACTCCCCCCACCAGGAGTCCGCCGCCCTTGTCGGTTCCGGACGGCTTCCGCTCCACCGGCAGCCGGCGGCCGGCCGCCGGTGGTGCTCTGCGGACTAGCCGGACGTGCTAGCCGGACGTGTGCTCCGCCGACCGGTCGGACGCCTTGTGCGGCAGCTTCTCGCCGTCCCGGGCGTCCACGACCGTACGGTCACCGAGCTTCTTGTCGAGCTTCACCTCGACGGTCTGCCGCTTGGCGATCTTCACGCAGACGTTCTTGCCCTTCTTCTTCTCGGCGTCGAGCTTGACCTTCACCGAGGAGCCGGACTCGTCGGCCGTCGCCTTGTAGGTGTGGCACACCCCGCCCCAGAAGCGGAGCTTGAGCGTGCGCCCGTCCTCCGCGTACGACTCGATCGCCTGGGCGGAACCCGTGCCGTGCCCCGCGCCGGTGTCGCCCTTGCCGTGTTCCTTGCCCTGGCCCTCGCCGGGCTTCGAGGGCTGGTGCCCGGAGGTCTTCGCGGGCTTCAGATAGCGGGGGTCCACCGCGGGGTGGGTGACCTCCATGTCGCCGCCGTGGCCCGGCCGCTGCACCTCGTACAGCCACGCCGGGACGAGCAGCGGCTCCCCGTGCGAGCGCTCCAGCGACAGGCCGAAGGTGGCGTCACCGACACCGGCCGGCTCGTCCTTCCCCCCGCTCGTGGTGGTGCGGGAGCCGCCGCGCGACTGGCTGGCCTTGTTCAGCTGGTCCAGCGTCGCGGTGGCACTCATCACCGGGTACGCCTCGCCCTTGCGGGTCTGGTTGAAGCTGCCCTGCGCCCGGGTGACCGCGCCCTTGCCGTCCACCACGAAGGTGCTGTCCCAGCCGTGTGTGGGCAGCCCGTCGACCTTGGGGGAGGCGGTCACCGTGCGGGTCCCGCCGACGGGCGAGGTGGCCTTCAGGCCGGCGTCCTTCATGCCGAGTGCGCGCAGGGCGGGACGTACGGCGTCCTTCGCCTTCTTCTCGGAGAGCGGCTTGCCGTCCGGATCGGGCTGCGCCTCGGGGGAGGCGTCGGCGTCCAGCGGCACGGTGGTGCCGTTCTGGTACGTCCAGGCGCCGCCGTCCTTGCCGCGCTCGGCGGTGAGCCTGGGGCCCTTGTCCCGGTCGCTGCCGCCCGCCCGCCAGCGGCCGTCGTCGGCGGTGACGGTGCCCTTGATCTCCAGCGCCTCGGCCAGCTTCGTCGCCTGCGCCTTGCTCACCTCGTGGCCGGTGCGGCGGACGGCGGCCGAGTCGGGGCCACCCGGCAGCTTGCCCTCGGCGCGGTAGCCGTGCGGGCCCATGGGCTCGCCGGGTGCGATGCCCTTGTCGTCGTGTGCGGAGGCGGCGGTGCCGTCCAGTGCCAGCTTGGGCGGGTTGCCGCCGGCTGCCGCGCCGTCCGAGTCGTCCGTGCTGTCGGAAAAGGCGGTGGACGCCCAGTACGCACCGCCCCCGCCGGCCAGCAGGACCGCGGCGGCCACGGAGACGACTGCGGCCTGCCGTCGCCTGCTCCGGCGTGCCGGCCGGTCCTCGGTCCTGGGGGACTGGTCTGTACTCACCGAAAACTCCTTTGACTCCGCGTCCCTGAGACTCCGCTCAGGCCGTTCCCCCTCATGCGGGGGACGTGAGTGGGACGGGACGGGGGAGCGGACGGTTCCCCGCCGACGGGCCCGCTGCACGCTCGACGTACCGGCGAAGGGTCCGAAAGGATGTGCTATGAGGTGATTGTGTCCTGTTCGACTCGGCGGGTCCAGCGGGTAGCGTTGCTGGCGCCTTTCCTCCGTGCGCTGGGCGTACGGAGGTACCCGATGTCTCTCAGGAGCAGAATTCGTCGTGCGTATCGCAGTCTGCGGCTCCATCGCAAACGACCACCTGATGACCTTCCCGGGGCGCTTCTCCGACCAACTGGTCGCCGACCAGTTGCACACGGTCTCGCTCTCCTTCCTCGTCGACCGACTGGAGATCCGCCGGGGCGGTGTCGGCGCCAACATCGCCTTCGGCATGGGCCAGCTGGGGGCCCGGCCGGTCCTTGTCGGCGCCGCGGGGGAGGACTTCGAGGAGTACCGCGCCTGGCTGGAACGCCACGGCGTGGACACCGAGTCCGTCCGCATCTCCGAGGTGGCCCACACGGCGCGCTTCGTGTGCACCACCGACCAGGACAACAACCAGATCGGCTCGTTCTACACCGGCGCCATGAGCGAGGCCCGGCACATCGAACTGAAGCACGTGGCCGACCGGGTGGGCCGCCTCGACCTCGCCCTGATCGGAGCCGACGATCCCGAGGGCATGATCCGGCACACCGAGGAGTGCCGCACCCGGGGCATCCCCTTCGCCGCCGACTACTCGCAGCAGATCGCCCGCATGGACGGCGAGGGCATCCGGCAGCTGACCGAGGGCGCCACCTACCTGTTCTCGAACGAGTACGAGAAGGAGCTCATCGAGACCAAGACCGGCTGGAGCGACGAGGAGGTCCTCCAGAAGGTCGGCACCCGCGTGACCACGCTCGGGAAGAGGGGCGCCCGCATCGACCGGGCCGGCCAGGACCCCGTCGTCGTCGGCGTCGCGGAGGAACGGGAGAAGGCCGACCCCACCGGCGTCGGCGACGCCTTCCGCGCGGGCTTCCTGTCCGGCCTGAGCTGGGGCGTCGGCCTGGAGCGCGCCGCGCAGGTCGGATGCATGCTGGCCACGCTCGTGGTGGAGACGGTCGGCACGCAGGAGTACGAGCTGCAGCGCGCCCACTTCATGGAGCGCTTCACCAAGGCCTACGGCCACGACGCCGCCACCGAGGTCCAGGCCCACCTGGTCTGACGGCCGGCACCACCCGGTCAGGACGCCACCGTGCCGCAAGGACCGGCACCACCGGGGCCGAGGCCCCGGGCGACGGCCCCCGTCAGGAGGAGGGGGCCGTCCGCCGTACCCGGAAGGTGTCGCCCTCGCCGCCCTCGTAGGCGTGCCCGGTCATCTCGCACCATGCGGGGATGTCCAGGCGGGCGGCCGCGTCGTCGGCGAGCACCCGTACCACGCCGCCCACCGGCACCCCGCCGATGACCTTCGCGAGCTCGATCACGGGCAGCGGGCACAGCTTGCCCCGCGCATCGACGGTGACCTCCCCCGCGGAGTCCGCGGCCAGGGCGGGATCCTCGTGTGGGGGCCCTCCCGCGAGCCGGCCGCGCACCTGCGCCACGACGCCGGGCAGCACCTCCAGGAACCGCTCCACCTCCTCCTCGCCCGTGCCCGGCGGCAGCGAGACGCGTACGTTGCCCTCCGAGAGCACCCCCATGGCCCGCAGCACGTGGCTCGGCGTCAGGGTGCCGGAGCTGCACGAGGAGCCGGAGGAGACGGAGAACCCGGCGGTGTCGAGCGCGTGCAGCAGCGCTTCCCCGTCCACGTACAGGCAGGAGAACGTCACCAGGTGCGGCAGCCGCAGGTGCGGGTCGCCGACGATCTCCACCTCGGGCACCAGCGCGGGCACCCGGGCCCTGATCCGGTCGACGAGGGCCCGCAGCCGGACGGCCTCGGCCTCCGCCGCGGCGTGCACGGCCCGCAGCGAGGCAGCCGCGGCGACGACGGCGGGGATGTTCTCGAAGCCGGGGGCGCGTCCGGCCTCGCGCGGATCGGCCGGCCCCGCCGGCGCGAACCGCACGCCCTTCCGCACGACCAGCAGGCCGACCCCCGCGGGCCCGCCCCACTTGTGCGCGCTCCCCGTCAGCAGCGACCAGTCGCCCGGCACCGGCCCCCAGGGCAGGGACTGTGCGGCGTCCACCAGCAGGGGCACGCCCGAGCCCGCGCACAGGGCGGCGGCCTGAGCCACCGGCTGGACGGTGCCCACCTCGTGGTTGGCGGACTGCAGGCAGGCCAGCGCACACTCCGCGCCGAGCGCCTCCCCCCACTCCTGTGCGTCCACCTGTCCCGTACGCTCCACGCCGACCTGGCGCACGGTGCCGCCGGTCCGCTCGTGGGCCTCGGCTGCGTGCAGGACGGCGGAGTGCTCGACGGCGGAGACGACCAACTCGCGGCCCACCCGCCGCCGCCCGGCGAGTGCGCCCGCGATCCCGGAGTGCAGCGCCTGGGTGCCGGAAGCGGTGAAGTGCAGCTCGTCGGGGCGGCATCCGACCGCCTCGGCGGCGCTCTGCCGCGCCGCGTCCAGCAGGAGCCGCGCACGCCGCCCCTCGCGGTGCAGCCGCGCCGGATCGGCCCAGCCCTCCTCCAGCGACGCCAGCAACGCCTGCCGGGCGACGGGGTGCAGCGGGAGCGAGGAGGCGGCATCGAAGAAGGACACATCCGCACGCTACCGTCACCGCCTCCGGCCGGTTCACCGCGCGAACCGCCCCGTCGCCGCGCGGCGTACGCGGTGCGGAAAGCTTGCCGAAAGCACCCGGAAGGTCACGGCGTTCCCCCGCGTTCCCCCGCCCGCGGCACCGTCCGCAGGGCCGTCCGGGGGACCGTCCCAGGGGCTGTCCGCGCGGGTGCTCCGCGGGGCGGCGAACCGTCAGTTCCGCAGTGCTCAGGCGGTGTCCCACCCCATCGGGGTGGTACGCGGCGCGTTACGCCCCCTCCCCGCGCGGGCCCAAATGGCGTCGGCTAGGGTTTGGTCCGCATAAACATCCAAACCCCTGCCCGCGCTGGGCCGGCGCCCGACCACGTAAGAGGGCCGCGCCCGACCGCGACGCGGGCGAGACTCTCGGGAAGGCGCTACGTGAGTCCCAACGGCTCCGACCTCCCCCACGGCCGCAGGGCGGCCGCGGGTGGCACCCCCACATCGCGGCGCCCGATGCGGCGGAAGCTGCTGCAGGCGCTGACCGCGGGCTTGGTCCTGGCGACCGCGACCGGTTGCACATCCAAAGACTTCCCCCGCCTCGGAATGCCCACCCCGGTCACCGAGGAGGGGCCGCGGGTGCTCTCCCTGTGGCAGGGCTCCTGGGCGGCCGCGCTCGCCGTGGGCGTGCTGGTGTGGGGTCTGATCATCTGGAGCGTCGTCTTCCACCGGCGCTCGCGTTCCAAGGTGGAGATCCCCGCCCAGACGCGGTACAACATGCCCATCGAGGCGCTGTACACCGTGGTCCCCATCATCATCGTCGCGGTGCTCTTCTACTTCACCGCGCGGGACGAGACAAAGCTGATGGCGACCTCGAAGAAGCCCGACCACGTCGTCAACGTCGTGGGATACCAGTGGAGCTGGGGCTTCAACTACGTCGAGGACGTGGACGGCGACCCCAAGACGGACGTCACCACCAAGGACAGCCTCCACAAGGAGCTCAGCGCCATCCCGGACCGGATGACCAAGGGCTTCCCCAAGGGCGCCGAAGGTGTCTACGAGGCCGGCACCCCGGGGGAGCGCAACCCGCAGAACGACAACCCGGGCCCGACCCTGTGGCTGCCCAAGGGCGAGAAGGTCCAGTTCATCCTGACCTCCCGTGACGTCATCCACGACTTCTGGGTCCTGCCGTTCCTGATGAAGCAGGACGTCATCCCGGGCCATGTCAACCGCTTCGAGGTGACCCCCAAGAAGGAGGGCACCTACCGGGGCAAGTGCGCCGAGCTGTGCGGCGTCGACCACTCCCGGATGCTCTTCAACGTGAAGATCGTCTCCCCGGAGCGCTACCAGAAGCACCTGGAGGATCTGGCGAAGAAGGGCCAGACCGGCTACATCCCGGCGGGCACCGCCACCACGGGCGGCGCCAAGAATGCGGAGACGAATAACCCGTGAGCATCCTCAACGAACCCCAGGGTGCCGCTGCCGCGACGGCCGAGGCGGCATCGCCGACGCGCCGTAAGCGACCCGGCAACGTCGTGGTCTCGTGGCTGACGACCACGGACCACAAGACGATCGGCAGCCTCTACCTGATCACGTCGTTCGTCTTCTTCATCATCGGCGGCGTCATGGCGCTGCTCATGCGCGCCGAGCTCGCCCGGCCGGGCATGCAGGTCCTGTCGAACGAACAGTTCAACCAGGCGTTCACCATGCATGGCACTGTCATGCTGCTGATGTTCGCCACCCCGCTGTTCAGCGGTTTCGCCAACTGGATCATGCCGCTCCAGATCGGCTCGCCCGATGTGGCCTTCCCGCGGCTGAACATGTTCGCCTACTGGCTCTACCTGTTCGGCTCGGTCATCGCCGTGGGCGGCTTCCTCACCCCGCAGGGCGCCGCCGACTTCGGCTGGTTCGCCTACTCGCCGCTGTCCGACGCGGTCCGCTCGCCGGGCGTCGGCGCCGACATGTGGATCATGGGTCTGGCGCTGTCGGGCTTCGGCACGATCCTCGGCTCGGTCAACTTCATCACCACGATCATCTGCATGCGCGCACCCGGCATGACGATGTTCCGCATGCCGATCTTCACCTGGAACGTGCTGCTGACCGGTCTGCTGGTGCTGCTGGCCTTCCCGGTGCTGGCCGCCGCGCTGTTCGCCCTGGAGGCGGACCGAAAATTCGGGGCACATGTGTTCGATGCCGCGAACGGCGGAGCACTGCTCTGGCAACACCTGTTCTGGTTCTTCGGCCATCCAGAGGTGTACATCATCGCGCTGCCGTTCTTCGGCATCGTCTCCGAGGTCATCCCGGTCTTCAGCCGCAAGCCGATGTTCGGCTACATCGGCCTGATCGGCGCCACCATCGCCATCGCGGGCCTGTCCGTGACGGTCTGGGCGCACCACATGTACGTGACGGGCGGCGTCCTTCTGCCGTTCTTCTCCTTCATGACCTTCCTGATCGCGGTACCCACCGGCGTGAAGTTCTTCAACTGGATCGGCACCATGTGGAAGGGCTCGCTGTCCTTCGAGACGCCGATGCTGTGGACGATCGGCTTCCTGATCACCTTCACCTTCGGCGGTCTGACCGGCGTCATCCTCGCCTCGCCGCCGATGGACTTCCACGTCTCGGACTCGTACTTCGTCGTCGCGCACTTCCACTACGTCGTCTTCGGCACCGTGGTCTTCGCGATGTTCGCCGGGTTCCACTTCTGGTGGCCGAAGTTCACCGGCAAGATGCTGGACGAGCGGCTCGGCAAGATCACCTTCTGGACGCTGTTCATCGGCTTCCACGGCACCTTCCTCGTGCAGCACTGGCTGGGCGCCGAGGGCATGCCGCGCCGGTACGCCGACTACCTGAACGCCGACGGGTTCACCGCGCTGAACACCATCTCCACCATCAGCTCGTTCCTGCTGGGCATGTCGATGCTGCCGTTCTTCTACAACGTGTGGAAGACGCACAAGTACGGCAAGAAGATCGAGGTCGACGACCCGTGGGGCTACGGCCGCTCGCTCGAATGGGCGACGAGCTGCCCGCCTCCGCGGCACAACTTCCTCACCCTGCCCCGCATCCGTTCCGAATCCCCGGCGTTCGACCTGCACCACCCGGAGATCGCCGCTCTCGACGAGCTGGAGAACGTCGACCGGGACGAGAAGGCGCTCGCCGGCAGCAAGGAGGCCGGGAAGTGAAGATCCAGGGCAAGCTGTTCCTGTGGCTGGCGGTCTTCCTGCTGGCGGTCGCCATCACCTACGGGCTCTGGTCGAAGGAGCCGGTGGGCACCGTCGCCCTCTTCCTGGCCTTCGGCCTGTCGATCATGGTCGGCTACTACCTGGCGTTCACCGCGCGCCGGGTGGACACCGGAGCGCAGGACCGTCCGGATGCCGATGTCGCGGACGACGCCGGCGAGGTGGGCTTCTTCAGCCCGTGGAGCTGGCAGCCGCTGGCGCTCGGGCTCGGCGGAGCCTTCGCCTTCCTGGGCGTGGCCCTCGGCTGGTGGCTGGTGTACTTCTCCGCGCCGCTGCTGCTGATCGGCCTCTTCGGCTGGGTGTTCGAGTACTACCACGGGCAGAACCGCACCCAGTGAGGGCCGGCCGCCACCCCGTGGCGGCCCCACCCGCACGCCGCACCCGCACCACGGCGACAACCGAACAGCAACCGAACAGCAAGGATCGGCCCCCCGACACTCCGGGGGGCCGACCCGTTCGTACGCATCCAGCGCGCCCGAATTGACGATTATTCATATTTTGGCCCTATGAGTCACAGGCCGCGTACTGCGATATCCCGAGGGGTCCTGACCCCCGCAACACTGACCCGAACCAAGCGCCGGACGGTCAAGAGCTGCGTCCTGCTGCTGGCCCCCCTCTCCATAGGACTCGCTGCCTGTGGCACCGGGGACAGCAGCGACGACCCGCTCGCCTCCGCTCCCTACGACGCCACCGACTCCGTCTCCGTCAGCGCCGCCGCGGACAGCAGCGATGTCGACCCGGCCAAGCCGCTGAAGGTCACCGCCGAGAACGGCGACACCCTCACCGACGTCTTCGCCACCGACGCCTCGGGGCGGGTGGTGGCGGGCGAGCTGTCCGCCGACGGCAAGGAATGGCACAGCACCGGCTCGCTGGCGGCCGGCGCCCGCTACACCGTCCAGGTCGGCACGGAGAACCAGGACGGCGCCCCCGGACGGCGCTCGCTCCGCTTCGCCACCAAGGGCGCCTCCGCCAAGCGCCTCGACGTGAAGCTGGGGCCGGACAGCGGCAACTACGGCGTCGGTATGCCACTGACGGCCGAGCTGAGCCAGCCCGTGAAGAACCCCGCGCAGCGCGAGCTGGTCGAGCGCGCGCTCAAGGTCGACTCGCAGCCCCATGTGGAGGGCGCCTGGCACTGGGTGGACAGCAAGGAGCTCCATTACCGCCCCAGCTCCTACTGGCCTGCGCACGCCAGCATCACGCTCAGCTCTTCACTCAAAGGGCTGAAGGTGCGCGACGGCCTCTACGGGGGAGCGGCGAAGTCCGTCCGGATCAACACCGGCGACAGCATCGTCGCGGTCGCGGACGCCGACTCGCTGGAGATGACGGTCACCAAGAACGGCCGGAAGATCCGCACCATACCCATCACCACCGGCAAGTCGGGCTACGAGACCCGCAACGGCGTCAAGGTGATCCTCACCAAGGAGCCGTTCGTCCGGATGACCAGCGCCAGCATCGGGGCCGGTGACTTCTACGACCTCGGTGTCCACTGGGCCACCCGGCTCACCGACAGCGGGGAGTACGTCCACGGCGCCCCCTGGTCGGTCGGCTCGCAGGGCGTCTCCAACACCAGCCACGGCTGCACCGGCATGAGCAGCGCCAACGCCAAGTGGTTCTTCGAGACCGTGCACCGGGGCGACGTCGTGCGGCACATCAACACCGCAGGCGACACCATGGCGCCCTTCGGCAACGGCATCGGCGACTGGAACATGAGCTGGAAGAAGTGGCAGGCCGGCAGCGCCGTGCACAACGACAGACACGAGGGCAGCGGCCAGGCGGACGCGGCACCGCTGCGCCCCCAGGTGTGACCCGCCACAGGGCGGCGGCCACCGGGCGCCGCCCGTGGCCGCACGACACCGCGCCCGCCTCCCCGGCAGGGGAGGCGGGCGCGAGGGGTGCTGTGGGACTCTCTCGCGGCCCCGCGGCTCAGGCCTGGGCCAGTGCCGCCCCGGTGTCCGCGCGTCCGCGCAACAGGCCCGCCAGCGACTCGGCCAGCGCCACCGGGTCCACCGGATGCGAGACGGTGGCCTCGGCCCGGCTCCAGGTCGCCAGCCAGGCGTCCTGCGGCCGTCCGATCAGCAGCAGCACGGGCGGGCAGTCGTAGATCTCGTCCTTGATCTGGCGGCACACGCCCATACCGCCGGCCGGTGCCGTCTCCCCGTCCAGCACGCAGGCGTCCACCTGCCGCTCCTCCAGGGCCTCCAGGAGGGCGGGCAGGGTCGCGCACTCCAGGTAGCGGACCTCCGGCGCATCGGGCGCGGGCCTGCGGCCTGCCGCGAGCCGCACCTGTTCGCGGGTGATGGCGTTGTCGCTGTAGACCAGCACCGTGGCGGTCGGCTGCATTGTTCCTCCGCGTCGCTGTTCGTCCGGGTCGTACGCCCGGGTCGTGCGTCCGTATCGGGTGCACCGCTGGGCTCGGATGCTACTCCCTCCGACGCACCGTCAACACCGGTCGGCACAGCTCGATACCGGTCCGTACGAGGGGCGCGCCGCTCCCGTCGTCGCTGGGCAGGGCGGGCACGGGCGCCGCTGACACACCGAACGGGACCCCCGAAGTGAGGCCGGGATAAGCGACCGACATAATGTCGGTCGTGGCGACAGCAACAGCAGTAGAAACCGGGCACGCGCACCCATCGGTCAACCGGCCGAACCTCACCAGCGTCGGGACCATCATCTGGCTGAGTTCCGAGCTGATGTTCTTCGCGGCCCTCTTCGCGATGTACTTCACCCTCCGGTCGGTGACCGGCGCCGATTACTGGAAGGAACACGCTTCCGAGCTGAACCTTCCGTTCTCGGCGACGAACACCACGATCCTGGTGCTCTCCTCGCTCACCTGTCAGCTCGGCGTGTTCGCTGCCGAGCGCGGTGACGTCAAGAAGCTCCGGGCGTGGTTCATCGTCACCTTCATCATGGGTGCGATCTTTATCGGCGGCCAGGTCTTCGAGTACACGGAGCTGGTCAAGGAGGGCACCTCGCTCTCCTCGAGTCCGTACGGATCCGTGTTCTACCTGACCACCGGCTTCCACGGGATGCACGTGACGGGCGGCCTCATCGCCTTCCTGTTCGTCCTGGGGCGCACGTACGCGGCCAGGCGGTTCACACACCACCAGGCCACCGCCGCCATCGTCGTGTCCTACTACTGGCACTTCGTCGATGTTGTCTGGATCGGCCTCTTCGCCACGATCTACCTGATCCGGTGACCGTGTGGGCGCGGCACCGCTGCGCGCCGTACCGCCCAGGCGGCTCACGGTCATGACGGACCAGATGCAGTACGGACAGACACGCATCGACGAGAAGATCCTGACACCGGGGTAATCCGTGAAAAAGCTCTCCGCACGACGGCGCCATCCGCTGGCGGCGCTCGTCGTCCTACTCTTCGCGCTGGCGGCCACCGGGGGGCTGTACACCGCGTTCGCTCCCGCGGGTGAGGCCAAGGCCGACAAGCCGGAGTCGAGTAAGTCCCTCGCCATCCAGGAGGGCAAGAAGCTCTTCGCCACCGGTTGCGCAAGCTGCCACGGAACGGGCGGTCAGGGGACCAGCGACGGTCCCAGCCTGGTCGGTGTCGGGGCCGCGGCGGTGGACTTCCAGGTCGGCACCGGCCGCATGCCGGCCCAGCAGCCCGGCGCCCAGGTGCCGAAGAAGAAGAACATCTACAGCCAGGACGAGATCAACCAGCTCGCCGCGTACGTCGCCTCGCTGGGGTCGGGCCCGAGCCAGCCCACCAAGGACGCGTACGACCCGTCCGGTGCCGATGTCGCCAAGGGCGGGGATCTCTTCCGTACGAACTGCTCGCAGTGCCACAACTTCACCGGTGAGGGCGGTGCCCTCACCCACGGCAAGTTCGCGCCCGACCTCGGGGACGTCGATCCCAAGCACATCTACGAGGCCATGCAGACCGGGCCGCAGAACATGCCGTCCTTCACCGACGGCGCGCTTCCCGAGAAGGACAAGCGCGACATCGTCGCCTACGTGAAGGAGGTCAACAGCGACAAGTCCGAGAGCCCGGGTGGGTTCAAGCTCGGTGGCTTCGGCCCCGTCAGCGAGGGCCTGTTCGCCTGGATCTTCGGCCTCGGCGTGCTGGTGGCGGTCGCCGCCTGGGTCGCCGCTCGGACTGCAAAGGCCAAGAAGTCATGAGTAGCGAGACTGGACCGGACAAGAACGAGAACGTGTCAGACGAGAACCTGCCGGAAGAGCAGGACCACGGTCACGGCGCGGTGGCCCGCAAGGACGACCCGTTCGCCGACCCGGGCCTGCCGCCCCACGAGCACCGCATCCAGGACATCGACGAGCAGGCGGCCAAGCGCTCCGAGCGCACCGTCGCCTTCCTCTTCACCCTGTCGATGCTGGCCACGGTCGGCTTCATCGCCTCGTTCGTGGCCTTCCCGATCGACAAGATCATCTACGTCTGGCCGCTCGGGCACGTCGGTGCGCTGAACCTGTCGCTCGGTCTCACCCTGGGCGTGGCCCTCTTCTGCATCGGCGCGGGCGCGGTCCACTGGGCCCGCACCCTGATGTCCGACGAGGAGATGGTCGACGAGCGGCACGCCATCGCGGCGGAGCCCGAGGTGCGCGAGAAGGTCATCTCGGACTTCAAGCAGGGCGCCAAGGAGTCGGCCCTCGGCCGGCGGAAGCTGATCCGCAACACGATGTTCGGCGCGGTGGCCCTGGTGCCGCTCTCCGGCGTCGTCCTGCTGCGCGACCTGGGCCCGATGCCCGGGGACAAGCTGCGGCACACCGTGTGGTCCAAGGGCAAGCTGCTCGTCAACGAGAACACCGACGAGCCGCTGCGTCCGGAGGACATCGCCGTCGGTTCGCTCACCTTCGCCCGTCCGGAGGGCCTGGACCACGACGACGAGGACTTCCAGACCCAGATCGCCAAGGCGGCCCTGATGCTCGTCCGGCTGGAGCCGAACGACATCAAGGACAAGCGGGAACTGGACTGGTCGCACGAGGGGATCGTCGCGTTCTCGAAGATCTGCACGCACGTGGGCTGCCCGGTCAGCCTCTACGAGCAGCAGACCCACCACGTCCTGTGCCCGTGCCACCAGTCGACGTTCGACCTGGCCGACGGTGCGCGCGTGCTCTTCGGGCCCGCCGGCCACGCGCTGCCGCAGCTCAACATCAGCGTCAACAAGGACGGCTACCTCGAAGCGCAGGGCGACTTCGATGAGCCCGTCGGTCCGGCCTTCTGGGAGCGCGGATGAGTACTGCAACCGAGGCCCGGGGCAGCGCCGCTGCCGAGGGCAAGAAGAAGGCACCCGCGGGGGAGCGGGTCGCCGACTGGGCCGACGGGCGGCTGGGGATCTACAGCCTCGCCAAGGCCAACATGCGCAAGATCTTCCCGGACCACTGGTCCTTCATGCTGGGTGAGGTCGCGCTCTACAGCTTCATCATCATCATCCTCACGGGTGTGTACCTGACGCTGTTCTTCCACCCGTCGATGACCGAGGTGGAGTACCACGGCCCCTACACCCCGATGAACGGTGTCCGGATGTCGGAGGCGTTCGCCTCGACGCTGGACATCAGCTTCGACGTCCGCGGCGGTCTGCTCGTGCGGCAGATCCACCACTGGGCGGCGCTGATCTTCCTCGGTGCGATGTTCGTGCACATGATGCGCGTCTTCTTCACCGGGGCGTTCCGCAAGCCGCGCGAGGTCAACTGGGTCTTCGGGTTCCTGCTCTTCGTCCTGGGCATGTTCACCGGCTTCACCGGCTACTCGCTCCCGGACGACCTGCTGTCCGGCACCGGTGTCCGCTTCATGGAGGGCGCCATCCTGTCCGTGCCGATCGTCGGCACGTACCTGGCGATGTTCCTGTTCGGCGGGGAGTTCCCGGGGGACGACTTCGTCGCGCGGTTCTACTCGATCCACATCCTGCTGCTGCCGGGCATCATGCTCGGGCTGCTGGTGGCGCACCTGATCCTGGTCTTCTACCACAAGCACACGCAGTTCGCGGGGCCCGGCCGCAAGAACACCAACGTGGTCGGCATGCCGCTGCTGCCGGTGTACATGGCCAAGGCGGGTGGCTTCTTCTTCCTGGTCTTCGGCGTCATCGCGGCCGTCGCGGCGCTGTTCACCATCAACCCGATCTGGGCGCTGGGCCCCTACCGGGCCGACCAGGTGTCCACCAACGCGCAGCCCGACTGGTACATGGGCTTCTCCGAGGGCCTGATCCGTGTGATGCCGGGCTGGGAGATCAACCTGTGGGGGCACACGCTGGTGCTCGGCGTGGCCATCCCGCTGGTGGTCGTCTTCCCGCTGGTGCTCGTCGTGATCGCGATGTACCCGTTCATCGAGTCCTGGGTCACCAAGGACAAGCGGGAGCACCACATCGCGGACCGGCCGCGCAACGCGCCGTCCCGCACCGGGTTCGGTGCCGCGTGGATCACCTGGTACTTCGTGCTCCTCGTCGGTGGCGGCAACGACCTGTGGGCGACGCACTTCAACCTGTCGATCAACGCGATCACCTGGTTCGTGCGGGTGGCGTTCTTCGTCCTGCCGGTCCTGGTGTTCTTCGTGACGCGGCGCATCTGTCTGGGGCTGCAGCGCAAGGACCGCGAGACGGTGCTGCACGGAAGGGAGACGGGCACCATCAAGCGTCTTCCGCACGGCGAGTTCGTGGAGGTCCACGAGCCGCTGTCCCAGGAGGCACTGCACTCGCTCACCGCGCACGACCAGTACCAGCCGGTGGAACTCGGCCCGGCCACCGACGAGAACGGCGTCCGGCGCAAGATCACCCGTGGCCAGAAGCTGCGGGCCCGCCTCTCGAAGGGCTACTTCGGCGAGTCCGGGCAGATCCCCAAGCCCACGCAGGAGGAGTACCGGGAGATCGAAAGCAGCCACGGTCACCACTGACCGGGCCGGGCGCGGCGGGTGACCGCGCGGAGGTGTCCGCCACAGCGGAAGGGGTTCACGGGTGCGTCCCGTGGGCCCCTTCCGCGTGTGTGCGGCCGGATAAGGTGGCCGGACACCATTGCGTCGGTCTATAGCCAGGATGTGGTTCCCATGAGCGCTGCTGTCCCCGCCGGAGGCGACACCGTGGCGGCGCGCACCTGGCCCGACGTGCTGAGCGCGCTGCTGGCCGGGCAGGACCTGAGCGAGGACGCCACGGCCTGGGCGATGGACCGCATCATGCGCGGCGAGGCCACCGACGCGCAGATCGCGGGGTTCGCCGTCGCGCTGCGGGCCAAGGGCGAGACGGTCGCGGAGATCTCGGGACTGGTCCGGGCCATGTACGCGCACGCGCGCACCATCGAGGTGCCGGGCCCCACCGTCGACATCGTCGGTACCGGAGGGGACCGCGCCAAGACGGTGAACATCTCCACCATGTCGGCGATCGTCGTGGCCGGGGCCGGGGTGCAGGTCGTCAAGCACGGCAACCGCGCCTCCTCCAGCGCCAGCGGGGCCTCCGACGTGCTGGAGAAGCTCGGTGTCGACCTGGAGCTGAGCCCCGAGAGAGTGGTGGAGGTGGCTGCGGAGGCGGGCATCACCTTCTGCTTCGCGATCCGTTTCCACCCCGCGCTGCGGCACGTGGGCACCGCCCGCAAGGAGCTGGGGGTCGCCACCCCGTTCAACTTCCTGGGCCCGCTGACCAATCCGGCCCGGGTGCGGGCGCAGGCCACCGGCGTGGCCGACGCGCGGATGGCCCCCATCATCGCCGGTGTGCTGGCCGCGCGCGGCTCCTCCGCGCTGGTCTTCCGCGGGGACGACGGGCTGGACGAGCTGACCACCACCGCCACGTCCACCGTGTGGACGGTGCGGGACGGCACGGTCCGCGAGGAGAGCTTCGACCCCCGCGAGGTCGGCATCGAGCTGGTCCCCGTCGAGGCGCTGCGGGGGGCGGATGCCGCCTACAACGCGGATGTGGCCCGCCGGCTGCTGGAGGGCGAGCAGGGCCCCGTACGGGATGCGGTGCTGCTGAACTCCGCGGCGGCCTTCACCGCGCTCGCGCCCACCGACGCGCCGCTGGTGGAGCAGATCGCCGCCGGGATGCGTCGGGCCGCCGAGTCCATCGACTCGGGTTCCGCCAGGGCGGCGCTGGAGCGGTGGGTGGAGGCCAGCCACCGCCGGTGAGGTCCCGCCGCCGCACCCGTCCTCCAGGCGGCGGGTGCGGCGCCGTCCGTGCGTGCGGTGCCGCCGTCCGGGTCGGCTGCCCCGGGGCGGCTCGATCGCACCGGGTGCCTCACTGCTGTGCGGCGGCCTCCAACCCGGCGATCTCCAGCTTCTTCATCCCGAGCATGGCCCGGGTGACGGCTTCGGCCTGCTGCGGGCTGCCCGAGCTGAGCAGCTCGAACAGCTTGCGGGGCACGATCTGCCAGGACAGCCCGTACTTGTCCTTGAGCCAGCCGCACTGGACCTCCTGGCCGCCGTGTGCGGTCAGCTTCTCCCAAAGCGTGTCCACCTCTTCCTGCGTGTCGCAGTCCACCTGGAGCGAGATCGCCTCCGTGAAGGAGAACTCCGGGCCGCCGTTGAGCGCCACGAACTCCACTCCGGCCAGCTCGAAGGCGACGGTCATCACCGTGCCCGGGGTCCCGGGGCCCGTCTCGGAGTAGCGGGTGACCTGAAGGACCCGGGAGCCGGGGAAGAGGGAGACGTAGAACTGCGCCGCCTCCTCGGCCTCCGTGTCGTACCAGAGGAACGTCCTGATCTTCTGCGGCTGTGGCATGGTCCCGGCCTCCTGGTGTGGGGATACGGCGTGGTACGGCGCCTCTTCAGTAGAGACCGCCTCCGCCCGCCGCGCTCATCGCTCGCCCGGGGAGTCCTGCTGCTCCACCCCACCGGCCCTCGCCGCCGGCGGCCCGGCCGCTCGGTGCCGGAGGGCGCCTGCCTTCCCGAGGCGCCGGGGCGATGTGCGGCCGGTGACGGCGTGGCCGTAGCCTCGTGGCTCCCCGGAGCGGAGGAGATGATGTGAGCGCAGGCTGGATCACCCGGTGGGAACCCGAGGAGCCCAGCTTCTGGGCCCGGGAGGGGCGCCGTGTGGCACGGCGGAATCTGTGGCTGTCGGTGTTCGCCGAGCACATCGGGTTCGCGGTGTGGAGCCTGTGGTCGGTGCTGGTGCTCTTCCTCACGCCGCAGGAAGGTTTCGCGTTGTCGCCGGACGACAAGTTCCTGCTGGTCTCGGTCGTTTCGCTGGTGGGCGCCGCGCTACGGCTGCCCTACGGGTTCGCGGTCACCCGGTACGGCGGCCGGACCTGGACGGTGTGCTCGGCGCTGGCGCTGCTGGTGCCGGTGGTGTCGGCGGCCGTGCTGGTGCGCGACCCCGGCACCCCGCTGTGGGCGCTGCTGGTGTGTGCGGCCGTCTCGGGGCTGGGCGGCGGCAACTTCGCCTCGTCCATGGTCAACATCAACCGGTTCTTCCCCGAGCGGGAGAAGGGCTGGGCGCTCGGCCTCAACGCGGGGGGCGGGAACCTCGGCGTCGCCACGGTGCAGTTGCTCGGGCTGCTGGTGCTGGCGACCGCCGGGGCCACGCGTGCGCAGGTGCTGCCGCTGCTGTTCGTCCCGGCGCTGCTGCTGGCTGCCGCGCTGGCCCACCGGTACATGGACAACCTCGCCACGGAGCGCACCGACCACGGTGCCTACCGTGCGGCGGTGCGCGACCGGCACTGCTGGACCGTCTCGCTGCTGTACGTCGGCACGTTCGGCTCCTTCATCGGCTTCGGGTTCGCCTTCGGACTGGTGCTGCAGAACGACTTCGACAAGAGCCCGGTGCAGGCTGCCGCGCTCACCTTCCTCGGCCCGCTGCTGGGATCGCTCACCCGTCCGCTCGGCGGGCGGCTGGCCGACCGGTACGGCGGGGCACGTGTCACCGCGTGGACGTTCCTGGCCCTCGCGGTGGGTACCGGCGGGGCGTTGGCGGCCTCGGCGGGCGGGTCGTACGCGCTGTTCGTCGCCGACTTCGTCGTGCTGTTCGTGCTGACCGGCGTGGGCAACGGGTCCACCTACAAGATGATTCCCGCGATCTACGCGGCCCGCGCGGCCGACGCGGTCGAGTCGGGCAGCGATCCGGGGGAGGAGCGGGCGCGCAGCCGCCGGATGTCCGGGGCCGTCATCGCCGTCTCCGGCGCCGTGGGTGCACTGGGCGGTGTCGCCATCAACCTGGCCTTCCGCGAGTCGTACCGGACAGCGGGCGACGCCCGCCCCGCCCTGGTGGCCTTCCTCGCCTTCTACGGACTGTGTCTCGCGGTGACCTGGGCGGCGTACGTGCGGCGCCCCACCGGGAGGCGTACCGCACCCGGCGACGGTGCCCCGCCCCTCGCCGAACCGGTCGCCTACGAACCGGCCTCCGAGGTGGGGGAGGTACCGCGGTGAGCGCGGGGACCGGTACCGCCACCCACTGTCCTTACTGTGCGCTCCAGTGCGCCATGACCCTCACCCCGAGCGGCCCCTCCGGCGAGCTGTCCGTCTCCCCGCGTGACTTCCCCACCAACCGGGGCGGTCTGTGCCAGAAGGGCTGGACGTCGGCGGCCCTGCTGACCTCGCCCGAGCGGCTGACCCGTCCGCTGGTGCGGGACGGCAAGGGCGCCCCGCTGCGGGAGACCTCCTGGGAGGAGGCGCTGAGCCTGGTGGCGCGGCGGTTCGCCGAGCTGCGCGCCGCCCGGGGCCCGGACGCGGTGGCCGTCTTCGGCAGCGGCGGGCTGACCAACGAGAAGGCGTACGCGCTCGGCAAGTTCGCCCGCGTCGCGCTGGGCACCTCGCAGATCGACTACAACGGCAGGTTCTGCATGTCCTCGGCCGCCGCGGCCGGCAGCCGGGCCTTCGGCCTCGACCGGGGGCTGCCCTTCCCCGTCACCGACCTGGACGCCTCCGAGACCGTGCTGCTCGCCGGCGCCAACCCCGCAGAGACCATGCCCCCACTCATGGGACACCTCGACCCCGGCCGCCTGATCGTCGTCGACCCGCGGCGGACGGCCACCGCCGAGGCTGCGCTCGCCGCCGGGGGTCTCCACCTGCAACCCACGCCGGGCACCGACCTGGCACTCGCCCTGGGAGTGCTGCACGCCGCGCTGGTGGACGGCCACCTCGACACCGCCCAGCGCGTCGCCTACCGGCGTGAGCGCACCGCCGGCTGGGAGGACGTACGGCGCAGTGCCGCGCGCTGGTGGCCGGAGCGCACCGAGCGGCTGACCGGCGTGCCCGCCGCGGACCTGCACCGTGCGGCAGCGCTGCTGGCCGGCGCCCGCCGCGCCCATGTCCTCACCGGCCGCGGCGTGGAACAGCACAGCACCGGCGTCGACACCGTCACCGCCTGGATCGACCTGGCCCTCGCGCTCGGACTGCCCGGCACCCCCGGATCCGGGTACGGCTGCCTGACCGGCCAGGGCAACGGCCAGGGAGGGCGCGAGATGGGCCAGAAGGCGGACCAACTGCCCGGCTACCGACGCCTCGACGACCCGGCGGCCCGCGCCCGTCTGGCCCGGGTGTGGGGCGTACCGGCCGACACGCTGCCCGGGCCCGGGCGCAGCGCGTGGGAGCTCCTGGACGCGCTCGGCACTCCGGACGGTCCGGCGGCGCTGCTGGTGATGGGCGCCAACCCCGCCGTCTCCGCGCCCCGCTCCCGCCGCGTGGCCGCCCGCCTGGGCGCACTGGACCTGCTGGTGGTCGCCGACTTCGTCCGCTCCGAGACGGCCGAACTGGCCGACGTCGTCCTCCCGGTGACCATGTGGGCCGAGGAGGACGGGACCCTCACCAACCTGGAGGGCCGCGTCCTGCGCCGCCGCGCCGCCCAGCCCCCGCCCCGCGGAGTCCGCACCGACCTCGACGTGCTGCGTGAACTCGCCGGGCGGCTGGGGCGCCCCGCGGCGGAGTTCCCCGCCGACCCCGGCGTGGTCTTCGCAGAGCTGCGCCGCGCCACGGACGGCGGCCCCGCGGACTACTCCGGCGTCGACCCGGAGACGCTGGAGGCAGGGGAGGGGGTGTACTGGCCGGCACCGCGGACCGGCCGCGAGCCCGCCGGCGGCAGTCCCCGCACGGCCCCGGCGGGCTCCGGGACGCCCCGGCTCTTCCTCGACCGGTTCGCCCACCCCGACGGGCGGGCCCGGTTCCTGCCCGTCGAGCATCGGGGCGCCGCCGAACTTCCGGACGAGGCTTACCCGTTGTACGCGACGACCGGGCGGCTGCTCCAGCACTACCAGTCCGGCGCCCAGACCCGGCGGACACCTGAGCTGGCGGCGGCCGTGCCCGGCCCGTACGTCGAGGTGCACCCCGACACCGCGCACCGGGCCGGGCTCGACGACGGGGCCCACGCCCGTGTCGTCTCCCGGCGGGGGGCCGTCGTCGCCCAGGTGCGCCATGCGTCCGGCATGCGGACCGACACCGTGTTCCTGCCGTTCCACTTCCCCGGGGAGGGAGCGGCGAACGCGCTGACCAACCCCGCGCTGGATCCGATCAGCCGGATGCCGGAGTTCAAGGTGTGCGCCGTACGGCTGGAGCGGGCCGGGGACGGGTCCGCGCGTGCGGGCGACACCGGGTGGGAGGAGACCGCGTGAGCCGCCGGGACACGCATGTCGTCGTGGTCGGCAACGGGATGGTCGGGGCACGGCTGCGGGAGGAGATCCTGCGCCGCGACCCGGAGGGCCGACGCGTGCGGCTGACCGTGCTGGGTGCCGAACGGACCGGCGGCTACAACCGGGTGCTGCTGCCGCGGCTGCTCGCCGGGTCTCTGACCGGGACGGATCTCGCCCCGGACGCCTCGGCCGACCGGACTGGTGAGACGGGCACCGTCGTCACCGAGGTCGACCGCGCCGCCCGCACCGTCACCACCGCAGACGGCCGGCAACTCGCCTACGACAAGCTGGTGCTGGCCACCGGAGCCCGGGCCGTCGTGCCCCCGCTTCCGGGCCTGCACGGCAGGAGCGGCGCCCTCGCCCCGGGGGTCTGCACCCTGCGCACCCTCGCAGACGCGCGCCGGTTGCAGCGGCTGGCCGACCGTGCCCGGACCCGCGAGGGGCAGATCGTCGTGCTGGGCGGCGGGGTCCTGGGCCTGGAAGCCGCACGGGCCCTCGTCGCACGCGGTGTCGAGGTGACGGTCGTCCACCCCGAGCCGTACCCGATGGGCCGCCAGCTCGATCCGTCCGGTGGGCGGACGCTCAGCCGCGCGGTGCACCGCGTCGGTGTCGCGCTCCGGCTGGAAACCGCGGCGGTGCGCTGGGAGCCGGGGGAGGGGCTGCACCTGTCCGACGGAAGCCTGCTGAAGGCGGACGGGCTGCTGCTGTGCACGGGAGCCCGCCCCGAGACCGCGCTGGCCCGTGCGTGCGGGCTGGCGGCCGGCCCGGGCGGCATCGCCGTCGACGAGACCCTCACCACCGCCGACCCCGGTGTCCACGCGCTGGGTGACTGTGCCGACGCCGCCCCCGGCCTGCTCCAGCCCGGCTGGGAGCAGGCGGCCGTCCTCGCCGCCCGGCTCACCGGCGACGACCCGCACGCCCGCTACCTGGGCAGCCCGCGCGTGACCCGGTTGAAGGCTGCCGGTATCGAACTGACCTGCCTGGGCGACCCGTTCGTGGAGGACGGACTCGTACCGGGGCAGGCGGCCCAGGACGGCGGCCCCGAAGTCCTCCGGCTGGAGGACCCGGCACGCGAGCGCTACGCCAAGCTGGTGCTGCACGGCGACCGGGTGACCGGCGCCATCCTGCTCGGCTTCCCCGATGCCGCCGCCGGACTCGTCCAGCTGTACGACAGGGGCGCACCCGCCCCCTCCGACCGGCTGGCTCTCCTGCTGAGCCGCGCACTGCCGCCCGAAGTCGGGGACAGCCCCGAAGCCCTGTCCGAGCAGGCACTGGTGTGCCGCTGCAACAGCGTCACCAAGGCCGCGCTGCGCACCGCCTGGCACGGGGGCGCCCGCTGCGCGCCCGACCTGGCCGCCGCCACCCGCGCCACCACCGGCTGCGGGAGTTGCCGCACCGCGGTGGAGAAGCTCGCCGCCTGGCTCGCCGAGGTCGGCCCGGCCACCGGGCGGTCTCCCTCCGGTGTGCCGTCGAGGTGAGTCCGCCGCCGAGAGCCGACCGCGCCGCACGTCGCAGGAGGGGTCCACAGAGGACTGCCGACCGGCCGGGTGCGCAGCCGTCCCGCGATGATGGGACCATCGCGGTCCGTCCCTCCGTACAGCCCCCGTGAAAGGAGACGCCGTGCCGGCAACCCCACCGTCGCCGGAGCGCACCGGCCCGGCGGCGGTGCCGCCGCTGGCCGGGTTCACCGTCGCGGTGACGGCCGCCCGCCGTGCCGAGGAACTGGGTGCCCTGCTCCAGCGGCGCGGCGCCGACGTCGTCCACGCCCCCGCGCTGCGCATCGTCCCCCTCGCCGACGACGAGGAACTCCGCGCCGCCACCCGGCAGGTGCTCGCCCACCCGCCCGACGTCGTCGTCGCCACCACCGGCATCGGCTTCCGCCGCTGGCTGGAGGCGGCCGGGAGTCAGGGCGACGGCGAGGCCCTCCGCCGGGTGCTCGCCGCCGGGGAGCTGCTCGCCCGTGGGCCCAAGGCCTGCGGAGCGATCCGCGCCGCCGGGCTGCGCGAGGTCTTCTCGCCCGCCTCCGAGTCGTCGGACGCCATCCTCGAACACCTGCTGGCACGCAGCGACGTGGCCGGGCTCCGGATCGCCGTCCAGCTCCACGGGGAGCCCCTGCGCGACTTCCTGGCCACGCTGCGGGGCGCGGGCGCCGAGGTCGTCCCGGTGCCCGTCTACCGGTCGACAGGCCCGCTCGACCCCGCGCCCCTCGACCGGCTGATCGCCCGGCTGGCCGACGGGAGGGCGGGCGGCGTCGACGCGGTCACCTTCACCAGCGCACCGGCCGTCACCGGGCTGTACTCCCGCGCCGAGGAGCACGGCACCGGCGACGCGCTGACCCGCGCGCTGCGGGAGAGGGTGCACGCCGCCTGCGTCGGGCCGACCACCGCCGCGCCGCTGCTCGCCCGGGGCGTCCCCGCCTACTGGCCCGACCGCTTCCGTACCGTCGCCCTCGTCCGGCAGGTGTCCGAGCGGCTGCCCGGCGCGGCCCCGCAGTTCACCGCCGCCGGGCACACCGTTCAGGTGCGGGGCAGTGCCGCCGTCGTGGACGGCGCGCTGCGGCCCGTCGGGCCCGGCCCCGTGGCCGTGCTGCGTGAGCTCGCCCGGCACCCCGGGCAGGTCCTGGCCGGTGCCGACCTGCTGCCTGCGCTGCCGGGCAGGGGCGCCGACGAGCACGCCGTCGAGGATGCCGTCGCCGAACTGGGTAGCGCCCTGGGCACGCCCGGCATCGTCCGGACGGTCACCGGGCGCGGTTACCGCCTCGCCCCCGGAACCGTCGGCTGACCGCTGTCCCACGGGGCAGCGTCCGCATGATGGACGCACCCGTGCGCGCCGCGAACGGGCTGTGGCATACTCCCTCGCAGGTCACGAGCGACAGCGACAAAGGCCCCGGCCCGCTGTCCGGCAACCCTCCGTCCGTGGCGGGGTGCCCCGGGTGATGACCAGGCCGTAGGACAGCAAGGTCTGCGGCAAGCGCGGATCCCTCTCCGCCAGGGGTCCTGGTCTTCGAGGGAGTCTTCCGTGAGCAAGCGAATGCGCTAGGGCCGTACCTCCAGGCCCCGCCCTTCCCGCCCTTCCCTTTCCTTCCCCTGGTGTGCCGCGCCCGTCCGGCGCCGCCAGGTGTCACCTCCGCCCATGGGAGCTCCGCCATGCCGTTCGACGCCACCTTTGCACCGTTTTCCTATGATTCCTGTGATTCCTCTGGTTCCTCTGTTTTCCCTGGCTCTTCTGGTTCCTCCCGTTCCGTGGACGGTCAGCCGCAGGAGGGGGCCGGCGCGCCCCTGCCCGTCCTCGGCCGTGACGTCCGTGTCCCCCTGGTCACCGGCGGCGAGGTGACCTACGCGGCGCTCGACTACGCGGCCAGTGCCCCCGCGCTGCAACGGGTGTGGGACGAGGTGGCCGCGTACGCGCCGTACTACGGCAGTGTCCACCGGGGCGCCGGGTACCTCTCACAGCTCTCGACGGAGCTGTTCGAGCGCAGCCGGCAAACGGTCGCCGAGTTCGTCGGCTGCCGGGAGGGCGACCAGGTCGTCTTCACCCGGGCCACGACCGACTCCCTCAACCTGCTCGCGTCCGTACTCCCCGCCGGCACGCGGGTGTTCGTCTTCGAGACCGAGCACCACGCCTCCCTCCTCCCGTGGCGCGACCACGAGGTGACCTACCTGGACGCGCCGCGCTCGCCCGAAGCGGCCGTCGCCACCCTGGAGGCGGCGCTGCACGGGGCGCCCGCAGGGCCCAAGCTGGTGTGCGTGACCGGGGCGTCCAACGTGACCGGCGAGGTCTGGCCCGTCCGCGAACTGGCCCGGTCCGCGCACCGGCACGGCGCCCGGCTCGTGCTCGACGCCGCACAGCTGGCCCCGCACCGCCCGGTCAGCCTGGCCGAACTGGAGGCGGACTGGGTGGCGTTCTCCGGACACAAGCTGTACGCGCCCTTCGGCGCCGGGGTGCTGGCGGGTCGCGCGGACTGGCTCCAGGGCGCGGAACCGTACCTGGCGGGCGGCGGTGCGAGCCGCAGTGTCGCGCGCGGCGCGGACGGCGGCGTGGAGGTGGAGTGGCACACCACCGCCGCCCGCCACGAGGCCGGTTCGCCGAACGTCATCGGCGCCTACGCCCTCGCCTCGGCCTGCCGCGCCCTGTCCGAGGCCGGGTTCGACCAGGTGGTCGCCCGCGAGGAGGAGTTGCTGGGCCGCCTGCGCGCGGGGCTGGCCGAGGTCCCGGAAGTGACGGTCCTCTCCCTCTTCGGTGACGGCGCCGACCAGGTCGGGGTGGTCTCCTTCGTGGTGGAGGGCTGGAACAGCTCGCACTTCGCGGCCGCGCTGTCCGCGGAGTACGGCATCGGTGTCCGCGACGGGCTCTTCTGTGCGCACCCGCTGCTGCGGACCCTGCTCGGCCAGGAGGGCGACACCCCCGGTGAGTGCGGGGCGCCGGAGGCCGCGCCGGGAGAGCAGCGCTCGCTCAACGCGGTGCGGGTCAGCTTCGGGGCGGGGACCCCGGACGAGCACGTGGAGCGGTTCGTGACCGCCGTCCGCCGCCTGGTGCGGGACGGTGCCCGCTGGAACTACCGTACGCAGGACGGCCGTTGCGTCCCGGAGCCGTCCGGCGACCGGGCCGCGGAGCGCGCCGGACACTGAGCGGCGGGCCGGGACGGGCAGGAGTGCCGACAAGCGGTCCGGCGGAGCTGTCGTCTTGTGGTCATCGGCCGGCACCGCGCGCCGCGCCGAGGCGCTCCAGCCCCCACGCCGCCAGCGCGGCGGCGGCAAGCCCCGTGCCCAGCAGGCAGACCCCGCTCCAGCCCGCGCACGCCCACACCACGGTGGTCAGCGCGGATCCGGAGGCGCCGCCGACGAAGAAAGCGGTCATGAACACCGAGTTGAGCCGGTTGCGGGCGTCGGGACGCAGCCGGTACAGCACCGTCTGACTGCTGTTGAGCACGGCCTGCTGCCCGGCGTTCAGCACGACGATGCCCAGGCCCAGCCAGAGCAGGGAGCGCTCGCCGCCCAGCATCGCCAGCCACCCGACGCCGAGCGCCAGGATGCCGGACGCCGTCACGTGCTGGGCCCAGCCGCGGTCGTTGAGCTTCCCCGCGAAGGTCGTGGTGGCCACGCCGATCACGCCGAGGAGTCCCACCAGCCCGATCCTTCCCTCCGACCAGTGGTAGGGCGGGCCCGCCAGCAGGAAGGTCACGGCGGTGATCGTTCCGCTGTACGAGGCGAAGGAGAGTGCGCTGATCACCGAGCGCTTCCGCAGGAGAGGGACCTCACGCAGCAGCGCGAGGGAGGAGCGCAGCAGGGCCGGGTAGGACAGGCGGGCCGGCGAGGCGACGCGGGGCAGGAAGCGGTGCAGGGCCACGGCCATCACGGCGACGGGGACCGCGCTGACCCAGTACACCGTGCGCCACCCGCCGAGCGTGGCCAGTGCGCCCGAGACGGTCCGGGCGAGCAGCCCGCCCAGCAGGATGCCGGACATCACCGTGGCGACCGCCTGTCCCCGCCGCTCGTCCGGGACGAGGGCGGAGGCGTAGCCGACGACGACCTGCGCGCCGACCGCCGTCAGCGCCACCGCGACCGTACCGGTCAGCAGCAGGGCCCCGTTGGGCGCGGCGGCCGTCAGCGCGAGGAACAGCGCGGTCGCGCCGAGCAGGCCGACCGCCAGCTTGCGCCGGTCGAGCACGTCGCCGAGCGGGACGATCAGCAGCAGGCCCAGCGCGTAACCGGCCTGCGAGGCCGTCACGATGAAGCCCGCGAGGGTGGCACCGACGTGCAGATCGCGGGTGATCAGGTCCAGGAGCGGCTGGGCGAAGTAGTTGCCTGCGCAGGACAGTCCGGTGGCGACGGCCATCAGGACCAGCAGCCCCCGGCGCGGAGCCGGCGGTGGGGCGACGCTACGCGGTGCGGCGGGGGAGGGAGCGGCTGCGGGGACGGCCCGCGGTGCGGTGTCGGTCATGCCGGTCAGCCTGCGGGCGCCGCCGTCGATGAGTCCAACACATCCTTGTCATACGAGCGATCGCGCAACGAGATGGCTCGGCTCTACAGTCGCGTACATGGAACTCCAGCAGCTCCGCTACGTCGTGGCCGTCGCCGAGTCCGGCGGCTTCACCCGGGCCGCCGAACGGTGCCATGTCGTCCAGTCCGCGCTCAGCCACCAGATCGCCAAGCTGGAGAGGGAGTTGGGCACCAGGCTGTTCGACCGCACCAGCAGACGCGTGGAGCTCACCCCCGCGGGCGAGGCCTTCCTGCCCGCCGCCCGCCAGTCGCTGGAGGCCGCCGAACGCGCCGCGGCCGAGGTCGCCGCCGCCACCGGCGAGATCCGCGGCACCCTCGCCCTCGGCGCGATCAGCACCATCGCCTCCGTCGACCTGCCGAGGATGATGAGCGACTACCACGTGCGCTACCCGCAGGTTCGTATCCTCCTCACGACGAGCCGCAGCGAACTGCTGGCCGAACAGGTGCGGCGCGGCACGCTCGACCTCGCCTTCCTCGGGGTGACCCCGGGGTTCCGCACCCAGGACGTGTGTTCGCGCGTCCTGGTGCGGGACCGGCACGTCGTCGTGGTCGCCCCCGGCCACCCGCTGGAACGGGAGGGCGCCGCGGGACCCTTGGAGCTCGCCCGCCTCGCCGAGGAGGTCTTCGTCGACTTCGCCGCCGGCAGCCACGCGCGGGCGCAGACCGAGGAGACCTTCGCCGCGGCCGGACTCCGGCGCGACGTCGCCTTCGAGGTCTCCCACTGGGAGTTCCTGGCCGCCCTGGTGCGCACCGGCATGGCCGTCGCCATGCTCCCCTCGGCCTTCGTCTCCCAGCTCTCCGGCCTCCGCGTCCTGCCTGTCCGCGACGGCCCGCAGCGTGAGGAACGCCTGGTCTGGAGCGCCACCCGGCTCACCCCGGCCGGCGCCGCGTTCCTGCGGGAGCTGGGGGAGGACCCGACGCCCCCCGGCCACCACCCGGGGCCGCTGTCCCCGCACGCAGGTGCGCCTCAACCGCCGCCCAGCACCCGCCGCAGATAGGCGTCGAGACCGGGAGCCACCCACCTACGCGAGTCGCTCTCGTGCTCCCACACGAACACGTCCTCGTCCCGCTGCGGCTGTCGCACGAACGCGAACCGGTCACCGCCGCCGTCGTCGCCGAAGAGGAGCAGCGGTGTGAAGGGCATGCAGAGCGCGGCGAAGTCGGGGCAGGCGCGGAAGGAGGCGTTGTCGGCGGCGATCCGTGCGGCGTCCCACACCACGTCGGTGCCGTCCTCGTCCTGAACCCCGTCGCACTCCCGCAACAGGTCCCGCAGCGGCGCCGGCAGCGGCTGCCCGAGCGCGCGTGCGCTCCCGGCGAGGGACTCCTCGGTGGCCGGCGCCGCCACCCGCGCCTCCGGACGGAGCCGGCGGATCTCCGCACGCCACCGGGAAGGCGGGGAGAGGTCGGGTGCCCGGGACGGGGACACGTCAGGCACCCGGATGGAACTCGTGCACGACCTCGATCAGCCCGACGAGGTGCGCGTTGAACTCCGCCAGTTCCTCGGCCGGTACCCACAGCTCCAGGATCGTCCTCCCGCCCGCCTGCTGGACGGGATACCGGGCGAGGAAGGCGCTCTCGACCTCGAAGCGGGTCACGTACCCGGCCCCGTCGTGCTTGACGTTCCAGTCGCGGGCGATGCGGACGGCGTAGTCCTCGTCGAGCACGGGGTAGAAGATCGGCTGCTCCGGCAGCCGCGGCGGCCAGGCCCGCCACCCCGACTCCTTCACCAGCTCCAGCTCTTTCGGCCCGGTGGGCCGCCACAGGGTGGTCGTCGCGCTCGTCGCGCCGCTCTCCGCCGTACTCATCCCGGCACGCTACCGGCAAGCCGGAAGCCGCGTGCGGGCGCCGGGTGCCGGACGCCTGTGCCTGCGGACCTACGAGTCCAGGCCGATGGCGAAGGCCGTCTCCAGGTCGTGCTGGGAGTAGGTGCGGAAGGCGATGTGGGTCTCGGTGGACTGGACGCCGGGGACCTTGCTGATCCGGCCGGGGATGATGTCGGCGAGGTCGTCGTGGTCGGCGACGCGGACCATGGCGATCAGGTCGTGGGCACCGGTGACGGAGTAGACCTCGCTGACGCCGTCGATGGCGGCGATCTGCTCGGCGATCTCGGGGATGCGCTCGGTGCTCGTCCGGATGAGGACGATCGAAGTGATCACGTCTGGGTCTCTCCCTCGCGTACCGGGGTTGGCCCGGTCACTCTAGCCCGGCGGTATCCCAGCCACGCGAGGAGGAAGCCCAGGGTGAAACCGACGACGTGGGCCAGGTACGCGATGCCCGGACCGTCGCCGTCCTGGCGGGCCGCCAGCCACTGGAGGGTCAGCCAGAACAGCAGCACCACCCAGGCGGGGAAGCGCAGCGGCAGGAAGAAGAGGAACGGGAAGACACTGGTGACCTTGGCGCGCGGGTGGAGATAGAGGAAGGCACCCAGCACGGCGGAGATCGCCCCCGAGGCGCCGACCAGCGTCTCGGGCGAGTCCGGGTGCGCCATCGCGTAGCAGAACATCGCGGCGTAGCCGGTGCCCAGGTAGAAGAGCGTGAAGCGGGCCGCCCCCATCCGCTGCTCGACCGCGCCGCCGAAGACGAACAGGAAGAGCAGGTTCCCCAGCAGGTGGAGCCAGTTGCCGTGCAGGAACAGCGCGGTCAGCGGAGTCAGCAGCGGGCGCCCGAAGCCGCCGTCCAGCAGTGTGCGGGGCACCACGCCCCACCGGTCGAGCCAGGCCGCCCTCACCTCCTCCAGGGTCCGCCCCGTACCGTAGGAGGGGAGGAGCCCGCAGGCCGGGCCGAGTACGAAGACGAGGCAGCAGCAGCCGATCAGGGCGTACGTCGCCGGCGGGCGTGCTCTCCCGCCGCGGCGCCGGGGCGCGGCGGCGGCGCGATCGGTGCCGTCCATGACGGGATCATGACGGCTGCGTTGCGGGGCATGCTCCTCGACACACGCACAGGCACGCGGACGGCCCCCAGGCCGTAGGGTTGGCCGCACGTGACCCCGACCTCAAGAAGCGAGGACTCGACACGATGGCGGTCCCCACGCCCACGGCAGACACCCGCTGGCGCTGCACCCTGTGCGGCAACCTGACCCGGTTCGATGTGACCCGGTCCAGCAAGGTGGTGGAGTACGTCCATCTGGACCTGGCCGGAGCGCCGACGGTGGAGGAGCGTGAGGTCCTCAGTGAGAACATCGAGTCCGTGCGGTGCAGGTGGTGCAACGCCGCGGACCAGATCGAACTGGTGGACCGGCCCAGCACTGAGGTATAGGGGCTCGGACAGACACAGGAGCTCTGCGGAACAGGGCTTGAGACGGCAGGTGTGACCGGTGGCGGAACGGACGGGCGGCGAGCCTCGGCAGCCGGAGAACGCTGTCGGCCCGGGGCCCCACCACGGGGGTCCGGCGCCGACAGCGGCCGGCGGGCAGCCACCTGCCGCGAACGGCCCCTCGCACGGTGCCGCACCCGACCACGGATCCGCCTCCGACAGGCCGGCGCCCGACGAGAGCCGCACCCCGGGCGAGACGGCCCGTGACGGCGGGGCCGCCGCGGATGGCGCGGTATCCGACGCCGGGGCCGCCACGGGCGTCACCGAGTCCCGGGGCGGGAGCGCTTCAGGTGATGCGGAGCCCGCTGCCGGGGGTCTCCCAGGCGACGCGGGGCCCCGCGGTGGAGACGCCGCGGGGGGCGCGGCGTCCGACGGCGCGGTGCCAGGGGACGGGAGAACCGGCGAGGTGACGCCCGACGCGGCGGAGCCCGCGGACGGAGTCTCCGGCCGGGCGCCGTCCGGGGGCGGGGAGGCCCAGGACGGGGAGTCCGAGGGACTGGAGCGGCCGTTGCCGGAGAAGGTGCGCCGGCGCGTCGTCGTCTTCACCGACGACGCGCTGGGCGGACTGACCGTCGCCGAACTGCCGCCCCCGCTGCGGCAGTACGCCCGGTTCACCCCGCAGCGCCGGGCGAAGTTCGGCGGCAACGCCATGGCGGCCGCGCTGGAGACGGACGCCGTCTTCCGGCAGCGCATCGCCGCCAGGCTCCGCGAGCGGCTGCCCGAGTTGGCGGGCGCGCTGGAGGAAGGGGCACCGCCCCCGGCCGCCGACCCGGTCGACGTGGCAGCGGCCGGCTACATCCTGCGGCCGCCCGGCTGGGCGAAACTCGTCGCCGCGGCGGGCGAGGAGGCCCAGCGGGCACAGGCCGAACGGGCCGGCGAGGAGACCCAGCGCGAGCTGGTCTCCCTGCGCGAGGAACTGTCCCAGGCCCGGAGCGCGCTGCGCGACGAGGCGGAGCGCGGCCGCCGCGAGACGGAGGCGCTCCGCAAGGAACTGGACGGCGCCCACCGCCGGCTCCGCAGCGCCCAGGCCGACGTGCGCCGCGGGGAGGCCGCCGTGCGCAAGCTCCAGGCGGAGCTGGAGGCGGCGCGGTCCTCCGCGAGCGCGGACAAGACCGCCTCGGACAGCGAGGTACGGCGGCTCAAGGCGCGGCTCGCGGAGACGGAGTCCGCACTGGAGGCCGGGCGCCGGGCGGCGCGCGAGGGCCGCAGCGTCGAGGACATGCGGGTCAGGCTGCTGCTGGACACGGTGCTCGACGCCGCGCAGGGCCTCCGTCGCGAGCTGGCGCTGCCGCCGTCCGAGACCCGCCCCGCCGACACCGTCGACGCGGTGGAGCCGGGCCGGATGTCGCCCAAGGACGTGGCGGCCAGGGCGCTGTCGGCGACGGACCCGGCGCTGCTGGACCAACTGCTGGCGCTGCCCCAGGCACACCTGGTGGTGGACGGCTACAACGTCACCAAGTCCGGCTATCCCGCGATGCCGCTGGACAAGCAGCGGCTGCGGCTGCTGGGCGGGTTGGCCGGGCTGGCGGCCCAGTCGAACGCGGAGGTCACCTGCGTGTTCGACGGCGCGGAGCTCGCGGCCCCGGTGCTGCTGGCGCCGCCGCGCGGGGTCAGGGTGCTCTTCTCGAAGCCGGGCCAGACCGCGGACGAGCTGATCCGCCGTCTGGTGCGGGCCGAACCACCGGGACGCCCGGTGGTGGTGGTCTCCAGCGACCGCGAGGTGGCGGACGGTTGTGCCGCGGCCGGCGCCCGCCCCGTCGCGGCGACCCTTCTCCTCAAACGGCTCGCCCGGACCTAGCGCCGGAAGGGCCGGAAGTCCCGGAAGGGGAGCCGGGGGCGGGCGCCCGAACAGGTCCGCGGTGAGGGCCGGTTCGGGCCGGGATGGGTGAGGGGGGGTGCACCCTGTCACGTGTGCGCAGCGTGAGGTACCGCTCGCCGAGAGTGGATCCCGGGTAAAGAATGCGGTCGCGAGTCGCCTTTTTTCTGGAGGGATTTGCTCCGATCACTACGCGTGGCTAATCTCTGGCTCGAACCTCCGCTCGGGTGATCACCTATCCGGGGTGACAGCGGGGGACCGCCTCGTTCCGCCCACGCTCGGACGGCCGCCTCGGTGCGCGCCGCCCCGACGACGGCGGAGCCGGAGATGACCGACCGGCAGGCGGCTGAGAGGAAGAAGGAGCTCGCCCACGTGGCGTCCCACCGTCGTCCCAAGCAGCCCAGCCGCGCACGCGTCAGTGTCTTCACCATGACCGCTGCCGCGGCCGTCGCCCTCACCTCCCAGGCGGCCCACGCCGACCCGCAGACCTCCAAGAAGAGCGTCAAGGAGAAGGTCGACAAGCTCTACGAGGACGCCGAGGCGGCCACCGAGAAGTACAACGGCGCCAAGGAGAAGCAGTCCAAGCTCTCCACGGAGGTCGAGAACCTCCAGGACAGCGTCGCGCGCGGCCAGGGCGACCTCAACAAGATGCGGGACCAGCTCGGTTCGGTGGCCACCGCGCAGTACCGTACGGGCGGGATCGACCCCTCGGTGCAGCTCTTCCTCTCGTCCGACCCGGACACGTACCTGGACAAGGCCTCGGCCATGGACCAGTTGAGCACCAAGCAGACCAGTGCGCTCAAGAAGATCCAGGCCAAGCAGCGCAGCCTCGCGCAGCAGCGCAAGGAGGCGTCCGGCAAGCTGAAGGACCTCTCCTCCACCCGTACGGCGCTCGGCAAGAAGAAGAAGGAGATCCAGGGCAAGCTCTCCGAGGCCCAGACGCTCCTCAACTCGCTGACCGCCAAGGAGAAGGCGAAGCTGGCCGAGAAGCAGCAGCGCGCCAACCGCGCCGCGGGTGAGCGCGCCGACCTCGGCGACGCGAAGCCCGGTTCGGGGCGTGCGGCCGCCGCGCTGGCCGCCGCCAAGGGCAAGATCGGCAGCCCGTACGTGTGGGGTGCCACAGGGCCGAGCTCCTTCGACTGCTCGGGGCTGACCTCCTGGGCCTACCAGCAGGCGGGTGTCTCGATCCCCCGCACCTCGGAGGCGCAGGCGAACGCGGGCACCCGGATCTCCAGCCAGGGCGCGCTCAAGCCGGGCGATCTGGTTCTCTTCTACGGCGACCTGCACCACATCGGTCTCTACGCCGGCAACGGACAGGTGCTGCACGCGCCCAAGCCGGGCGCGTCGGTACGGTTCGAGGCGATGGGCAACATGCCCTTCCAGTTCGGTGTCCGGGTGGGCTGACGCCCGGCCGATCAACAGCCAGTGCGATGACCGCTAAACGTCCCTCGTCCGGGTGAAGCCCTACGGCCCCTCGTGACCCGGGTACCTGCCCGGTGACCTGCGTGATCGGCGGGTGTCACGCCCCGGGGCAGGGCTGACGGACGGTGATCGGTCCTTTGCTGCCTGTGAGGGCGCGGCTACATTCTGCGGGCGCATGTCGCCTAGCGGAAGGAACGCGTCCTCCAGTGGCTTCCCACCGGTCCCCTCGCCGTACCTCGCTGCCCGCGCAGGGCTGGACCGCGCGGGTCACCGTGCTGTCCGCCGCCGCGGGCGCGGCAGTCGCGCTCACCTCCGCCCCGCCCGTCGGTGCCGAGCCCGGCGGCGGCCAGCCGTCCGTCAAGAGCGTCAACTCCCGCATCGACGACCTCTACGAGCAGGCGGAGGTCGCCACGGAGAAGTACAACGGGGTCGCAGAGCGGGCCGACACCCTCCGCAAGCAGGTCTCCGACGCGCAGGACGCCGTCGCCCGGGGCCAGGAGAAGGTCAACCGCCTGCGCGACTCGCTCGGCGGGCTGGCCGGCGCCCAGTACCGCTCCGGGGGCATCGACCCCACGCTGACGCTGATGTTCACCGAGGACCCCGAGCGCTACCTCGACAAGGCCGCCACCCTCGACCGCATCGGCAACCGCCAGACGCTCCGGCTGCACCACCTCAAGTCGGCCCAGCGCAGCCTCAAGCAGCAGCGCACCGAGGCGGCCGGCAAGGTCGAACAGCTCACCGGGCTCCAGGAGTCGCTGGGGCGGCAGAAGAAGAGCGTCCAGAAGAAGCTCGCCGCCGCCAAGCGGCTCCTTGGCGAGCTCACCGCCCAGCAGCGGGCCGAGCGGGACCGCGCCTCCCGCGGCGGCCAGGACGGACGGAGCGGCTCCCACGGACAGCCCGGCGGCGGCAAGCCCTCCTCGGGGCGGGCGGCTGCGGCCGTCGCCGCCGCGCAGTCCGCCGTCGGCCGCCCCTACGTCTGGGGTGCGGCCGGGCCGAGCGCGTTCGACTGCTCCGGGCTGACGCAGTGGGCCTACAAACAGGCGGGCACCTCGATCCCGCGCACCTCGCAGGCGCAGCGGTCGGCGGGCCGGCAGGTGCCGCTCAGCCAGGCGCGCCCCGGCGACCTGGTCGTCTACCGGGACGACGCCAGCCATGTGGCGATGTACATGGGCAACGGCCGGGTGGTGCACGCACCGCACCCGGGCGCCCCGGTGCGCTACGACCCCGTCGGCATGATGCCGGTCTCGTCCGTCACCCGCCCCTGACCCCCGGTTCGGATCGCGGCTCAAGGTCCGCGCCGGACCGCTCGGTGACGCCACCCGTACCCTCGATGGAGTGAACGACAGGCGACGGGAACCCCGCCCCGGGAGGCCCCTGGGCGGGGGCGCCCGCTACGGGGCGGTCCCGTACCGGAGGCGCCGGCGCCGCAGCCCGCGAGGGCTCGCCCTGTTGCTCGCGCTCTGTGCCTGCGCCTGGCCCCTGTCCGCCTGCGACGCCGGGGACGACGGCAACGACCGTGCCCCCTTCCAGGCGGCCCTCGACCGGCAGGCCGCCGCGCTCCGCCACGGCGACCGGCAGGCCTACCTGGCGGGCCTCGACCCGCGCGCCGACCGCTACCGCGACCGGCAGCGCCAGGTCTTCGACAACCTGCGCAGGCTGCCGCTGGGCGCGTTCGGCTACCGGGTGGTGTCCGTGACGCGCCACGGCGACGAGGCGCGGGTCGACGCCCGGCTGCGGTACCGCCTCACGGGCTACGACCGCGTCGCTACCACGGACCCGGAGCGGCTGCGCTTCGTGAGGCGGAACGGCGACTGGCGGCCGGCGGGCGAGGTCTCCGGCAGCGCCACCCAACTGTGGGAGCAGGGCGCGCTGACCGTCGTGCGGGGCGAGCACAGCCTGGTGCTGGGTGTCGGCCGCGAACGGGAGGGACTACGGGAGCTGGCTCGCGCCGCCGACCGCGCGGTGCCCGCCGTCGCCCGGCAGTGGCCCGACGGCTGGTCCCGCAGGACGGTGCTGGAGGCGCCGTCCTCGGTGGGGGCGATGGCCCGGCTGCTCAGGTCATCCGCCTCGTCCTACGACGGGATCGCCGCCGTCACCACGGGCGAGGGCGGCAGCGAGGGGCGCGAGCACACCGCGCCCGCGGACCGCATCGTCGTCAATCCGCGTGCCTACGGGGTGCTCAGCGAGCAGGGGCGGCAGGTGGTCCTCACCCACGAGACCACCCATGTGGCCACCCGGCGGCAGACCACCCCCGCGACACCGATGTGGCTGTCCGAGGGCATCGCCGACTGGGAGGGTTACCGCGCCGCGAAGCTGCCGTCCCGCCAGGCGGCGCCCGAGCTCGCCCGCGCGGTGGCCGGCGGACACGCGGGCCGCGGCGCGGGCTCGCCGCTGGGAGCGCTGCCCGACGACCGCGACTTCCGCTTCGACAACGACCCCACCCGGCTCGCCCTTGCCTACGAGGGCGGGTGGCTGGCCTGCCGGATGGTGGCCGGGACGTGGGGCGCGGACAAGCTGGTCGAGCTGTACGCGCGTGCGGGCCGCGCGCACGACGGCCGGCGGCCCGACACGGACGCGGCCCTGCGCTCCGTCCTCGGCGTCAGCCGGGCCGAGTTCACCGACCGGTGGCGGGACTATGCGACCGCCCAGCTCGCGAACCGGCCTCCCGCGCACTGAACGGCGCGATCCCGTGCGGGGCACGGCCGTGCGGGGCCGCCTCGTGCGGAGCACCTTCGTACCGGATGCCCTGGTGCGGGGCGCCTTCGGAGGGGATGCCTGCGTGCGGAGCGCCTTCGTCCTGAGCCGCCTCGGCCCCGGCGGCCGCAGGCCGGGCGTCCTGGTGCGGGGGGCGCATGGCGGGCACGGTGCTGTCCTGGCCGGTTCCCCCGGGCGGCGCTTCGGTCACCGTCGACCGCCACAACTGCACGCACGCGATCACCGCCGCGGCGACCAGCAGGGCGTTGCGGGCGGCCAGCGCCACGCTGCCCCAGCCACCGCCGGTAACGACGTCGGTGAACCGGACGGGGAACTCCACCTGCGTCAGGCCGGTCGCCACCAGCACCAGCCAGGAGGGCAGTGCCCGGCGGCCCGCGCGCAGGGTGAGGCAGACGGCGGCCAGCCCGACGAGCCAGATCAGGTACTGCGGGGAGAGCACCCGGCTGGTGACGACGAACACCAGCACGGCCGCCAGCGCCGCGTCCGCCATGGTGCCCGGCGACCAGGTGCGCGCCCGCAGCCGCCACAGCAGCAGCCAGCCGAAGCAGGCCCCGGTCGCCACCATGGCCGCGTCGGTCACCAGCCACACCCCGGACCCGACGAACTCCATCGAGCCGTACCGCAGCACGATCTGACCGTCCCACCCGAAGAAGTACCGGGCCGCGTGCAGCGCCAGGGAGCCGACCGACTCGACCTCGGTGCCCCGGCCGCGCTGCCCGGTGAGGAAGTCCAGCGAGCCCGGCATGGTGGCGGCGAACCCGGCCGCGAGCAGCAGTGCCGTGGCCGGCGCGGTGAGCCACGCGGCGCGGGTGGCCCGGCCGCGCGGGGCGCCGAGCAGCAGCAGCGCAGGCCACACCTTCACCATGGCACCCAGCCCGGCCAGCATCCCGGCCCAGCGGGGGCGGCGGGCGGCGGCGAGCAGCGCGGCCACGGCCAGTGCGGTCACCATCAGGTCGTAGCGCGCGTAGGCCGTGGGCCCCAGCAGCGGTACTCCGGCCACCCACGCCCACACCCCGGCGCGCCGCCGCCCGCCCCTCGTGCCGGGCTGCGGACGGGCGCGGGAGCCGCGTCGCCGTACGGCGTACAGCAGCATCCCGAGGACGGCCGCGTCGGCCACGCAGGCCAGCACGAAGAACGCGGAGGCGTAGCTCAGTCCACCGGCTGCCGGACCGGTCAGCAGCCCGGGGGCGAGGATGACGAGGGCGGCACCGGGCGGGTACTGCCACGCCACGTCACCGGACGGGAACGCCCCGGCGGACAGATGCGCGTACCAGCCGTGGTAGATCGCCGACACGTCGGTCGTGATGTCCATGCCGCCGGGCACGGTGAAGACCTTGAAGACGTACAGCAGCAGTACCGCACGCGTGCCCGCCCAGACCAGCGAAGGCGCCACCACGCCACCCCGTCGCGTCCTCGCCTCGCTGCGCATCGTGCCCTTTCCCTCACCGTGCCCGGCCGCCGGGCCCCTTCCCAGCCGCCGGTCCTGCGCCTGCCGTGTCCGCACTGGTGCGCGGTACTGTCAGCGGCGATGCACAAGACCCTGATCGTCACCAACGACTTCCCGCCCCGCCCGGGCGGCATCCAGGCGTTCCTGCACAGCATGGCGCTGCGCCTCGACCCGGAGCGGGTCGTCGTCTACGCCTCGACCTGGAAGCGGAGCCGGGAGGGCGTGGCGGCCACCGCGGCGTTCGACGCGGAGCAGCCGTTCACCGTGGTGCGGGACCGCACGACGATGCTGCTGCCCACTCCGCGCGTCACCAAGCGTGCCGTCTCGCTGCTCCAAGAGCACGGATGCCGTTCCGTCTGGTTCGGCGCCGCGGCGCCGCTCGGGCTGACGGCCCCGGCCCTGCGCCGGGCCGGGGCGGAGCGGATCGTGGCGACGACACACGGGCACGAGGCCGGCTGGGCGCAACTGCCCGCGGCGCGTGGCCTGCTGCGGCGCATCGGGGAGGAGACCGACACCCTCACCTACCTCGGCGAGTACACCCGCAGCCGGATCGCGGCCGCCCTCACCCCGCGGGCGGCCGCCCGGATGGTGCAGTTGCCGCCCGGGGTGGACGAGAAGACCTTCCACCCCGACTCGGGCGGTGCGTCCGTCCGGGCCCGGCTCGGGCTGAGCGACCGCCCCGTGGTCGTGTGCGTCTCACGGCTGGTGCCGCGCAAGGGGCAGGACACCCTCATCGAGGCCATGCCCCGGGTGCTGGCCGCCGTCCCCGACGCCGTGCTGCTCGTCGTCGGCGGCGGCCCCTACCGCGCGGACCTGGAGAAGCTCGCCGCAGCCCGCGGCCTCACCGGCGCCGTCCGCTTCACCGGCCCCGTCGCCTGGGAGGAACTGCCCGCCCACTACGGGGCCGGTGACGTGTTCGCCATGCCCTGCCGCACCCGGCGCGGCGGCCTGGACGTCGAGGGCCTCGGCATCGTCTACCTGGAGGCCTCCGCCACCGGCCTGCCCGTGCTGGCCGGGGACTCCGGCGGGGCGCCCGACGCGGTGCTCGACGGCGAGACCGGCTGGGTCGTCCCCGGCGCAGCCCCCCAGGAGACCGCCGACCGGCTGGTCACGCTGCTGCGCGACCCCGAGCTGCGCGCCCGCATGGGAGAGCGCGGACGGCAGTGGGTCGAGGAGCGGTGGCGCTGGGACCTGCTCGCCCAGCACCTACGCGACCTGCTCTGACTCCCCACTCCCGGCCCGCACCGCCGAACACGGCCCCCCACCTGCGGCGGGCGCCGTCGGTCCGCGATCCTGGTCCGCCGCGGGTGTCACGGGGTCGAGTACGGCCGGTTGCAGGGCCGTCAGCTCCGCCGGGTCCGCGACGACGTCGTAGGCCGCGATCCGTCCGCCCTCGACGCGGAAGGTGAGGGCCAGGCGCAGCCTGCCGCCCGGGGCCACCACCGCGCCCACGGCGCCGCCCACCAGTGCGGTCTGCGCGTACCGTGCGCGTCCGCCCCACAGCAGCGTGCCGCCTGCCACGGCGTCCGCGCCGCGCACCAGGGCCGCCGCCCCCTCGGGCAGCGCGGCGGGATCGGCGCGCCGCACCACGTCGGGCGCCAGCACGCGCAGCAGCTCCGCCAGGTCGCCGCTGCGGGCCGCGGCCAGGAACGCCTCCACCGCTTCGCGCTGCTGAGCCAGCTCCGCGGCCGGCAGCCGGGGCGTGCCCCGCACCCGGGCGCGGGCCCGGCTGGCGAGCTTCTTGGCGGCCACCGTGTTCCGTCCGACCAGGGGCGCGATCTCCTCGAAGGGGACGGCGAACAGGTCGTGCAGCACGAAGGCGACCCGCTCCTCGGGCCCCAGCGTCTCCAGCACGACGAGCAGCGCCCTGCCGACCGACTCGGCCCGCAGCGCCTCCTCCTCGGGCCCCTCCGCCTCCGCGTCCCGCGCGGTTTCGGGGATCTGCCGCCCCGCCGGGTCCTCGGGCCGCGCAGCCCGCGCCCGCAGCATGTCCAGGCAGACCCGGGACAGCACCGTCCGCAGCCAGGCGGTCAGGTTCTCGACGGCACCGGCGTCGGTGCGGCTCAGCTTCAGCCACGTCTCCTGCACGGCGTCCTCGGCCTCGCCGGGCGAGCCCAGCATCCGGTAGGCCACGGCCCGCAGAGGGCCCCGGCGCTCCTCGAAGCGGGCGGCCAGTTGGTCCAGCGCGTCCATCGGTCACCTTTCTCCCGCGCGGTCCGTCACCCCTCTCGACGTCCCGCACACCGGAGAAGTGACAAGGAGAGACCAGCCATGACCGAGCCGGCAGCCTTCCCCACCCTGCTGCACGTGGACTCCAGCGTGAGTGCGGCCCGCGATTCCGTCACCCGGCAGCTCACCGGCCGGTTCGCCGCCGTGTGGCGCGAGCGGCTGGGGGAGCGCGGACACCGCCACCGCGATCTGGCGGCCGACCCGGTGCCGCAGGTGACGGCGGCCTACGCCCGGTTGGGGTACCGGGCCGAGCGGCACGGCACCGTTCCGCCGGCCCGGGTCGCCGCGCTGTGCGAGGACGCCGAGGAGGAGCGCGAGTGGGACCGTACCCGGCCGCTCGTGGAGGAGGTGCTGGCGGCCGGAGTGCTGCTGCTGGGCGTGCCCATGTACAACCTGACGGTGCCCGCGACGCTGAAGGCGTGGATCGACCGGATCAACTTCCCCGGCGCCCTCACCGACCCCGCGACCGGCGCCGCTGCGCTGCGGGAAAAGCAGGTCGTGCTCGTCACCGCGCACGGCGGCGGTTACGGTCCCGGATCGCCGAAGGAGGGTCTCGACTTCCTCACCCCGTACCTGCGCGGCTACCTCACCGACCGCGGCCTGCCCGAGGACCGGCTGCACGTGGTCACCGCCGAGCTGACGCGGGCCGGGGACCTCCCGCAGCCGGCCCCCCTGCGGCCGCTGTCCTCCGCTTCGGCGGCGCAGGCACGGGCGGCGGTCGGCGCACTGGCGGACCGGCTGACCGCCGGGGCGGCGCCCTACCCGGCGTAGATGGCCTCGATCTCGTCGGCGAAGTCCTTGGCCACCACGCCCCGCTTCAGCTTCAGGGACGGGGTGACGTGCCCCGACTCCTCGGTGAACTGCTCGCGCAGCACCCGGAACCTGCGGACCGACTCGGCCTTGGAGACGGCCTTGTTGCCCTCGTCCACGGCGGTCTGGAGCTCGGCCAGCAGCTCGGGGTCGGTGAGCAGCTCCTCGTGCCCGAGCTGCTGCTTGCCGTGCTCGGCGGCCCAGCGGGGCAGGAACTCCTCGTCCACGGTCAGCAGCGCGCCGACGAAGGGGCGTCCGTCACCGACGACCATGCACTCGGCGACGAGCGCGTGGCCGCGGATGCGGTCCTCGATGACGGCGGGGGCGACGTTCTTGCCGCCCGCGGTCACCAGGATCTCCTTCTTCCGCCCGGTGATGGACAGATAGCCGTCCACATCCAGGGTGCCCAGGTCGCCGGTGTGGAACCAGCCGTCGGTCAGAGCCTCCTTGCTGGCCTGCGCGTTGTTCCAGTAGCCGGTGAACAGGTGCTCGCCGTGCAGCAGCACCTCCCCGTCGTCGGCGATGCGGATGACGGAGCCGGGCAGCGGCTGACCCACGGTGCCGACCTTGGGGCGGTCGTAGGGGTTGAAGGCGGTGGCCGCGCAGGACTCGGTCAGCCCGTAGCCCTCCAGCACGGTGAAGCCGACACCGCGGAAGAAGTGGCCGAGCCGCTCGCCCAGCGGGGCGCCGCCGGAGATGGCGTGGGTGGCGCGGCCGCCGAGGACGGCACGCAGCCGGCTGTAGACCAGCTTGTCGAAGACCTTGCGCTGCAACCGGAGTGCGAGGGAGGGGCCGGCCGGGTCGTCGAGGGCACGGCTGTAGGCGCCGGCGACCTCGGCCGCCTTGTCGAAGATCTTTCCCTTGCCCCCGGCGACGGCCTGGGCCCGCGCGGAGTTGAAGACCTTCTCGAAGACGCGGGGCACGCCCAGCACCATCGTGGGGCGGAAGGCGCCGAGTTCGTCGGTGAGGGTCGTCAGGTCGGAGACGTGGCCGAGCTTGATCGGTGCCATCACCGCGGCGACCTGCACCAGTCGGCCGAAGACGTGCGCGACCGGCAGGAACAGCAGCACCGAGCCCTCGCCGGGCTGGAACATCGGGCGCAGCCGCTCGACGACGTTGCCGCACTCGGCGAAGAAACTGCGGTGGGTGAGCACGCAGCCCTTGGGGCGCCCGGTGGTGCCGGAGGTGTAGACGATGGTGGCCGGGGAGTCGGCGTCGGCGACGGAACCGCGCTCCTCCACCGTCTCGTCGGCGACCGAGGCGCCGAGCGCGGCCAGCCGGCCGACGGCGCCCTCCTCCTCGCCCGGCGCTGGCTCGATCTGCCACACCTCGCGCAGCGCGGGCAGCCGGTCGCGCACGGACTCGACGGCCGCCGTGTGGGCCTCGGTCTCCACCAGGCAGGCCACGGCCCCGGAGTCGCCGAGGATCCAGGAGATCTGCTCGGGGGAGCTGGTCTCGTAGACGGGAACGGTGACGCCGCCCGCGCTCCAGACGGCGAAGTCCAGCAGCGTCCACTCGTAGCGGGTGCGCGACATCAGGCCGACCCGGTCGCCGGGCTCCACGCCCGCGGCGATCAGCCCCTTGGCGGCCCGGTGCACCTCGGTCAGGAAGTCGGCGGCGGTCAGGTCCTCCCAGCGGCCGTCCCGCTTGCGCCCGATGACGGGCAGGTCGGGGTGGCGAGCCGCGTTCCGGCGGATGAGGTCCGTCAGGTTCCCCTCGGCGGGAACTTCGTAGAGGGCCGGAAGGCTGTACTCGCGCAAGACTGCTGCTCCTCGTCGGCGCGCCAACTCGCGAGGCCGCGGGCTCGGCCTCCATTGGCTCGGCTTCCGGTACCCCGGCGGTTGCGCCGCGTTCCCGGAAGAATGACGGCCCGGACGTTACCCATCGGTACGGGGGCAGGGGTAGAGGGTGACGCGGAGATGTCTTGTGCGTCACAGGTGAAGTTGGCCGGATTTACGGACATGCAGCCTAGTCGAGGCGTTCGGGGACAGGGAAGCCGCGAGGGCGGAGAAGGGGAGAGGGCCCCAAGAGCGGGCGTACGGCGCTTTTCGGCCACGAGGCGGTGCGGACGCCGGTGCGCCGGCGCCCAGGGCCGCACCCTCGCCGGGGGCGGGACCGCGACCTAGGGTGGCGGCATGCGAGTCCACGTAGTCAGCGACGTACACGGCAACAGCGAGGACCTCGCGAAGGCGGGCGAGGGCGCGGACGCGCTGGTCTGCCTGGGAGACCTGATCCTCTTCCTCGACTACGCCGACCACTCGCGCGGCATCTTCCCCGACCTGTTCGGCGTCGAGAACGCGGATCGCATCGTCGCCCTGCGCACCGAGCGACGCTTCGAGGAGGCCCGCGCCCTCTCCCGCGACCTGTGGCAGGGCCTGGACCGCGACGCCACCATGGAGGCGGCCGTCCGCAAGCAGTACGCCGAACTGTTCGCGGCCTTCCCCACCCCTACGTACGCCACTTACGGAAACGTCGACGTGCCGCCCTTGTGGCCGGAGTACGCGGGCGGGGGCGTCCACGTCCTCGACGGGGAGACGGCCCTCATCGGCGGGTGGCGCTTCGGCTTCGTCGGCGGCGGACTGCGCACCCCCATGGCCACCCCGTACGAGATCGACGACGAGACGTACGCGGCGAAGATCGCGGCGCTCGGCGAGGTCGACGTCCTGTGCACCCACATTCCGCCCGAGGTGCCCGACCTGTGCTACGACGTCGTCGCCCGCCGCTTCGAGCGCGGCAGCCCCCAGCTCCTGGAGGCCCTGCACACGCTGCGCCCCCGCTACCACCTCTTCGGCCACGTCCACCAGCCGCTGTCCTCGCGGATGCGCATCGGGGCGACCGAGTGCGTCAACGTCGGCCACTTCAACGCGACCGGCACCCCCTGGGTGCTCGACTGGTGAGGCGGAGCCGGAACAGGCGGCGGCCGGGCCCCCGGTGACCCGCGCGGCGCCGGGTCCCCGGGGCGCGCGGTAGCCTTCCACAGCAGACGCTCCCCGCGCCACGGCGCGGCAGGCGGGACACGGGTACTTCGGAGGGCCATGGCGATGGCGGAACACACCAGCTCGAGCATCACCGTTGACGCGGCCCCCGCGGCCGTGATGGATGTGATCTCCGACTTCCCCCGCTATCCGGAATGGACCGGCGAGGTGAAGGAGGCCGAGGTCCTCGGCCGGGACGGGCAGGGCCGCGCCGAGCAGGTGCGCCTGCTGCTGGACGCCGGAGCCATCAAGGACGAGCACACCCTCGCTTACGAGTGGATCGGTGCCGACGAGGTCCGCTGGTCCCTGGTCAGGTCCCAGATGCTCCGCTCGCTCGACGGCGTCTACCGCCTCGCACCGCTGGCCGGCGGCGCGCGCACCGAGGTCACCTACCAGCTCACCGTCGACGTCAAGATCCCCATGCTGGGCATGATCAAGCGGAAGGCCGAGAAGGTCATCATCGACCGCGCGCTGGCCGGGCTGAAGAAGCGGGTGGAGTCGGGCGGCGCCCAGGCCCCGTCCGAGGGGACCGACGACGGGTCCGGCAGCACCGGAGCCGGGGCGCCGAAGGACGGCAACTGACCGCCGACCGCCCGCAGACCGTCCTGGTCACCGGTGCGGGCGGCACGGGACGCACCACGGTCGCCGCCGCCACGGCCTGTGCCGCCGCAGCGCAAGGGCACCGCACCCTGCTGCTGAGCGCCGAGCCGGCGCGCCGCCTCGCCGCGCTGCTGGGCACCGGCACCGCGGACGGAGGCCCGGGAACCGGCGGGACCGGGACCACGGGCGGCACCGGAGGCACCGGCGAGGGGGCGGCGCCCGCACCCGACCCGGCAGCGCCCTTCGCCCCCGTGGCCGGGGCCCCCGGGCTGTGGCTGGGACACATCGACCCCGGCGCGGAGTTCCGCAGGCAGGCCGTCGCCCTGCAACAGCGCGGCAGCACCGTGCTGGACCTGCTCGGCGCGGTGCCGCTGGACGAGGACGAGCTGACCGAACTCCCCGGTGCGGGCACCTTCGCGCTGCTGCGCACCCTGCACACCGCGCACCGCACCGACACGCTGCCCGCCGGGGCCGAGGACGGCTGGGACATCGTCGTCGCCGACCTGCCGCCCACCCCCGAAGGGCTCAACCTGCTCGCGCTGCCCGAGCAGTTGCGCCGCTACCTGCGCCGACTGCTGCCCGCCGAACGGCAGACGGCCCGCGCGCTGCGGCCCGTGCTGGCCCAGCTCGCCGGCGCCCCCATGCCCGCGCAGTGGCTGTACGAGACCTCCCGGCGCTGGTCGGACGAGCTCGCCGCGGTCCAGGAGATCGTCGAATCCCCGGCCACGGTCGTCCGGCTGGTCACCGAGCCGGGGCCGCTGGCGGCCGAGTCGCTGCGCACCGCGGGGGCCGGACTGCGGTTGCACGGGCTCGTCCTGGAGTCCGTCGTCGCCAACCGGCTGCTGCCGACCGGCTCTTCGGACGCGTGGCTGGCCGGGCTGGCCGGTCGGCAGCAGATTGCGCTCAAGGCGCTGCGTGAGACGTGCGCCGCCGAGTCCGTGCCGCTGTGCGAACTGCCGCACCTGGGCCGGGACCCGTGCGGCCCCGAGGACCTGACGCAGCTTGCCGCCGCCGCGCGCACCGCCCACGCCGCCGGTCCGCCCGACGACGGCGCCCCGGGCGAGGGCCTGGAGCCGGCCGGGAGGGAGGAGGCCGGAGCGGACACCGCCGTCGCCTACGGCTGGATCGAGGACCGGACCGCCGCCGACGGCAGGCTCGTCTGGCACCTGCCGCTGCCCGGCGCCGCCCGCGACGAGCTCGAACTGGTACGCCGCGGCGACGAGCTGACCGTCGGCGTCGGCCCCTACCGACGTGTTCTCGCCCTCCCCTCGGCGCTGCGCCGCTGCCGGGTCACCGGCGCGGGCCTCACCGGCGGGGTGCTCGGCGTCCGCTTCACCCCCGACCCGGCGCTGTGGCCGCAGCAGGACCGCCCGTCGGGGCCTCCCGGCTGACCCGGCCAGGGCACCCCCGTTCGGGTACCGTCGAACGTGTAAAGGCCAGCGACACCTTCGCCCACCCTTCGCCCGTAGGAGCCCGCCATGAGCGATGACGCCGAGCGCCACGACGCCCCGGACCGCGACGCCTGGGCCGCCGCGTGCGAGGAGGACCTCAAGGCCGAGCAGGCCCGCCACCGTGCGCAGTACGGGCCGCCGCCCACCAGCGCGGCCGAGGAGCTGCGCAAGCTGGCCGACGCCGTCACCGAGAAGGTCGCCGAGATCGGCAAGCCCTTCGTGGGGGCCGCCGGGTCCGCGGCCGCCCAGGGAATGGCCCGGCAACTGTTCGCGCAGGCCAAGGCGACGCTGGAGCCCGTCGTCGAGCGCAACCCGAAGCTGTTCGACCACCTCGCCGCCGCGGGCGGTGAGCTGCTGGAGGCCTACCGCTCCGTCGTTGCGGAGTCCGAGCGCCGCTGGAGCGCCCCGCGGGACGCCAACGCCGCCGACCCGGCCGCCGGCGCGGAGCGGGTCGAGCGGATCGACGCCGAGGAGGCGGCCGACCTGTCCAGCGCGGCCGACCGGGACGGCCGGGTCGTCGACGAGCAGCGCATCGCCCTCGACAAGGACGAGACCACCCTCGACAAGGACGCCGCCTCCGGCACCGCGGGGACCCCCGACGACGAGCAGCCCGGAGCGCACCCCGGGGACGGCGCCGGGCCGGACGACGGCCAGGCACCGCACGGCGACCGCTGACCCCTCGACAGGCCGCACGGTGCCCTGCGCACAAGGGCCCTCCGGTACGGTTTACGGCGGCGGGGATCAGATCGGACGACCGAGGGACACATGGGACTCACAATCGGGGTCGACATCGGCGGTACCAAGATCGCGGCCGGCGTTGTCGACGAGGAAGGCACGATCCTTGAGACCAGCAAGGTGCCCACGCCCGACACCCCCGAAGCCGTGATCGACGCCATCGCGGACGCCGTACGGCAGGCCAGCGCGGAGTACCGGGTGGAGGCCGTCGGCATCGGCGCCCCCGGGTACGTGGACGACAAGCGCGCCACCGTGCTGTTCACCCCCAACCTGAGCTGGCGGCACGAGCCGCTCAAGGACAAGGTCGAACAGCGCATCGACCTGCCCGTGGTGATCGAGAACGACGCCAACGCCGCCGCCTGGGGCGAGTACAAGTTCGGCGTGGGCACCGGGCACGAGGACGTCGTCTGCATCACCATCGGCACCGGCCTGGGCGGCGGCACCATCATCGGCGGCAGGCTGCACCGCGGCCGGTACGGCGTGGCCTCGGAGTTCGGCCACATCCGGATGGTGCCCGACGGCCTGCTGTGCGGCTGCGGCAACCAGGGCTGCTGGGAGCAGTACGCCTCCGGGCGAGCCCTGCTCCGCTACGCCCAGCAGCGCGCCACCGCCACCCCCGACAACGCTGCCGTCCTGCTCGGCCTCGGCGACGGCACCACCGAGGGCATCCAGGGCCGGCACATCAGCGAGGCGGCCCGCCAGGGGGACCCGGTGGCCGTCGACTCCTTCCGGGAGCTCGCGCGCTGGGCCGGCGCGGGCCTCGCCGACCTCGCCTCCCTCTTCGACCCGGGCGCCTTCATCGTCGGCGGAGGTGTCTCCGACGAGGGCGAGCTGGTGCTCGACCCGATCCGCAAGTCCTACCGCCGCTGGCTGGTCGGCAGCCGCTGGCGGCCGCACGCCGAGGTGCTGGCCGCCCAACTCGGCAACAAGGCGGGCCTGGTGGGCGTCGCGGACCTCGCCCGCCAGGGCTGAGGAGACCGGCCGCAGATGGCGGAGGGAACGCGGAACCCGGCCGTGCCGCAGGCGTCGGCGGCCGGGTTGCCGTCCTCGCACACGGAGCCGGACGGCTCGGTGGTCGTCCGGCTGCTCAGCTACAACATCCGGTCGCTGCGGGACGACCGGGAGGCCCTCGTGCGGGTGGTGCGGGCCTGCGCCCCCGACATCGTCTGCGTCCAGGAGGCGCCGCGCTTCTTCCGGTGGCGCAAGTACGCGGCCTGGCTGGCGCACCGCACCGACCTCACCTATGTGACGGGCGGTGCGACCGCGGCGGGGCCGATGATCCTCGCCTCGCTGCGGGCCCACGTCGAACACACCGAGGACGTGCTGCTGCCCCGCACGCCGGGGCTGCACCAGCGTGGCCTGGCCATCGCACGGCTGCGCTTTCGGCCCGCCCCCGGCCACGCCCCGGAGGCGGCCCCCGTCCGGCTCGGCGTCGTCAGCTTCCATCTCGGCCTCCAGGCCGCCGAGCGCCGGGAGCAGGCCCGTACGCTGCGGGAGCGCGTTGCCGCGCTGGGCGAGGACACCTGCGGGGCGGTCGCCGCCGGTGACGTCAACGAGCGTGCGGGCGGCCGCACTTTCCACCTGCTCGGGCAGGGGCTGCGCGACGCGTGGGACGTGGCGCCGTGGGGCGGCGAGCACACCTCCACACCCCGCGACCCGGTCCAGCGCATCGACGCCGTGTTCGCGACCGAGGGCGTCGAGATCCTCGGCGCCGGCGTCCCCGCCGGGCTGCCCGGTGTGGCCGCCGGTGACCTGGTGGCCGCCACCGATCACCTGCCGGTGCTGGCAGCCCTGCGGATCCCGGCACGGGGCTGAGCCCGCCCGGCCGGGCGGGCCCTGACGGGCGTACCCGCGTACCCGCAGGCGTGCCTGTGCGGTGTGCGGGGGCACGCACCAGGGGCTTCTGCACCACGGCTACACCACGGCGCCGCGCCCCGGGTCGTCCCCGTCCTCGTCGTCACGGCCGTCGCGCAGCCGGGTCAGCAAGGTGGCGAAGCCGCCGAGGAAGCCGCCCACGCCCAGCGTCACGATCCACCACGTCAGGTCGATCTGGAGGAGGATGCTGCCGAGCAGCAGCAGCGGACCGCCCACCGCGGCCAGCCAGGCGAACTTGGTGGCCGTGTCCGTCTCGGGAAGCGGCGGCGGCTCGGGCGGCACGAAGTGGTCCTCGTCCTCGTCCTCGGCGGCCTCCCAGTCGCGTGGGCCCGTCCCCGCGGCGTAGACGGTGAAGCTGCGCGTTGGCGGCTCCGCGTCCGGCGCGGCGGGCCGGGGCCTGGTGAGGGTGTCGCTCTCGTCGGTGCCGGACTCGGGCGCCGGGGCCGGGCCCGCACCGTGCTCCGGTTCCCCCTCCGGCTCCGGGTCGGTGGGCTCGTCCCCGTACGCGGCGACGATCGCCGCCCAGGCGGCCTCTTCCTCGGGCGGGAGGGAGGAGCCGTCCTTGCGCGGCTCCTGGGGCTCCTGCGGCTCCTGGGGCTCGCCCTCCTCCGGCTCACGCCCCGGCACGGGCCCCCGCTCCCCGCTCCGCCGGGACGGACGCCGTGGGGGCGAGCCGGTCGATGAAGCCTCGCGTGTCGGCGAAGACGAACTCCGCGTCGTGGTCGAGCGTGGCGACGTGGAAGCTGTGCTCCAGCACGGCCTCGGTCACGTCGGTGGAGGAGACGCGGGCCAGGACCAGCGCCGAGTCGGAGGGCGGCACCACGTGGTCCGTGCGGCTGTGCAGGAGCAGCAGCGGCTGGGTGACCCGCGGCAGATCGTGCTGGACGACGCGGTGGAACGCGCGCAGGGAGTAGGCGGCGCGTGTCGGCACCCGGCGGTAGCCCAGTTCGTGCCGGCCCGGCTTGGCGATGTCGTCGGTGATGCCGGGCACCGACCGCAGCAGGAACCGGCCGGCCGGCACCGCGTACCCCTGCACCCGGGGGAAGGTCACCGACGGGTTGACGACGACGACTCCGCGCACCGCTTCCCCGTGCTCCGCGGCCAGCCGCAGGGCCAGGGCGCCGCCCATGGACAGCCCGCACACGAACACCGTCTCGCAGCGGTCGCGCAGCAGCCGCAGTTCGCGGTCCACCGTCGCGTACCAGTCCTCCCAGCCGGTCATCGCCAGGTCCTCCCAGCGGGTGCCGTGGCCGGGCAGCAGCGGCAGCGAGACGGTCAGACCGCTGTCCGCCAGGTCCTCGGCCCAGGGGCGCAAGGACTGCGGCGACCCGGTGAAGCCGTGACAGAGCAGCACGCCGGTCGAGGATCCGTCGCGACGGTACGGCTCGGCTCCGGGGAGGATGGGCGGCACGGTGGGGCCTCCAGAGGCTCAGCGGGACGCGGAGGGCGTGCTGCCACCCTAATTCGTCACCGGGGACGACGGCAGTGTCCGAAGCGGCCACGGACCCGCCGGGCCGGAGGCGCTCCGGGGCTGCCGCGCGGACGCACACGCCGCGACCGCGGCGGGATAGGGTCGGTGAGGTCCCACGAAGGAGGTCGAGGTTGTTCTACGGGGCGATGAAGCTGTCGGTGGGCAGCGCGCTGAAGCTCACCTTCCGGCCCTGGGTGGAGGGTCTGGAGAACGTGCCTGCCGAGGGTCCTGCGATCCTGGCGAGCAACCACCTCTCCTTCTCCGACTCCTTCTTCCTGCCGGCCGTCCTCGACCGCAAGGTCACCTTCATCGCGAAGGCCGAGTACTTCACCTCGCCCGGCCTCAAGGGGAAGCTGACCGCGGCCTTCTTCAAGGGCGTCGGCCAGCTTCCGGTGGACCGCTCCGGGGTGCGGGGCGCGGGAGAGGCCGCCATCCGCAGCGGGCTGGAAGTGCTGGAGCGCGGCGAGCTGTTCGGCATCTACCCGGAGGGCACCCGCTCGCCGGACGGCCGCCTCTACCGGGGCAAGCCCGGCGGTCTGGCCCGGGTCGCGCTGCGCTCGGGCGCGCCCGTGATCCCGGTCGCGATGATCGACACCGAGAAGATCCAGCCGCCCGGTCAGGCCGTGCCCAAGCTGATGCGCCCCGGCATCCGGATCGGCACCCCGCTCGACTTCAGCCGCTACCACGGCATGGACCAGGACCGGTTCATCCAACGTGCCGTCACCGACGAGGTCATGTACGCCATCCTGAAGCTGTCCGGACAGGAGTACGTGGACATCTACGCGACGGCCGCCAAACGCCGGATCGCCGAGGCCGCCAAGGCGGCGAAGGCCGCACGGGAGGCCGAGAAGGGCGCGCGGGACGGCGAGAAAGCCGCGGGAAAGCCGGACGGCGACGGCGGTACGGGGGACGACGGCGGCACGGGAAACGACGGCAGTACCGGTGACAGGGCCGCCTGACCCGCGGTGACCGGGCTCCGGGGGACCGCCCGGCAGGGCGGCGAGGGGGGGAACATGTCCGTGCAGACGATGTCCGTCGAACAGCCGCTGTGGCGGGCCCTGAGCGGCTACCGCATCCTGGGCGCCGTCTACGCCGTCGGCGTCTTCGCCTTCAGCTACCGCGAGTACAGCATCCCGGTGCCCGGTCTGCTCTACCTGCTGGCGCTCGTGTGCTGGACGTTCGCCACGCTCCGCAACGTCAGCGCGGCCCAGCGGTGCACGCTGCGCTTCCTCGTCACCGACCTCGCCCTCGGCCTCGCCGGCATCCTGCTGTCCCCGGTGGTGGACGGCCACGGCCAGGTGGGCCCGACCCTGCCGTCCATCTGGGTCGCCGGGCCGGTCCTCGCCTTCGCGCTCAAGGGCGGCTGGCGCTGGGCCGCGGTCGTCTCGGTGCTCGTGGGCGCGGCCAACATCGTCGAGCGCGGCATGATCACCCGTACCACCTTCCACAACGTGCTGCTCGTCTGCGTCGCGAGCGTGGCCATCGGCTACGTCGTCGAGGTGGCCCGGGCCAGCGAACGCACCCTGGCGCGGGCCCTCCAGATCGAGGCGGCGACCCGGGAGCGCGAGCGGCTGGCCCGGGACATCCACGACAGCGTGCTGCAGGTACTGGCCATGGTGCAGCGCCGCGGCACCGCGCTCGGCGGTGAGGCGGCCGAACTCGGCCGGATGGCAGGCGAACAGGAGGTCGCCCTGCGCGCCCTGGTCGCCAGCGGCGTGGTCCCCCGCACGCCCCCGGAACCGCCGGCGTCTGCGGACCCCTCGCCGACGGGCGGCCCGAGCCCGGACGCCGGGCAGGAGCCGGGCCAGGGCCCGGCTTTCCGCTCCGATCCGGACCTCAGCTCGCATCCGACGCCCGGCCGGTCACCGGACGCCGATCGGGGTGCACCGCCGGACGCGGAGCCGGCCCGACCCCCCCAGTCGTCCTCGGACTCGCCCTCTTCCACGGGGCCGTGGACGGACGGGACGGTCCCGGGGGGTGCGACCGCTGACGGGGCGACGGCGGCAGCCGTCGCCGCTCCGGAGGCCCGTGACCCGGCGCCCTCCGGCACACGGGAAGACCCTCCGCGGACCGGCGCCGCACCCGAGGAGGGCGGTTCCGCGACCGACGGGGCCGTCCCCGGCGGTGCTGTCGGGTCCTCCCGGCGGCGTGCCCGGCCCGGGGAGCGCCGGGGCGCCCGTGCCGCGGGGCGGCGGGGGGACCGCGCGCGGCCGTCCGCCGAGGAAGCCGCGCCCTGCGATGTGCGGGCGCTGCTCTCGGCGTACGCGACCTCGCACGTCTCGTTCGCCGAGCCGGGGGCGCCGGTGCTGTTGGAGGCGCGGGCGGCCACCGAGCTGACCGCCGCCGTCGGTGCGGCGTTGGACAATGTGCGCAGGCACGCGGGGGACGGGTCGGGCCGGCGCCCCCAGGCCTGGATCCTGTTGGAGGACGAGCCGGAGGCGGTGGTGGTGACCGTGCGGGACGACGGTCCCGGCATCCCGCCCGGGCGACTGGCGGCCGCGGAGGCCGAGGGCCGGATGGGGGTCTCGCTGTCCATCCGGGGCCGGCTGCGCGAACTGGGCGGCACGGCCGAGCTGGTGTCGGTGCCCGGACAGGGCACGGAAGTGGAGATGAGGGTGCCCAGGTATGACGACTGACGACGGGGCGGGGCCGGTGCGGGTGATGGTCGTCGACGACCACCCGATGTGGCGGGAGGCCGTGGCGCGGGATCTGGCGGAGGCCGGGTTCGAGGTCGTCGCCACGGCGGGCGATGCCGAGCAGGCGGTCCGGCGTGCGCGGGCCACCTCGCCCGACGTACTGGTGCTGGATCTGAACCTGCCGGACAAGCCGGGCGTCGAGGTCTGCCGCGAGCTGGTGGGCCCGGCCTCGAAGCTGCGGGTGCTGGTGCTCTCGGCGAGCGGGGAGCACGCGGACGTGCTGGAGGCCGTCAAGTCGGGGGCGACCGGCTATCTGGTCAAGTCGGCCGGTCCCGAGGAGCTGTTGGAGGCGGTGCGCCGCACGGCGCTGGGCGATCCGGTCTTCACGCCGGGGCTGGCCGGGCTGGTGCTGGGGGAGTACCGGCGGCTGGCGTCCGATCCGCAGCCGGCCGCCGCGGACGGTCCCGACGTGCCCAAGCTGACCGAGCGCGAGACGGAGGTGCTGCGGCTGGTCGCCAAGGGGCTCAGCTACAAGCAGATCGCCGAACGGCTCGTCATCTCGCACCGCACGGTGCAGAACCACGTCCAGAACACGCTCGGCAAGCTGCAACTGCACAACCGGGTCGAGCTGGTGCGGTACGCGATCGAGCGCGGCCTGGACGACTGACCGCCGGGCAGCTCCTGGTCCAGGCTCCGGCCAGGTCCCCCGGCGCGGCGCGACGGGCCGCACGCCTGTCCTTCGTACGGGTGACAGCCCGTCGGCCGCGAGCCCGCACGGCCCGCGCAATCCCGCGAAAACCCGCGAAAACCGCCGTTCGCCGCATCCCGTGTGACGTGGATCACCGCTAGCGTGACGGGTGTTGCACGTTGCGCACAGCCGTGTGCGCAGCGCAGCCCCAGGCGGGGTCCATGCGGAGAAGGGAGATCCCATGCGGGTCGGAGTGCTCACCGGTGGCGGCGACTGCCCCGGTCTCAACGCGGTCATGCGTGCCGTCGTCCGTAAGGGAGTCCAGCGATACGGCTACGACTTCACCGGCTTCCGCGACGGCTGGCGCGGCCCCCTCGAAGGGGAGACGGTGCGGCTCGACATCCCCGCGGTGCGCGGCATGCTGCCCCGCGGCGGCACCATCCTCGGCTCCTCGCGCACCAACCCCCTCAAGGAGGCGGACGGAGTCCGCCGCATCAAGGAGAACCTCGCCAAGTACGAGGTCGACGCCCTCGTCGCGATCGGCGGCGAGGACACGCTCGGTGTCGCGGCCCGGCTCACCGACGAGTACGGCATCCGCTGCGTCGGGGTCCCCAAGACGATCGACAACGATCTGTCGGCCACGGACTACACGTTCGGCTTCAACACGGCCGTCACCGTCGCCACCGAGGCCATCGACCGGCTGCACACCACCGCCGAGTCCCACATGCGGGTGCTGGTCGTGGAGGTGATGGGCCGGCACGCCGGCTGGATCGCCCTGCACTCGGGTCTCGCGGGCGGCGCCAACTGCATCCTCATTCCCGAGCAGCGGTTCGACGTCGAGGAGGTCTGCGGTTGGGTGACCTCCCGCTTCCAGGCCAGCTACGCGCCGATCGTCGTCGTCGCCGAGGGAGCGATGCCCAAGGACGGCCAGATGGTGCTCAAGGACGACACCACCGACTCCTTCGGGCACGTACGGCTCTCCGGCGTCGGCGAGTGGCTGGCCAAGGAGATCGAGTCCCGCACGGGGAAGGAGGCCCGCACCACGGTCCTCGGCCACGTCCAGCGCGGCGGCACCCCCACCGCCTACGACCGCTGGCTGGCCACCCGCTTCGGGCTGCACGCCATCGACGCCGTACGGCACGAGGCGTGGGGCAGCATGGTCGCCCTGCGCGGCACGGACATCGTCCGGGTGCCGCTGACGAAGGCCACGGAGAAGCTGAAGACGGTCGACCCGGCGCTCTACGAGGAGGCGGGGGTCTTCTTCGGCTGAGGTCACGCCGCTGAGGAGAGGCCCGCTGATGAGAAGCTGAGGGCTGCCATGAACGCACCTTCGGCCGAAGCCCTCTCCGCGCTGCTCCTCGCCGCCACCCTCGTCTGGGCGGTGGTCCGCCCACCCCGCTGGCCGGAGGCCGTCGTCGCGGTCCCGGCGGCGGTGGTGGTGACCGCGACAGGTGCGGTCGGCCTCGACCACGTCAGGGACGAGGCCGCCCGGCTGGGGCCCGTCATCGCCTTCCTGGCGGCGGTCCTGGTGCTGTCCGAACTCTGCGCGGACGAGGGACTCTTCCACGCCTGCGGGACGTGGATGGCCCGCATGGCGGCCCGTGCGGACCCCCGCGACCGTCCGCGGCGCCTGCTGCTGGCGGTCTTCGTGACCGCCTCCCTCACCACGGCGGTGCTGAGCCTCGACACCACGGTGGTTCTGCTCACTCCGGTCGTCTTCGCGACGGCGGCCCGCCTCGGCGTCCGCGCGAGACCGCACGTCTACGCCTGCACCCATCTGTCGAACAGCGCCTCCCTGCTGCTGCCCGTCTCGAACCTGACGAACCTGCTCGCACTCGCCGCCACGGGGCTGACCTTCGCCCGGTTCGCGGGGCTGATGGTGCTGCCGTGGCTGGTGGCGATCGCGGTCGAGTACGCCGTCTTCCGCCGGTTCTTCGCGGCCGACCTGGTGAGCCGGGACGGCGACGGGGGACGTGGTCCGGATGAGGAGAACGGTGCCTCCGGTGCCTCCGGTGCCTCCGGCGGGCCCGAGCGGCCCGAGGTCCCGCTCTTCCCGCTCGTCACCGTGGCATGCACCCTCGCGGGCTTCCTCCTCACCTCCGCCTTCGGGGTCGAACCCGCCTGGGCCGCGGCGGCGGGAGCGCTCGTCCTCGGCGTCCGGGCGCTGCGCCGGGGGCACGCCACGCCGCGCCGCCTCGTCAGGGCCGCCGGGGTGCCGTTCCTGGCGTTCGTGCTGGCGCTGGCCGTCGTCGTCCGCGCGGTGGTCGACAACGGGCTCGCAGACTGGCTGGGCCACCTGGTGCCGGACGGTGCCGGGCTGCCCCAACTGCTGGCCGTCGCCGGGCTGGCGGCCCTGCTCGCGAACGTCATCAACAACCTGCCGGCCGTGCTGGTGCTGCTGCCGTTGACCGCGCCCGGCGGCGCCGGACCGGTGCTGGCCGTGCTGCTCGGCGTCAACATCGGCCCCAACCTGAGCTACGCCGGTTCGCTGGCCACTCTGCTGTGGCGGCAGACCCTGCACCAGCACGCGCACCCGGTGAGGCTGCGCGAGTTCACCCGCCTCGGCGCCCTCACGGTGGTGCCCGCCCTGGCGCTGTCGGTGCTCGCCCTGTGGGGCTCCCTCCGGGTACTGGGCTGACCCCCGCCCCTGTCCCGACCCCCGCCCTCACTCGTGGAGCCGGGCAGCCGCTCCCGTGTCCGTCGGCTGGTGGAGGAGGGCCGTGAGCAGCCGGGCGACCACGCCGGGCCCGTCCAGCGTCAGCACCGACTCGGGGTGGAACTGCACCCCCGCGAAGCCGGGCCCGCGCAGGGCGTGGACCTCGCCGCTCGCGCTGTCGCGGCTCACCTCGATGCCGTGCAGGGCGAGTTCGGCGGCGGCCTCCTCGTCGCAGCGGGCGGTGTAGGAGTTGTAGAAGCCGACCGTCTCGTCCCGCCCGAACAGGTCGACCGTCTCCTGGGCGCCCTGGTGGGGTCGCTCCTTGCGGACGAGGTCCAGGCCGAGTGCGGCGGCGAGCAGCTCGTGCCCGAGGCAGACGCCGAACAGCGGTTGCCGCCGGGCGCGCACCAGATCGGTGACCAGGCCGCGCAGCAGCGCCATCTTCGGGTCGGCTCTCCCGCGCGGGTCGCCCGGCCCGGGGCCCAGCACCACGGGGCCCGCGTGGCCGAGCGCGGCCGCGTGCAGCCCTGGCTCGTCGAAGTGCCGCACCCGCACGCCGTACCCCGTCGCGCGCAGCAGATGGGCCAGCATCGAGGTGAAGGTGTCCTCACCGTCCACGACCAGCACCTCGGCCGCGTTCCCTGACACCGGCGGGGCGACCCGCATCCGCAGCCAGAACGGGGCGAGACCGGCGCGGCGTTCCTCCAGGGCGGCCTGGACGCGGGGGTCGTCGGCCAGCTTGGGGAGCGGTCCGCGGGCGGCGCGGGCGGAGGCCTCCACCGCACCCAGCGCCGTCAGCACGCCGGCCGCCTTGGCATGGGTCTCGGCGACCTCGCTCGCCGGGTCCGAGGCGCGCACCAGGGTCGCCCCCACCGAGACGCGCAACCGCCCGGTGCGCGCGTCGATGTCGGCGGTACGGATGAGAATGGGGGAGTCCAGGGTGGGGGCGCCGCCGCCGTCGCGCCCGATCAGCGCCAGGGCCCCCGCGTAGTAGCCCCGCCCGGTCGGCTCGTACCGCTCGATGACGCGGCAGGCGTTCTGCACGGGGGAGCCGGTGACCGTCGCCGCGAACATCGTCTCGCGCAGCACCTCGCGGACATCCAGGGTGCTGCGGCCGCGCAGTTCGTACTCGGTGTGTGCCAGGTGCGCCATCTCCTTCAGCCGCGGGCCGACGACGACCCCTCCCTCGTCGCCGACGGTGCACATCATCTTCAGCTCCTCGTCGACCACCATGGACAGCTCCTCGCTCTCCTTGCGGTCGGCCAGGAACTCCAGCAGCCCCGCGGCGTCCGGGCCCTGTGTGGGGTAGCGGTAGGTGCCGCTGATGGGGTTCATCACGACCGTCCCGCCGCGCATCCGTACGTGTACCTCGGGGCTGGCGCCGACCAGGACCCTTCCCCGCCCGCGGACTCCGCCGCGCTCCGCTCCGGTGGGAGGTGCCCCCGCCCGGGTGTGCACGACGTATGTCCAGTAGGCGCCCTGCTCACCGCGGAGCAGTTGTGCGAAGAGGGCCAGCGCGTCGGCGCGTGAGAAGCCGGGCAGGGTGGCCTCGTAGTCGCGGCGGACGACGAAGTTGGCGCCCTCGCCGGTGGCGATCTCGTCGGTGACGATCCGGCGGACGATCTGCTCGTACGCGGCGTCCCCCACGTCGAATGCGCCCCCCTCGACCCGCACCCGGTGTCCCGGCAGCGCGGCGAGGATGTCGGCCAGCGGCAGCGTGTGCTGCTCGTCGGGCAGCAGGACCGACAGCGGTGTGCCGTCGTCCCGTACGTCGAAGCCGCGCTCCCTGATCTGCCGGAACGGTACGAGCGCCAGCGCACCGGCCTCGCCCTGTCCGGTGACGGGGATGTCGGCGAGCCGCTCCACCTCCCGCACGGGGCCGGTCAGTACCTCGACGACGTCGCCGTCCCGTCCTGGCGTGCGGCGCCGCAACAGGGCGAAGGGCGGGGCGTCGTCACTGGTCAGACGGGCGATGAGGGCGGTGGGCGAGGGGCTGGTGACGGAGTGCATGCGGGTCCCTTCTCCATGGACGGGGACGGCCGCTGACACAACAAAGGCCGCCCCTGGGGCGGCCTGTCGCGGTGTCGGGTGCGCTGAGTGTGCTCAGTGCGTACGCGCGTCGTGGCGGGCCGCCGTGCGGGCGGGCCACCACCAGTTCATGGTCGAGTGCGCGTGCATGAGGGACACCCTAGCCCACGCCTCGCCTTCGTCCGGGTGCCGCCGCCACCGAGGAGCGAGATCGCGGTCTCGTATGCCGGGCAGCGGGACGGGTACCGCGCGGGACCCCGTAATCTTGGCTGCGTGACTGTGAACGCCAACCCCGACGCCGGTGCCCGCACCTGGCGAGACCTGCCCGCAGCACAGCAGCCCGACTGGCCGGACCACCAGGCTCTGCGCGACGCCCTCGCCGAGCTCGAGTCCTATCCGCCGCTCGTCTTCGCCGGCGAGTGCGACCAGTTGCGGGAGCGGCTGGGGGCGGTCGCGCGCGGCGAGGCGTTCCTGCTTCAGGGCGGCGACTGCGCGGAGGCGTTCGACCAGGTCAGCGCGGAGCACATCCGCAACAAGCTCAAGACGCTCCTGCAGATGGGAGCCGTCCTCACCTACGCGGGTGCCGTTCCCGTGGTGAAGGTCGGGCGGATCGCGGGCCAGTACAGCAAGCCCCGCTCCAAGCCGACCGAGACCCGCGACGGGGTCACCCTGCCCACCTACCGCGGCGACTCGGTCAACGGCTTCGAGTTCACCGAGGAGGCCCGCAGGCCCGACCCGGAGCGGCTCAAGCGGATGTACCACGCCTCCTCGGCGACGCTGAACCTGGTACGGGCCTTCACCACCGGCGGCTACGCCGACCTGCGCCAGGTGCACGCCTGGAACCAGGACTTCGTCAAGACCTCGCCCTCCGGGCAGCGCTACGAGGCGCTGGCACGGGAGATCGACCAGGCGCTGAAGTTCATGCGGGCCTGCGGCACCGACCCGGAGGAGCTGCGCACCGTCGAGTTCTTCTCCTCGCACGAGGCACTGCTGCTCGACTACGAGTCGGCGCTCACCCGCGTCGACTCGCGCAGCGGCAACCTTTACGACACCTCCGGCCACATGGTCTGGATCGGTGAGCGCACCCGCCAGTTGGACGGCGCGCACGTCGAGTTCGCCTCCCGGGTGCGCAACCCGCTCGGGGTGAAGCTCGGTCCGACGACCACCTCCGAGGAGGCGCTCGCCCTGATCGAGCGGCTCGACCCGGACCGCGAGCCGGGACGGCTGACCTTCATCACGCGGATGGGGGCCGACAAGATCCGCGACCGGCTGCCGGAACTGGTGGAGAAGGTCACGGCCTCCGGAGCACCGGTCGCCTGGGTGTGCGACCCGATGCACGGCAACACCTTCGAGGCGGCCAGCGGTCACAAGACCCGCCGCTTCGACGACGTGCTGGACGAGGTCAAGGGCTTCTTCGAGGTCCACAAGGGCCTGGGCACCCACCCCGGCGGCATCCACATGGAGCTGACCGGCGACGACGTCACCGAGTGCGTGGGCGGCGGCGACGAGATCTTCGTCGACGACCTCCACCAGCGCTACGAGACGGCCTGCGACCCGCGGCTGAACCGCAGCCAGTCCCTCGACCTGGCGTTTCTGGTGGCGGAGATGTACCGCGACCAGTGAGCCCGGTGTGTGCTCGGGGCCTGCGTCACGGAGTGTGACGCGGGCCCCGAGCGCGTATGTGGACACCTTCAGGCGGGTAAGGTTAGGTTAACCTCAGAAAGGCTGACCGGACCGGCGTTGGAGGTGACCCGCGTGTACGTCTGCTCGTGCTTCGGCATCACCGAGGAGCAGGTGCGTGAGCACGCGTCGGCCGGGGCGTGCACCCCGCGCCAGATCGCCTCCGCGAGCAAGGCGGGCACGGACTGCGGGTCCTGCGTTCGCCGGATCCAGGGCATCCTCGGCCGCGGAGCCTGCCCCCGCAGGAGCGCGCTGGAGCGCGGCGAGCCGGCGCTGGTGCCCGAGGCCCCGTCGGTGCCGGCCGGTGCCGGCGCCGCGGCCGAGCCGGTGCAGCCACCCGCCCCGGCGGCCCTGCCGAGTGCCGTGCCCGTGCCGGAGCCGGTGCCCGCCGTCGCCCAGGCGGCCGCCTGACCGCTGCCGGCCCGCGCGCGACGAACCGGCCGCTACGCAGGGATCACCTGCGGTCTCAGGTCTCGTCCGGGGACTTCTGCTCGATCTGCTGCGCGATGTAGAGCGGTTCGCCGAGCTTCTCGACCAGCTCCAGCTGGGTGTCGAGGTAGTCGATGTGGTGCTCCTCGTCGGCGAGGATGTCCTCGAAGATGTTGGCCGAGGTGACGTCTCCCTTGGACCGCATCACATCGATGCCGCGGCGCAGCCGGTCGATCGCCTCCACCTCGACCTGCCGGTCGGCCCTGAACATCTCGGTGACCGTCTGCCCGACCCGCACATGGAAGAGCCGCTGGTAGTTCGGCAGACCTTCGAGGAAGAGGATGCGGTCGGTGAGCCGTTCCGCGTGCCGCATCTCGTCGAACGACTCGGAGCGGGTGTACTCGGCGAGCTTCGTCCAGCCGTTGTGGTCCTGCATCTTGGCGTGCAGGAAGTACTGGTTGATCGCCGTCAGCTCGGCGGTCAGCTGCTCGTTCAGGAACTCGATGACCTCGGGGTCGCCCTGCATGGTGGCGGGCTCCTTCCAGGGTGGACGCGTGAGCGGGTCGATCGCGCGCGCAACGGCGGCGCGCAATCGCGCATCCTGTCACCACCCACCGGATCGGTCCAGTAAGTGCAGGCTTACCGAATTTGCCCCGGTTTGCGAGTGGAAGGGGGTGTCCAGGTGATCCTCGCGCACCGCCTCGGGGGGTGGTCAAGACCACGACCCGAGGTCTGTCACCATGGAGGCATGGGTGAGCCGCCGAGCCATGAGGGGGAGCAGCAGGGGCTTCCGCCCGGTCAGCGGCTCCAGCGCGGATGGCCGGTCACCCACTACGGACCCGTCCCCAAGTTCAAGCCCGAACGCTGGGAGTTCCGGGTCTTCGGGGCCACCGCGGACGGCGACAAGCACTGCTGGGGCCACGAGCAGTTCACCGCACTGCCCTACGAGACCGTCGTCGCCGACCTGCACTGCGTCGCGAAATTCAGCATGCTGGGCGCCGAGTGGGGCGGCATCCGCGCCCGTACGGTACTCGATCTCGCGCCGCCCGCGCCCGGCGTCACCCATGTGATGGTCTGGGCCGAGTACGGGTTCAGCTCGAATCTTCGGCTCGCGGACTTCGCATCCGAGAACGCCGTCTTCGCCACTCATCGGGCGGGCGAGCTGCTGACCGCCGAGCACGGTTTCCCCGTCCGGCTGGTCATTCCGCACCTGTACGCGTGGAAAGGCCCCAAGTGGGTGCGCGGCATCGAGTACATGACGGCGGACCGGCGCGGTTTCTGGGAAGAGCGCGGCTACCACAACATCGGTGACCCCTGGCGGGAGCAGCGCTACTCCTACCAGGAGGAGCCGGGGGACGGGCCGGAGCTGTAGGCCCGCGGGGCGGGCAGCCCGCCCGTCGGCGCCCCGCAGCCGGTCAGTGGTACCGGTGGGCCACCGCGTGGCCCTTGCCCCTGCCGATCAGCCAGTGGTTGACCGGGGTGGTGATCAGGAAAGCGATCACGAAGGACAGCGCGAGGGAGCCCCAGAACAGCCACTGCGAGAGCGTGGCGTCCAGGGCGCCCGGCACCAGCAGCACCACGCCGTTGTCGACCAGCTCCATCACCAGGATCGAGACGGTGTCCGCGGCCAGCGCGACCTTGAAGGCCGACCGGAGGTCCAGGCCGGCCCGCACCACCGCGGACATCGTCAGGCTGTAACCGAAGACGAACGCCAGCGCGATCGCCAGCGCCATGGTGGGGGCGTTGTGCCAGGCCAGGGCGGTGCCGACGGCCATGCCGACGATCTCACCGAGTGCGCACCCCGTCAGGCAGTGCAGAGTGGCCCGTGCGGCGGTGGTCCAGCGGCCCGGGGAGTGCGCGGGGTCGTGTCCTGACATGGTCGCCACCTCGCCGTCGGCCGGGCGGTACGTCTCGTGCATACAGCACAGCGCACGATATACCCCTTGTACTCCCTGTACTCTCTATACCCCCGCCCCGTACTACGCGATGTGCGGTCACGCGTCCCGGAGCTTCTTCAGCTGCGCCACGTCCGCCGCGTGCTCGGTGCCCTTCTTGTCGCTGGGGGTCTCCACCACCAGCGGAACACCGTCCGTCAGCGGATGCGCCAGCAGCCTTGCGAAGGGTTCGAGCCCGATGTGTCCGGCACCGATGCCCGCGTGCCGGTCCTTGTGCGCGCCGGCCACGTCCTTGGAGTCGTTCGCGTGGATCAGCTTCAGCCGGCCCTGGCCCGTTGCCGCCACCAGCTCCGTCAGGGTCGCGTCCACCCCGCCCGGCGCCGTCAGATCGTGCCCCGCGGCGAAGATGTGGCAGGTGTCCAGGCAGACGCCGAGCCGGGGATGGTGCTCCAGCGCCTCGAAGTACGCCGCCAGCTCGTGTGCCTGCGAGCAGAGCGAGGCGCCCTGGCCGGCAGTCGGCTCCAGCAGCAGGTCGGGGTACCTCTGGCCGGAGTCCGCCGAGGAACCGTCCTCGCTCGCCAGCTCGTCCAGCAGCGGCATCATCAACTCCCGCGCCTGCGCCAGCGCCACGGCCCGCTCCCGTCCGCCGGTCGCCGCGCCGGTGTGCACCACGACGCCCCGAGCGCCGATCGCCCGTCCGCGCCGCAGGGAATGCCGCAGCGAGAACACCGACTTACGGGCCGTCTCCTCGGTGTGCGAACCGAAATTGATCAGGTAAGGGGCGTGGACGAAGGCGGGAAGTTCGTACCGGGCGCACGCGGCACGGAATGCGGCGTCCTGTTCCGGATTTCCCTCCGGAGTCGCCCAGCCGCGGGGATTCGCCACGAACACCTGAAGTGCCTCGGCCTCGATGGTGGTGGCATAAGGAATACCAGTGGCAGCCAGGCCCCCGGCGACGGGGACATGGCTGCCAATGGGGTTGCGCGTGCGCGGTGTTTCGATCGTGGTCACACCACTCAGTATGCCGAGTTCACGTTGTCCATCGAACCGTAGCGGTCCGCCGCGTAGTTGCAGGCGGCCACGATGTTCGCCACCGGGTCGTACTGGTCCCGGGGGGTGCCGGCGACGTGGTACGCGTCGAACGTCGGCTTGATCACCTGGAGCAGGCCCTTGGACGGCACACCGTTCTGGGCGTTGACGTCCCAGCCGTTGATGGCACGCGGGTCACCGCCGGACTCGCGGATGATGTTGCGGTGGATGCCCTCGTAGGAGCCGGGGATGTCGTGCTTGGCCATGATGGACCTGGCCTCACGGATCCAGCCGTCCAGGTTGTTGGGGTACGAGGGCTTGGCGGCACGCTGCTTCGAGCGGTTCGCCGCCTCCTTGCCGGCGCGCTCCTTCTTCGCCTGCGCCTCGGCCCGCTTGTGCGCCGCGGCCTGGTGGGAGCGCTGCCTGGCGTCCTTGCGTATCGCGTCGGCCGCCTCGTCGGTGGTGGTGAAGCTCTTGGCCGTGGTGCTGGCGTCCTTGACGCTCGCCGCCTTCGTCGCGCCCCGCGGGACGTCGATCAGGGTGTGCTGCGCGGCGGCGATGTCCTTGCCCTGCTCGGGCAGGACCGAGGAGTGGGAGCTGAACGCCACGTTCTCGGCGTTCACCTTCTTGGCCGCCGTGGCCTGGCTCGCGTCACCGTGCGCGGCGGTCCCGGGGAGCACCGTCAGGGACAGGGCGGCGACACCCGCGGCGCCGATGCCGGCGGCCGAGATCTTCTTCGCGCGGGGGGTGAGGTTGCCGGGACTGAGGCTGGAGATGCTGGGCATGAGAAGGAGCGGACCTTTCATCGCTAGGCGTCGTCGCAGAGGCGGGAGAGCCGGGGAAACGCGCCGAGTTCTGTTTCGGCGCCGTGCGACAGCCGCAATTGTTAGAGGGCCCGAAACGGGAAATCAACGATGTGACGTACTACCGGAATTCGTTGATGGTGCCCTGCGATGCAAAGGTTTTCTTCACCATTCCAGGTCGGCCGGGGATTCCTTTTTCCTGCCCCGATTCGTAGGTGACGTGCGTCCTATGGGCCGGCTCACATCGGGGCGTGCTTCGCATCACGGGCGGTAAGCACGCATGCGCTGCGTGGCATTACTTTTCAGGTGTGAAAAGTAATGGCGGTCATGTCGGACTCGCCCGCGAATGCGGCCGGAGCGCAAGGGTCCGCGCACGCGCGACGGCCCCCGGCGATGCCGGGGGCCGTCGATACGGTGGCGCCAACAGCGCAGGCGCCGCTCAGCGCAGCCAGATGGTGACCTCGGAGCCCCGCGGAGCCTTCTGCCCCGCGTCCGGGGACTGATTGAAGACGGTGTCGCCGAAGAAGACGCGGCGCACCGTCACCTCGAAGCCCGCCTGCTCCAGCTTCGCCTTCGCCTCGTCCTCGCTGCTGCCCTCCACGTCCGGCACCTCCACCATGTCCGGACCCTTGGAGACCGTCAGCGTCACCGTGTCGCCCTTCGCCAGGGGGGAGCCGTCGGTGGGGGACTGGCGGGCGATGGTCCCCTTCTCGTGCTCGGAGTGGACGCGCTCGTCGGCGATCTTCACCTTCAGCCCGGCGTCCTTCAGCTCCTCCTCCGCGTCGCCGCGTGCGTCACCCACCACGTCGGGCACCTCGATGGGTGCCCCCTTGGACACGGTGAGCCCGACCGCGGCACCCGGCCTCCGCTTGTCGCCCGGCTTCGGATCGGTGGAGACCACCGAACCCTGCGCCGTCTCCTCGTCGAACCGCCGCTTGATCAGCCCCGTCTCCAGCTCCGCGTCCTTCAGCTTGCGGCGGGCATCGCTCAGCGGGGTGCCCTTGAGGTCCGGCACCTGCACCACGTCGGGCCCCCGCGAGACCGTCAGCGTGACCGAACCCGACTTGCGGACCCGGTCACCCGGTTCCGGGTCGGTCGCGATGACGCGGCCCCGCTTCACCCGCCGGCTGTAGTCCCGCTCCACCGTGACGTCGAGCCCGGCGTCCGACAGGGCCTTGGTCGCCTCCGACTGCGTCTGGTCCAGCACCGCGGGGGTCCGGGTGAACTGGCCCGAGTTGATGTACCAGACCCCTGTCCCCACCAGCAGCACCAGCAGCACGCCCAGCGCCACCAGTACCCAGCGCGGTTGCAGCGCCCGGTTCCGGCGGCCGCCCGGAGCGCCGCCCTCCCCTTCCGGCGGCCCTGGGGGCGGGCCGGCCGTGGGCCCCGGCGGGACCGGAGGGGCGGCCGACAGCACGGCCGTATGCTCCAGCGGGTCCTCCTCCGCCGGCTCGGTGGCCGCCGGGCGCGGGATCACCGACGTCTCGGCCTCCGAGGGGCCGACCGGCGCGGCGAGCGCCACACCCTGCGAGACCTCCTCCGCAGGCGCCACCGCGACGAGCTGCTCGCCGCCGTCCTTGGCCTGCGGCGGCACCGCGTCCAGCTCCTCGTCGGACAGTCCCGCCCGGGAGGCGCGGACCTCCGCCAGCAGCGCCACCGCGTCCGCCGGGCGGTCCTCGGGGTTGCGTGCCGTCGCCCGCGCGACCAGCTTGTCCAGCGCCGCCGCCATCCCCGGCACCGCCGCCGACGGAAGTGGCATGTCCCGGTTCAGGTGCTGGTAGAGCACCTGCGCGGGAGAGGCCCCCGAGTGCGGCTTGGAGCCCGTCAGCATCTCGTAGAGCATCACACCGCACGCGTACAGGTCGGTGCGCGGCGTCGCCGTACCGTCCTCGATCTGCTCCGGCGCCAGGTACGAGACGGTGCCCAGGATCGAGTCCGTCGTCGCGGACGTCTGGCTGTCCACCGCCCGCACCAGGCCGAAGTCGGCGACCTTCACCCGGCCGTCGTCCCCTATCAGGACGTTCTCCGGCTTCACGTCCCGGTGCACCAGGCCCGCCCGGTGCGCGGCGCCCAGCGCCGCCAGGACCGGCTCCGCGATGTCGAGCGCGGCACGCGGGGGCAGCGCCCCCATGTCCCGCAGAACGTCACGGAGCGTGCAGCCCTCGACGTACTCCATCGCCAGGTACACGTACGTGCCGTCCGTGCCCTGGTCGAACACCCCCACCACGTTGGTGTGCGCCAGCCGGGCGGCCGACTTCGCCTCCCTGATGAAGCGGGTGACGAACGTGTCGTCCGCGGAGAGGGAGGTGTGCATCACCTTCAGGGCCAGCACGCGGTCGAGGCGGGTGTCCACGGCGCGGTACACCGTCGCCATACCGCCGACGGCAACTCGGGCGTCGATGCGGTACCGGCCATCGAGAACCTGACCGACCAGGGGGTCCTTGAGGGTGGTGTCCATTGCGCAGAGTGTACGAGGCCGCTGCACCGCCCATCCCCTGTGGTTACGGCTTCGCCCCGTACTGCGGCCGAACGGTGACACGGCTCCCGCGACCGGAGCCTCCGCCCCCTGCGACCCCCTCCCCACGGCTCTCTCCACAGCGGGGCGTACCGGCCCCCTCACCCCCTTCACGACCCGCGGGCGGCGCCCCGGCATTTCGCACCTTCTGCCTGTTCAGGGCGGTGAAGAGCAACCGTAGCGGCGTCTTCCGCAAGCGAACCGACACCGGTGTTGATCTCGCCGTCCGGGCCCGACCAGCATGCGGGGATCCACGCCGAGCGAGCCGCGCCCAACCGGCTGCGCCTGCTCCGGTCCAACAGCACGACGGGGGTCACCGTGAGTTCCGAGAACTCCGCTGGACGCATCGATACCGACCGGGCGGGCGCCGGTGGCCTAAGCGGTGACGCACAGGGCGAAGGCCGAGCGGCAGGCCGAGGCGGCACCGCCTCGCCGGGTCCGCTGCACACACGGGTGGTTCCGCTCCCGCAGGAGCGGAACGCCGCTCAGGGCGCTCCGGGTCTGCTCCGGGACGGGGCCGCCCGTCCCGGTGCCCGGTTCTGCTCCGTGGTGCTGCGGCTCTCCCGCGGCTTCGACGAGGCGGCACGGGGGGAATCGTGGGTTTGAGTTTCCACGACGTGATGACAGCCGACCTGTCGCAACTGGCGGACGTCTCCGACGCCTGGCGGACGATGGGCGACCGTTTCGGCGAGCTGAAAGGCCACTACGAGAAGCACGTCAAAGGCGCTCTGGCCAACGGCAATTGGCTGGGCATGTCCTTTCACGCGCACCAGCAGCACGCCGAGAACTCGGCATTCGAGTTCGGTGCGGCCAAGAAGGAAGCGCACGCCCTGGCCGAGCTGCTCGACCAGGCCCATACGGAAATGCGCCGCCTGCAGAAGGCGGTGCAGGACCTGGTCGCGGACGCCGAAGAGCAGGACTACAAGGTCGACAGCTCAGGCAAGGTCTCCTACGTCGGTTTCGACGAGCTCCCCGAGCAGGAGAAGCGAGCCCTCGCACACGATCCGGCCCATCCCGGTCTGCTGCGCGACGCCGAGGACAAGGCGCACGGGTGGGCCAAGAAGATCGACGACGCGGTGCGGGCCGTGGACGAGGCGGACCAGTCCGTCAGGCGGGCGTTGCTGCGCGCGACGACCGACACGAGTCTGGACGGGACCGGCTACGGCGGCTTCAACGCCCATCCCGAGACCGACCTGGAAAAGGCCGGGCGGCCGGAACCCGTCCACCACAGGTGGCACGGATGGACCGCACACGGCAAGGCCGTCGCGAACGGGCCGAAGCTCGGCGAATCCACCACGGGCGTCCGTTACGGCAAGCAAGGCATGCACAAGAAGTACTTCGACCTGGCTCACGCGACGGCACAGGGATCGGTGACCAAGGATTCGACGACGCTGTCCGGCATCGCCGACGCCTCCGTGGGTGCCAGGGGCACCAGCAGTTGGCGTTTGTCCAACGAAGGCGTGAACGGCAGCATGGAAGCGTCCGCGGGAATACGTGCGCTGACCGAAGGAAGAGCCGAAGCCGGGCACTTCGCCACGTACGGCCGGGCGGACGCATTCGCCGGTGCCTCGGCCGAGGGCAAGGTGAAAGCCGGTAAGAACGGTGCCTCCGCCGGCGTGGAGGCCTTCGCCGGAGCGAAAGCAAGTGCGGCCGGCGGTGTGGAGGCCGGTGGCATCGGTGCCGGTGCGAAGGGCGAAGGCTGGGCCGGAGCCGGTGTGCAGGCCAAAGCAGGTGTCGAGAGGCAGGGCGGCAAGTTCGTCCTCACGGCGAAGGCCGGTGCGGCTCTGGGGCTCGGGGCGGAAGGGAGCTTCGAATTCACCGTCGACCCGAAGAAGGTGGAGGACACCGCGCACGACGCTGCCCAGACGTTGAGCCACGGGGTCGATACGGCCAAGCGCGTCGCCGCACCGCTCAAGGACGGCGTCAGCCACCTGTGGTGAGGTGCTGCGACTGGAATGCGCCCGGAAAGGAGAACCCGAAGGATGCCCACGACCCTTCCGGTCCCGCTCGAATTCGAACTCCCGGCGGGCTGGCAACCGGCTCCGCCGGACCGGGCCGGGGCCCCCGACGTGGCCTTCGTCGCCCTGTTCCACCAGCCGGACCCGGCATCCGGGTTCGACGCGAACATCACTGTGGACGGCGCCTACCGTCCGGACGCGGCGACGCTGGAAGAGATCGCCGACGAGTCGGTGCGGCGTATGCAGGAGATCGCCGAGGGGGTGGCGGTGACCGACCGCAATGAGATGGGCTCCGCCCAGGCGCCCGGCCTGACCCAGAAACTGTCCTTCCGCGCGGTGACCGAGGGACACCGTCGCGAACTGGTGCAGAGCCAGGTGTACCTGGCCGTCCGGGACCTCGACGACCCCGCACGGCGTGCAGTCGTCAGGCTGGCCCTGACCGCGGCAGCGGCCCAGCACGACGCCGTCCTCGGTGACTTCCAGCAGTTCGTACGCACGGTCCGCCCGGCGACGGGGACGGCGTGACCCGCACCGCTGCCGCCCCCGCCCCGGACAGGTGACGGGGACGCCGCCGGCCCGGGACCAGGGTCACCGCAGCTGAGCCCTCAGTCGACGAAGGCGGGGCGTTCGGGATCCAGCGAGGGGACTCCCGCCACGGGGGAGGACGCCTCGGCGAAGTGGCGCCGCGGAATGCGCCCCGCACGGAAGGCAAGGCGCCCCGCCTCGACAGCGTGCCGCATCCCCTCCGCCATCACAGCGGGCTCCTGGGCCCGTGTCACGGCGGAGGCCAGCATCACCGCGGAGCATCCCAGCTCCATGGCGAGAGCCGCATCGGACGCGGTACCGGCGCCGGCGTCCAGCACCACCGGTACGCCGGCCCGCTCGGTGATGAGCGAGAAGTTGTGCGGGTTGCGAATGCCGAGCCCGGACCCGATGGGGGAGCCGAGCGGCATGACGGCGGCGCACCCGACGTCCTCCAGCTTCCGCGCGAGCACGGGGTCGTCGTTGGTGTAGGGCAGCACGGTGAACCCGTCGTCCACCAGGGTCTCCGCGGCGTCGAGCAGCTCGACGGGGTCCGGCAGCAGGGTGCGTTCGTCGGCGATGACCTCCAGCTTCACCCAGCTCGTCCCCAGCGCTTCGCGCGCCAGCCGCGCGGTGAGCACGGCCTCTCCGGCGGTGTAGCACCCGGCGGTGTTGGGCAGCACCCGGATCCCGTGCTTGTCGAGCACGGACAGCACGGACCCGCTCACGGACGGGTCGAGGCGCCGCATGGCGACGGTCGTCAGCTCGGTGCCGGAGGCGAGCAGGGACCGCTCCAGCACGTCGAGGCTGGGGGCGCCGCCGGTGCCCATGACCAGCCGCGAGGTGAAGGTGGTGTCGCCTATGGTCAGCGGATCGTCGGCCATCGCCTGCTCAGCCTCCCTGGACTGCGGTGAGTACTTCGACGCGGTCCCCCTCGGCGAGCGGGGTGGCGGCCCAGCGGCTGCGGGGGACGACGTCCTCGTTGAGCGCCGCGGCCACCCCGGAGGGAGCGGTGGTGAGGGTGGTCACCAGTTGGTCGAGGGCGAGCCCCTCCGCGACCCGGCGCGGCTCGCCGTTGACGGAGACGGTCACCTCACGGGTGGCGGAGTCGGTGGAAGAGGCGGCGGAGTCGGTGGGAGAACTCATGCGGTCTGCTCCTCGGCGGGTTCGGGGACGGGGGGCGCGGCGAAGCGGTCCGGCGTGAAGGGCCGGGCAGGCTGCGGCAGGGTGCCGCCGGCCAGCAGCTCGGCCATCACCTCGCCGGTGACGGGCGTGAGCAGCACCCCGTTGCGGTGGTGGCCGGTGGCCAGGTGGAGTCCGGGCACGGCGGTGGGGCCGAGCAGGGGCGCGTTGTCGGGGGAGCCGGGCCGCAGCCCGGCGCGGGTCTCGACCAGCGGCAGCTCCGTGACGCCGGGCACCAGTTCGTGCGCGTCGCGCAGCAGCTCGTACACCCCGCCGGCGGTGACCGTGGTGTCCCAGCCGAGCTCCTCGCTGGTGGCGCCGACGACGAGTTCGCCGTTCTCCCGGGGCACCAGGTAGAGGGCCCCGCCGCGGACGACGGCGCGCACGGTCCGGGACAGGAACGCGCCCAGCCCCCCGACGGCGGGCGGCATCCGCAGCCGGAGCACCTGCCCCTTGACGGGCCGTACCGGCACGGGGACCTCCTCGGGCACCCCCGCGAGCCGGCCGCTGCGGGAACCGAGCGCCAGCACGGTCTGCCCGGCGGTGTGCTCCTCGCCGTCGTCGGTGACGGCGCCCACCGCCCGGCCCCCCGCGACCACGAGCCGGACCGCGGTGGCCCGGTGGAGGACGACACCCGCGCGCTCGCAGGCCCGCAGCAGGGCCGCGGTCAGGCGGCGCGGGTCGATCTGGTGGTCGCCGTCGACGCGTACGCCGCCCCGCACGGAAGGCGCGAGCATCGGTTCGAGCCGGCGGCACTCGCGCCCTGTCAGCCACTGGGACGTCAGCCCGCACCGCTGCTGGAGGGCGTGCAGCTCGCGCAGGTGGGAGCGGTCGTCGGCGTCCAGCGCGACGGCGAGGGTGCCGCAGGCCCGGTAGCCGACGTCCAGCCCGGAGGCGTCCTCCAGCTCGGCGACGAACGCCGGGTAGCGGTCGACGGAGGCGAGGTTGAGGTCGAGGAGCGTCTCCTCGCCGTAGTGCAGCTCGGTGACGGCGGCGAGCATGCCGGCCGCGACCCGCGCCGCACCGCCGCCCGGACCGGGGTCGAGCACGGTGACGCGCAGCCCGCGCGCCGCCGCGCGCCAGGCGGTCACCAGACCGATGAGGCCGCCGCCGAGGACGAGGACGTCGGGGTGGCCCGAGTGCGTGTCGCGCATGGGGGTGTTGCTGCTCCCTTCGCCGGAATGACCCGGATCAGGTTCGGACGGTCGGAGGCCGCAGCAGCCTCCCTCTCAGCCCGGTGCGTCCGGGCTCCCGCGTGTGCTGGCGTACCTCACCAGCCTACTGCGGTGCCCGCACGGGAGTAAGGGCCGCCCGCCGGCCGGGAATCCGCCCCCGGCGTGGCCCGTGGCCGGCGGCCACCCGTTGCCGTGGCTCGGTCCGGCGCCCGGTCGCAGGTCCCGCCCTGCGACCGAGGGCGGCCCGGCGCACGCGGCATACAGTGAGCCCGTGAGTGACAGCCGAGAGCAGCAGCGGGTCGTGATCGTGGGCGCGGGGATGGCGGGCGTACAGACCGCCGTGCACCTGCGCGAACAGGGCTGGCCCGGTCCGGTACGGCTGATCGGGGCCGAGCCGCACGCCCCGTACGACCGGCCGCCGCTGTCGAAGGCCGTGCTGCTGGGCACGGGCGAGGAGGCGGAGGTGCCGCTCTTCGACGTCGACTTCGCGGGGCTGGACGTCGAACTGGAACTGGGCCGGACCGTCACCGGTCTGGACGCCGCCGCGCAGTTGCTCGTCACCGACGCGGGCCCGGTCCACTACGACCGGCTCGTCCTGGCGACCGGCGCCGCACCGGTCGCGCTGCCCGGCAGCGAGGGCGTGCCCGGGGTGCACCTGCTGCGCACCCTGGACGACGCCCGGCGGCTGCGCCCGGTCCTCGCCGAGCGGGGCCGGATCGTGGTGGTGGGCGCGGGCTGGATCGGTGCGGAGTTCGCCACGGCGGCACGGGAGCGCGGCTGCGAGGTCACCGTCGTGGAGGCCGCCGGTACGCCGCTGCCCGGCGCTCTGCCCGCCGAGGTCTCGGAGCCGATGCGGGCCTGGTACGCGGAGTCCGGGGTGACGCTGCGCACGGGTGCGGCCGTCTCGGGGGTGGAGCGTGGCGCGGTGCTGCTGGCCGACGGTGAGCGGCTGACGGCCGACGCGGTCCTCGTCGGCATCGGTGCCCGCCCGGCCACCGGCTGGCTGCGCGGTTCGGGCATCGAGACCGGACCCGACGGTGCGGTGGCCGCCGACGCCCGGCTGCGGACCTCCCTGCCCGGCGTCTACGCCGTGGGGGACTGCGCCTCCTTCCCGTCGGCCCGCTACGGCGAGCGGCTGCTGGTCCACCACTGGGACAACGCGCTCCAGGGACCGCGCACGGTCGCCGCCAACCTGCTGGCCGAGAGGCACGCCGACAGTGCGGCCGACACCGTCGACTACGACCCGGTGCCCTACTTCTGGTCGGAACAGTTCGGCCGTTTCGTGCAGTACGCCGGCCACCACGGGGAGGGCGACGAGTTGGTGTGGCGCGGCGACCCGGACGGCGCCGCGTGGAGCGTGTGCTGGCTGCGCGGGGAGCGGATCGCGGCGCTGCTGGCGGTCGGCCGTCCGCGCGATCTCGCCCAGGGACGCAAGCTGATCCAGCAGGGCACGGCCGTGGATCCTGCCGTGGTGGCCGACGCGGCCGTCGCCCTGAAGAAGGCGGCGCGGTAGTGACCGTCACTCCTGGATGGCAGGCTGGGAACCGTGACCGAGATTGACGCAAAGATCGATGCGCTCGTGCCCGCCTGGCTCACCCTGCCCGAGGTGGCCGAGAAGCTCGATGTCGAAGTGACCCGGGTGAGGCAGTTCGTGAAGGAGGGCCAGCTCCTCGCGGTCCGGCGGGAGGCCGAGTCGGGGAACAGGGTGCTTCAGGTGCCCGCCGCCTTCGTCGGCGAGGGCCGGATCGTGAAGGGCCTGTCCGGCACGATCACGCTGCTCAAGGACGACGGGTTCAGCGACGAGGAGATGCTGGAGTGGCTGTTCACCGAGGACGAGTCGCTGCCCGGCTCCCCGGTGACGGCCCTGCGCGAGAACCGGGGCACGGAGGTCAAGCGCCGCGCCCAGGCCCTGGCCGTATGACCGCCTGACCCGGGGCCCGGCCCGATCCGGCCCGGTCCGGTTCGGCAGTGGAGCCCGCCCGGCCCGGTCCGCTCCGGAGGCGTTCGGTTCGACCGGATCGTCCGTGCGGGGCCCGGTCCGGTCCGGCGGGGTCCCGGCCCGGGCCCGCAGCCCGGAAAAGCCGGGCCCCGCACGCACACTCGTGGCGCCCCGTACGCCACGCACCGCACCATCGGGTGAGCGCACGCATACACGATGCGTGCGCACGTACCACCGCACATCCACCGGGTGCGCGGGCCGGTCGTGGCCCGCGCACCCCCTCCTGGGGGAAAGAGAACCGCCATGTCCCGCACCACGCCCGCCGCCGCGCAGCGGCTCCGCGCGCGGCTCGCCGACGCCCGGCTGTACCTGTGCACCGACGCCCGCAAGGAGCAGGGCGACCTGCCCGAGTTCCTGGACGCGGTGCTGGCCGGCGGCGTCGACATCGTCCAGCTCCGCGACAAGGACATGGAGGCCGCCGAGGAACTGGACCACCTCGCCGTCTTCGCCGAGGCCGCCCGCCGGCACGGCAAGCTGCTGGCCGTCAACGACCGTGCGGACGTGGCCCACGCCGCCGGCTCCGACGTGCTGCACCTGGGCCAGGGCGATCTGCCGGTGCCCGCGGCCCGGGCACTGCTCGGCGACGAGGTGCTGATCGGCCGCTCCACGCACGCCGCCGCCGAGGCCGACGCCGCCCTCGCGGAGCCCGGCGTCGACTACTTCTGCACCGGCCCGTGCTGGCCGACGCCCACGAAGCCGGGCCGTCCCGCACCGGGGCTGGATCTGGTCCGTCACACCGCGTCCCGTACGGCGGCCGATCCGGCGGCGCGGCCGTGGTTCGCGATCGGCGGAATCGACGCCGGGAACCTCGACCAGGTGCTGGAGGCGGGGGCCCGCAGGGTCGTCGTCGTGCGTGCGCTCACCCGGGCGGACGATCCGCACGCGGCGGCGGCCGCCTTCGCACGCCGACTGCGGGAAGGGGCCGGAAGCGACGTTCCGGACCCGGTGCGATAACACGGAGTGGTGTCGGTGTCCACAGCGTGGACATCGGCCATCCGGTAATCGGACAGAACCGCCTTTACCGTCTCTTCGCCGGGCCGCTTCGCAGGCCAGGCCGTTAGCCTGCATGCATGGCCATCGGTATCTCAGCTCCCAGGACAGACCGTCCGCCGACCGTGGGTGAGAAGCTCGCCGGCGGAGAGCAGTCCTTCTCCTTCGAGTTCTTCGCGCCGAAGACAGCGAAGGGCGAACGGACGCTGTGGGACGCGCTGCGCCGGATCGAGGCGGTCTCCCCGACCTTCGTCTCGGTCACCTACGGCGCCGGCGGCTCCTCGCGCGAGGGCACCGTCCGCAACACCGAACGTATCGCCAACGAGACCACGCTGACCCCCGTCGCCCACCTCACCGCGGTGAACCACTCGCGGGCCGAACTGCGCAACGTGATCGGGCAGTACGCCGACGCCGGCATCCGCAACGTGCTGGCGCTGCGCGGCGACCCGCCCGGCGACCCGCTGGGGGAGTGGGTCAAGCACCCGGAGGGGATCAGCTACGCCGCCGAACTCGTCGAGCTGATCAAGGAGTCCGGTGACTTCTGCGTCGGCGTCGCCGCGTTCCCCGAGATGCACCCGCGCTCCCGCGACTGGGACACGGACATCAAGCACTTCGTGAACAAGTGCAAGGCCGGGGCCGACTACGCGATCACGCAGATGTTCTTCCGGGCCGAGGACTACCTGCGGCTGCGCGACCGGGCGGTCGCGGCCGGCTGCCCGACGCCGATCATCCCCGAGATCATGCCCGTCACCAACGTCAAGCAGATCGAGCGGTTCGCGCAGTTGAGCAACGCCACCCTGCCCGACGGGATGGTGGAGCGCATCCGGGCGGTCGAGGACGATCCGGCGGCGGTACGCTCTGTCGGAATCGAGTACGCCACAGACTTGTGTGCGAGGCTGATGGCCGAGGGCGTCCCGGGGCTGCACTTCATCACGCTCAACCACTCCACGGCGACGCTGGAAATCCACCGGAATCTGGGCCTTCGCGAGAGGTCCTGAGACTGCGTACGGGCCGCGGGCGCGGCCGGGGAGCGGGAAGAGGGGCGTAGATGGGCTGGACGGTCCTCTATATCGCGTTCGGCGTGGTGGCGCTGTGGCTGCTGGGCGAGGTCCTGTTCCAGTACAAGGCTCCGCTGCGCTGGCGGGCGCTGGCCTTCGGCGGCTTCCTCGGCGTCGTGGTCGGGACCGCCGTGCTGCCCTCCGTCATCGTGATCGGCCTGGGCATCGCGGCCTTCGCCGTCGGCCAGACCTTCGTCACGCTCTCCGTCCGCAGCGGGTTCACCCAGGGCTGGTCCCTCGGCGGCGGCCCCGGCTCCAGCCGGCGCCGCCGCGGCCCGGACGCCGCCGCCTCGACGCCCTCCCTGGAGGTCTCGGACATGGAGGCGCACAGCCCCGGCGCCTCTCCGCTGCCCGATTCCGGGGGCCCGAGCACCGCGCCGATCCCGGTCGCGGTCCCCGAACCGGTCGACGACTACGGGCAGGCGGGGTACGGCCACACCCCCGCAGGGCAGGACGGCACCACCGGCTACGAGGAGTACGCGAGCCACGAGGGCTACCCGGGCCACGAGGGTTACCCGGGCCACGAGGACTACGCGGGGCACGGAGGTCTCCCCGGGTATGCCGAGGAGACCCGGTACGGGGACCACGCCGGGTACGACGTCCCGGTCGGGTACGACGGCCACGCCGGGTACGGCGGCTACGAGGAGGAGCCCTCGGTCTTCGGGCAGGCGCCCGGCGAGGCACCGGCGTACGCCTACGGCGGGCAGACCGACCAGCCGTACCCGGGCTGGGGCGAGTACGCGGGCTCCGACGGGTACGGGGCCACCGGCTGGGAAGGCGCGGACCACACGGGCGGCACCGGATATCCGGCCCAGCCCGAACCCGCCCCTTACCTGCAGCAGCACAGCTACCAGGACACGAGCGACCCGTACGGGGACTACGGCTACGGCTACCCGGCCGCGCCGCAACCCGAGCAGCAGCCCTACTTCCCGGACGTGCCCCAGACGCCGCCCGACGGCGCCTGGGTCCCCCAGCAGCGGGACGGCAACCCGCCGCTCCCCGCCGAGGCCCCCGCCCCCTACGGCAACGACTACGGCGGGTACGGCGGGTATGGCGGGTATGGCGGGTACGGCGAATACGGCGAATACGGCGAAAACGAGGACGCGGACCGCTACGACCCCTACCAGCAGGGCCCGCAGGGCTACTACGGCGGTGGCCGGCACTGACGCGCTGAGGACGCCGCACGGCGCCCTGCTGGCGTGCCGGTGATCAGACCGAGCCGCGCCAGTCCGGATCCTGGACCAGGCCCGCCGCCATCGCCCCCGTCATCCCGGCGGCGGGCAGCCCGCCGCCCGGGTGGGACCAGCCGCCCACCGTGAACAGCCCTGCCGCCGCCTGCTGGTTGGCGGGATGCAGGAAGGCGCCGCCCGCACCCGGCAGCGCGGGCGCGGGCACCCGGCCGCCCGGCGCACCGGTCTCCGCCTCGTTGTCTGCCGGGGTCCGCACCTCGTGCCACAGCAGCCGCTCACCCAGTCCCAGCCCCGCCTCGTCGGCCGCCGCCAGCAGCTCCTCGGCGAGCCGCTCCGCCTCCGGACGCCCGGGCAGCGAACCCGGCGGTACCGGAAGGCTGAGGACCGCCGTCTCGTGTGCGTCGTCCGGCCGCAGCGCGGGATCGTCCGGGCGCAGCACGGTCAGCGGCCTGCCGGGTGCCTGGGCGCGGTGCACCAGCGTGCGGTGCGGGGTCCCCTCGGGGCGGGCGCCGCGCAGGGCCAGCAGCACCGTCAGCCGTGCCGTGCCCGCTCCCGTGTCCTGCGGCCCGCCCGGCGCCGCGGGGCCGCCGCCCGCGACGACCAGGTCCGCGTCGACGGCGGTGCCGTCGGCCAGCTCCAGCCCGGCCGCCCGGCCGTCCTTCTCCCGTACGGCGGCGACCCCGGAGCCGAAGCAGAACCTCACGCCCCGCTCGCGGCACCTGTCGTGCAGCGCGTCGGCCAGGGCGCGCATGCCGCCGCCGCGCACGTACCAGGTGCCGAACGCGTCCTCGACATAGGCCAGTACGGCGGCGGACGCCGGAGCCTTCGCCGGGTCGAGGCCGTACGCCCACGCCGCGGCGCACAGCATCGCGGCGAGCCGTGGATCGTGCAGCTCGTCCTCGGCCACCTCGGCGAGGGTGGGGCCGGACGCGCCGCCCCGGCGCGCGAGGAGGGGCAGGCGCAGCAGGCGCCGCCTGCCGGGCACGGGGTAGGCGCCGTCCCGTTCCAGGAGGTGCCGCGAGGCGGGCTCCTCGCGCAGCGGTTCCTCCAGCAGCGGGCGCCGCACCGTCTCCCACGCCTGACGCGCCCGGGTCAGCATGTCCGCCCAGCGCGCGCCCGCGCCCGCGCCCAGCGCGTCGTCCAGCGCGGCGATCACCTTGCCCCGCGAGGCGTTCGGCAGCGCAGCGGCGCTGCCGTCGGCGAAGACGTGCCGCGCGGTGACCGGTACCCGCACCAGGTCGACCCGGTCCTCCAGCGGCTCGCGGCCGGTCTTGACGAACAGGTCCCGGTAGACGGCCGGCAGGTGCAGCAGCCCGGGACCGGTGTCGAAGGCGAACCCGCCGCGGGCGTACCGCCGCACGGCGCCGCCGTGGGTGTCGCCCCGCTCGTACACCGTCACCTGGTGCCCGGCGACGGCCAGCCGTGCCGCCGCCGCCATCGCGCCCATCCCCGCGCCGACCACCGCGATCCGTCCCATGACCAGCGACTCTACCGTCCGCGGGGGCCCGTACTCAGGGCTGGGTACGGGTACTCAGGCGCGGTTCTGAGTAGCAGCGCCGATGGGGCCGCGGTGGCGCCGGCGGCAGAGTGAGGGCCACGGGAGGGCGGGGGTACCGGACCGCTGACACGGGGCCGCGGAACGGCGCAGTCGCCCTCCCCGAAGCGCCCCGCGCGGGTGGCGGGCACTCACGAGCGGTGGGCGTGCCCGGCGTGCCCGGCGTGCCCGGTGATGCGGCCCTGGAGCAGCAGGGAGAGCGCCCCGTGGACGTCCTCCAGCGACCGCTCGGGCTGGAACGCCTTCCAGTCGAGCGCGGCGACCAGCACCATGCCCACCAGCGCGGCGGCGGTGAGCGGGATGTCGATCTCCTCGCTGAGCTCGCCCTCGGCGACCCCGGCCCGCAGCACTTCTTCCACCACGGCGACGGCCTTGCGCCGCACCATCAGCAGGGTCTCGTTCCAGGCGCGCCCGGTGCGCCACAGCTCGGCGACGTAGAGCTGGGTGAAGGCGGGGTAGTGGTCGATGAACACCAGCCCCGCGCGGACCATCGCGTCGAGCGCGTCCACCCGGCTGCCGCCCCGCCCGGCGGTCTCCTCGGCCGCCTGCCGCAGATCGGCGGTCAGCAGCTCCACCCCGTGCCGCAGCAGCTCCTCGAACAGCTCGGTCTTGCTGGCGAAGTTGTAGTAGACCGTGCCCTTGGCGACCCCGGCCCGTTCGGCGATCTCCTCCACGGTGGTGGAGGAGAACCCCTGCTCGGCGATGAGGGTCACCGCCGCCTGGAAGAGCTTGTCCCGGGTGGCGTTGCGGCTGCGTGGGCTGGTGGTACGGGCACTCGTCATGCGGTCATTCTCCTCCGCGGCCCGCCCGCGCCCCGTCCGCCCGGCGCCCGGGTACCGCCTCACAGCGAGATCTCCGGGCGGAGCCGGTCCAGCGTCCACACCTGCTTGCGGCGCGCGGTGAAGGCCGTCCACGCGAGCGCGCCCACCGCGAACGCGAGCAGCACCAGGCACGCTCGCCACACCGGCCACAGCTGCCCGCCGGTGATCAGATGGCGGAGCCCGTCCACCACATAACTCATCGGCAGGAAGGGGTGGAGCGCGTTGAAGAAGCCGGGGCTGGTCTGGATCGGGTACGTACCGCCCGCGGAGGTCAGCTGGAGCATCAGCATCGCCAGGACGAGGATGCGCCCCGCGGGCCCGAAGCGGGCGTTGAGGAACTGGACGATCGCGGTGAAGCAGGCCGCCACCAGCAGCAGGAAGCCCACCGTGGCCGCACCGCGCGCCATCTGGAGCCCCAGCGCCCAGTGCAGGACGCTCATCAGGGCGGCCACCTGCGCCACACCGATCGCGGCCACCGGCAGCCAGCCTGCCAGCGCGATGCGCCAGCCGGGCGCCCCGGCCGCCAGCGCGCGCTTGTTGAGCGGCTGGAGCAGCATGTACGCGACCATCGCGCCGACCCACAGGGACAGCGGAATGAAGTACGGCGCGAAACCGGTGCCGTAGTTGGGCGCCGCGTGCGCCTTGTGCGAGGCCAGGTCGACCGGGTCGGCCATGACGCCGGTCCGCGCGTCGCGTTCCTTCTTGTCCAGGTCCGGTATCTGCTTGACGCCGTCGTGCAGCCCTCCGGCCAGCTTCCCGGAGCCGTCCGCCAGCTTGAACAGGCCCCCGTCGAGGGTGGCGGCCCCGTCGGACAGCTTGCCGAGTCCGGTGTCGAGCGCGGCGGCCCCGTTCTTGGCGGTACCGAGCCCCGTCTGGAGCGTGTGCGCCCCCGAAGAGACCGCGTGGGCGCCCTTGTTGAGCTTGTTGATCTGCCGTACGGCCGCGTTCACGTCCTGCTTGAGGTGCGGGGCGCGGTCGGCCAGGGCGGTGGCGGCCTTGTCGAGGTCGTCGAGGTGGTCGCCGAGCGCGTTGAGATTCTTCTCGTTCTTGACGTACCCGTCGACCTTCGCGGCGACCACGGCGGACCGCTCGGCTGCGTCGACGGCCTTCTTCAACTGCGGGCAGGAGTCCGCGGTGAGGTCGCTGCCGCCGCCGTGCCCGGCCCCCTGGGAGGGGCTCGGCGACGGATCGGCCGACCGGCCGGCGGACGGCTCGCGCGACGGGCCGTCGGCGGATCCACCGCCGGGCCCGTGGGTGGTCGGGGTGCCGCCGCCGGAGGGGGTGGGCGTGGTCGGTGTCGCCGGGACACCGGTGCCCTTGCCGCACCGGTTCTCGTACAGCGTCGAGAGGGCGTCGGCCGCCTCGCGCGAGTCGGTCCTGGCGCGCTGGGCCGCCCCGGGCAGCTTGCCGAGGTTCTTCTTGAGGGTCTTGCTCGTCTGGGCGACCCCGCGGGCGGCCTTGCCGATGTCGCCGCTGTGCTCGTCCAGGAACGGCCGTACCGTACCGGCGGCTCCGTTCACCTTGTCGGCCAGCTTCTGGGTGCCCCCGGCGACCTGGCCCGCGCCCGAGGCGAGCGTGCCGGCGCCCTCGTGCAGCGTGGCGGTGCCGCTCTTGAGGCTGCCGCTGCCGCTCTCGGCGTCCCCGAGCCCGCCCTTGAGCCTGCCCGCGCCCTTCTTCGCCTTGCCGATGCCGTCGCCGAGGTCGTCCGCACCCTCGGCCGCCTCGGCGGTCTTGCCGTGCAGCGTGGAGAACGAGACGTAGATCTTGTCGTAGAAGCCGCGCGAGACCTTGCTGGAGGCGCCGGCCCGCACCTCGGAGAAGACGGTGCGGGAGATCTGCCCGACGATGTAGTTGTTCGCGTCGTCCGTGCGGACCTTGAGCGCGCCCGTCTCGGGGGAGTCGCCTGAGCTGGAGGAGACCCGCTTGCTGAAGTCCTCCGGCACGGTCAGCGAGAGGTAGTACCGCCCGTCCTCGACGCCCTTGCGCGCGTCCTCGGCGCTGGTCTCGTGCCAGTCGAACGAGTCGCTGTCGTGCAGGCCCGCGACGATGTCGTCGCCCGCGGTGATCTTCTCACCCTTGGCGGTGGCACCCTGGTCCTCGTTCACCAGCGCGACCGGGATCTTGTCCAGGCGGTCGTAGGGGTCCCAGAAGGACCACAGGTACAGCGCGCCGTACAGCAGCGGCAGCAGCAGCATCGCGGCCATCGCCGCGCGCGGCAGCCGTCCCCTGCCGAACCGCTTCAGCTCAAGCGCGGCCAGCCTCGGCGATCGCATCCGCCGCCCCCTCCTTGTCCGTGTCCGTCTCCTGGCCGGCCGCTTCGCCGCCGCTTTCCTGCGCGGGGACGTCCCCGCCGTTCCCGGCCTCGTCCTCGTCGTCCCCGTCGTCCCCGTCGTCCCCGCCGTCTCCGGCCTCGTCGCGGGACTCGCCGCCGTCGCCGGGGCCGTCCGCGTCGGTCCGCCGTCTTCGGCCGGCGGTACGGGCCCGCTGCGCCGCCGCCCCGCGCGGGGTACGGGTGCGGACCACCACGGCGCCCTCGCCCGGCGGTTCGCTGCACACCGCGAGGACCGTGATCCCCGTGTCCGCCACCGCGCGCAGCAGCGCCCACGCCGCCTCGCGTTCGCTCCCGGACAGCTTGAGGTCCACGTCGTCGACGGCCAGCAGCCTCGGCCCGCCCAGCAGGGCGAGCGCCACCGACAGCCTCAGCTCCTCCAGTCGCTCCAGGTCCCGTACGGCCGTACGGCCGCCTTTGGGCAGCGCGTCCAGGTCGAGGCCCGCGGTGGCCAGCGCCTGGGCGAGCTCCGCCCGGCTCGCGGCGGCGCGCTCCCGGCGCCGTTGCAGCAGCGCGCGCAGCGGGCTGCCGAACCGGCGCCGCAGCAGGACGCGTTCGCGCAGCTGCTCGGTGACGGTCAGCGCCGGGTCCAGATCGTTCACGCCGGGCACCGGGCCGAGCGCGCTGATCCGCCGAACGGCCGCCATCCGCCGCGGCAGCGGGTGCCCCGCCACCTCGGCGTGCCCGCGCCCTGCTTTCATCCGGCCGGTGAGAGCGAGCAGCAGACAGGTGCGCCCCGAACCGGACGGGCCCGTCACGGCGATCAGCGATCCCGCCCCGGCGGTGCAGCCGACCCCGTCGAAGACGGGGCCGCGCGGTCCGTCGAGCCCGAAGTCGGCCGCCGAGACGGCGGCTCCCCGCACCTGTGCCACGGCACCCTCCCGCTGTCCGCCGCGACTCCCGGCGCGGCATCCACTCTTTGAACTGACCGGTCAGTTCAAGTATGCCGCAGTCGGTGCCCGGCGGGCCGGCCGGCCCCTGTGCCTCCTCGTCTGTGCGGTGTTTGCGCAGGTCAGCGCGGATTGTCAGTGGCATGCGCCACGATGTGCACATACGACCGGTTCCGTGAACCGGCTTCGACCGACGGGAGGTTGATTCACGTGATGCGACCTTCTCGGGGAGCACGCCCCGTGCCCCCGCAGCCGACCACGCCCTCCACCCGACACCGCGCCCCGGCCGACCGCCCCGGGTCCGCCGACGACATCCACCCGGTGCTCCGCCGGTCCACCGCCCCGCCCGCCGCACTGGACCTGCTCGCCCAGGCGCAGCACGGGCTCGACGAGGCGGCCGTGCTGGAGACCGCCAACGAGCGCTACGCCACCGCGCACCTCGCCGCGCTGCGCACGGCCGCCGCGGTGCTCGCCGTGCGCGGCCGCCCCGAGCTGGAGACTGCCCGTGCGCGGGGTCCGGGGCGCCGCCCGCGGCGCCCCGCGATCCGCAGCGCCTGGGAGGTGCTGCCCGAGGTCGCGCCGGAACTGGCCGAGTGGAGCGCCCTGTTCGCCTCCGGCGCCGCACGGCGCGCCCGGGCGGAGGCGGGGATCGCCGGTGCGGCCGACTGGGACGACGCCGACGAGCTCGTCCACCACGCGGGCATGTTCCTGCGTCTGGTCGAACGCATGCTCGTTTCGCAGCCCGCGCTGCCCCAGCCGCGCATCGCGCCCGCTGACGAGCAACTCGACCGCCCCCGCCGTGCCGGCTGAGGATCCGCCCCGCCCGGGGCCCGCCGGAGGAAGGGCAGGAGGGCGAGGCAATAGGGTGGGGTCCGCCCGTCACTGAGCCGAGGAGCAACCCCATGTCCCGCCCGAGCGCAACCCTCCGTACAGCCGTGGTCTGGGACGTGTTGCAAGGTGCCCTGGACCAGCGCGCCACGCTGTCGGACCGCGCCGAGCTGGACGTGCTCGACACCGGCGGCGGCACCGGCAACTTCGCGGTGCCCGTCGCCCGCCTCGGACACCGGGTCACCGTCGTCGACCCGAGCCCCAACGCGCTGTTCGCCCTGGAGCGCCGCGCCGCGGAGGCCGGCGTCGCCGAGCGGGTACGCGGAGTGCAGGGCGACGTCGGCGGACTCTTCGACGTCGCCGAGCGCGGCGGCTACGACGTCGTGCTCTGCCACGGTGTCCTGGAGTACGTGGACGACCCGGCCGAGGGCCTGCGCAACACCGTCGCCGCCCTGCGGCCCGCGGGCGGCACCCTCAGCGTGCTGGCGTCGGGCCTCGGCGGCGCCGTCCTGGCCCGCGCGCTGGCCGGGCACTTCACGGAGGCCCGGCACGCCCTCACCTCGCCCGGCGGCCGCTGGGGCGAGAGCGACCCGATGCCGCGCCGCTTCACCCCCGAACAGCTCTCGGCGCTGGTCACCAGCACCGGGCTGGAGGTCATCTCCGCACACGGGGTGCGCGTCTTCGCCGATCTGGTGCCCGGTGCCCTGGTGGACACCGAGCCGGACGCGCTGGAGGCGCTCGCCAGGCTGGAGGCCACGGCGGCGGAGCTGCCCGACTTCCAGTCGGTCGCCAGCCAGCTCCACGTCCTGGCCGAGGTCCCGCCGCGGCCGACGCCGGGCGCCCCGCGCTGAGCATCCCGGTGAGGCCCCCGTAGCGCCCTGCCGCCCCACCGCGGGGCGGCCCGCACTCGCTGCCGCCGGAACCGGTGGGGCGGATGCCCGCAGAGCAGGGAGGGCTCCTTCTTCGAGCACCCGATCCGCGGCTACCCGCCGTATGATCGGGGTACACCGTTCGGCATGGCGGAAAGGTGGCGCGGGAATGTACGGAACACACCCGGGGCACCCCGATCCGTCATGTCGGGTGTGGTGGGAGGAATTGGCGTAGGGGCGGGTTTCACGGGGGCGATTCCCTGCCTATCCTTGAAGAGCCGCATCCGGTCGCCCCCGCGACCGACGAGTAGGAGGACTCCGTGCCGCTCTCTGAGCACGAGCAGCGGATGCTCGAGCAGATGGAGCGAGCGCTGTACGCCGAAGATCCCAAGTTCGCGACAGCGCTCGAGGGAAGTGAGCTGCGCCGGTACACCCGCAAGCGGGTCTACCAGGCCGTGGCCGGCTTTCTGGTGGGTATCGCGCTCCTCATGGCCGGAATGGTCGCCCAGCAGATCTGGATCAGCGTCGTCGGCTTCCTCGTCATGCTCGGTTGTGCCGTTCTCGCCGTCACCAGTTGGCGGAAGGCTCCCAAGCAGGGGGAGGCCCAGAGCGGGGGACAGTCCGCGCAGGGGTCCGCGCGCGGGCAGCAGCCACGGAGCCGCAAGTCGGTGATGAACCGCATCGAGGAGCGCTGGCAGCGCCGCCGCGACGAGGGGCAGCACTGAGCGCCGGGCAGGTCCTCCGCCCGGTCGCACCGCTGCACAGCTCGCATACCTGTGGGCGGTGACGCAAGCCCTCGCTCCCTCTTCGCCGGTTCACCCGCTCCCGGGCCCTGCGGGGCCCGTCCCTGTCGAGTCCTCCTGCACGTCACGTCGGCTGCGGCCGAGCACCGACCCGCCCGGACGTCCCGGGCTCAGCGGCCGAGCGGCGTACCGACCGGGTGGTACGTGATGCGAGCAGCGATCGGCAGGGCTGAGCCATGGTCAGGGGAGGACCCGAAGCCAGGGCAGGAGGCCAGAAGCGAGGCGGAGGCAGGGGCACAAGCCGCGGGGGAGCAAGCAGGACCAGGGACAGGCTCAGGCCGGAGGCGGAGCGCCCGCAGCCCGCGGGTCCGCAGGGAGGCGGCACGGTCGCGGACCGCCGACAGCAGGCGGGCCGTGGACGGCGGCAGCAGCAGCGCGCGGATCCGCAGGGTGCGCGGGGCGGCGGTGCGGAGGCCGGCGCGAACGGTGCGGACCTCCTCGGCCAGCCCCGGGGTCCCGCGGGGCGCCGGCGCGTACAGCACCTGCTCCACCGCGGTCGCCACCCGGTGTGCCGCCTCGGCCTCGGCGGGCTGCAGCCGCCCGATCCGGGACAGCCGCGCGGCGGTGTTCCGCGGGGTCACCGCGTCCTGCGGGACGACACCGTAGTCCCAGCCGGTGTCGATCATCTCCCGCCAGGCGTCCAGGACGCCGGCCGTCACGGCGGCGGGGTCGCCCGTCGGCCGGGGTCGCAACCGTCGGCTGCGTCTGCGTACGCGCAGCAGCATCGGCACCGCCAGCAGCGCCGGCACCACCAGAGCCGCGGCACCGATTCCCGCGACGGTGCCCGCGGGCGCGCCTCCGTGCGGGGTGCCGTGGTCCGACGGGGGCGCGGCCAGGCCGCATTCGGGGTCGGCCTGCTTCTCGTGCGCGGTGCAGCGGTCCGGTTGCGAGGGGTTGGTCGAGGGCTGATCCTCGCCGTTCCGGTCCGGAAGCTGTTCGCTGGGGTTCTGGTCGACGTCAGGGTTGTCGGGCTGCGCGTAGGACGGGGTGGTGCCGCGGGTCGGGGTCGGCTCGAAACGGGTCCAGCCCACGCCCTCGAAGTACAGCTCGGGCCAGGCGTGGGCGTCCTGGAGGCCGACCTCCATCTTTCCGTCGCCCCGCGCCGTACCGGGGGTGAAGCCGACGGCGACCCGCGCGGGGATGCCGAGAGTGCGGGCCATGGACGCCATCGCGAAGGAGAAGTGGATGCAGAAGCCCTCCTTCTGCTCCAGGAAGTTGGCGATGGCCGCGCTGCCGCTTCCGGCCCGTACCTCCGTGTCGTACGAGAAGCCGCCGTCTTCCGCGAACCAGTCCTGGAGCTCGACCGCCCGGTCGTAGTCGTCCTCCGCGCCGCGGGTGACCTTGAGCGCGGTCCTGTGCACCACGTCGGGCAGCGAGTCGGGGACGGCGGTGTACTCGCGCCGCAGGGCGGCCGGCGGCTCGGGCGCGTCACGGAGCTGCTCGGCCGTCGGCCGTACCTGGAGGCTGTCGACCTGGTAGCGCAGGTTGCGGGTGGTCTGCCCGTCGTAGCCGACCAGGGTGCGTCCCTCGGGCTCGAAGCGCCACTTGCCCGGGACCCGTGTCCGGTCGGCGGGGAACGGCATGGGCAGCCAGTCCTGCGCATACCACTTGCTCGCCTTGACAGCGGTCCGGACCTTCTGGGTACGCACACCCTGGGAGAGGCCCCGCGGGGTGGGCATGTGCTCGGGCACCTCGCCGATGCGCCGCTCGGAGGGCTTCCACGCGGAGCCGTCGAACTTGTCCAGAGCGACGATCCGCATGTACAGGTCCTGCGTCTGTTCGCTGTTGGTCGAGTAGACCAGCGCCGTGCGGTTCTGCGGCTGGTTGAGGCTGTCCTGGAGAGCGACCAGCGGGTTGACGGCGGAGACGGTGCCGTTGCCCTCGCTGCCCGTTGTGCCGCCGCCGTCGCGTGCCGCCTCCAGCAGGCCGCCGCTGAGCGAAGGCAGCGCGGCGGGAACCACGAGGGAGAGCCCCAGCGCCAGCACGCCGATCCTGCGCCCCGTCCGTACCGGGGCCACCGGCCCGCCGGGGCGCTGCGGGGAGGAACCGGGCCGTGACCGGTCCGCGAACAGGCGGCCCCACTGCGACAGCCGCTCCCGCCCTTCCGCGAGGAGAAGCAGCAGGTATCCGGCGGCGGCGGCCAGGAACCACAGCCAGCGGGCGCCGCCCTGGGAGAGCCCGGCGGCCACCGAGTACAGCGCCAGCAGAGGCAGCCCGGCGGGGGCCGCGCTGCGGTAGGTGACCGCCACCATGTCCACGCACAGCCCGACGACGAGGACGCCGCCGACCAGCATCAGCCGGATACCGTCCGTCACCGGTGCGGGGATCGCGTACTGGCCCACGTCCTGGGTGCCTTGCGTGAGCAGCTCCGCGAACCGCACGAAGACCTGCGGCGTCGGCAGGAAGCCGCCCAGCGCGGAGGAGCGGGCGCACAGCGCGGTGAGCAGCACCAGGGAGACGACGCACTGCACCAGTACGGTCACCGGCCCGGCCAGCGGCACCCGGCGGGTCGCGGCGCCCACCCCGCTCTGGACGGCGACCAGGAGCGCGGCCTGGAGCAGCCACGTCGCCGGGTCCACCAGCGGCAGCAGCGCGCAGGCCGCGGCCAGGGTCGCCACCGCGGCACAGACCGCCAACCGGCCCCGTCCGCTCATCGTTTCCGCCCCCTCAACTGTCGCCTCGCCCGCACGGCCGCTCCGTGGCCCGCGCCGTCGCCGCATCGCCGGGCCGGGTGGTGCGGCCGGCTGCTCCCGCCCCGCCCGTCACGCCGGCCCCTCCCCGCTCACGTTCCCGCTCACGCCGTGCGGACGGCCCGCCTCCTGCCACAGCGCCGCAAGCTCCGTACCCGGACCGCCCCTCAGGGCCGTCCAGCCCGCCTCGTGCAGCACCTGCAGGGGGACAGCCGTCCCCGCCGTGGAGTGGGGGCCGGGCGGGGCCACTCCGGGGGCCGGGCCGTCGGCCTGGTCGGGCGGGCTCGACAGGAACGCGACGGCCCGGCCGCTGCGCTGCCGCAACCTGCCCACTGTGACGGCTGCCTCCTCGTCCAGGGCGCCGAGGAACGCGACCAGCAGCCCTTCGCCGCCCGCCGTACCGCCGCCGGTGCCGCGCAGCACGTCGTAGGCGCCGGAGAGGCCGCTTTCCTCGGAGTGCGTGACCACCGCCAGGGTGTCCAGGAGCAGCCCCGCCGTGTCGGAGGCGTCGGAGAGGAATCCGCCGCTGTCCGGACCCGGTGCCACCGCGCCGGTGTCGGTCAGCAGCCGCACCGACCAGCCGCGCTCCAGCATGTGCACGCACAGCGAGGCGGCGCCGGCCACCGCCCACTCGAACGGGGAGTCGGGCCCGGCGCCCGCGAAGGCGGCGCGGCGGGTGTCCAGCAGCACCGTGCAGCGGGCCTGCTGCGGCTGCTCCTCGCGGCGCACCATCAACTCCCCGTAGCGCGCCGTGGAGCGCCAGTGCACGCGCCGCAGGTCGTCGCCGCGCCGGTAACCGCGCGGGATCACGTCGTCGTCGCCCGCCAGCGCGAGGGAACGCTGCCGCCCCTCGCCGTAGCCGCCGCTGCCGCCCGTGAGCTTCACCGGCGGCAGCGCCGCCACCGGCGGCACGACCGTGAGGGTGTCGAACGTGCTGAAGGAGCGCGTCAGTTCGCACATCCCGAACGGGTCGGTCAGCCGCAGTTGGAGCGGCCCCAGCGGGTAGCGCCCCCGCATGTCCGAGCGCACCCGGTAGGAGACCTCGCGCCGCCCGCCCGGCTCCACCCGGTCCAGCACGAAACGGGGCCGCGGGCCGAGCACGTAGGGGACCCGGTCCTGGAGCATCAGCACACCGGTGGGCAGCCGGGAGACGTTGTCGACACGCAGGTGCACCCGCGTCTCCGTGCGGGCCGCCACCCGCGAGGGCGAGAGCCTGCGGTACCCGGCGACGCGGTAGCGGGTGCGGTGCAGCACCAGGACGCACACCAGCGGCAGCACCGCCAGCAGGACCCCGACCCGCAGCAGTTCCTCCTGCCCCAGCGCGTACGCGCACAGGGCGGCCGCCAGACCCGCCGCCAGGAACGACCGGCCGCGCGTCGTCAGCCCCGCCAACGCCTTCCGCAACGCCCCCCGCTGCTCCTCCCGCTGCTCGCTCCGGCCGCCCGGGTCCGGGCCCGTAGAGCCGTACCGGTCGGCCCGGTCGCTGCCCGCGCCACCGTAGCCGCCCGCCCCGTCGTGGGGGCCCGCGCCCTCCTGCCGTCCGGTGCCGCCCGGTGCCGCCCCGGCGCCCGGGCCCGGAGGTGGCGGACCGGGGGAGGAGGCGGGTGGCCGGTGGCCCATCAGTAGCCCCGGGGCGGGGCCTGGTTGCCGGCCTGCGGGCGTCCGGGCTGCGGTCGTTCGAAGCCTCCGGTGGCCATCCCCGGTGCGGCCCCCGCGCCGCCCGAGGGCCCGAGCCCGGGGCCGGGGCCGGTGGCCGGCACCGGTACCCGCTGCACGATCTCGGCCACCACCTGCTCCGCGGTACGCCGGTTCAACTGCGCCTGTGCGGTGGGCAGCAGGCGGTGCGCCAGCACCGGTACGGCCAGCGCCTGCACGTCGTCGGGGAGCGCGAACTCGCGTGCGGCCAGCGCGGCCGCCGCCTTCGAGGCCCGCAGCAGATGCAGCGTGGCGCGCGGTGAGGCGCCCAGCCGCAGGTCCGGATGGGAGCGGGTGGCGGACACCAGCTCGACCGCGTACCGGCGTACCGCGTCCGAGACGTGCACCCCGCGCACCGTCTCGATCAGCTTGACGATGTCGTGCGCGTGCGCGACGGGCTGCAGATCCTCCAGCGGCGAGGCGCTGCCGTGCACGTCGAGCATCTCCAGCTCGGCGGACGGGCTGGGGTAGCCGATGGAGACACGCGCCATGAACCGGTCGCGCTGCGCCTCGGGCAGCGGGTAGGTGCCCTCCATCTCCACCGGGTTCTGGGTGGCGACGACCATGAACGGCTCGGGCAGTTCGTAGGTCTGCCCGTCTATGGTGACCTGCCGCTCCTCCATCGACTCCAGCAGCGCCGACTGCGTCTTGGGAGAGGCCCGGTTGATCTCGTCGCCGATGACGAACTGGGCGAAGACGGCGCCGGGCTTGAACTCGAAGTCCCGGCGCTGCTGGTCGTAGACGCTGACGCCGGTGATGTCGGAGGGCAGCAGATCGGGCGTGAACTGGATGCGGCGCACCGAGCAGTCCACGGACCGGGCCAGCGCCTTGGCGAGCATGGTCTTGCCGACGCCCGGCACGTCCTCGATCAGCAGGTGCCCCTCGGCCAGCAGCACCGTCAGCGAGAGCCGGACGATCTCGGGTTTCCCCTCGATCACCGACTCGACACAGCGGCGTACCTCCCCCGCTGTGGCGCTCAGATCGCTCAGGTTCGCCCGCTCGTCATAGGTCGTCACCGGCCCTCCTCGGCCCCGTCCCCGCTCGTACCACCCGCCGCGCACGCCTCACGCGTCCGCTCCATCGGGCCCTGCCTCGTGCGCTGTTGCTCTCATTCTTCACGGCGACCAGGCCTTCCGTCACTCTTCCGGGGCAACCGTGCGGGCGGCCCGCGGATCCCGGGGCCGCACCAGGCGCCCGGGCAGCGCCCCCGGGGACCTGGGCAGGCCGCCCGCGGCGCGGGCCCGTCAGGCCGGGGCGACCTCGCGCAGCGACCCGGTGGTCACGTCGAAGACGAACCCGCGCACGTCGTCCCGGTGCGGCAGGAACGGCGAGGTACGCACGCGCTCGATCGACTGGCGCACGTCCTGGTCCAGGTCCTTGAAGGACTCGACGGCCCAGGAGGGGCGCTGCCCCACTTCCTGTTCCAGCTCGTGCCGGAAGTCCTCGGTCAGCCCGAGCAGGCCGCAACCGGTGTGGTGGATGAGCACCACGGAGCGGGTGCCCAGCGCCCGCTGGCTGATGGTGAGGGAGCGGATGGTGTCGTCGGTGACGACGCCGCCGGCGTTGCGGATGGTGTGGCAGTCGCCCAGCCGCAGGCCGAGCGCGGCGTGCAGGTCCAGCCGCGCGTCCATGCAGGCGACGACTGCGACCCGGCGCACCGGACGCGCGTCCATGCCGGGATCGGTGAACCCCTTCGCATACGCCTGGTTCGCTGCGACGAGCTCGTCGGTCGTGGAGAGGGCGGGCTCGGACTGCGGGGCTGATATCGACATGTGTACGACGGTAGCCCGCCCCGGCCCAGGCGGCCTGCCCGGACCCGGTGAAGGGGGAGCGAGGCACCCGGTTGTGAGGTAGTACACAGCCGGGCCGGCCTCACCCGTCCGGCGGGAGGACGTCCGCAGATCGTGTGTCAGCCGCTGTCGGGACGCGCCTGGTCCCGTAGTTGACCGCGGGAACGAGTGGACTAAAGTGACGCGAAGTGGGAGGCAAGAACGCTCCCCGAAGGACCCCGAATCCCCTCGCGTGCGCGGGCGCGCACGTGCGGCTCGGCCTCCTCCCGCTCCCGGCCTCCGGCGCCCGACGGCGCGGGCGGCCACTCCCCTTCGAGCGGGCGGGGACCAAGGAGCATGTGCACGGTGCCCGCCAGATCTGAGAGGGCACAGTGACCACCAACGAGCGGCCCGCGGGCGAACTGCACGATCCCGTGATGCTCCGGCGCACGCTGGATCTGCTCGCACCCGCGCTGGCCGAACCCGGTGCGACCGTCGTCGACTGCACCCTGGGCCTCGGCGGCCACAGCGAGGCCCTGCTGGCCACCTTCCCCTCCGCCCGGCTGATCGGCCTGGACCGGGACACCGCCGCGCTCGAACTGGCGGGCGAGCGTCTGGCTCCCTACGCCGACCGGGCGACGCTGGTGCACGCCGTCTACGACGAGCTGCCCGCCGTGCTGGAGCGGCTCGACGTCCCCCGCGTCCAGGGCGTCCTCTTCGACCTGGGCGTCTCCTCCCTCCAGCTCGACGAGGCCGACCGGGGCTTCGCCTACGCGCAGGACGCGCCGCTGGACATGCGGATGGACCAGACGAAGGGACTGAGCGCCGCCGAGGTCCTCAACACCTACGCGCCGGGCGACCTGGTGCGGATCCTGCGCGCGTACGGGGAGGAGAAGCAGGCCCGGCGCATCGTGGAGGCCGTCGTACGGGAGCGCGAGAAGCAACCGTTCACGCGCAGCGGCCGGCTGGTCGAGGTGATCCGCGAGTCCCTGCCGCAGGCGGCCAAGCGCACCGGCGGCAACCCGGCCAAGCGCACCTTCCAGGCGCTGCGCATCGAGGTGAACGGGGAGCTGGCCGTGCTGGAGCGGGCGCTGCCCGCGGCGCTGGAGGCGGTCTCGGTCGGCGGCCGGATGGTCGTGCTGGCCTACCACTCGCTGGAGGACCGGCTGGTCAAACAGCTGTTCGCCACCGGTTCGCGCAACTCCGCGCCGCCCGGACTGCCGGTGGTGCCCGAGCAGTACCAGCCGCGGCTGAGTCCGCTGACCCGCGGCGCCGAACAGCCCACCGACGAGGAGATCGCCCGGAACCGCCGGGCCGCCCCCGCCAGACTGCGGGCCGTCCAGCGCATCAGGGAGGCCGCATGACCGCACAGCAACGCCTCGCACGCCTGGCCCACCTTGTGCCCGCGGGCCACGCACGCGCGGCCCGCGCCCCGTTCGTACTGCTCGTCGTCCTGCTGCTGGGCGGCGGACTGCTCGCCCTGCTGCTGCTGAACGCCTCCCTCAACAACGGTTCCTTCGAGCTGACCAAGCTGGAGAAGGAGACCGAGGAGCTGACGGACCAGCAGCAGGGCCTCCAGCAGGAGGTGGACGGCTACTCGGCCCCCGACCGGCTGGAGGAGCGCGCCCGCGAGCTGGGCCTCGTCCCCGGCGGCAACCCGGTCTTCCTCCGGCCCGACGGCTCCGTGCTCGGCACCCCCGGCACCGGTGAGGGCCCCACAACAGGTCCCGGCAGCGGGCAGGTGGACCCGTGAGCCCGCGCGACCGGGGCGGCGACGGCGACCGCGAGCAGGCCCCCGGCGCCCGGCGCACCCCGCGCCGGGTCCCCCGCCCGGCCCGCCCGTACCCCGCCCGCACCTCCGGCTCCGCCGCCGGTGCGGGCGCCGGCGGCACCGGCAGGAAGAGCGCGGGCGCCGCAGGGAGCGCGGGTACCGGCAAGGGCGCCGGCTCCGCGAGGGGGACAGGTTCCGCCAGAGGTGCGAGTTCCGCGAGGGGTGCGCGGCCGGCGCCGCAGCGGCGTGCCGCGCGCACCGGCGGTGCCCGGCCGCCGCAGGGCGGCGGTGCCCGGCCGCCGCAGGGCGGCGGTGCCCGGCCGCCGCAGGGCGGCGGGTCGCGGCTGCTGCGGCTGGCGAACCCGCGTCCGCGCCTGCGGCTGGTGGCGGTCGCGCTGACGCTCGTCATGCTGGCCTTCACCGCGCGGCTGCTCCAGGTGCAGGCGGTGGACGCCGGAGCGTACGCCCAGAAGGCGGCCGTGAACCGCTACATCACCGTTCCCCTGGCGGCCGAGCGCGGCACCATCTCGGCGCGGAACGGGGCCTCGCTGGCGACCACGGTGGACGCCTACGACATCACCGCGGACCCCTACCTGTTCTCGCCGAAACAGACGAAGACCGACGACGCGCCCGAGCAGGCCGCCGAGATCCTGGCACCCTTGCTGGACAAGGAGCCCGCCGAGCTGGCGAAAAAGCTCTCCAAGCCGGACACCCGCTACGTGCTGCTGGCCCGTCAGCAGTCCCCGCAGACCTGGCGGAAGATCAAGAAGCTGAAGCAGCAGCTCGCCGCCGAGGAGGCGCGGGCCGCCAAGGGGAAGCAGCCGAACGTACTGGCCGGTGTCTACCAGGAGAAGCACGCCAAGCGCGTCTACCCCAACAAGGAGCTGGCCGCCGGCGTCCTCGGCTTCGTCAACGCGGAGGGCAAGGGCGGCGCAGGCGTCGAGGCGATGCTCGACCGCAGACTCGCCGGCGACAACGGCAAGGTCACCTACGCCCAGTCGGGTGGCCACCAGGTCCCCACCGCGGGCGTCCGCGAGCAGGAGCCCCGCCCGGGGTCCGACGTGGAGCTCACCCTGGACCGGGACATCCAGTGGGCGGCCCAGGAGGCGATCCGCGACCAGGTGGCCGACTCGCACGCGGACAGCGGCTACGTCATCGTCCAGGACACCCGGACGGGCCAGCTTTTGGGCATGGCCGGCGCGCCGGTGTTCGACCCGAACGACATCGGCAGCGCCCGGGTGGACTCCTTCGGCAACCCCGCCCTGCAGGACGCGTACGAGCCCGGGTCCACCAGCAAGGTGATGTCGATGGCCGCCGTGCTGGAGGAGGGCAAGGCCACCCCGGGTACCGCGGTCACCGTCCCCAACCGGCTCAAGCGCGCCGACCGCTCCTTCGCCGACGACGTCGACCACCCCACCTGGCACCTGACCCTCAACGGCGTCCTGGCCAAGTCCAGCAACATCGGCACCATCCTGGCCACCGAACAGCTCGGCAGGAGCCGCAAGCAGGCCAACAAGGTCCTCTACGACTACCTGCGCAAGTTCGGCATCGGCCGCCCCACCGGGCTCGGCTTCCCCGGCGAGACCGACGGCCTGCTGGAGAAGCCGCAGAACTGGAGCGCCTCCCAGCAGTACACGATCCCCTTCGGCCAGGGCCTGTCCCTCAACGCCGTGCAGGCAGCGTCCATCTACTCGACCATCGCCAACGGCGGGAAGCGGACCGAACCGACCCTGGTCCGCGGCACGACGGGCTCCGACGGGCGCTACCGGCCCGCCGGGAAGCCGAAGACGCGCCGGGTCGTCAGCGAGAAGACCGCACGCACGCTCTCCAGGATGCTGGAGTCCGTCGTCTCCGACATGGAGGGCACCGGCACCACGGCCAAGATCCCCGGCTACCGCGTCGCGGGGAAGACCGGTACGGCCAACCGGGTGGATCCCAAGACCGGCCGCTACCACGGCTACACCTCCTCCTTCGCCGGGTTCGCCCCCGCCGACAAGCCCCGCATCACCGTCTACTGCGCCGTCCAGAACCCGAAGAAGGGCAGCTACTTCGGCAGCGACGTGTGCGGTCCCGTCTACAAGAAGGTCATGAAGTTCTCCCTCAAGAGCCTCCAGATCCCGCCGACCGGGGCCAAAGCCGCGCGCCTGCCCGTGTCCGCGAAGAAGGACGGGGACGGCTGAGCCATGCGCCACGTGACAACGATCACTGAGAGCGGGTGCAACCCCCAGGCGGACCCGGCTCCGCCGCGCCCCTCGCTTCGCGGCACGGCCGCCGCGCCCGGTACGCTCACCGCCGTGCCACAAGCTGATCAGACCTCCCCCGAGTCCTACCCCGGGCCGCCCCGCCCCGCGCGGGTCACGCCCGTGCCGCTCGCGGAGCTGGCCCGACTGCTGGACGCCGCCGACGGTTCCGCCGCCCTGGTGACCGGCGCGACGAGCGCGGACGCGTCCGCCACCGGCATCACCCACGACTCGCGCGCCGTGCGTCCCGGTGACGTCTACGCCGCGCTGCCCGGCGCCCGGCTGCACGGCGCCGACTTCGTGGAGCAGGCCCAGCGCCTGGGTGCCGTCGCCGTGCTCACCGACCCGAGCGGCACCGAGCGCGCCGAGGCCACCGGGCTCCCGGTGCTGACCGTGCCGGACCCACGGGGCCGGATGGGAGGGCTGGCGGCCACCATCTACGGCACGCCCGGCGAGGACCTCCTCCAGATCGGCATCACCGGCACCTCCGGCAAGACGACCACGGCCTACCTGGTGGACGGGGGGCTGCGGAAAGCCGTCGAGAAGGGCGATCCAGGGCTGTCGCGCGCGACGGGTGCGGCGAACGGCGGGCTGACGGGCCTGATCGGCACCGTCGAGTCACGGATCGGCGACGAGCGCCTCAAGTCCGAGCGCACCACTCCGGAGGCCACCGACCTGCAGGCGCTGTTCGCAGTGATGCGCGAGCGCGGCGTGGACGCGGTGGCGATGGAGGTCTCCAGCCACGCGCTGGTGCTCGGCCGGGTGGACGGCTGCGTGTTCGATGTGGCGGTGTTCAACAATCTCAGCCGTGAACACCTCGACTTCCACCCCGACATGGAGGACTACTTCCAGGCCAAGCGGCAGCTGTTCACCCCGGAGCGTTCGCGGGCCGCGGTGGTCAACTTCGACGACGAGTACGGCTTCCGGCTGCTGACCGAGCTGACGGCGGAGGGCCGCCCGGTCACCTCCTTCTCCGCCGAGGGCCACCCCGACGCCGACTGGCGGGCCGAGGACGTGGTGGTCGGCCCGTTCGGCTCGACGTTCACGGCGGTGGGACCTGCCGGGGAGAAGGTGCCGGCCGGCGCCCCGCTCGCCGGCCCGTTCAACGTCTCCAACGCACTCGCCGCGCTGACCGCGCTGGTCACCGCCGGGGTCGACCCGGCCACGGCAGCCGAGGGCATCGGTGCGGTGCCGGGCGTTCCCGGTCGGCTCCAGCGGGTGGACGCGGACCAGGACTACCTGGCCATCGTCGACTACGCCCACAAGCCGGACGCCGTCGAGTCCGTGCTCTACGCCGTCCGCAAGGTCACCGACGGGGCCGTGCACGCGGTCCTCGGCTGCGGTGGCGACCGCGACCCGCACAAGCGCCCCGCCATGGGCGCGGCCCTCGCACGGCTGTCCGACACGGCCGTGCTCACCTCCGACAACCCCCGCTCCGAGGACCCGCTGGCGATCCTCGCCGCCATGCTCGGCGGCGCCGCAGAGGTGCCCGCCCACGAGCGCGGAACCGTGCTGCTGGAGGAGGACCGGGCCGCCGCCATCCGTGCCGCCGTCGCCCGTGCCGAGCCCGGTGACACCGTCCTCGTCCTGGGCAAGGGCCACGAGCAGGGCCAGAACATCGCCGGCGTGGTACGGCCCTTCGACGACGTGGAGGTGCTGGCCCAGGCCGTCCGCGAGCGGGCCGCCGAGCGCGTCGTGGCCGCTCCCCGCGCCACCGGCTCCGCCATCGACCGCCACGAGAACGAACCGTCCCCATCCCCCGAGACCCACCGGACAGACGACCAGAACCGATGATCCCCCTCTCCCTCGCTCAGATCGCCGCCCTCACCGGCGGACGGCAGCACGACATAACGGACCCGGAGGCGCGGATCACCGGGCCCGTGGTGATCGACTCCCGTCAGGTGGGCCCCGGCGCGCTGTTCGCGGCGTTCGCCGGCGAGCGTGCCGACGGGCACGACTTCGCCGCGCCGGCCGTCGACGCCGGTGCCGTCGCCGCGCTCACCACCCGCCCCGTCGGCGCTCCCGCGATCGTCGTCGACGACGTCACCCGCGCGCTGGGTGCCCTGGCCCGGCACACCGTCCGCGCCCTCGGCACCCAGGTCGTGGCGCTGACCGGCTCCAGCGGCAAGACCAGCACCAAGGACCTGATCGCCCAGCTGCTGACGCGGCTGGGCCCGACGGTGTGGCCGGAGGGCTCGCAGAACAACGAGATCGGGCTGCCCCTGACGGCCCTGCGCGCCGACGAGTCCACCCGGCACCTGGTGCTGGAGATGGGCGCCCGCGGCATCGGCCACATCCGCTACCTCACCGAGCTGACCCCGCCGCGCATCGGCGTCGTCCTCAACGTCGGCACCGCGCACCTGGGCGAGTTCGGCGGCCGCGAGCAGATCGCGCAGGCCAAGGGCGAGCTGGTGGAGAACCTGCCCGCCGCCGACGAGGGGGGCGTGGCGGTGCTCAACGCCGACGACCCGTACGTGCGTGCGATGGCGGCGCGCACCGAGGCCCGGCTGCTGTTCTTCGGCGAGTCGGCAGAAGCGGACGTACGGGCCGAAAACGTGCGGCTGAGCGAGCGCGGTACCCCTGCTTTCACTCTTCACACACCTACCGGGTGCGGTGACGTGACCATGCGCCTGTACGGTGAGCACCACGTGTCGAACGCGCTTGCCGCGGCGGCCGTCGCCCACCAACTGGGCATGCCCGCCGGGGACATCGCAGATGCGCTCTGCTCGGCGAGCACGCTCTCCCGGTGGCGGATGGAGGTCACCGAACGCGCCGACGGCGTCACGGTCGTCAACGACGCCTACAACGCCAACCCCGACTCCATGCGGGCCGCGCTCCGTGCGCTCACCGCCATGGGCCAGGCGGCGAAGGGCCGGGGGGGCCGGACCTGGGCGGTGCTGGGCGAGATGGCCGAACTCGGTGACGACGCGCTCGCCGAGCACGACGCGATCGGACGGCTCGCCGTCCGGCTCAACGTCAGCAAGCTCGTGGCAGTCGGAGGCCGGGAGGCCGCCTGGCTCGACATGGGTGCCAAGAACGAGGGTTCGTGGGGTGAGGAGTCGGTGCACGTGTCCGGCACTGAGGCGGCCGTCGACCTGTTGCGTGAAGAACTGCGCGCGGGGGATGTCGTACTGGTGAAGGCCTCCCGGTCGGTGGGTCTGGAGAAGGTGGCGGCAGCCCTCCTGGAGGGCGAGGCCGGTCCGGCGCACGAGGCCGGAGGCGCCGCCCGATGAGGCAGATCCTTATCTCCGGGGTCATCGGACTCTTCCTGTCCCTGGTCGGAACCCCGCTGCTGATCAAGCTGCTCGCCTCGCGCGGCTACGGCCAGTTCATCCGCGACGACGGCCCGCAGAACCACCACAGCAAGCGCGGTACCCCCACCATGGGCGGCATCGCCTTCATCCTGGCGACGCTGCTCGCCTACGTGCTGACGAAGCTGGTCACCGGCGAACCGCCGTCCTTCTCGGGCGTGCTGGTGCTCTTCCTGTTCGCGGGCATGGGCCTGGTCGGCTTCCTCGACGACTACATCAAGATCGTCAAGCAGCGCAGCCTCGGCCTGCGGGCCAAGGCCAAGATGGCCGGACAGCTCATCGTCGGCGTGGCCTTCGCCCTGCTGGCGCTCAGCTTCGAGGACGCCCGCCAGCTCACCCCCGCCTCCACCAAGCTCTCCTTCACCCAGGACTTCGGCTGGGCCCTGCCGCCCGTGCTGTTCGTGGTGTGGGCGCTGTTCATGATCCTGGCGATGTCCAACGGCGTGAACCTCACCGACGGCCTCGACGGCCTGGCCACCGGTGCCTCGGTGATGGTCTTCGGTGCCTACGTGTTCATCTGCGTGTGGGAGTACCAGGAGTCCTGCGCCAACCGCGCCACCGCGGGGGCGAGCTGCTACGAGGTCAGAGACCCGCTCGACCTGGCGATCGTCGCGGCGGCGCTGATGGGCGCCTGCTTCGGCTTCCTGTGGTGGAACACCTCACCGGCCAAGATCTTCATGGGTGACACCGGTTCCCTCGCCCTGGGCGGTGCACTGGCCGGCCTGGCCATCTGCTCGCGCACCGAGCTGCTGCTGGCCGTCCTCGGCGGTCTCTTCGTGCTCATCACCATGTCCGTCGTCATCCAGGTCGGCTCCTTCCGGCTGACCGGGAAGCGCGTGTTCAAGATGGCGCCGCTCCAGCACCACTTCGAGCTCAAGGGGTGGTCCGAGGTCCTTGTGGTGGTCCGGTTCTGGATCATCCAGGGCATGTGCGCCATCGTCGGCGTCGGCATCTTCTACGCGGGCTGGGCGGCGACCAAGTGACCTGGGGGAGCGGCGGTGAGCAGGTGCCCTCGCCCGGCACCTCCCCGAGTGCCCACCCGGGCGCGGCGGACCTGAGGACGCCGGCCGAGGAACTGTCCGGGGCGCACGTCGTCGTCGCCGGGCTCGGCGTCAGCGGCATGCCCGCCGCCAAGGTGCTGCGCCGGCTCGGCGCCCGCGTCACGGCCGTCAACGGCGGCGACGGCGAGGGGCCGCGCCGTCAGGCCGCCGAGCTGGAGGCCCTCGGGGTCACCGTCCGGCTCGGCGACGACCGCACCCTCCCCCAGGACACCGACCTGGTCGTCACCACCCCCGGCTTCAAGCCCACCAGCCCGCTCTTCCTGGCGGCGGCCGGGGCGCGGGTGCCGGTGTGGGGCGACGTGGAGCTCGCCTGGCGGCTGCGCGGCCCCGACAGCCCGCCCTGGCTCGCGGTCACCGGAACCAACGGCAAGACCACCACCGTCCAGATGCTCGCCGCCATCCTGCGCGCCGCCGGGCTGCGCACGGCCGCGGTCGGCAACATCGGCGTCTCCCTCATCGACGCGGTGCTGGGCGAGGAGCCCTACGACGGGCTGGACGTGCTCGCCGTCGAGCTGTCCAGCTACCAGCTCCACTGGGCCCCCAGCCTGCGCCCGCACTCCGCCGCCGTCCTCAACCTGGCGCCCGACCACCTGGACTGGCACGGTTCCATGGAGGCGTACGCCGCCGCCAAGGGCCGCATCTACGAGGGCAACCAGGTCGCCTGCGTCTACAACGCCGACGACGCGCCCGGGGCCAGGCCCCGCACCGAGGACCTGGTGCGCGAGGCCGACGTGGTCGAGGGCGCCCGCGCCGTCGGCTTCACCCTGGGCACCCCGGCCCCCTCCCAACTCGGAGTGGTGGAGGGCGTACTGGTCGACCGGGCGTTCGTGGACAACCGGCAGCAGCAGGCGCAGGAGCTGGCCGAGGTCACCGACGTCGACCCCCCGGCGCCGCACAACATCGCCAACGCGCTCGCCGCCGCGGCCCTCGCGCGCGCCTACGGCGTTCCGCCCGCGGCCGTCCGCGACGGGCTGCGGGCCTTCGCTCCGGACGCGCACCGCATCACCCACGTCGCGGACGTGGCCTCGGTGGCCTACGTCGACGACTCCAAGGCCACCAACACCCATGCCACCGAGGCCTCGCTGGCGGCCTACGAGTCGATCGTGTGGATCGCGGGCGGGCTCGCCAAGGGAGCGACCTTCGACGAGCTGGTGGCCGCCTCGGCGCGGCGGCTGCGCGGTGTCGTGCTCATCGGTGCCGACCGGCAACTGATCGCGGAAGCCCTGGCGCGACACGCACCCGATGTGCCGGTCACCGAGGTGGCCCGCACGGACACTGGGGCGATGGTCCAGGCCGTCCGTGCGGCGACGGCGCTGGCGCGGCCGGGGGATACCGTACTGCTGGCCCCCGCGTGCGCGTCGATGGACATGTTCGTCAACTACAACGCGCGCGGTGACGCGTTCGCCGAGGCGGTCCGCGCACTCGCCGCCGCAGGCCACAGCGAGCAGTAACCCCGCGGCCCGCCTGCCCAGGGCGCGGGTGAGACGGAGGGGACACGGATGACGGCGCGATCCGCCAAACCGCCCACACCCCGGCGCGCGACCACCCGTCCCGCGCCGTCACGTGAGCCCGGACGCTCCTCTGCCGCCCGGGGCACCTCGGCGCCCCAGCGGCTGTACCTGCGCGCCAAACAGGCCTGGGACCGGCCGCTGACGGCCTACTACCTGATCGTCGGCGGCAGCGTGCTCATCATCGTCCTCGGACTGGTGATGGTCTTCTCCGCCTCCCAGATCCAGGCCCTCCAGTCCGGTCTCGCCTCCACCTACTACTTCCGCAAACAGCTGATGGCGGCCGTACTCGGCGGCGTGCTCCTGCTGGTCGCCTCCCGGATGCCGCTGAGGCTGCACCGGGCGCTGGCCTATCCGCTGCTGATCGGCTCCGTCTTCCTGATGTGCCTCGTCCAGGTACCCGGAATCGGCCAGACCGTCAACGGCAACCGCAACTGGATCTATCTCGGCGGCCCCTTCCAGCTCCAGCCCAGCGAGTTCGCCAAACTGGCGCTCATCCTGTGGGGCGCCGACCTGCTCGCGCGCAAGGGTGAGAAGAAGATGCTCACCCAGTGGAAACACCTGCTGGTACCACTGGTGCCCGTCGCGCTGCTGCTGCTCGCCCTCATCATGCTCGGCGGCGACATGGGCACCGCTCTCATCCTCGGCGCCGTCCTGTTCGGGCTGCTGTGGCTGGCGGGGGCGCCCACGAGGCTGTTCGCCGGGGTGCTGGCGGCGGCGGCCACCGCCGGGGCGCTCCTGATCCTGACGAACCCGAACCGGATGTCCCGCCTCGGGTGCATCGGCGCCACCGATCCCGGGACCGACGACCAGTGCTGGCAGGCCGTGCACGGCATCTACGCCCTGGCCTCGGGCGGCTGGTTCGGTTCCGGACTCGGTGCAAGTGTGGAAAAATGGGGCCAACTCCCCGAACCGCATACCGACTTCATCTTCGCCGTGACAGGGGAGGAACTCGGACTGGCGGGGACGCTGTCGGTACTCGCTCTGTTCGCGGCTCTAGGCTATGCGGGTATCCGCGTGGCCGGACGCACGGAGGAACCCTTCGTGAGGTATGCCGCGGGAGGCGTGACAACGTGGATCATCGCCCAGGCGGTGATCAACGTCGGCGCGGTGCTCGGCCTGCTGCCGATCGCCGGCGTACCCCTCCCGCTGTTCTCCTACGGTGGGTCCGCCCTGCTGCCGGCGATGTTCGCCGTCGGACTGCTGGTCGCTTTCGCGCGCAGCGACCCGGCGGCACGGGCGGCGCTGGCCGCGCGGCAGCCCGCCCTGCGGCAGCGCACGCCCCGGGGAGGACTGGCAGGGGTGCTGCGTCCGGGGACCACCTCCGGCCGGAGGAGAGAGAGAAGACGATGAGACGGCGCGCCGGCAGGCCGCCGTCCGGAGAGCGGTGAAACAGCGTGCACGTCGTACTCGCCGGTGGGGGGACCGCCGGCCACATCGAGCCCGCGCTCGCCCTCGCGGATGCCCTGCGCAGGCAGGACCCGACCGTGGGGGTTACGGCCCTCGGTACGGAGCGCGGACTGGAGACCCGGCTCGTGCCCGAGCGCGGCTACGCGCTCGAACTGATCCCGGCGGTTCCGCTGCCGCGCAAACCCACGCCCGAGCTGATCACCGTGCCCGGCCGGCTGCGCGGCACCATCAAGGCCGCCGAGCAGATCCTGGAGCGCACCAAGGCCGACTGCGTCGTCGGCTTCGGCGGGTACGTCGCGCTTCCCGGCTACCTGGCGGCCAAGCGGGCCGGGGTGCCCATCGTCGTGCACGAGGCCAACGCCCGCCCCGGGCTCGCCAACAAGATCGGCTCCCGGTACGCGCACGGCGTCGCCGTCTCCACGCCGGACAGCAAGCTGCGCAACGCCCGGTACGTCGGCATCCCGCTGCGCCGCTCCATCGCGACGCTCAACCGGGCCGCCGTCCGGGCGGAGGCCCGCGCGCTGTTCGGACTCTCGCCCAACCTGCCCACGCTGCTGGTCACCGGTGGCTCGCAGGGTGCGCGGCGGCTCAACGAGGTCGTCCAGCAGGTCGTCCCGCACCTGCAGCGTGCGGGCGTCCAGATCCTGCACGCGGTCGGCCCGAAGAACGAGCTCCCCCACGTGGAGCAGATGCCCGGAATGCCGCCCTATGTGCCGGTACCGTATGTGGACCGGATGGACCTCGCGTACGCCGCGGCCGACATGATGCTCTGCCGCGCGGGCGCGATGACCGTGGCGGAACTCTCGGCCGTCGGGCTCCCCGCCGCCTACGTGCCGCTGCCCATCGGCAACGGCGAACAGCGGCTGAACGCCCAGCCGGTCGTCAAGGCGGGCGGCGGACTCCTCGTCGACGACGCGGAACTGACGCCGGAGTGGATCCAGGGCAACGTGCTCCCGGTCCTCACCGACCCGCAGCGGCTCACCGCGATGTCGCGCGCGGCCGCCGAGTTCGGCCGTCCGGACGCCGACGAACTCCTCGTCGGCATGGTCCACGAGGCGATCGCCGCCGGCCGCCAGGGCTGATACCGGCCCACCACCCAGGCGCGGCGGCCCGCCGACCGTCAACGCAGAAAGCAGGGTTCCGGCGTGGTGAGAGCTTCCAGAACCGGGAAGGCCGCAAAGGCTGCGGGGGGCGGCGGCTCGGCGGGAGCCGCCGCCCCCACCGGACGGACCGGTCCCGCGGATGCCGCCGGGCCGACCGGCGGCGCCGGGCCCGCCGGGGCTGCGGGGCGTGCCGGGTCCGCCGGCGGGCGCAACGGTGCCGAACGTGCCGGTGCCGACGGTGCCAGGGGCGCCGGTAGGGCCGGTGGTGCCCGTGGCGGTCCGGGTGGGAGGGCGGTGGCCGAGGAGGGAACCGTCCGAGGGGGCAGGAGAGGTGGCGTTGTGGGCTCCGGAGCGGCCCCGCCTCGCAGCCGCCCGCAGTACGGCACCGGCCGCTCCGGACAAGAAGCCGTCCGCCCCGCGCCGGGAGGCCGGATGCGCCCCGGCTCCGGACCCTCCGGTTCTGGTTCCGGATCAGGTTTTGGGCGCGGGCCCACGGGTGGGGGCGGCGGGGACGAGCCGGGCTCCCGGCGCGAGGGCTTGCGCGCGCACCTGCCGCGCCGTCGCGCACTCCTCCTCGTTCTCGCGCTCGCCATGACGCTCGTCGGGTTCGGCAGTTGGGTGCTCTACGGCTCGCCGTGGCTGCGGGTCGAGAACGTCTCGGTCACCGGCACCCGGGTGCTGAGCCACGCGGACGTCACCCGCGCTGCCGCGGTACCCCTCGGCGATCCGCTCGTCGGCGTCGACAAGAGCGCGGTACAGCACCGCGTACGTGCCGCGCTGCCGCGGGTACGTGACGTCGTGGCCGAGCGTTCCTGGCCGCACGGCATCTCCCTCACCGTGACCGAAAGGCGGCCCGCACTCGCGGCGGAGAGCGCGGGGAAGTACGTCGAAGTGGACGCGCGAGGGGTGCGATTCGCCACAGTGGGCAAGCAGCCGAAAGGAGTTCCGCTTCTCGTGCTGGAACCCCGGAAGCGCGCCTCCGAGCGGTACTTCTCCGCGACACGGCTCCGGCAGCAGGCCGCACGGGTGGCCGCTTCACTTCCCCCGGATGTCCACCGCGCCACCCGTCTTGTGCGGGTCCGTTCATACGACGACATCACCGTGGAACTGACCGGCGACCGTACCGTGCGATGGGGAAGCGCCGAACGCGGCAAAGCGAAGGCGACCGCGCTGACCGCTCTGCTGAAAGCCGCCGAAGACGCCACCCACTTCGACGTCACCGCCCCCAGCGCCCCGGCCGCGTCGGACAGTTAGCCGCCCCCGCGGGGACCGGTCGAGACGGGGTGCCACAACCTCCGTACCGCCAGCCGGGGTCGGCGAACGGCTGGTCTCGGCCCTTACGTGGCCACGTCGGTTGACCGACGGCGCCCCGCATGATCAGTCTGAACCACACACCGGTCGGCGACCGTGTCAGTTGACTGACGTAGCCGCTGGTGAGCACCCTGGATGGCTACCGCAAGGCCTGATCACATAGGGTGAAAAGAAAAACGGGAGGTTCGGCGTGTTCGTTGAACACCCAGCACTTGTCGACTTAGTGTCCGTTGCGAAGAGTCCAAGTAGGACAGGCACTGGTAACCCTAAACTTCACACTTAGGGTTCGGGTCGGCGTTCGGACCGCCCCACAGGGATACGTAACTCGAGGCGAGAGGCCTTCGACGTGGCAGCACCGCAGAACTACCTCGCAGTCATCAAGGTCGTCGGTATTGGCGGCGGTGGCGTGAATGCCATCAACCGGATGATCGAGGTCGGTCTCAAGGGCGTCGAGTTCATCGCGATCAACACTGACGCGCAAGCCCTGTTGATGAGCGACGCCGACGTCAAGCTCGATGTGGGTCGTGAGCTGACCCGCGGCCTCGGCGCCGGCGCCAACCCGGACGTGGGCCGCAAGGCGGCCGAGGACCACCGCGAGGAGATCGAGGAGGTCCTCAAGGGGGCCGACATGGTCTTCGTGACCGCGGGCGAGGGCGGCGGCACCGGCACCGGTGGCGCCCCCGTCGTGGCGAACATCGCCCGCTCGCTGGGGGCTCTGACCATCGGCGTGGTCACCCGCCCGTTCACCTTCGAGGGCCGCCGCCGGGCCAACCAGGCGGAGGACGGCATCGCGGGGCTGCGCGACGAGGTCGACACCCTGATCGTCATTCCCAACGACCGGCTGCTGTCCATCTCGGACCGTCAGGTCAGCGTGCTGGACGCGTTCAAGTCGGCGGACCAGGTGCTGCTCTCGGGTGTCCAGGGCATCACGGACCTCATCACCACCCCGGGCCTCATCAACCTCGACTTCGCCGATGTGAAGTCGGTGATGTCCGAGGCCGGGTCGGCACTGATGGGGATCGGCTCGGCACGCGGGGACGACCGTGCGGTGGCCGCGGCGGAGATGGCGATCTCCTCCCCGCTGCTGGAAGCCTCCATCGACGGGGCCCGCGGAGTGCTGCTGTCCATCTCGGGCGGCTCGGACCTGGGCCTGTTCGAGATCAACGAGGCCGCCCAGTTGGTGAGCGAGGCCGCCCACCCCGAGGCGAACATCATCTTCGGTGCCGTCATCGACGACGCGCTCGGCGACGAGGTGCGGGTCACCGTCATCGCCGCCGGGTTCGACGGCGGGCAGCCGCCCTCCAAGAAGGGGGAGAAGGCGCTCGGTTCGTCGAGCGGTTCCGCGTCCTCGTCCGGGTACAAGGACGAGAGCGCCTCCTCGGCGCCGTCGGGCAGCGACGCCGAACAGGAGCGTCCCACCTTCGCCGGGCTCGGGTCGGTGACCCAGCGTGATGACGAGGACATTCCCCCGCGCCGGGAGCCGTCGCCGGTGGGTGAGGTGCCGCCGCCTCCGCCCACCACCCCGCAGGTGCCGCCGGCCCGTCCGTACCACGACAGCCAGGCCGAAGAGCTGGACGTGCCGGACTTCTTGAAGTGATGCGGGACTGACGTGATAGCCGGGCACGAAACGGTCAGCGGCGCGCACTTCGCCTTCACCGACAGGTGGGGCGGGGTGAGCGCCGCTCCGTATGAGGAGCTGAATCTCGGCGGTGCGGTCGGCGACGACCCGCATGCGGTACGGGCCAACCGGGAGCGGACCGCGCGGGCGCTCGGGCTGTCGCCCGACGAGGTGGTCTGGATGCATCAGGTGCACGGGCGCGACGTCGCGGCCGTCGACGCACCGTTCGGTGCGGACGCGCCTCCGCTCGACGGGGTGGTGACGGCGCGCCGGGGGCTCGCGCTCGCGGTGCTCACCGCCGACTGCACTCCGGTGCTGCTGGCCGACCCGGTCGCCGGGGTGGCGGGCGCGGCGCATGCGGGGCGGCCCGGGGTGCTGGCCGGTGTGGCCCAGGCGACGGTCGCGGCGATGGTCGAACTCGGCGCCGCACCGGAGCGCATCCTCGCGCGCAGCGGTCCCGCGGTGTGCGGCCGCTGCTACGAGGTGCCCGAGGAGATGCGCGCCGAGGTCGCGGCCGCCGTTCCGGAGGCGCACGCGACGACCCGGTGGGGGACGCCCGCCGTGGACATGGCCGCCGGAGTGCGGGCCCAGCTCGCCCGAGCGGGTGTCACAAGATGGGAACAGTCGTCCGTCTGCACCCTGGAATCGGGTGATCACTTCTCGTATCGGCGGGACAAGAAGACGGGGCGGCTTGCGAGTTATGTCTGGATCGAGGCGAGCTGAGCAGTGACGGCAGAGATGTCCCCCATGTCCTCGGGGGCGGCCGGGGAGGCGCGCAAGGCCGGGCTGGCCGCCAACCTCGCCCGGGTGGAGGAGCGCATCGAGCGGGCCTGCGCCACGGCGGGGCGCGCGCGTGGTGACGTCACTCTCGTCGTCGTCACCAAGACCTACCCCGCCTCGGACGTCCGCCTGCTGGCCGAGTTGGGGGTCCGTGACGTGGCGGAGAACCGTGACCAGGAGGCGGCGCCCAAGGCCGCCGCATGTGCGGACGCCGACCTGAGCTGGCACTTCGTCGGTCAGCTCCAGACGAACAAGGCCCGCTCGGTGGCGGGTTATGCCGACCGCGTGCACTCGGTCGACCGCGTCCGGCTGGTCACCGCCCTCGCGAACGCGGCGGTGCGCGCGGAACGCGAGATCGGATGCCTTGTGCAGGTCGCCCTCGACGCGGAGTCGGGCTCGGTCGGCGAACGGGGCGGCGTGGCACCCGATGGTGTGACGGAACTCGCGGACGCGGTGGCGGCGGCCCAAGGACTGCGGCTCGACGGAGTGATGACCGTCGCCCCGTTGACCGGTCCGCTGGCCGGCCGCCCGCTGGAGGCCTTCGAGCAGTTGCGGGAAATCTCAACGGGCCTGCGGGCGGCGCACCCTGCTGCGACGATGGTTTCGGCAGGGATGAGTGCGGACCTGGACGAGGCCGTGCTGGCCGGGGCGACACATGTGCGCGTCGGGAGCGCGGTACTCGGTCAGCGCCCCCCGCTCCGGTAACGTCACCAAGCGAGTTGGGCCACAGCAGAATATATGGTCATTTCCGCCGGAAAAGGCCGGTCGGAGAGACTGCGTGGATCATTTCAGGGCCACCGGTGACGGGGGCCGCGTCGATGGAGTCGATCCACCACAGAGCGGAGGACGCAGAGAATGGCCGGCGCGATGCGCAAGATGGCGGTCTACCTCGGCCTCGTGGAGGACGATGGGTACGACGGCCGGGGGTTCGACCCCGACGACGAGTTCGAGCCCGAGCCCGAACCCGAACGGGACCGTCGACGGTACGAGTCGGAAGAGTCACATCATTCCCTCCAGAAGACCGAACCGGACGAACCGGTACGGGTCGTTCACCCCCCGGCGCAACGGGAGCGGGAGCAGGAGCCAACTGCGGCAGTTGCGGCCGAAAGTGGACGAGCGGGGAGAATCGCCCCGGTGTCATCCATCACACCTGAACGTCAGAACGTCGAGAAGAGTGCCCCGGTGATCATGCCCAAGGTCGTGTCCGAACGAGAGCCGTACCGGATCACCACGTTGCATCCCCGGACCTACAACGAAGCCCGTACCATCGGGGAACACTTCCGTGAGGGCACTCCGGTGATCATGAATCTGACGGAGATGGACGACACCGACGCGAAGCGACTTGTCGACTTTGCCGCCGGTCTGGTCTTCGGTCTGCACGGCAGTATCGAGCGAGTGACGCAGAAGGTGTTCCTGCTGTCTCCTGCTAACGTCGATGTCACGGCGGAGGACAAGGCCCGCATCGCGGAGGGCGGGTTCTTCAACCAGAGCTGAGACAAGGCAGAATCCAGAACGGGCCGGCAAGGCCGCACGAAGCACCCCCAGGGGAGAGGGACGCGCAGATGAGAACCGCTTTGGACGTGGTCCAAATCGTGCTGTGGGTCTTCCTGCTCGTGTTGATCTTCCGGCTGGTGATGGACTACGTCTTCCAGTTCGCCCGCTCATGGCAACCCGGCAAGGCGATGGTGGTCGTTCTGGAGGCCACCTACACTGTCACCGATCCGCCACTCAAGCTTCTGCGGCGGTTCATTCCACCGCTGCGCTTCGGGGGCGTGGCGCTCGACCTGTCCTTCTTCGTGCTCATGATCATCGTCTACACCCTGATCACCGTCTTGGGTTGGGTGTGAACGAGCGAATGGTCTTGCCGGTATGCCGACGACTTACGTTGAGGTGAAGAAATGCCCCTGAGCCCCGAGGACGTGCGGAACAAGCAGTTCACGACCGTCCGTCTGCGGGAAGGCTATGACGAGGACGAGGTCGATGCCTTCCTCGATGAGGTCGAAGCCGAACTGACCCGACTGCTGCGTGAGAACGAGGACCTGCGCGCCAAGCTGGCAGCCGCCACACGCGCGGCGGCGCAGAACCAGCAACAGGGCGGTATGCGAAAGCCCCCTGAACCCCAGGACAGGCAGCAGCAGCAAGGCGGGGCGCCTGTGCCCGCCGCCATATCCGGACCGCAGCCCGTCCCGCCCCAGCAGCAGGGCATGGGCGGTCCGCCGCAGCTTCCCGGCGGCCAGGCGCAGCTCCCCGCAGGCCCTGGCGGCCCCGGTGGCCCGGGCGGTCCCGGCGGCCCGGGTCCGCAGGGTGGCCCGATGGGTCCCGGTGGCCCCGGCCCGCAGCAGGGCGGACCGGGCGGACCGATGGGACCCGGAGGCCCGCAGGGCGGCCCGCAGCTGCCCGGCCAGAACAACGACAGCGCCGCGCGTGTGCTGTCGCTGGCGCAGCAGACCGCCGACCAGGCGATCGCGGAGGCCCGTTCCGAGGCCAACAAGATCGTCGGCGAGGCGCGCAGCCGCGCCGAGGGGCTGGAGCGGGACGCACGGGCCAAGGCCGACGCGCTGGAGCGGGACGCGCAGGAGAAGCACCGCGTGGCGATGGGCTCGCTGGAGTCCGCGCGCGCCACGCTGGAGCGCAAGGTCGAGGATCTGCGCGGCTTCGAGCGCGAGTACCGCACGCGGCTGAAGTCGTACCTGGAGAGCCAGCTGCGTCAGTTGGAGAACCAGGCCGACGACTCGCTGGCGCCCCCGCGGACGCCTGCGGCCGCATCGCTGCCCGCGCCGTCGCCCTCCATGGCACCGGCCGGTGCCGGTGCCCCCGCGGGTGCCGGCGGCCACCAGCCGATGGGTGCCAACGGGCACTCCATGGGCGGCCACGGTGGCCCGGGTGGCGGTTCACCCCACACCCAGGGCGGTGCCGGTCAGTCGTACGGCGGTCAGCAGCAGATGTCGCCCGCGATGACGCAGCCGATGGCGCCGGTCCGCCCGCAGGGCGGCCCCCAGCCCGCGCAGGCTCCCTCGCCGATGCGGGGCTTCCTCATCGACGAGGACGACAACTGACGCGCTGAGCACCTGGCGAAACGGCCCGGGCCCGAGAGCACCTCGCTCTCGGGCCCGGGCCGTTTCCGTCCCCTGTTGCTCTCCCCGGGGGCCCGGGGAGAGGAACAGCGGTGAGCCGCTTACGCCTTGCGGAGGCGGAAGGCGAGAGACAGGGCCTCGTCCTCGAAGGTGGGCCCCTCCAGCTCCGTGGGGTCGCCCTGGGCGAACTCGTTCGCCAGGACCTCCTCCGCGATGAGGAAGGTGTGCTCGGCCAGGGCCCGGGAGACGTCCTCGTCGGCGGACTGCCACCGCAGTTCGATGCGGTCGGCCACGTCGAGCCCGGAGTTCTTGCGGGCCTCCTGGATGAGCCGGATGGCGTCCCGGGCCAGCCCCGTGCGCCGCAGCTCCGGCGAGATCTCCAGGTCGAGTGCGACGGTGGCGCCCGTGTCGGAGGCCACGGACCAGCCCTCACGGGGGGTCTCGGTGATGATGACCTCGTCCGGGCTCAGCGCGACGGTCTCACCCGCCACCTCGACCGTGGCGGTGCCCTCCCGCAGCGCCACCGACAGGGCGGCGGCGTCCGCCGCGGCGATGGCCTGGGCGACGGTCTGGGTGTCCTTGCCGAAGCGGCGGCCCAGCGCACGGAAGTTGGCCTTGGCGCTGGTGTCGACGAGGGAGCCGCCGACCTCCGAGAGGGAGGCCAGCTCCTCGACGTTGAGCTCCTCGGTGATCTGGTTGCGCATCTCCGGCGACAGCGTCTCGAACCCCTGCGCGGCGATGAGGGCGCGGGAGAGCGGCTGGCGGGTCTTGACGCCGGACTCGGCGCGCGAGGCGCGGCCCAGCTCGACCAGTCGGCGGACCAGCAGCATGTCCTGGGACAGCTCCGGGTCGATGCGGGTCAGGTCGGCCTGCGGCCAGGCCGACAGGTGCACCGAGTCGGGCGCGCCGGGCGTGACGGGGACGATCAGGTCCTGCCACACCCGTTCGGTGATGAACGGGGTGATCGGCGCCATCAGCTGGGTGACCGTCTCCACGACCTCGTGCAGGGTGCGCAGCGCGGCCGGGTCGCCCTGCCAGAAGCGGCGGCGGGAGCGGCGTACGTACCAGTTGGACAGGTCGTCGACGAAGGTGGACAGCAGCTTGCCGGCGCGCTGGGTGTCGTAGCCGTCCATGGCGAGCGTCACCTGGTCGACCAGGGCGTGCAACTCGCTGAGCAGCCAGCGGTCCAGCAGCGGACGCTGATCCGGGGCCGGGTCGGTCTCGGAGGGGGCCCAGCCGGTGGTGCGCGCGTACAGGGCCTGGAAGGCGACGGTGTTCCAGTAGGTCAGCAGCGTCTTGCGGACGACCTCCTGGATGGTGCCGTGGCCGACCCGGCGGGCGGCCCAGGGGGAGCCGCCGGCGGCCATGAACCAGCGCACCGCGTCGGCGCCGTGCTGGTCCATGAGCGGGATGGGCTCGAGGATGTTGCCCAGGTGCTTGGACATCTTGCGGCCGTCCTCGGCGAGGATGTGGCCGAGGCAGACGACGTTCTCGTAGGACGACTTGTCGAACACGAGGGTGCCGACGGCCATCAGCGTGTAGAACCAGCCGCGGGTCTGGTCGATGGCCTCCGAGATGAACTGCGCCGGGTAGCGCTTCTCGAACAGCTCCTTGTTCTTGTACGGGTATCCCCACTGGGCGAAGGGCATCGAGCCGGAGTCGTACCAGGCGTCGATGACCTCCGGCACGCGGGTGGCCTGCCGGCCGCAGCCCTCGGTGGGGCAGGCGAAGGTGGCCTCGTCGATGAAGGGGCGGTGCGGGTCGAGCCCCGACTGGTCGGTGCCCGACAGCTCGCTCAGCTCGGCCAGTGAACCGACGCAGGTGAAGTGGCCCTCCTCGCAGCGCCAGACCGGCAGCGGGGTGCCCCAGTAGCGGTTGCGGGAGAGCGCCCAGTCCACGTTGTTGTCCAGCCAGTCGCCGAAGCGGCCGTGCTTGACCGCGTCGGGGTACCAGTTGGTCGCCTCGTTCTCCCGCAGGAGGGCTTCCTTGATCTGGGTCGTGCGGATGTACCAGGACGGCTGGGGGTAGTAGATGAGGGCCGTGTGGCAGCGCCAGCAGTGGGGGTAGCTGTGCTCGTAGGCGACGTGGCGGAACAGGATGCCGCGCGCATCCATGTCCGCGACCAGCGCCTCGTCGGCCTTCTTGAAGAACTGGCCGCCGACCAGGTCCAGCTCCGGGTCGAAGGTGCCGTCGGCGCGGACGGGCACGACCGGCTCGATGCCGTTGGCCCGCGCGACCCGGAAGTCGTCCTCACCGAAGGGCGCCAGGTGCACCATGCCGGTGCCGTCCTCGGTGCTGACGTAGGTGTCGTTGACGACGAAGTGCGCATCGGGGATGTCCACCAGGTCGAACGGGCGCCGGTAGCGCCAGCCGTTCATCTCGCGCCCGGTGTAGCGCTCGCCGGTGATGTGCCAGCCCTCGCCCAGCGCGGAGTCCAGCAGCGGCTCGGCGACGAGGATCTTGTCGGTGCCGTCGGAGGCCACGACGTAGGTGACGTCCGGGTGGGTGGCGACCGCCAGGTTGGACACCAGCGTCCACGGGGTCGTCGTCCACACCATCAGCGAGGCCTCGCCGGCCAGCGGGCCGGAGGTCAGCGGCATGAGGACGTAGACGGAGGGGTCCACGACCGTCTCGTAGCCCTGCGCCAGCTCGTGGTCGGACAGGCCCGTGCCGCAGCGCGGACACCAGGGGGCGACGCGGTGGTCCTGCACCAGCAGGCCCTTGGCGAAGATCTGCTTGAGCGACCACCACACCGACTCGATGTACTCGGGGTTCATCGTGCGGTAGGCGTCGTCCATGTCGACCCAGTAGCCCATCCGGGTCGTCAGCTCGGCGAAGGCGTCGGTGTGCCGGGTGACCGACTCGCGGCACCTGGCGTTGAACGCGGCGATGCCGTAGTTCTCGATGTCCTGCTTGCCGTTGAAGCCCAGCTCCTTCTCCACGGCCAGCTCGACGGGCAGCCCGTGGCAGTCCCAGCCGGCCTTGCGGGCCACGTGGTAGCCGCGCATGGTGCGGAAGCGGGGGAAGACGTCCTTGAAGACGCGGGCCTCGATGTGGTGCGCGCCGGGCATGCCGTTCGCCGTCGGCGGGCCCTCGTAGAAGACCCACTCGGGGCGGCCCTCGGACATCTCGAGGCTGCGCGCGAACACCTTGCTCTCACGCCAGAAGTCGAGCACGGCGCGTTCCAGCGCGGGCAGGTCGACCTGGGCGGGCACCTGGTTGTACTGCATCGTCGGGTCTTCTTCCTCCGGCGGACATCCAGAAGGCGGGGTGCGCCTTCACTACCGTCGGAGGGACGAGCTCGCCTGCCGGTGCGGCTGCGGACCCGCGGTACCACCCTCCTTGGCGACGGGCCGTCCGACGGCCCTCCGCCCCCTCATTGGGACAGCGCTGCCGGTTCTACTCGCCCCCCACGCGGCCGTGCGGCCGAGCGTGGGGCTTTCTTCCGGCGGCTCCGGGGTGATCTTCACGCCGCGCTCGCCTCCGGGCTCCCACCGTCCCCGGATCGCTCTGGGCTGCCTACGGGCGCTACTCGTCCCCTTCATCGCCTCTCGCCGTCCCCCAGTGTACGGGGAGTCACGCGGGGCGGCGGAGCGGTTTTCGAGCGGCCGGGCGGGGCACAACGGATGCAGACCGGCGTGCCCCGTTGCCGTGTGCTTGTAGTCGATTTATCGTTCCGGTCACGTTTCGCGAGCAAGATCACAAAATCTGAAGGGGCCGCGGTCATGGTGGCGGAGGAGAACGCCGCGAAGAAGGCGGCGAAGAAGACGGGGGCGAAGAAGGCCACCGGCGAGGCCGCGGCTGCCGAACAGGTTTCCGGTGAGGAGGCACCGGCCGGGAAGCGGGCCGCCAAGAAGACGGCTAAGAAGGCGGGAGCCAAGAAGGCGTCGGCGAAGAAGGCACCGGCGAAGAAGGCTCCGGCGAGAAGGGCCGCGGCGCGGACGGCCGCGGGGGAACAGACCGCGGCACCCGAGGCCGCGGCGGACCAGACAGCGGCCGACGCGGCCGCGGACCGGCAGGAGGGCGCCGAGGAGGCGTCCGCCGGGCAGACCGCGCAGAAGACGACGGGAGCAGGGACGGTGGCTGCGAAGAAGACTCCGGCGGCGGCACAGGCCGAGGCGGTGCCCTCGGCGCGCAACGCGACGGGCCCCGTGGCCTCCGGCGAACTGCCGGTCCGCCCGGACGAGGACCCCTGGTCCCCCGAAGAGGTCGAGGAGGCGCGCTCCGGGCTGCGGGAGGAGGTGGTGCGGCTCAAGGAGGAGCTGGCCTCCTCCGACGAGGCGCTCAGCGGTCTGCTGCGCGACTCCGGCAACGGCGCGGGCGACGACGACGCCGACACCGGGACCAAGAACATCACCCGCGAGCACGAGATGGCGCTGGCCGCCAACGCCCGCGAGATGCTCTACCAGACCGAGCAGGCACTGGAGCGGCTGGATGCCGGCACCTACGGGCTGTGCGAGAACTGCGGCAGGCCGATCGGGAAGGCCCGGATGCAGGCGTTCCCCCGGGCGATGCTGTGCGTGGAGTGCAAGCAGAAGCAGGAGCGCCGCTGACCGCCGGTGACCCGCGTCGCAGGTGCGTGCCGTACCCTCAAGGCGTGACTGAGGTGGACCGGACCGGCGAGAGCCCCGACGACGGCGCGGCGGGTGTGGCCGAGAGTGACGAACCACAGCCCGCGGAGGGAGAGGCCCCCGCGCCCGACCGGGGACGGCGCCGGGTCCCGGTGCTGTTGTCGGTGGCGGCGTTCGCCCTCGTGCTGGACCTGGTCAGCAAGCTCGTCGTGGTGGCCGCCCTGGAGGGCCACGCGCCGGTCGAGGTGCTCGGCTCCTGGCTCCAGCTCAACGTCATCCGCAACCCCGGAGCCGCCTGGGGCATCGGCGAGGCACTGACGATCGTGCTGACCGCCATCGCGGTGGCGGTCGTCGTGGTGATCGCCCGGATCGCCCGCAAGCTCTACAGCACCCCGTGGGCCATCGCGCTGGGGCTCCTGCTGGGTGGCGCCTGCGGCAACCTGGTGGACCGCATCTTCCGCACCCCGGGGGTCTTTCAAGGGGCCGTCGTCGACTTCATCGCGCCCAAGCACTTCGCGGTCTTCAACCTCGCCGACTCGGCCATCGTGTGCGGCGGCATCCTGATCGTGCTGCTCTCCTTCCGCGGCCTGGACCCGGACGGCACCGTCCACCGGGACTGACCGGGCGGCTCCGGGCCGTACCGGCGGGCCCCTGGGAGGCCGCTGCCGGCCTCAGCGGGTCCGGTCGGGTACGTGGACCCGTATCCGGTAGCCGTCGTCCGTGGCCCCGGTGACCGCTATGCGTATGCCGCCGCGGAAGGTGTGGCTCTCGCCAGGGGTGAAGGGAGCGTCCGACATCTCCGCCAGTTCCGCGGGCAGTTGGTCGGTGCAGGCCTCGCCGCCGCCGCTGCGGGGGCGGGAGTCGACGATCCGGACGGGCCCCTCGCCGGTGGGCGTGCGGGAGTCGACGGTGTAGAGGAGCACGCCCTCCGCGCAGATGTCCCGGTCCAGGCCTGCGCGGGTGCGGGTCTCGGCGACGATGGCGCTGTGGCTGCCGGTGCGGATCACCGCGATGCCCGCGTCCTGGCTGCTGACGGGGGAGAGGGCGTGCTCGGTGGTGCCGGGGGAGGTGACGCAGTTGACGCGGGAGCGGTCGAGCCAGCCGAACTTCCACTTGTGCCAGCCGAGCAGATCGGAGATCCCCGCCATGCTCATCGTGTCCCAGCCGCCGGCGTACTCGACCGAGGCGTTCCGGGCCACGTTGTAGAGGTCGGGCAGCCCGTAGAGGTGGTTGGCCTCGTGGACGAAGTTGCCGCGCTGCCACAGGGCCGAGTCGGATCTCCGGCCGAAGATGAGTGCGGCCCCGTGCACCCGGGTGCCGCCCGCCGCCAGCCCGTCGAAGGTGTGGGCCTGCGAGACGGTGGGCGGGGCGGGCACGTTGCTGTCGGCGACGACGAAGACCAGGTCGGCGTCGTCCACCTCCGTGCCCTGGCTCCGGGCGGCCTCCAGAGCGTCCTGGACGTAGCCGCGCATCCGGTGGGTGGGGATGCCGCGGGTGATCCCGTAGGAGGACCACGGCCGCGGCATGCGTATCCAGTCGGCGCTGGGGGTGACCTGGAGGCGGTACTTCCCGAAGGAGGCCCGGTCCAGGAAACGGTCGCCGTAGCCGGAGAAGAAGCGGGCGCGCCGGGCGGGCGGGGTGGTGGCGGGGTGGTCGCTGAAGTCGACCATCAGCATCAGTGCCCGCTTGTGTCCCTGCGGGTGCACGTAGCCGCCGCCGAGCGGGCCCTCGTCCGTGCCGCTGCCGGCCTCTATCGCGCACGGTCCCGCGATGCCCGGGGCAGCCGCCGCCGGCACCGGGGACAGGGTCAGGCAGGCGGTGGCCAGGGCGGTGGCCAGGGCCGGTGCGGAGTGCCGTGCGCGCGTGCGCGGCCTGGCCGGCCCGGTGCTGCGCGGTGTGGTCGGACGGGTCCTGCGCGGCGTCATCGGCACATCCCTCCGCAGTCGCTCGCCGGCCCCGAGGCGTAGTCACACCGTCGGTCGGCTGGCGGGGGGCCGCACCCCCGGGTGGGCCGCGCGGGTGAGGGGAGTCGGGTGCGGCCGTGCGGGCCGTACGGGTGCGTCCGGCATACTCGATCAGGTGAGCACGCTTCCTGAGACCCGCACCCTGCCCGTACCCGACGGCCTGGAGGGCGAACGCGTCGATGCCGCGCTCGCCAGGATGTTCGGCTTCTCCCGGACCAAGGCGGCGGAGCTGGCCGCGGGCGGGAAGGTGCTGCTGGACGGGGCTCCGGCGGGCAAGTCGGACCGGGTGCAGGGCGGGGTGTGGCTGGAGGTCGAGATGCCCGGGCAGCCGCAGCCGGTGCAGGTGGTCGCCGAGCCCGTCGAGGGCATGGAGATCGTGCACGACGACGACGACATCGTGGTGATCGTCAAACCGGTCGGCGTCGCCGCGCATCCGAGCCCCGGCTGGAGCGGGCCGACCGTCATCGGCGGGCTGGCCGCCGCCGGGTACACCATCGCCACCTCGGGCGCCGCCGAGCGCCAGGGGATCGTGCACCGGCTGGACGTGGGCACCTCGGGGCTGATGGTCGTCGCCAAGTCGGAGCGGGCCTACACGCTGCTCAAGCGCCAGTTCAAGGAGCGCACCGTCGACAAGCGCTACCACGCGCTCGTCCAGGGGCACCCCGACCCGCTCAGCGGCACCGTCGACGCGCCCATCGGCCGCCACCCGCAGCACGACTACAAGTGGGCGGTCACCTCCGACGGCAAGCCCTCGGTCACCCACTACGACCTCATCGAGGCGTTCCGCGCCGCCAGCCTGCTGGACATCAAGCTGGAGACGGGCCGTACCCACCAGATCCGGGTGCACATGTCCGCGCACCGTCATCCGTGCGTCGGCGACCTCACCTACGGGGCCGATCCGACGCTGGCCAAGCGGCTGCGGCTGGAGCGGCAGTGGCTGCACGCCGTCAGCCTGGGTTTCGAACATCCGGGCGACGGCCGCCGGGTCCAGTACGCGAGTGACTACCCGGTGGATCTCAAGGCAGCGCTGGACCGTGTGCGGGCGGAGAGTTCCTGATCCATGGACCAGCTCGCCCTCTTCTTCGCCCTGCTGCTCGCCGCCGTCGTCATGGTCCCGCTGGGGGACAAGCTCAACCTGCCCTCGCCGGTGCTGATGACGATCTTCGGCGGGGTGCTGGCGGTCATCCCCTCCATCCCGAACGTCTCGCTGCCGCCCGAGTACATCCTGCCGCTGGTGCTGCCGCCACTGATCTACGCGGCGGCGCAGCGCACCTCCTGGCGCCAGTTCGCGGCGAACAAGAGACCGATCTTTCTGATGGCGGTCGCGCTGGTGTTCGTGACCACCGCCGCGGTCGCCGCCGTCGCCAACGCCCTTGTGCCCGGACTCGGCATCGCGGGCGCCGTCGCGCTCGGCGCGCTGGTCGCCCCGCCCGACCCGGTCGCCGCCACCGCCGTCGCCGGCAACGTGGGCCTGCCGCGCCGGCTCGTCTCCGCACTGGAGGGCGAGGGCCTCTTCAACGACGTGACGGCGATCACCCTCTACCACGTCGCCATCGCGGCCGCCGTGACCGGCTCCTTCTCGCTGCCCGTCGCCGCCGGTGAGCTCGTGCTCTCCGGAGTGGTCGCCGTCGCCGTCGGGCTGGGGCTGGGCTGGGTCGCCAACAAGCTCATGAGCTATCTCGGTGACGCCACGCTGCAGACCGGGCTGACGCTGCTGGTGCCCTTCGCCTCCTACGTGCTTGCCGAGGAACTGATGGGGTCGGGGGTGCTGGCCGTGCTGACGACGGCGCTCTACCTGGCCTCCGGGCACGCCGTCGACGCGGACGACGTGCAGGGCCGGCTGGCCGGGCAGACGTTCTGGCAGATCGTGGACACCCTGGTCACCGGCGTCGCCTTCGGACTGATTGGGCTGGAGCTGCACACCATCTTCGGCACCGTCCAGGACGAGTGGCGGCAACTGCTGCCCGCGGCGGGAGCCGTCGTCGGCGTCGTCGTCGTCCTGCGGCTGCTGTGGCTGCTGCCCACCGCGTGGCTGGCCCAGCGGCTGCACAAGCACAAGGACCTGGACGAGGACATCCCCCGCAACTGGCGTGAAACCGTCGTCGTGTGGTGGTCCGGGATGCGCGGGGTGGCCTCCGTCGCGCTGGCGCTGGCCGTCCCGCTGAGCCTGGAGCCGGACGCCGGAGGCGGGGCCTTCCCGGGCCGCGAGGGCATCATCTTCATCGCCTTCGCCGTGGTCCTGGTCACCCTCGTCTTCCAGGGGCTGACCCTGCCCTGGCTGGTCAGGCGGTTGAACGTGCAGGCCGACAGCGCCGCCGAGCACGAGGTGGAGCGGCAGCTCGCGCTGCGGGTCTCCAAGGCGGCCCGCAGGCGCCTGCGGGAGATCGAGGAGGTCGAGGACCTGCCCGAGGAGGTCTCCGAGGCGCTGGCGCGGCGCGTGTGGGACATGGGCGCGCGCATCTCGCCGGACATCGTGGACGACGAGCGCCGGGCCGCCCACCGCAAGCGCGTGGCCCGGCTGCAGAAGATGCGGCGGCTCCAGGGCGAGCTGCTCTCGGCCGCCCGCCACGAGGTGATCGCCGCCCGGGGCGAGGCCGGCGTGGACCCCGAAGTGGTGGACCGGATCCTGCACCAGCTCGACCTGCGCAGCTTCCGCGGCGTGTGACGCCCCCCCCCGTGGGCGCTCTCCCAGGCCCGCCGCCTGTGACGGCCCCTGATGGACGCGGAGCCCGGCCCCCCACGGGGAACCGGGCTCCGTACGCGCCGTGCGGGGCGGCTACAGCGCCTTCTCCGGCTGCTGCTCGGTGAGCCTGATCCCGGGCAGGGCCTGCGGGTGCTTGTCGCGCATCCATGCCAGCAGGTCCTCACGGACCGAGCAGCGCAGCGTCCACAGGTCGCCCGAGGACCGCGCGGTCACGGCCACCCGCACCTCGATCGTGGAGGGCGTGGTGTCGGTGACGACCAGGCTCCAGCTCCGGCCGTCCCACTCGTCGCTGGCACGGATCAGCTCCTCCGCCCTGGCCCGCAGTTCGGTGACGGGCGCCGCGTGGTCGAGCTGGAGGTAGACGGTGCCGGTCATCTGCGGGCCGCCGCGCGACCAGTTCTCGAACGGCTTGCTGGTGAAGTAGGAGACGGGCATGGTGATGCGGCGCTCGTCCCAGGTGAGGATCACCAGGTAGGAGACGGTGATCTCCTCGACCGTCCCCATCTCGCCGTCGACCACGACCTCGTCCCCGATCCGCACCATGTCGCCGAAGGCGATCGACAGCCCGGCGAACAGGTTGCCCAGCGTGGACTGGGCGGCGACACCGGCGACGATGCCCAGCACACCGGCCGAGGCCAGCATCGAGGTCCCGAACGTCTTCATGCCGGGGAACTGGAGCAGCACCGCGGCCACCGCGATCACCGTCACCACCGCGGTGATCAGCCGCCGGATCAGCGTGAGCTGGGTGCGCACCCGCCGGCCGCGCGCCGGGTCGTGCGTGGCCCCGGCGTACCGGGCGGCGATCGTCTCGGTTATCGCGGCGACGATCCGCAGGATGAGCCAGGCCGAGGCGGCGATCAGGATGATCGTCAACCACAGGTCGACGCCCTCTCTGTGGTCCTTGGCCAGGTGGGTGGCGTCGAAGAAGCCGCTCACCAGCGCGACGAAGATCACTGCCTGGAACGGCACCCGGCCACTGCGCAGCAACCCCCACATGGGTGTCTCGGGGTGCCGGGTGTCGAGGTGTATCAGCAGGCGGTCGACGGCCCAGGCGAGCACGTACGAGAGCACGACGGCGCCACCGAAGACGATGACGGGCCTCAGCACGTTCTCCATGGTCGCCTTTCTCCTAGGGGACCCCGCGGACTTCACGCCGGGGGCGACAGCCGTGTGTGTACGGCCGTCCAGGGGCCACCGACGACCGTACCTGGCACCATGTGGAGCAACCGGCTCCAGGGAGTGCACCGGGGCTCTTTGTGAAGGAAGTGACATCACGTGGCACCCGTATCGATCGTCCTCTTCCACTCCGTGTGCGGTCTCACCGCGGACGTGCACGCGGCGGCCGACCGGATCCGCGCGGCGGGGCACGAGGTGATCACCCCCGACCTGTTCGAGGGGCGGACGGCCGCCTCGGTCGAGGAGGGGATGCGGATGCGTGAGCAGGAGGACAGCCCCGACCATGACGCGTTGCTGCGGCGGGCCGTCGCCGCCACGGCACCGCACTCGGAGAAGGGGCTGGTGTACGCGGGGTTCTCCCTGGGCGGTTCGCTCGCGCAGACGCTCGCCCTGGCCGACGAGCGGACGCGCGGCCTCCTGCTGTTCTCCGGCACCTCCGACATCCCCGAGGACGCTCACGTGGACGAGCTCCCCGTCCAGCTCCACGTCGGCGACCCGGACGCCTTCGAACCGCACGACTGGCTGACCGCCTGGTACCTGCGCATGCAGCGGGCCGGTGCCGATGTCGAGGTCCACCGCTACCCGGGCGCCGGCCACCTCTACACGCACAAGCTGCTGGACGACTACGACGCCGAGGCGACGGAGGCCACCTGGCGGACCGCCCTGGGCTTTCTGGAGACGCTCTCCTGACCGGTCTCCCGGCGCGGCGCACCCGCGACCGCGCGCACCCGTCCGGGGCGCACGGCTGCCTCACGGGCTGCGGCCACCGGTGAGCAACGGCGACGGGGGCGGGCCGCACCGGGTGTGCGGCCCGCCCCCGTCGCCGATGCGCGAGCGCCCCCGCGAACCTGCCGCGGGGGCCTTGCGGGTTACTTCTTCTCGTCCTTGGCGCCCGACTTCAGGTCCACGCCCATGTCCTTGAGCTTGCCCGGCAGGTCCTGCGGCTGCACCTGCTCACCGTCGATCTTGATGGTGGGGGTGCTCGTGACCTCGGCGCCGTTGAAGCTGGCGATCATGTCCTTGGCCCACTTCGAGTACTTCTTGGACGTGACCGCCTTCTCGAACTTCTTGTTGTCCTTCAGGGCCGGGACCGCGTCCGAGACCTTCAGCAGGTACTTGTTGTCGGCGAACTTGTCGTCCTGCTCCTCGGGGTGCCACTTCTTCGAGTAGAGCTCGCGCTTGTACTGGGTGAAGGCGTCGGTGCTCACGGCCTTGGCCGCCCCCAGCGCACGGGCGGCGTTCCGGGAGCCGGAGCCGTGCATGTTGTCGTCGATGATCGCGCCGAGGTGGACGCGCAGCTTGTACTTGCCCTGGTCGGCTCCCTTCTGGAGCTGGTCGCCTGCGGCCTGTTCGAGGCTGGCGCACGCCGGACACCGCAGATCCTCGTAGACGTCGATGGTCTTGTCGGCCTTGGCGCCGGCGGTGGTGACGGCCATGCCGTCGTCGTCGGAGTCCTTGGAGTTCAGCTTGGCGATGCCGATGCCGATACCGGCCACCACGACCAGCACCCCGACCACCGTGAGGGCGACGAGCAACTGCCGCCGCGTGCGCTCCTTCTTGGCCTGCTTCTCCCGTTCGACCCGCAGCCGCTCGCGGGCCGCACGCTTGGCTTCGGGGCTGTTGCGCTTGCTCATGACTGTGTGTCTCTTCTCCGTCGTTCCGTACGCGCGTGAAATCCGGCCGTGCTCAGGCCGCCGGGGCGGCGGTGAGCGCGGGCGGGCCGCGACGGTGCACGGAGTGCGTCAGCAGGGGTAGCGCGCGGGGAGCGGAGGCAGCACGCCGACGGGGCGGCCGGACCGGGCCGGTGCCGCCGGCGGCGGTGTGGCAGACGGCCACGGCGTACCGCAGCGGGCGGAAGGCGGTGGCCGCAACCGCGCGCAGCAGCCGGGCGAGGGCGGCCTCACCGCGCCGCAGCCACAGCGCGGCCAGCAGGCCCACGCACACGTGCGCGGCCAGCAGCAGCCAGGGCAGGGCCGGGCCTGGGATGCCGTGCACGCCCAGCGGGTAGGCGCCGGTGTCGGTGCCGCGCACGGCCATCCGCGCCAGCGGCGTACCGACGTTGCCGCCGCCGCACAGCAGGTCCACGCCCACGGAGCGCAGCGGTCCCGTCACCGGGCCGCCGGCCTGCCCGTAACAGGCGTGCTGTCCGGTGGTGAAGACGGTGTCGGCCGCCAGCTCCAGCGGGACCAGCAGCGCGGCGATCCGCCCGAAACCGCGCTCCCGCCCGGCGAACGCGAAGGCCAGGGCGAAGACGGGCGCGCACACCGTCAGCAGGGGGACCAGCGGAACGGGGGAGCCGGACAGCAGCACATGGGCGCCGCAGGACAGCGTCACGCACAGGGCTGTGAAGAGCCCCGCCCGTGCTGCCCGTATGCCTACCGCTCCCATGGTGACCGAGTGTGCCACGGGGAAGCGTAAGCGGTCCCTAAAGGTGCGCAACTCCGCTGCCGACGGCCCGCCAGGGGCCCGGGACGTCGACGGCTGTCCGCAACGTCCCGGGGCTTTCGGCTCCGGTCGCGAAGGCGGCGGCTCAGACGCCGCTGATCCGGCCGTTGCGGAAGAGGTCGACGAAGATCTGGTGGTCGCGGCGGGCCGTGGCGCCGTAGCTGTGCGCGAAGTCCACGAGCATCTCCCGGAACCCCTCCTCGTCCGCCGCGATCGCCTCGTCGATGGCCTGTTCGGTGGAGAACGGCACCAGGCTGTGCCCGCTCTCCGCCTCGTCGGCCGCCGCGTGCATCGTGGCCGTCGCCCGGGCGAGGTCGGCGGTGACCTGGGCGATCTCCTCCGGGTCCGACAGCTCCGACCAGTCCAGATCCACCGCGTACGGCGAGACCTCGGCCACCAACTGGCCCGTCCCGTCCAGCTCGGTCCAGCCGAGCCACGGGTCGGCGTGTGCCTGGAGGGCGCGCTGCGAGATCACCGTGCGGTGGCCCTCGTGCCGGAAGTAGTCGCGCACCGCCTGGTCGGTGATGTGCCGCGAGACCGCCGGGGTCTGCGCCTGCTTCATGTAGATGACCAGGTCGTTCTCCAGCGCGTCGCTGTGGCCCTCCAGCAGGATGTTGTACGAGGGCAGGCCCGCGCTGCCGATACCGATGCCCCGCCGCCCCACCACGTCCTTGACCCGGTGCGCGCCGTGCCGCTCGCGGCCCTCGTGGCGGGGCAGCGTCTCCAGGTACCCCTCGAACGCCTCCAGGACGGTCCCGCGGGTCGCCTCGTCCAGCGCGATGGAGCCGCCGCCCGCGGTGAAGCGGCGCTCCCAGCCGCGGATCTCGGTCATGGTGCCCAGCAGCCCGAACCGGGTGTTGGCGCGGGCGGCCCGCAGTGCGCCCAGCACGGGGCCGCGTGCCGTGTCCAGCGTGAGGGCGGGCGGCTCGCTCTCGGAGGAGCCGGCGAGCAGGGCGCGGATGCGGTCGCGGTAGGCGTCGGCGTAGGTCCGCACCAGCGAGGTGATCTGCTCGTCGCTGAGCGCCTTGCTGTAGCCCAGCAGCGCGACCGAGGCCGCGAACCGCTTGAGGTCCCAGGTGAAGGGGCCCACGTACGCCTCGTCGAAGTCGTTGACGTTGAACAGCAGGCGGCCCTGGGCGTTCATGTAGGTGCCGAAGTTCTCCGCGTGCAGGTCGCCGTGTATCCACACCCGGCTGGTGCGCTCGTCGAGGAAGTCGGGGAAGGCGCGGGAGTCGGGGACGGTCCCGCGGGCCTGCGGGCCGGTTGCGTACGGGCCGCCGGACGCGGTCAGGTCGTGGTAGAAGAGGCAGGCCGTGCCCCGGTAGAAGGCGAACGCGGAGGCGGCCATCTTGCGGAACTTCGTCTGGAAGGCCGCGGGGTCGGCGGCGAGGAGGTCGCCGAAGGCGGCGTCGAAGACCTCCAGAATCGTCTCGCCGCGCTCTGCTGCCTGGCCTGCCTGGGTCATGGGTGCGCTCCGTCGTGGGGTCGGTGATCCGCTGTACGCCGTGGTACGCCGTGCGCCTCAACCTACGCCTGCGCCGCCGGGTGTCCGGGTGGACACCCAAGACGGGAGGGCCGGGTGGTTCTCGGCGGGCTGTCGGTGGTGGGCCGTAGACTTCGTGGCCGCCCCTGAAGATCCGCGCCCGGAGGTGGCCTTCGCCGTGAGTGAGCAGCCCTTCACGCATCTGCACGTGCACACGCAGTACTCGCTCCTGGACGGCGCGGCCCGCCTCAAGGACATGTTCGCTGCCTGCAACGAGATGGGCATGTCGCACATCGCGATGACCGACCACGGCAATCTGCACGGGGCCTACGACTTCTTCCACTCCGCAAAGGACGCCGGGGTCACGCCGATCATCGGCATCGAGGCCTACCTGGCTCCCGACCACCGCAGGAACGCCCGCCCGGTCAAGTGGGGCACCCCCCACCAGAAGCGGGACGACGTCTCCGGCAACGGCGCCTACACCCACATGACGATGTGGGCGCGGAACGCGACGGGTCTGCACAACCTCTTCCGCGCCCAGTCCCGCGCCAGCCTGGAGGGCTTCTTCCGCAAGCCCCGGATGGACCGCGAGCTGCTGGCCGAGTACGCCGACGGGCTGCTGGCGACCACCGGCTGCCCCTCGGGAGAGGTGAGCACCAAGATCCGGCTCGGCATGGAGGACGAGGCCCTCAAGGCCGCCGGGGAGTATCAGGACATCTTCGGCAAGGAGAACTTCTTCGTCGAGCTGATGGACCACGGCATCGACATCGACAAGCGTGCCCGCGACGGTCTGGAGCGCATCGCCAAGAAGATCGACGCCCCCTTCATCGTCACCAACGACTCGCACTACACCTACGAGCGCGAGTCGGCGGCGCACGACACCCTGCTGTGCATCCAGACGGGCAGCAACCTCTCCGACCCGGACCGCTTCAGCTTCGACGGCGCCGGCTACTACCTCAAGTCCGCCGACGAGATGTACGGCATCGACTCCTCGGACGCCTGGCAGTCCGGCTGCCGCAACACCCAGCTCCTGGTCGCCGAGCGCATCGAGACCGAGGGCATGTTCGAGCCGAAGAACCTGATGCCGAAGTTCGACGTGCCCGAGGGGTACGACGAGATCTCCTGGTTCAAGGAGGAGGTGCGGCGCGGCATGGGCCGCCGCTATCCGGACGGCGTCCCGCAGGACCGCCAGGAGCTGGCGGACTACGAGATGAAGGTCATCATCGACATGGGCTTCCCGGGGTACTTCCTCGTGGTCGCCGACTTCATCAACTGGGCCAAGGACAACGGCATCGCGGTCGGCCCGGGCCGCGGATCGGCGGCGGGCTCGATCGTCTCGTACGCCATGGGCATCACCGACCTCGACCCGGTCACCCACGGGCTGATCTTCGAGCGGTTCCTCAACCCCGAGCGCATCACCATGCCCGACGTCGACATCGACTTCGACGAGCGCCGGCGCGGTGACGTCATCCGGTACGTGACGGAGAAGTACGGCGCCGACAAGGTCGCCATGATCGGCACCTACGGCACCATCAAGGCGAAGGCCGCCATCAAGGACGCCTCCCGCGTGCTCGGTTACCCGTACGCGATGGGCGACCGGATCACCAAGGCGATGCCCGCCGACGTGCTCGGCAAGGGCATCCCGCTGTCCGGCATCACCGACCCCAACCACCCCCGCTACAGCGAGGCGGGCGAGGTGCGGGCGATGTACGAGAACGAGCCGGACGTCAAGAAGGTCATCGACTCGGCCATGGGCATCGAGGGCCTGGTGCGCCAGATGGGCATGCACGCGGCGGGCGTGATCATGTCCAGCGAGCCGGTCATCGACCACGCGCCCATCTTCTCCCCGAAGAACGACGGCACGGTCGTCACCCAGTGGGACTACCCCAGTTGCGAGTCGCTGGGCCTGCTGAAGATGGACTTCCTGGGGCTGCGCAACCTCACCATCATGGACGACGCGGTCAAGATGATCCGCAAGAACAAGGACGTCGACCTCAAGCTGCTCGACCTGCCGCTGGACGACCCGAAGACGTTCGAGCTGCTGTGCCGCGGCGACACGCTGGGCGTCTTCCAGTTCGACGGCGGCCCGATGCGCTCCCTGCTGCGCATGATGAAGCCCGACCACTTCGAGGACATCTCCGCCGTCTCCGCGCTGTACCGCCCGGGCCCGATGGGCATGAACAGCCACATCAACTACGCCCTGCGCAAGAACGGCCAGCAGGAGGTCACCCCGATCCACCCGGAGCTCGAGGAACCCCTCAAGGAGGTCCTCGACATCACCCACGGCCTGATCGTCTACCAGGAGCAGGTGCAGAAGGCCGCCCAGGTGCTCGCCGGCTACTCGCTGGGCCAGGCCGACCTGCTCCGCCGTGCCATGGGCAAGAAGAAGAAGGAGGTTCTCGACAAGGAGTTCGTGAACTTCCAGAAGGGCATGCGGGACAACGGCTACTCCGACGGCGCCATCCAGGCCGTCTGGGACGTGCTGGTGCCCTTCGCCGGCTACGCCTTCAACAAGGCCCACTCCTCCGCCTACGGCCTGGTCACCTACTGGACGGCCTACCTGAAGGCCAACTACCCGGCGGAGTACATGTCGGCGCTGCTCACCTCGGTGCGGGACGACAAGGACAAGTCCGCGGTCTATCTCAACGAGTGCCGCAAGATGGGCATCAAGGTGCTGCCGCCGAACGTGAACGAGTCGGAGGCCAACTTCACCTCGCAGGACGACTCCACCATCGTCTTCGGCCTGACCGCCGTGCGCAACGTGGGTCAGAACGTCGTCGACTCGATCGTCAAGTGCCGCAAGGCCAAGGGCAAGTACAGCTCGTTCCCCGACTTCCTGGACAAGGTCGAGGCCGTCGTCTGCAACAAGCGCACCGTCGAGTCCCTGATCAAGGCCGGCGCCTTCGACGAGATGGGGCACAGCCGCAAGGGGCTCACCGCGCAGTTCGAGCCGATGATCGACAACGTGGTGCAGGTCAAGCGGAAGGAGGCCGAGGGGCAGTTCGACCTCTTCGGCGACCTCGGCGGCGACGCCGCGGACTCCGGACCGGGCTTCGGCCTCGACGTGCAGTTCACCGAGGAGGAGTGGGACAAGACCTACCTGCTCGCCCAGGAGCGCGAGATGCTCGGCCTGTACGTCTCCGACCACCCGCTCTTCGGGCTCGAACACGTCCTCAACGACAAGGCGGACGCCGCCATCGCCCAGCTCACCGGCGGCGACTACTCCGACGGCTCCATCGTCACCATCGGCGGCATCATCTCCGGGCTCCAGCGGAAGATGACCAAGCAGGGCAACGCCTGGGCCATCGCCACCGTGGAGGACCTGGCCGGCTCCATCGACTGCATGTTCTTCCCCGCCACCTACCAGTTGGTGTCGACGCAGCTGGTGGAGGACACCATCGTGTTCGTCAAGGGCCGCCTCGACAAGCGGGAGGACGTGCCGCGGCTGGTCGCCATGGAACTCCAGGTCCCCGACCTCAGCGAGGCGTCCGTGTCCGCGCCGGTCACCATCACGATCCCGACCGTCAAGGTGACCCCGCCGCTGGTGGAGAAGCTCGGGTACGTGCTCACCCAGCACCGGGGCGCCAGCGAGGTGCGGGTCCGCCTGCAAGGGGCGCGCAAGACGACGGTCCTGCGCCTGGACCGGCACCGGGTGACGCCCGACCCCGCCCTGTTCGGTGACCTCAAGGAGCTGCTGGGCCCCTCCTGCCTGGCGGGGTGAGAGTCGCGCTCAGTTGTGGCCGAAGCGCCGTTGCCTCCCCTTGCGGGAGCCGTTCTCCGAGGTGGCCCGCTCGGTGGCGGCGGCGCGCTCGCGCTCCTGCTGCTGCTCGTCGGCCGTGCGGTTCTGACGCCGGGGCTGTTGGCGGTTCTTGTTCTTGGCCATGCTGTGCCTCCACGGGCTCCGGCCGGCGTTCGCCCCGCCGGAGTGCGCGGAGCCCTCGTCCTCAGCGTCACATGCCGGTACAAGTGCCGCATGTCGGGCAGTCGGCGCCACGCCGACGATCGAGGTCCGGCTGATAACCCCGGTACGGTCGGGCAGACTCGAAACAGACCCGAAGGACATGGGGATCGGCCAGCACGCGAAGGCACGGCCAGCACGCGAAGGCAGGGCCTCGGCTGTAGGTCATGACCGAGAGTGGGTGGAACGTCGTGGATCGCTGCGTCGTCCTGGTGGACGCCGGTTACCTGCTGGGTGCCGCCGCCAGCCTGCTGGCCGGAGAGCCGACCCGTTCCCGGATCAGCGTCGACCACACCGGGTTGGCCCAGTCGCTGCGCAGGCAGGCCGAGGCGGACACCCAGTGCTCCCTGCTGCGGATCTACTGGTTCGACGGGGCGCCCGACCGTGTGCCCCAGCCCGAGCACCGCAGGCTGCGGGTCATGCCGCGCGTGACCGTACGCCTGGGCGCCCTCACCCGCAGCGACGGGCGGTGGGCGCAGAAGGGCGTGGACGCCGCCATGCACGCCGAGCTGACGGAGCTGGCCCGCAACCGCGCCTGCTCCGACATCGTGCTCGTCACCGGCGACGGCGATCTGCTGCCCGGCCTGATGTCCGCGAAGGAGCACGGCGTGGCCGTCCATCTGTGGGCGGTCCAGGCGGCGGACGGGGACTACAACCAGTCCGAGGACCTGGTGGCCGAGGCGGACGAGCGGCGGGTCCTGGACCGCAGTTGGATCACACCGGTGGTCCGCGCCAAGGAACTGTCGGGACCCTGCGCACCGCAGCCCGTGCCCCGCCCGGAGATCGCCGCCATTCTGGCCGCGCCCCTGCCGGAGACCGCCAAGAACGGCGACGGCACCGACGCCCGCGACGCCACCGTGCCCCCGCGCCCTGCCGGCCCCTCCGCGCAGCAGGCGGGGCCGGTCGCAGCCCCGAAGGAGGCCGCCGCGCCCGAGCAGCCGGAGGCGGATCCCGCCGGCGCACAGCCGGCGCCCGGCGGCCAGGCGGCGCACCGTACCGAGGGGGTGCCCACGCCCAAGGACCTGGCGGATCTGGGCCGGCACGGGTCCTCCCCTGGGGTGGTGCCGGGACCGCCGGGGGCGACGCTGCGCTGGTCCTCGGACCGCGGCTGGGTGGAGCGGCCCAACGCGGCGGACTCGCCGGAGACGGCGGCGCTGCCGATGCTGGCCCAGCTGACCACCGCCGAGCAGCGCTGGGCGGACCGTGAGGAGGACATCACCGCCGTCAGCGGCGACCCGTACGAGGTCGGCCAGGTGTTCGCCCGGCGATGGATGGAGCGGCTGAACGACGAGGTCCACCTGGGCCGGCTCTCCGGGGAGTACCCGCGCATCCCGCACCGGATCGACGGCGAACTGCTCCGCTACGCCGCCCGCTTCGGCCTGCTGGCGCACAAGGACGACCAGATCGACGAGCACGACCGCTACGCGATCCGTGCCGGCTTCTGGCGCGAGGTGGACGCCCGCACCTCCGCCCCGGCCGAGCACACCCCGGCCACCGGCGACTGACCACGTCAACCGGTGGTTCCCGCCCCCCACCCGGCGACGGGCAGGCCCGGAACGGAGCGGCGGAACCCGGACGCGTACCCTCATAGGTCGTGAGAACGGGCACTCGGCAGGCGGTGGACAGCTCGGTGGCAGGCGCGAGGACGCGTACGCGGACGGGCACCCCTGCTGCGCCTGCCGTGCGGGTCGAGGACCTGGCCAAGACGTACCCGGCGGTGCGGGCCCGCCGCGGCACCCCGGCGGTGTCGGCCGTGCGGGCCACCGACGGTGTCAGTCTCCAGGTGCGGCAGGGCGAGATCTTCGGACTGCTGGGTCCCAACGGCGCCGGCAAGTCCACCCTCGTGCGGCAGCTCACCGGGCTGCTGCGCCCCGATGCGGGGCGCATCGAGGTGCTGGGCCACGATCTGGTCCGCCACCCCGAGCGGGCCGCGCGACTGCTGGCCTACCTGGGGCAGCAGTCCACCGCGCTGGACGAGCTGACCGTCTCCCTCGCTGCCGAGACCACCGCACGGCTGCGCGGGATGAGTCCGGCGCCTGCCCGGGCCGCCCGTGACGCGGTACTGGCCGAGTTGGGCCTGGAGGAGCTCGCGGGCCGGGCGCTGAAGAAGCTCTCCGGCGGACAGCGGCGGCTGGCCTGCGTGGCGGCCGCGCTGGTGGGGGACCGGCCACTGCTCGTACTGGACGAGCCGACCACCGGCATGGACCCGCACGCCCGGCGCGCGGTGTGGGCGGCCGTCGACCGCCGCCGTGCCGAGGGCGGTACGACGGTGCTGCTGGTGACCCACAACGTGATCGAGGCGGAGACGGTGCTCGACCGCGTCGCGGTGCTGGACGGGGGGCGCGTCATCGCCTGCGACACGCCTGGCGGACTCAAGGCGACGGTCGGCGACGAGGTGCGGGTGGAGCTGGTGTGGCGCGAGCGTGCCCCCGTGGAGCTGTCCGACGTCGCCGCGCTCGCCGCCCACGCCACCGTCTCCGGACGCCGCTGGACCCTCCGTCTGCCCCCCGAGCGTGCCCGGGAGGCGGTCGCCCTGGTCACCGGCGGCCCGGCCTTCTCCGCCCTGGACGACTTCCGGCTGGCCACCCCCAGCCTGGAGGACGTGTACGTGGCACTCGGCGGCAACGCCTCCGGGGCCGGCGGCGCCGAGGGGCTGGTGAAGTCGTGACGGCGGCGGCCGGCCCGGTGCTGACATTGTGCGGTGCGGCGGCGCCCCGTGGCACGGTGAGGGGGACCCGCGGTACAGCGCTGGTGACCCGCGGCACAGCAGTGCGGCACACGACGGACCGGCCCGCGGTGCCGGAGGCCAGGAGCGAGCTGGGATGAGGACGACGGCGACCACGGCACACACCCGCGGGGCACCGGAGCTCGCGAGCGCCCACCCCGGCCCCGGGCCGCACGCCGCGGGGGCGGACCCCGTCGACTCCGCGGCGGGGGCAGCCGCCGCCGGGCCCGCACCGCTGGCGCCGGGCGCCAGGCTGTGGCCCGCGCTGGTGGCCGTCTACCGGGCGCAGCTCTCGCGGGCGCGGGTGGCCCGCATCCCGCTGCTGTTCGTGGCGACGTTCCAGTCGCTGGGCATCATGGTGCTGATGCGCGGCGTGGTGGACGGCGGCGCGCAGGCGCGGGCCGTGGTGGCCGGGTCCAGCGTCCTGGTCGTCGCCTTCGTGGCGCTCAACCTGCTCGCCCAGTACTTCGGGACCCTCCGCGCCGACGGCGGGCTCGACCACTACGCGACGCTGCCGGTGCCGGCGGCCTCGGTGGTGCTGGGCGCGGCGGCGGCGTACGCCTCGTTCACAGTGCCGGGGGTGGCGGTGACCGCCGTGGTGGGCAGCCTGCTCTATCAGTTGCCGCTGGGCGGGCTGTGGGTGCTGCTGGCCGTGGTGCCGCTGGCCGGGGCGGCCCTGGCCGGGCTCGGCGCCGCGCTCGGACTGCTCGCGCCGCGCCCGGAACTGGCCACGCTCGCAGGGCAGTTGGGGATGTCGGGGGCGCTGCTGCTGGGCGTGCTGCCGGGCAGCGGCCTGCCGCTGGTGGTGCGGTGGGCGCGGGACCTGCTGCCGTCGACGTACGGCGTGGAGGCCTTCGCACGCACCTTCCAGCCGCACCCCGACTGGGCCGGTGTCGCCGGGGACCTGGGCGTGTGCGCCGCCGTGGGCGTGCTGTCCCTCGCCCTCGCCACCCGCGCCTACCGCTGGGCCGCCACCCGCTGACCCCCTCCCGGCCCCTCCCGGCCCCTCCCGGCCCCTCCCGGCCCCTCCCGGCGCGCGCGGCCAGGGGCGGGGCCGCCCCTGCCGCGCGGGCCTGGCACGATGGCTCCGTGACCGTACCGACGCCCTCCGAGCACGACCCCGACTCCGCGCGCGCCGGCTCCGCGCCCGCCGACCCCGCGGCGCCGCCGCCCCCGCCCGCACCGGGCCCCGGCACCGGCTACGGCGGTGAGGGCGGGCCCCTGGTGCGGCGCGAGCTCCGGGATGCCGCCGTGTGCGCGGTGGTGGTCGTCGTCGCCGGGCTGGCGATGGGGCTGCTGTGGCTGTGGCTGGCCCCGCGCGTGCCCCTGTACAACAACGGCGAGGTCGTGCTGTTCAAGGACCCGGAGGGTGAGGAGGCCATCGGCGCCGAGGGCGTCTTCGCGCTGCTCGGGCTGGCGTTCGGGGTGCTGACGGGCCTGGTCGGCTTCCTGCTGCGCAGGCGCGGCGGCGTCGGCCTCGTCGTCGGGCTCGCGTTCGGCGGGCTGCTGGGCTCCGTACTGGCCTGGCGGGTCGGCGTGTGGTTCGGGCCCGAGACCGATCTGCCCGCGGCGGCCCGGGCCGCCGGCAAGGGCGCCACCTTCGACGCCCCCCTGGAGCTGCACGCCTACGGGGTGCTGCTGGCCTGGCCCGTCGCGGCCATGCTCTGCCACCTGCTGGCCACCGCCTTCTTCGGTCCCCGCGACGAGAGCACCGAGACCGCCCGGCCCGCCGCCCCCGCGCAGTGGTGAGCAGGCGCCGGGCGCCTCATGGGCGGGCGATCGGGGCCGGCACGGCGCCGGTGAGCCGTGCCAGATCCTGCGGGGCCAGCTCGATCTCCAGGCCGCGGCGGCCCGCCGATACGCAGACGGTCGGGTACCGCCCGGCCGAGGCGTCCAGCACCGTGGGCAACCGCTTGCGCTGCCCCAGCGGGGAGATGCCACCGCGGACGTAACCGGTCGCGCGTTCGGCAGCCGCCGGGTCCGCCATGACGGCCCGCTTGCCGCCGAGTGCCGAGGCCAGCGCCTTGAGGTCCAGCGAGCCCGACACCGGCACGACGGCCACCGCCAGGGCGCCGTCGACCTCGGCCACCAGCGTCTTGAAGACCCGCTCGGCGTCCACTCCGAGGGCTTCGGCGGCCTCCTGCCCGTACGAGGCAGCCGCCGGGTCGTGCGCGTAGGCGTGGGTCTCGAAGGTGATCCCCGCCTCGGTGGCCGCCGCGACGGCCGGCGTCGCCGGCCCCTGCCGCCTGCTCTTCTTCGCCACGTGCTCTGCGCCCCCGGCGGTGTCAGTTCTGGCTGGTCGGGTTCCGGGTCAGGTCCGCCGCCGGCAGGGACGGCAGTTTGCCGATGACGGCGGTCTCCCTGCGCAGCAGTTTGAGCTCGTCGGCGAGCCGGGTCGCCGTGTCCGGGGCCTGGAGGAGCCGCTGCTTGGCGGGCGTGTCCAGCACGGTGGCGGCCGCGACGAGGTAGGAGACCACCGACGGGTCGTCGGGCAGATCCTGCTCGGCACCGGCGGCCAGGGTGCGCTCGCGGGCGCTGGCCAACTGCTTCTGGTAGCTGCGGAAGGCGCGCAGGACGCCGGAGGCCAGGGCGCCCGCCTCGTCGCCCTCCTCCTCCGGCAACTCCTCGACCTGACCGGTCAGGTACGGCCCCGAGGCGTCCACCGACAGCAGCTTGAAGCGGGTGGTGCCGGTGGCCAGCACCTCGTACCCGCCGGTGTCGGCGCGGGGATCGGACTCGGTGGCGGCCTCCTCGTCCGCGTCGGCGTCCGCGGGGGTGCCCGTGCCGGACACGCGTTCGCGGATCGTCGAGGCGTCGGCGACGCAGCCCACCGTGTAGAACGACTTGATCGGGTCGGGCCCGAAGCCGGCGGTCGGGTCGGCACCCTGCGGCGGCGCCGCATCGGGCATGCCGACGTCCGCCGGTGCGACCTCGCGGCCGTCCCGGATGGCGACGACGCCGAAGCGGCGCGGCGTGTCCTCGGGCAGCGCGAGGAGGTCACGCATCAGCGCGCGGTACCGCGGCTCGAAGATGTTCAGCGGCAGCACCAGGCCCGGGAACAGCACCGAGTTGAGGGGAAAGAGCGGAAGCGCGGTTGTCACAACGGGTAAGCCTAAAGCCTCCGGCGGCCGATGGGGGCCCTGGTGCGCCGCGCGGCCCTGCACAGGCCCCCGCCACCCCGGCGGCGCCCCGTGACAGGGCGGCTACTGGCGGCGCAGCAGCCGCGTGGCGCCCGCCGCCACCGTCGTGGCCAGCACCCAGCCCGCCAGGATCAGCACCGCGGCGACCCACTGGTAGCCGCCCACCGGGTCCCACGCCGTGTCCTGCCCGAAGGAGATGACGGGCAGCAGCAGATCGAGCGCGTACAGCGCGGCGTTCCAGTGCGGCGCCTCGTCCCCCTTGAGGGCGGGCGGCCGGTGCGCCTCGAACAGCATGGCGCCGGTCAGCCACAGCAGGGCCATCCACAGCGCCGCCTGCGCCGGGCGGTAGCCGTAGGCCACCGTCCAGTCCTGGAGGACCCCCCACAGCTTGCCGGGCAGCGGCAGCGTCTCGCGGCGGCGGCGTTGCTTGGCCAGCAGCACGATCCGCGCGTTGGTGTCCTCACCGCTGTTGCGGTACATCGCCGCGAGCTGCTCGTACGGTTCCGGGGCGTACTCCGCGGTGGCGGCGTTGATCCACTGGAGGCGCTCGCGGACGTTGAAGTGGCCCTCTTTCGGGATGGCGTGCTGGTAGGTGAAGCCCGCCATCCACAGCCGGTGGTCCTGCGGCCAGCTGGAGGCGCGGTCCATCAGCTTCTCCACACCCGCCCCCGACAGCACCACCAGGCCGCGCTCGGGAAGCTGCGGGGTGAAGGTCAGCTCGGGCGTGCTGATGCGCCGCAGCGACAGCTCCTGGTCCCGCTGCATCTCCAGCCTGGCGTTCTCGATCACCAGGGAGGAGCCGAACCGCCCGTCGTCCAGCACCATGCCGCCGGTGCACTCGAAGTGCCGGGTGCGCTGGGCGCCCCGGCCCGTCCGCACGAAGCCGGGATCGAGCGGGCGGGTGCCGGTCTGGGCGGCGAAGGCGTAGCGGGTGCCCGTGGGCGGGGTGGCCCCGTACAGCTGCGCCGTGTTGCCGCGGCCGGCGTCGGCGAAGCTGGCCACCTGCTCGACGGTCATCTGCGGGGCGTACAGGGCGACCCGGCCGCGCGGGTTGCGCAGCGCGGAGCCGAACATGTGCAGGGAGCTGCCGACGGTGGCGCCGCGCAGGCTGACCTGCCCGTCGGTGATCAGCAGGCTGGCCTGGAGCTCCTGGGAGACGGTGACGCCGTCGGCGGCGACGGCGCGGGTGCGGCGGCCGCTGCCGATGGTGGCCTCGTTCAGCAGCAGGTCGGTGCCGATGGTGGCGTCGGTCAGCTTGACGCCCTCCGGGATGCTGCACCGGGGCAGATGCAGGTCACCCTCCGTCGTCAGCCGCGCCGCGTCGAACCGGGGCAGGTAGCAGTCGACGAAGCGCACCGTGTGGACCCGGGCCTCCGGCATCCGCACCTCGTCCTCGAAACGGCAGTGCCGCAGCTCGAAGTACGGTTCCACGACGCCGCCCGACAGGTCCAGGCAGCCGGTGACGTGCGCCCCGATCAGATGGAGGGAGGCCACCCGGCCCAGCAGCGGCGGCGGCCCGTGGAGCAGCAGCAGAGCGATCACCCGGGCCCGCACGGTGCGTTCGGGGCCCCAGGGGTGGTCGCCGTTGGGGTCGTCCAGTTCCGGTTCGCCGCAGCGCAGGTCGTGCTCGGTACCGTTGCGGAAGGCCTGCCACAGCCCCCACTCCGCGGTCGTCAACCGCAGCCCCGACGGCGGCTCGCCGGAGTCCGCTGGCTCGCTCACGTCTTCCCCCTCACTCACCGTGGTCACATCATCGGATGCGGTGGTCGTACCGCTCCCTTTCCCGCTCTGTGACGGGATGAACGCGCGAGGCGACGCGCGTCGGGTGAAACGGAATGTGACCTGTATCAGCCTCTGATACGGACGACAGGTGCCTGCCGCGGGTCTGAGAGACTTGAGAGTGTGATCTCCCGAATCGATCTGCGTGGTTCCTCGGCCGCCGCCCCCGGTGCGGGCCCGGCGACCGGAACCATCGACCGTGACCTGCTGCCCCGTGCCGAGCTCGACGTCGAGACCGCCCTGCACAAGGTGCGGCCCATCTGCGACGACGTACGGCATCGTGGCGCGGCGGCGGTGATCGAGTACACGGAGAAGTTCGACGGCGTCCGCCTGGAGCGGCTCCGGGTACCTGCCGAGGCGCTGGCCGAGGCCCTTCAGGAGCTGGATCCGGCCGTCCGCGCGGCGCTGGAGGAGTCCATCCGCCGCGCCCGCATCGTCCACCGCGACCAGCGGCGTACGGACTCCACCGTGCAGGTCGTCCCCGGCGGCACCGTCACCGAACGGTGGGTGCCGGTCGAGCGCGTGGGCCTGTACGTGCCCGGCGGCCGTGCCGTCTACCCGTCGTCCGTGGTGATGAACGTGGTGCCCGCGCAGGAGGCCGGCGTCGGCTCGCTGGCCGTCGCCTCGCCCGCCCAGAAGGAGTTCGGCGGGCTGCCGCACCCCACCATCCTGGCCGCCTGCGCGCTGCTGGGCGTGGAGGAGGTGTACGCGACGGGCGGTGCCCAGGCCGTGGCCATGTTCGCCTACGGCACCGAGGAGTGCGCCCCCGTCCAACTGGTCACCGGCCCCGGCAACATCTACGTGGCCGCCGCCAAGCGGCTGCTCAAGGGCGTCATCGGCATCGACTCCGAGGCCGGCCCCACCGAGATCGCCATCCTTGCCGACGACACGGCCGAGCCCGCCCACGTCGCCGCCGACCTGATCAGCCAGGCCGAGCACGATGTGGTGGCAGCCGCCGTGCTCGTCACCCCCTCCGAGGCGCTGGCCGAGGCCGTGGAGGCCGAGCTGAAGACCCAGGTCCCGGCCACCCGGCACAGCGAGCGGATCACCGAGGCGCTGGCCGGGCGGCAGTCGGGCATCGTCCTGGTGGACTCCCTCGACCACGGTCTCGCCGTCGTCGACGCCTACGCCGCCGAGCACCTGGAGATCCAGACCGCCGACGCCGCGGCCCGCGCGGCCCGGGTGGTCAACGCCGGTGCGGTCTTCGTCGGCCCGTGGGCGCCCGTCTCGCTGGGCGACTACGCCGCCGGCTCCAACCACGTCCTGCCCACCGGCGGCTGCGCCTGCCACTCCTCGGGCCTGTCGGTCCAGTCCTTCCTGCGCGGAATCCACGTCGTGGACTACTCCCGGGACGCGCTGGCGGAGATCACGCCGCACGTCGTCGCGCTGGCGGAGGCCGAGGACCTGCCCGCGCACGGTGCGGCCCTCAAGGCACGGTTCGAGTGGAAGGTCCCGAAGATCTCGTGAGCTCCGTTTCCGGTGTCGACGCCCTGCCCATCCGCGACGAGCTGCGCGGCAAGTCCGCCTACGGTGCGCCCCAGCTCGACGTGCCCGTACGGCTGAACACCAACGAGAACCCCTACCCGCTCCCCGACGAGCTGGTCGCCCGCATCGCCGAGCGCGTCACCGAGGCCGCCCGCGAGCTGAACCGCTACCCCGACCGGGACGCGGTCGAGCTGCGCACCCGGCTCGCCGAGTACCTCTCGCGCACGGCGGGTCACCCCGTCGCGCGGGAACAGGTGTGGGCGGCCAACGGCTCCAACGAGGTGCTCCAGCAGCTCCTCCAGGCGTTCGGCGGTCCGGGCAGGGTCGCGCTGGGCTTCGAGCCGTCGTACTCGATGCACGCGCTGATCTCCCGGGGCACCGGCACCGGCTGGATCTCCGGGCCGCGCAACGACGACTTCACCATCGACACCGAGGCCGCCGTCGCCGCCATCGCCGCGCACCGGCCCGACGTGGTGTTCATCTGCTCGCCCAACAACCCGACCGGCACCGCCGTCGACGAGGAGACGGTGCTCGCGCTGTACGAGGCGGCCCAGGCGGCCCGGCCCGAGCACGGGGCGCTGGTGGTGGTGGACGAGGCCTACGGCGAGTTCTCGCACCACCCCTCGCTGCTGCCGCTGATCGCGGGCCGCCCCACGCTGGTGCTCTCGCGCACCATGTCCAAGGCGTTCGGCGCCGCGGGCCTGCGGCTCGGCTACCTCGCCGGCGACCCGGCCGTGGTGGACGCGGTGCAACTGGTACGGCTGCCGTACCACTTGTCGGCCGTCACCCAGGCCACGGCGCTGGCGGCGTTGGAGCACACCGACACCCTGCTCGGCTACGTCGAGCAGTTGAAGAGCGAACGCGACCGACTGGTGCGTGAACTGCGGGCCGCGGGGCTGGCGGTCACCGAGTCGGACGCCAACTTCGTGCAGTTCGGCCGCTTCGACGGGGCGGCCGGCTCCCACGCGGTGTGGGAGGCGCTGCTGGCGCACGGCGTGCTGGTCCGGGACAACGGGGTGCCCGGCTGGCTGCGGGTCTCGGCGGGGACGCCGGAGGAGAACGACGCCTTCCTCGACGCGGTGCGAGCCGTGACGAAGGAGCTGAAGGAGAAGAGCGAGGCATGACGCGCAAGGGCCGCGTGGAGCGCACCACCAAGGAGACGTCCGTCGTCGTCGAGATCGACCTCGACGGCACCGGCAAGGTCGATGTCTCCACGGGGGTCGGCTTCTACGACCACATGCTCGACCAGCTCGGCCGCCACGGCCTGTTCGACCTGACGGTCAAGACCGACGGCGACCTGCACATCGACAGCCACCACACCATCGAGGACACCTCGCTGGCCCTGGGTGCCGCCTTCAAGCAGGCGCTCGGCGACAAGCGCGGCATCGTACGGTTCGCCGACGCCTCGGTGCCGCTGGACGAGTCGCTCGCCCAGGTGACCGTCGACCTGTCGGGCCGCCCCTACCTGGTGCACACCGAGCCCGAGGGCATCGCCCCGATGATCGGCAGCTACGACACGACGATGACCCGGCACATCCTGGAGTCCTTCGTCGCCCAGGCGCAGGTCGCGCTGCACGTCCACGTCCCCTACGGGCGCAACGCGCACCACATCGTCGAGTGCCAGTTCAAGGCGCTGGCCCGCGCCCTGCGCTACGCCAGCGAGATCGACCCGCGGCAGACGGGGATCCCCTCGACGAAGGGGGCGCTGTGAGCGACGCGTGCGCGGCTGCCGGGTGGCGCCTGGGTACGAGGGCCGCGGGGTGCCGCGCGGGCGGGGAAGCGAACGGAGAAGGGGCGCTGTGACAGGGCTCGCTGCGCTTCTCATCTTCGTCGGGCTCTTCCTGGCGGGTGGGGCGATCTCCTTCTGGAAGCAGAAGCTGCCCAAGGGCGTGGTCGGACTGCTCGCCGGGGCGTCCGTCCTCGCGCTGCTCGCCGGAATCCTGCGACTGGACTGGTGGTCGTGATGAGTGATCCGAAGAACGTGGTGGTCTTCGACTACGGTTTCGGCAACGTGCGCTCCGCCGAGCGCGCGGTGGAGCGGGCCGGTGCCCGGGTCGAGATCACCCGTGACTACGACAAGGCCATGAACGCCGACGGCCTTCTGGTGCCCGGCGTCGGCGCGTTCGCCGCCTGCATGGAGGGGCTGCGCGAGGCGCGTGGCCACTGGGTCATCGGGCGGCGGCTGGCCGGCGCCCGGCCCGTGCTGGGGATCTGCGTCGGCATGCAGATCCTCTTCTCCCGCGGCATCGAGCACGGCGAGGAGGCGGAGGGCATGGACGAGTGGCCCGGCACGGTCGGCCCGCTGGCCACCGATGCCGAGCACCCCGTGCCGCACATGGGCTGGAACACCGTGACCGCCCCCGCCGACTCCCGGCTGTTCGCGGGCCTGCCGGCCGACGAGCGGTACTACTTCGTGCACTCCTACGCCGTGCACGACTGGGAGCTGGAGACGGCCAACCCTGCCCTCAAGCCGCCGCGGGTGAGCTGGACGAGCCACGGCAGCCGGTTCGTCTCCGCCGTGGAGAACGGGCCGCTGTGGGCCACCCAGTTCCACCCCGAGAAGTCCGGCGACGCCGGAGCCCAGTTGCTGCGCAACTGGATCGAAGCCCTGTGAACAGGCTGACGCCCCCCTCCGTCAGCCCCGAGAGCCCCGAGAGCGAGAGCGCCGTGAGCAACCGGCTTGAGCTTCTGCCCGCCGTCGACGTCCGGGACGGTCAGGCCGTCCGCCTCGTGCACGGCGAGTCCGGTTCCGAGACCTCCTACGGTGACCCGCTGGAGGCCGCTTTGGCCTGGCAGCGGTCCGGTGCCGAGTGGCTCCACCTGGTCGACCTGGACGCCGCGTTCGGCACCGGCGACAACCGCAGGCAGATCACCGAGGTCGCCCGCGCGATGGACATCCACGTCGAGCTGTCCGGCGGCATCCGTGACGACGCCTCCCTGCAGGCGGCGCTGGCCACCGGCTGCCGCCGCGTCAACCTGGGCACCGCCGCGCTGGAGAGCCCCGAGTGGGTCGCCAAGGTCATCGCCGAGCACGGCGACCGGATCGCCGTCGGCCTCGACGTGCGGGGCACCACGCTGCGCGGCCGCGGCTGGACCCGCGACGGCGGCGACCTCTACGAGACGCTGGCCCGCCTGGACGCCGAGGGGTGCGCCCGGTACGTCGTCACCGACATCGCCAAGGACGGCACCCTCAAGGGCCCGAACCTGCAGCTGCTGCGGAACGTGTGCGCCCGTACCGACCGGCCCGTCGTCGCCAGCGGTGGCGTGTCCTGCCTCGACGATCTGCGGGGGCTGGCCGGTCTGGTGCCGGAAGGTGTCGAGGGCGCCATCGTGGGAAAGGCGCTCTACGCCAAGGCGTTCACCCTGGAAGAGGCGTTGGAGGCGGTCGCCCGATGACCGGAATACACCGTGTGGCCTCCGGAGGCCCCTGGGAGGAGCGTTTCGGGTACTCCCGCGCCGTGCAACTGCCGGACGGGCTGGTGCTGGTGTCGGGCTGCACCTCGGTGGTCGACGGGGTGATCGCCGAGGGCGGCCCCTACGAACAGACCATCAACGCCTTCACCGTGGCCCTCGAAGCGCTCAAGAGTCTGGGCCTGGGCGCCGCCGACGTGGTGCGGACCCGCATGTACCTCACGCACTCGCGCGACGTGGACGAGGCCGGGCGCGCCCACAAGGAGCTGTTCGGCGAGGTCCGCCCCGCCGCCTCGATGCTCATCGTCTCCGGCTTCGTCGACCCGAGCCTCGTGGTCGAGGTGGAGGTGGAGGCGTACCGGGCGCAGCCCGACCCCGCAGCAGAAGGAGCACCCCAGGCATGAGCCTCGCCGTCCGAGTCATCCCCTGTCTGGACGTGGACGCCGGACGGGTCGTCAAGGGCGTCAACTTCCAGAACCTGCGCGACGCCGGCGATCCCGTGGAGATGGCCAAGGTCTACGACGCGGAGGGCGCCGACGAGTTGACCTTCCTGGACATCACCGCCTCCTCGGCCGCCCGCGAGACCACCTACGAGGTGGTACGGCGCACCGCCGAGCAGGTCTTCATCCCGCTGACTGTCGGCGGTGGTGTCCGCACCCCCGAGGACGTGGACAAGCTGCTGCGGGCCGGCGCCGACAAGGTGGGCGTCAACACCGCGGCCATCGCCCGCCCGGAGCTCATCCGCGAGATCGCCGAACGGTTCGGGCGGCAGGTGCTGGTGCTCTCCGTCGACGCGCGGCGCCGCGCCGAGGGCACCGGGTTCGAGGTCACCACCCACGGCGGGCGGCGCGGTACCGGCCTCGACGCCGTCGAGTGGGCGCACCGCGCAGCCGAGCTGGGCGCCGGCGAGATCCTGCTCAACTCCATGGACGCCGACGGCACCAAGGACGGCTACGACACGGAGATGATCTCCGCGGTCCGCAAGCACGTCACCGTTCCCGTCATCGCCTCCGGCGGTGCCGGGCGCCTCGGCCACTTCCCGCCCGCCGTCGGTGCGGGCGCCGACGCCGTACTGGCCGCCTCCGTCTTCCACTTCGGCGATCTGCGCATCGGCGAGGTGAAGCAGACGCTGCGCGGGGCGGGCTGCCCGGTGCGCTGAGGGTCCCGCTGCGAGCGGCCCGTGAGGCGACGTTCAGCGGGATGACGGGTCCAGGTGACCCCGCTCGGTCACGGGGCGATCGGCGCGGTGCTCCACCGGGACGTCCTGGCGGGGACGGCCAGGCAGGGCGCCGTCGGCACCGCTCCCGCGGTCCGTACCGCTCGCGCCATCCAGGAGACCGGCACCGTCCTTGCCGTCGGCCTCGTTCTCGCCGTTGGCCCCGTCGGCCCCGTTGGCCCCGTCGGCCCCGTCGGCCCCGTCGGCCCCGTCGGCCCCGTCCGTGCGGTCCGCGTCGTTCGAGTCCGCCGTACCGCTCGCGTCGTCCGCGCTGCCGGCGTCGCCCGTGCCGCGGCGTCGGCCCAGGAGGGTGGTGCCCAGCGCCACCAGGCCGACGGCCAGGGCTTTGGCGAGGCCGAAGAGGATTCCCAGGTGGTCGCCGGGCTGCCACGGGCCGAGGAAGAGGAGCAGCGCGCCGACGGAGCCGAGCGTGACGAGGACGGCGCCGCCGACCGGTCCCGTGCCCGGCCACCATGCGGTCCCCTCCAGCCCTTCGGTGGGCTCCGGCTCCCGGCCGGGCTGCTGGGGCCTGGCCTGCTCCTCGGTCGTCACAAGGTTCCCTTCTTCCCGGGGCCGGTACCGGCCCCGGGCGGCCGTTTGGTGGCGACGACCAGTCGGCAGCGCGGGGAGCCGTCTTCCCGCCTGCCCAGCGCGGGCAGTGCCCGCAGTGCGACGTCGAAACCCGCCTCGTCCAGGTCGCGGCGTACGGCGGCCAGCGGCCAGGTGCGGTAGTACATGACGAAACGCGGCCGCCACAAGGCGTTGCGGACGCGCATCGCCGCGTCGAAGCCGAGGAGCGACCAGTAGTCCGCCGTCCCCGGGCGCGGCGGGGCGGCGAGCGGGAACGCGAACGTGCCGCCGTCGCGGAGGACTTGGCGCACCTGGCCGAACAGATGCGGCCGCTGGGCGGGCAGGAAGTGGCCGAAGGCACCGAAGCTGACGGCCAGGTCGAAGGTCCTGGAGCGGAACGGCAGCGCGTGCGCCTCGCCCCGCACCCAGTGCGGGCCCGGCTCGGTCGCCCACCGGAACCGGGCCTCCGCGAGCATGCCCGCGCTGAAGTCGACGCCCGCGGTGCGCCCGCCGCACACCTGGCGGAGCACCCGGGTGCCGGCGCCGGTGCCGCAGCACAGGTCCAGCCCGTCGCCGAACGGTCCCTCGGCGGCGAGAACTTCGGCCGTGGCGTCCAGGACCGCTGCGGGGGTGCGGTAGGACGTGTGGTCGAACTTGGGCGCCAGCAGGTCGTAGCCGTGCTGGACCGAGGAGAGGGCCTGGCGGGCCAGTTCGGCAAGGGTGGGGTGCGAGGGATCACTCATCGTGCCCCGAGTGTAGGTGCCTCACTTCTTCGCGGCGGCCCGCAGGTACTCCTTGTTCATCGCGGCGATGGAGGGCATGGGGATGCCCTTGGGACAGGCAGTGGCGCACTCGCCGGCCAGCGTGCAGCCGCCGAAGCCCTCGGCATCCATCTGCCCGACCATGCCCAGTACCCGGCTCTCCCGCTCCGGCGCGCCCTGCGGCAGCACGTTCAGATGGTTCACCTTGGCGGAGGTGAACAGCATGGCGGAGCCGTTGGGGCAGGCGGCCACGCACGCGCCGCAGCCGATGCACTCGGCGTGCGCGAAGGCCGCGTCGGCGGCGGGTTTGGGCACCGCTGTGGCGTGTGCCTCGGGGGCTGATCCGGTGGGCGCCGTGATGTAGCCGCCCGCGCCGACGACCCGGTCGAAGGCGGAGCGGTCGACGACGAGGTCCCTGACGACGGGGAACGCGGCGGCCCGCCAGGGTTCGATGTCGACGGTGTCGCCGTCCGAGAAGTGCCGCATGTGCAGTTGGCAGGTGGTGGTGCGCTCCGGTCCGTGTGCCCGGCCGTCGATGACCATGCCGCAGGCGCCGCAGATGCCCTCGCGGCAGTCGTGGTCGAAGGCGACCGGCTCCTCGCCGCGTTCGGTCAGGGTCTCGTTGAGCGTGTCGAGCATCTCCAGGAACGACATGTCGGGGGAGATGTCCTCCACCTCGTAGGTGACCATCTTGCCGGGCGCCTCGGCGCCGGGCTGCCGCCAGATCCGCAGGGTCAGGTTCACGTGTAGCTCCGCTGGGTGGGGTGGACGTAGGCGAAGTGGAGGGGCTCCGGGTGCAGTACGGGGGATCGGCCGACGCCGGTGAACTCCCAGGCGGCGACGTAACCGAACTCCTCGTCCTTGCGGGCGGCCTCGCCGTCCGGGGTGCGGGACTCCTCGCGGAAGTGGCCGCCGCAGGACTCGGTGCGGTGCAGCGCGTCCAGGCACATGAGTTCGGCCAGCTCCAGGTGGTCGGCGATCCGGTTGGCCTTCTCCAGCGACTGGTTGAGGGCCTCGCCCGACCCGGGCACCCTGACCCGCTGCCAGAACTCGGCGCGCAGTTCGGGGATGCGCTCCAGCGCCTTGCGCAGCCCTTCCTCGGTGCGGGACATGCCGCAGTGGTCCCACAGCAGGGCGCCCAGTTCGCGGTGGAAGGATTCGGGGGTGCGGTCGCCGTTGTTGGACAGCAGCGCGTAGAGCCGGTCGGTGACCGTGCGGGTCGCCTCGTGGACGGCCGGGTGGTGCTCGCCGATGTCCTCGCGGTCGTCGTGCGGGTGGCGGGCGAGGTAGTCGCCCAGCGTGGCCGGGAGGACGAAGTAGCCGTCGGCCAGGCCCTGCATCAGCGCGGAGGCGCCGAGCCGGTTGGCGCCGTGGTCGGAGAAGTTGGCCTCCCCGACGGCGAACAGCCCGGGGACCGTCGTCATCAGGTCGTAGTCGACCCACAGCCCGCCCATCGTGTAGTGGATGGCCGGGTAGATGCGCATGGGCCGCGTCCAGGGGTCCTCCGCGGTGATCCGCGCGTACATCTCGAAGAGGTTGCCGTACCTCTCCTCGACGGCTGCCCGGCCCAGCCGGGCGAGGGCGTCCGCGAAGTCGAGGTAGACCCCCTGCCCGCCCGGTCCTACGCCGCGCCCCTCGTCGCAGACGTTCTTCGCGGCGCGGGAGGCGATGTCGCGGGGCACCAGGTTGCCGAAGGAGGGGTAGAGCCGCTCCAGGTAGTAGTCCCGCTCGTCCTCGGGGATGTCCTGCGGGGCACGTGCGTCGCCGGGCACCTTCGGCACCCAGATGCGGCCGTCGTTGCGGAGCGACTCGCTCATCAGCGTCAGCTTCGACTGGTGGTCCCCGGAGCGCGGGATGCAGGTGGGGTGGATCTGGGTGAAGCAGGGGTTGGCGAAGTAGGCGCCCCTGCGGTGGGCCCGCCAGATCGCTGTCGCGTTGGAGTTCTTGGCGTTGGTGGACAGGTGGAAGACGTTGCCGTAGCCGCCGGTCGCCAGCACCACGGCGTCCGCGACGTAGGTGTCGATGCGGCCGGTGAGCAGGTCGCGGGCGACGATGCCGCGGGCCCGCCCGTCGACGACCAGCAGGTCCAGCATCTCGGTGCGCGGGTGCATCTCCACCGTGCCGGCGGCGATCTGCCGGGAGAGCGCCTGGTAGGCGCCGAGCAGCAGTTGCTGTCCGGTCTGGCCGCGGGCGTAGAAGGTGCGGGAGACCTGCACGCCTCCGAAGGAGCGGGTGTCCAGCAGCCCGCCGTACTCGCGGGCGAACGGCACCCCCTGGGCGACGCACTGGTCGATGATCGCGGTGGAGATCTCCGCGAGCCGGTGCACGTTCGACTCGCGGGAGCGGAAGTCGCCGCCCTTGACCGTGTCGTAGAAGAGGCGGTGCACGGAGTCGCCGTCGTTGCGGTAGTTCTTCGCCGCGTTGATGCCGCCCTGCGCAGCGACCGAGTGCGCCCGGCGCGGGGAGTCCTGGTAGCAGAACTGCACCACGTGGTAGCCGGCCTCGGCCAGCGTGGCCCCCGCCGAGCCGCCCGCCAGCCCCGTGCCGACGACGATGACGGTGTGCCTGCGCCGGTTGGCCGGGTTGACCAGCTTCGCCTCGAAGCGGCGCCGCGTCCACCGCTGTTCGACCGGCCCGTCCGGTGCCTTGGTGTCGGCGATCGCCTCGCCGGTGCGGTACCGCGTGTACGCGTGGGGAGAGCTCATCAGTGCACCAGTCCCGTCATGACGCCGAGGGGTACGGAGAGGAAGCCGGCGGTGAGGGCCACGGCGAGCACGGTGGAGCCGCCCTTGCACAGCTTCGCGAGCCCGGGTCGGGTCACCCCCAGGGTCTGCGCCGCGCTCCAGAAGCCGTGCCGCACGTGCAGCCCGACGGCGAGCATGGCGACGCAGTAGATGACGTCGGTGTACCAGGTGCGGAACCCGGCGACGATGTTCTCGTAGGGGTGCCCCGCCTGGCCGCGCGGGTTCACGGTGCCGGTCGTCAGATCCAGCAGGTGCCAGACGAGGAACAGCGCCAAAATGATCCCGCCCCAGCGCATGGTGCGGGTCGCGTAGCTGGTCCGGTGGCGCCGGTGCCGGTAGCCGACGGAGCGGGCCGCGAGGTCGCGCCGGCTGAGCTGGTAGGCGCTGACGCCGTGCGCCACGACGGCGGCCACCAGGACCGCCCGCACGATCCACAGGAACCACTCGTGGTGCAGGGCGGGCTCGCCGATGGTGCGCAGCCAGTGGGCGTAGCCGTTCATGTCCGTGGGCCCGAAGAAGACCTTCAGGTTAGCGAGCATGTGGACGACCAGATAGCCGAGCATGAGCAGCCCGCTGACCGCCATGACCGCCTTCTTGCCGATCGTCGAGCCCCACAGGGTCCGCAGGGTGCCCCGCCGTGGCCCGCCCGGCGGTGCTCCGGAGGCCCGCGACGCGGGGGCCTGCGGGGTGGGGGAGGGGGGAGTGCGCGTTGCCGTCGCCATGGCCCTGAAGGTAAGGACGGTCCCGGGCATCAGTCCAAGACATGGTTCGGCTCCACTCGATAGGCAGCGGCTATGCCGATTCCGTAGGCTGTCCGTATGCAGCTCCAGCAGCTCCGCTACTTCGTTGCCGTCGCCGACACCCGCCACTTCACCCGCGCCGCCCAGCGCGAGCACGTCGCCCAGCCCTCCCTCTCCCAGCAGATCCGCTCCCTGGAGCGGGAGCTGGGGGCCGAGCTCTTCCACCGGGCGCGCGGCCACATCTCCCTCACCGACGCGGGGCAGGCCCTGCTGCCGCTCGCCCGCAGGGTGCTGGCCGACACCGAGACGGCCCGCCGCGAGGTGCAGGAGGTCGCCCGGCTGCGGCGCGGCCGGGTCCGTCTCGGGGCCACTCCCAGCCTGTGCGCGAGCATCGTCCCCGACGTGCTGCGGGTCTTCCACGACCGGTATCCGGGGGTGGAGCTGGTCGTCCACGAGGACGGTTCACAGGACCTGGTGCGGGTGCTGGCCGAGGGCGAGCTCGACCTCGCACTGATCATCACCCCGCTCGCCGGGCAGGGCCCGGTCCTGCGCACCGCCGAGCTGCTGCGCGAGGAACTGGTCGTGGTCTCGCCGCCGGACGAGCCGGCGCCGGTGCGCCGCGCGCGCATCCGGGTCGAGGATCTGCGCGAGAGGCCGATGGCGATGTTCCGGCGCGGCTACGACCTGCGGGAGCTGACGGTCGCCGCCTGCCGTGACGCCGGATTCGAGCCCGTCTTCGGCGTGGAGGGTGGCGAGATGGACGCCGTCCTCGGCTTCGTGCGGGCCGGGCTGGGGCTGGCCGTGGTGCCCCGCATGGTCGCGGACCGCTCGGGGCTGCGGGTCACCCGCTTCGCGCCGCCGGGGCTGCAGCGCACCATCTCCCTGGCTCACCGGGGCGACGTCTCGCCGACCCGTGCGGCCCGCGAACTCCAGGGCATCCTCGCCGAACGGCTGGCGACATCGGCGCGTTGAGGACATAGGTTGGCGTCGTACGACGGGGACACGGGTTGCCGGGGACGGCACGGACGACGGCGGGAGCAGAACCATGGCGGAGGAGGCCGGCAAGGCGGAGCGGGCGGACCGGATCGACACGACGGTGCCGCACTCGGCGCGGATCTGGGACTACTGGACCGGCGGCAAGGACTGCTACGAGGTCGACCGCGAGGCGGGCGAGCGGATCCGCGCCGTCTTCCCCGACATCGTCACGCTCGCCCGCGTGGGCCGGCACTTCATCGGGCGCTCGGTGCGCTACCTGGTCGAGGAGGCGGGCATCCGCCAGTTCCTCGACATCGGTACGGGGCTGCCGACCGTGGACAACACCCACGAGGTCGCCCAGCGGGTCGCCCCCGAGGCCCGCATCGTCTACGTCGACAACGACCCGCTGGTCCTCGCCCACGCCCACGCCCTCCTCACCAGCAGCCCCGAGGGCGCCACCGACTACATCGAGGCCGATGTCACGGACCCGGAGACGATCCTGCGCGAGGCCTCCCGTACCCTCGACCTCGACCGGCCGGTCGCCGTGATGCTGATGGGCATCCTGGCGCACGTGGCCGACTACGAGGAGGCCCGCTCGATCGTGCGGCGGCTGATGGCGGCGCTGCCCTCCGGCAGTTACCTCGCCGTCCGCGACGGCACCGACACCGACCCGCGCTACGTGAAGGGCCTGCGCGGCTACAACCGCAGCGGTGCCGTTCCGTACCACCCGCGCAGCCCCGAGCAGGTGGCCGGCTTCCTGGACGGCCTGGAGGTGGTGGAGCCCGGCGTCGTCTCCTGCCCGCTGTGGCGGCCCGAGGCAGCGGGGATGGCTCCCCCCGAGCCCTCCCCCCTCTACGGCGGGCTCGGACGGAAGCCGTAGCACCGGCGCGGTCAGCCGCGCGTTCCCGCTCCCGTCGCCGCCGCGACGAGCCGGCTGCTCATCGGCGACGGGTCGGCGCCCAGCTCGACCGGGCTGAACGTCCATACCAACTGCCGTTGCCGGTCGCGGGTGGCGAACATGCCCGTGGCGTAGCCGTACTGTTCACCGGTCTTGCCCCAGAAGGTGATCCCGTTCACCGTGGCGGTCTGCAGGCCGGCGCCGTAGCGGGCCGGGCTGCCGTCGAGCATCCGCACGTGCGGCAGCGTGCACATCCGCCGCAGCTGCCGCTCGGGCAGCAGTGCGCCACCGAACAGCGCGGTCAGGAAGCGGTACAGGTCGCCGGTGCTGGTCACGATTTCGCCGTCCGCCCAGGAGCTGGACATGTCGAACTCGGTGACGTCCCTTCGTGAGCCGTCGCTCATCAGCAGGCAGCCGTGCACGTGCGGACCGTGGATGTGCCGGTCGTCGCCGTGCGCGGAGGGGAACGAGGTGTGCCCCAGCCGCAGCGGGCGCAGCACACGGTCGCGGATCACGAGACCGTACGGCCGCCCGGTGATCCGCTCGATCACCAGCGCCGCCAGCACGTAGTTGACCCCCCGGTACTCCTGGGCGGTGCCCGGCGCGAACTTCAGCGGGCCGCCGGTGACCGTGGCCACGATCTGCCGCGGGCTCCACCGGTCGAACCGGTGGCGTACGACGGCCTCCGGGGTGGTCGGCTCCGGCATCCCGACGTGGTCGGGCAGTCCGCTGGTGTGGGTGAGCAGGTGCGCCATGGTGAGGGCACCGAACCGTTCGGGCAGCAGGCCGGGCAGGTGGCGGCGGACCGGATCGGTGAGCTGCAGCCGCCCCTCGTCGACGAGTTGCAGCAGCACCGTCGCCACGAATGCCTTGGTCACGCTGCCGGCGCGGACCTTGTCGTTCGGCCCGACGGGCCGCCCGGTGGCCGGGTCCGCCACCCCCGAGGTGCCGTACCACCCTCCGGCGGGCCCGCCGACCCGCACCTGCGCACCGCTCGCCCGCGGGTGTGCCAGGTCGTCGACGGCCGACCGCAGTGCCGCGCCGTCGGGCGGCGGCAGCGTCGCGTCCCGGCCGGTGGCAGGCGCGGTACCGGCGGCGCGCGCCGCCGGAACCGGGCCGACGGCGGCCGCCGCGGCGCTCACGGTGGCCGAGGTGAGCAGACCGCGGCGGGAGAGCCGGCGACGAGGAGGGCGCCCCGGGGCGCCGGACACAAAAGCCATACCGGCACTCTCGCGGGCCGCGTCCCTCGGGCCCATCCGGGACCACCCCGAACCGTCCCCGGCATCGCTGCGGCCGGGCCTCGGGGTGGGGCCGGGGGTCTCCCCTACATGCCCAGCTTCGCCTGGCGCAGCCGGTCGATGGCCTCCTGCTCGCCGTCCAGCTCGACATCGGCGTGCTCCTGGCGCCCGAAGGCGAACAGCAACAGTTCCGAGGGGGCGCCGACGGCGGTGACGACGGGGGTACCGCGGTGGGCGACGGCCGTCTGCCCGTCGGGGCGCCGCAGCACGAGGCCCACGGGGGACTTGCGGCCGTACATCCGGGCCCCGGTCTCCAGCCGGCGCCACAGCGCGTCCTCGAAGACGGCGTCGAGCTCGCGCGGGGTCCAGTCGGGCCCGGCGCGGCGGACGTCCTCGGCGTGCACGAAGAACTCCACCGTGTTGGCCGCCTCGTCCACCTGCTTGAGGGCGAACGGGGAGATCCGCGGCGGCCCGGTCCGGATCAGCTGGATCAGTTCCTCGTACGGCTTGGCGGCGAACTCGGCCTGGACGCGTTCGAGTCGGGCCGCGAGCGGCTTGATCAGCAGGCCGCCCGCCGCGTCGGTGCGGCGCTCCCGTACGACGACGTGCGCCGCCAGGTCCCGGGTCCGCCAGCCCTCGCACAGGGTGGGGGCCTCGGGGCCGTGCGTCTCCAACAGGTCCGCGAGGAGCAGGCGTTCTCGCTTGGCATGGGTCGACATGTCCGCCAGGGTACGGCCGAGCAGCGGTGCGTGGGCGGTTGTGAGCGGGGTGTGTTCGCCGGGTGCCGCACGGTGTCCGGTGCCGCCGCGCGGAGCGTACGGGACAATGGAGGCATGTCCCAGGAGACGTCGCTCGACCCCGCCATCGCCGCCCGCCTCAAGCGCACCGCGGACGGACTCGTGCCCGCCATCGCCCAGCAGTACGACACCGGTGAGGTGCTGATGCTCGGATGGATGGACGACGAGGCGCTGCACCGCACGCTGACGACCGGCCGCGCCACCTACTGGAGCCGCAGCCGGCAGGAGTACTGGGTCAAGGGAGACACCTCCGGACACGTCCAGCGGGTCAGGTCCGTGGCCCTGGACTGCGACGCGGACACCGTGCTGGTGCGGGTCGACCAGACCGGCGCCGCTTGCCACACCGGGGCCCGAACCTGCTTCGACGCGGACGTACTGCTGCCCGCCCAGTAGGGTGAGGGCCCATGACGGCGCCCGACCTCGAAACGTTCCGCAGGCTCGCCGAGGACCGCCGGGTCATTCCCGTGACCCGGCGCGTGCTGGCCGACGGTGACACTCCCATCGCCCTGTACCGCAAACTGGCCGCGGAGCGCCCCGGCACCTTCCTGCTGGAGTCCGCGGAGAACGGCCGCACCTGGTCCCGCTACTCCTTCGTCGGGGTCCGCAGCGACGCCACCCTCACCGTGCGGGACGGGCAGGCGCACTGGCAGGGCAACCCGCCGGTCGGCGTGCCCGCCGACGGCGACCCGCTCGCCGCGCTGCGGGCCACAGTGGAGGCCCTGCACACCCCGCGCGACCTGCACGAGAGCGGGGACCTGCCGCCCTTCACCGGCGGCATGGTCGGCTACCTCGGATACGACATCGTGCAGCGGCTGGAGAAGGTCGGCCGCCACCCCGGCACCGTCGACGATCTCGGGTTGCCGGAGCTGACGATGCTCCTCACCTCCGACCTCGCGGTCCTCGACCACCGCGACGGCACGGTGCTCCTGATCGCCAACGCGATCAACCACAACGACCTCGACACCGGCGTCGACGAGGCGCACGCCGACGCCGTGCGCCGGCTGGACGCGATGGCCGCCGACCTCGCCCGCCCCGCACCGGTCGCCCCCGTCTCCCTCCCGCCGTCCGAACTCCCCGACACCGACGCCAGGTCGGGCGGCGCCACCTACCAGGGCTGGGTGGCGGACATCAAGGAGCGCATCCGCGGCGGCGAGGCCTTCCAGGTGGTGCCCTCCCAGCGGTTCGAGACCCGCTGCACCGCGAGCGCGCTGGACGTCTACCGGGTGCTGCGGGCCACCAACCCGAGCCCGTACATGTACCTGCTGCGCTTCGAGGGCTTCGACATCGTCGGCTCCAGCCCCGAGGCGCTGGTCAAGGTCGAGGACGGCCGCGCCATGATGCACCCCATCGCGGGCACCCGGCCCCGCGGCGCCACCCCGGGCGAGGACACGGCGCTGGCCGACGAGCTGCTCGCCGACCCCAAGGAGCGGGCCGAGCACCTGATGCTGGTGGACCTGGGCCGCAACGACCTCGGGCGGGTGTGCGAGCCGGGCAGCGTCGAGGTCGTCGACTTCATGTCGATCGAGCGCTACAGCCACGTCATGCACATCGTCTCGACCGTCACCGGGCAACTCGCCGCGGACCGCACCGCGTTCGACGCGCTCACCGCCTGCTTCCCGGCCGGGACGCTGTCCGGGGCCCCCAAGCCGCGCGCACTGCAGATCATCGAGGAGCTGGAGCCCACCAGGCGCGGGGTCTACGGCGGCTGCGTCGGCTACCTCGACTTCGCGGGCGACTCCGACACCGCCATCGCCATCCGCACCGCCCTGCTGCGCGACGGCACCGCCTACGTCCAGGCGGGCGCCGGCGTCGTCGCCGACTCCGATCCGACGGCCGAGGACACCGAGTGCGCCAACAAGGCCTCCGCGGTGCTGAGGGCGGTCCGGACGGCGGAGCGGCTCGGAGGTAGCGTGGAGGGGTGACTTCTCCCTCCCCCGACCCGGACGCCGGTGCCACACGCCCGCGCGCTCCCCGCGTCGCACTCGCGGTGGCGCTGCTGGGCGGCGCGGTGGGCGCCGCGCTCGCCCTGGTCTCCGCGGGCCAGACCTGGAGCCGGTCCAGCGCCGCGTTCGCGCAGGGCACGGTGCCCGTCAGCGCCGAGGGCGGCGACGTCACGGGCCTGCCCAGCGCGCTGGCGCTGGTGGGCCTGGCCGCGCTCGTCGCCGTCTTCGCCGTACGCCGCCTCGGGCGCTACCTCGTCGCCGGGCTGCTCACCGTCTGCGGCGCCGCCGTCGTGGCCGCCGCCGTGCTGGGCGCCGACGACACCGGGGCGCTGACCGAGCAGGCGGCCCGGACGAGCGGACTGACGGACAGCGCGATCGGTGCCGTCGAGGTCACCGCCTGGCCCTACGTGTCGGCCGCGGGCGGTGCGCTGCTGCTGATCGCCGGGCTGCTGGCCCTGCGCTACGGGAAGGCCTGGCCCTCGATGTCCGGCAGCGCCCGCTACGAGCGTGTTCCGCTGCGCCGGCGCGCCACCCGCCCGCAGCGGGTCGACCCCGACCGGCCGGAGGACCTGTGGAAGGCCCTGGACCGCGGCGAGGACCCCTCCACCCACGGCCTGGCCTGACCCCCGCGCCGCCGTGCGCTGCCCGGACGGGCGACCCCCGTGCCCCGCGTCCGGCGGGGAAGGGGGAGAATGGGAGCCGAACGGGCCGGGTGGCCCTCTTCATGTTGTGACACAAGGAGTATTCATGGCGCACGGCCACGGACACACCCCGGCCGCCTGGACCGGCGTGCTCATCGCCTTCGTCGGTTTCTGCGTGAGCTCGGTCTTCACGGTGACGGCACAGCCCGCCGGAGTGATCGCCGGGCTGGTCCTCCTCCTGCTGAGCGCCGTGGTGGGCGGCATCATGAGCGCGATGGGGCTCGGCCAGTCCAGGTCGAAGGGCATGACCGCCGAGCAGGCCCGCGCCCACAAGCTGGCGCACGAGGAGGCGCACGGCACCCCGCAGCACGGGGGCACCCGCGCCAAGGCGCACTCCTGAACGACCGGCAGCACGCCGGGACCGAGCGGCACCGCCCGACCGGCGCGGTGCCGCGGCTGGCCGCGCCCCTCGGCTCCCTGGCCGCGGTGGGCGCGGCCTTCGCCTACGTGGCCGCCGTCGACCCCAACCGGCCGGGCCACTACCCGGCCTGCCCCTTCCTCGCCGTCACAGGGCTGTACTGCCCGGCCTGCGGCGGGCTGCGCAGCGCCCACGCCGTCGCGCACGGCGACCTGCCGGCCGCGCTGGGCGCCAATGCGGCCGCCGTCGTGCTCTTCGCCGTCCTCGCGCTGGGGTGGCTGTACTGGACGGCCCGTGCGGTGCGGGCCCGCCCCTTCGCCCTTCCGGTGCGGCCACGGGTCTGGCACGCCTGGGCCGCGGGCCTCCTCCTGGCGGCCTTCACGATTGTCCGGAACACGCCCCTGGGCACCGCGCTCGTCCCCTGACCTGTTCTGACTCTCGGTGACGCTTTCCGATCGGAACGCTTACGGGGGCGGACGGGGCCCCGCGTTTTGTCCGCTATGTGGAATCACGGTCAACCGGATGCGGGACCTCCGTCCGCCGCCGGATACCATCGCAGTGCCCCACCTGACCACCCTCGCTCCCGCGCGAGGGCCCGGCAGCCACCCGAACCCAGCCAGCAAAGGAGGCCGCTCGGTGAGTGTGCTCGACGAGATCATCGAAGGCGTGCGTGAGGACCTCGCCGAGCGGCAGGCGCGCGTCAGCCTCGACGAACTCAAGGAGCGCGCGGCCCGGGCGCCCCAGGCCAAGGACGGGCTCGCCGCCCTCAAGGGCGACAGCGTGCGGGTGATCTGCGAGGTCAAGCGCTCCAGCCCCTCCAAGGGCGCGCTCGCCGCCATCGCCGACCCGGCCGGGCTGGCCGCCGACTACGAGGCGGGCGGCGCCGCCCTCATCTCCGTCCTCACCGAGCGCCGCCGCTTCGGCGGCTCGCTGGCCGACCTGGAGGCCGTCCGCGCCAGGGTGGACATCCCCGTGCTGCGCAAGGACTTCATCTTCTCCTCCTACCAGCTGTGGGAGGCCCGTGCGCACGGCGCCGACGTCGTCCTGCTGATCGTCGCTGCGCTCGAACAGGAGGCCCTGGTCTCGCTGATCGAGCGCGCCGAGTCCATCGGGCTCACCCCGCTGGTCGAGGTGCACGACGAGGAGGAGACCGAGCGGGCGCTGGCGGCCGGGGCCAAGATCGTCGGCGTGAACGCGCGGAACCTCAAGACGCTGGAGGTCGACCGGGGCAACTTCACCCGCATCGCCCCGGAGATCCCCGACCACGTCGTCAAGGTCGCCGAGTCCGGCGTGCGCGGCCCGCACGACCTGATCGCCTACGCCAACGAGGGGGCCGATGCCGTCCTGGTGGGCGAGTCACTGGTGACGGGCAAGGACCCGCAGACCGCCGTCTCCGACCTTGTCGCCGCCGGCGCCCACCCCGCCCTCCGCCACGGGAGGGCCTGAGCTCGTGTCCGTCGCCGTCTCGCTGTGTTCCCTCGCGCTGGCGCGCGGGTGCCGTCCGCGCGGGTGCCGGGCGCCCGCACGGCGCGTGCGGGGGCGTTCGGTGCGGTACCACATCGGCTGCGAGCCCGGTGTGATCCGTGGCCGGCGATGGCGCTGAGCCCCTCCCGACCTCACCCTTCCCGACAACGGGGGCTCCGCCCCCGGCCCTCGAACGCCGGAGGAACCTCCTGGCCGCAAGGCGCGGGCGGCTGTTGCCCGCCCGCACCGGGCCCGGTCCAGGCCGCCTGGCGTCCCGCGGACGAGCGAGGCCGCCTCGGCGGCCTGGGGCGAAGCCTCCAGGAAACGGGAAGCGTCCGCCGGACGCAGTCCGCGGCAGGGACGGGAGCGGCATCCCAGCGTCAGCCCGTACGCACATCCACACGAGAGGGTCGGCATGCCATCCGACTACTTCATCCCTGACCCGGAGGGTCTCAGCCCGAACGGCACCGGCTACTTCGGCGCCTTCGGCGGCAAGTTCATCCCCGAGGCCCTCGTCGCGGCCGTCGACGAGGTGGCCGCCGAGTACGAGAAGGCGAAGGCGGACCCGGCCTTCGCCGCCGAGCTCGACGAACTGCTCGTCGACTACACGGGCCGCCCCAGCGCGCTCACCGAGGTCAAGCGCTTCGCCGAACACGCGGGCGGCGCCCGGGTGTTCCTCAAGCGTGAGGACCTCAACCACACCGGCTCCCACAAGATCAACAACGTGCTGGGGCAGGCCCTGCTGACCAAGCGCATGGGCAAGCCCCGCGTCATCGCCGAGACGGGTGCGGGCCAGCACGGCGTGGCCACCGCCACCGCGTGCGCCCTCTTCGGGCTCGAATGCACCATCTACATGGGCGAGATCGACACCGAGCGGCAGGCGTTGAACGTCGCCCGGATGCGGATGCTCGGCGCCGAGGTCGTGCCGGTCACCTCGGGCAGCCGCACGCTCAAGGACGCCATCAACGAGGCGTTCCGCGACTGGGTCGCCAACGTGGACCGCACCCATTACCTGTTCGGCACCGTCGCGGGCCCGCACCCTTTTCCGCAGATCGTCCGCGACTTCCACCGCGTCATCGGCGTCGAGGCGCGCCGCCAGATCGTGGAGCGCACCGGGCGGCTGCCGGACGCCGTGGCGGCCTGCGTGGGCGGCGGCTCCAACGCGATCGGCCTCTTCCACGCGTTCCTCGCGGACACCGACGTGCGGATCGTCGGCTTCGAGGCGGCAGGACACGGGGTGGACTCCGGCGAGCACGCCGCCACCCTGACGGCGGGCGAGCCGGGCATCCTGCACGGTTCGCGCTCCTACGTGCTGCAGGACGACGAAGGACAGATCACCGAGCCGTACTCGATCTCGGCCGGGCTGGACTACCCGGGCATCGGCCCCGAGCACGCCTTCCTCAAGGACAGCGGGCGCGGCGAGTACCGGCCGGTCACCGACGAGCAGGCGATGCGCGCGCTGCGGCTGCTCTCGGAGACCGAGGGCATCATCCCGGCCATCGAGAGCGCCCACGCGCTCGCCGGCGCGCTCGACCTGGGCCGGGAGCTGGGCCCCGAGGGCGTCGTGCTGGTGAACCTCTCGGGCCGCGGCGACAAGGACATGGACACGGCCGCGCGCTACTTCGGCCTGTACGACGGCACGGACGGGGAACAGGGGGGCCAGGCGTGAGCGGCGGAGACGACCTGCGTGCCGAGAGCGGCGCGAGCAGCGACAGCGGCGGACACGGCGACACCGCCGGGCACGGCGTACGCGGCGGGAACCTCGCGCTGCTGCAGCAGACGCTGGCGCGGGCCAAGGCGGAGAACCGGGCCGCGCTCGTCGGCTACCTGCCGGCCGGCTTCCCGACCGTCGACGGCGGTATCGCGGCCTGCACGGCGCTGCTGGAGAGCGGCTGCGACGTGGTCGAGGTCGGGCTGCCGCACAGCGACCCGGTCATGGACGGGCCCGTCATCCAGACCGCCGACACCATCGCCCTGCGCGGTGGGGTGCGGATCGCGGACGTCATCCGCACCGTCCGCGAGGCCCACGCCGCCACCGGGAAACCGGTGCTGGTGATGACCTACTGGAACCCCGTCGACCGGTACGGCGCCGAGCGCTTCGCCGAGGAGCTTGCGGCGGCAGGGGGCGCCGGATGCATCCTGCCCGACCTGCCCGTCGAGGAGTCCGAGGGATGGCGCAAGGCCGCCGAGCGGGCCGGTCTCGCGACGGTGTTCGTGGTCGCGCCGAGCAGCCGCGAGGAGCGGCTCGCCCGGATCACCGCCGCGGGCAGCGGCTTCGTCTACGCCGCGTCCCTGATGGGCGTCACCGGCACCCGGGAGTCCGTCGGCACCGAGGCGCGCGAGCTGGTCGAGCGGGTCCGTTCGGGCACCGAGCTGCCCGTGTGCGTGGGGCTCGGCGTCTCCAACCCGGAGCAGGCCGCGGAGGTCGCCGCCTTCGCGGACGGGGTGATCGTCGGGTCGGCGTTCGTCAAGCGTCTGCTCGCCGCGGACGATCTCGACGCCGGGCTCGCCGGCGTCCGGGAGCTGGCCGCGGACCTGGCCCGGGGCGTCCACCGGACGTGACGGCCAGGACCTGGCAGCGGGCCCTTCTTTCGGGTGACAACCGGGAGGGGGGCCCTCTCGTTGGCCGGGGGTGAGCCAGAACAAGACGTCGGCCCGTGAGCGGTTGCGGGCCGAGCAGCAGCGGCACAAGGCGTCCGAGAAGCGGCGCCGCTCCCTCAAGGCCGGCGCGGCGGTACTCGGGGTGCTGGTCGTCGCCACCGGTATCGGCGCGACCGTCGCCAGCCGGAGCGGGGACGGGAAGGACAGCGAGTCGGCGAAGCCGATCACCGTCGGTGAGCACGCCGCCCCGGCGAAGCTGTCCGTGTACGAGGACTTCCGCTGTCCGGCGTGCGGCCAGTTCGAGAACACCTACCGGGGCACGATCCGGAGCCTGGAGAAGGCCGGCAAGCTCAAGGCCGAGTACCACCTGGTCACCCTCATCGACACGAACATGGGCGGCAGCGGCTCCCGGAAGGCGGCCAACGCGGCGGCCTGCGCCAAGGACGAGGGCAGGTTCACCGCCTTCCACGACACGCTCTACCGCAACCAGCCCGCCGAGCAGGACGACGCGTTCGGCAGCACCAGGCAGTTGCTGCGGCTGGCCAAGAAGGTCCGGGGGCTGGTGTCCCCGTCGTTCGAGGAGTGCGTGACCTCGGGTCGGCACGACGCCTGGGTCAAGCGCTCCAGCGACAGCTTCCGCGCCTCCGACCACCAGGGCACCCCGACGATCCTGCTGGACGGCAAGAACATCTACGCCGACCAGTCCGACCCGCTGACCCCGCAGAAGCTGAAGAAGATGGTGGAGCAGAAGGGGTGACCCCGGTGGGGCGGAGCGGTCGAACCAGGCGTTATCCAGCCGTTGTGCGGGCTGATTGCCCGGTGCGGCGCCGGGCACGGTAGCGTCGGGTGCGCCATGGAGACCCTTGCCTTTATCCCCAGTCCCTCGGCCGGCGAGATCCATCTCGGGCCGATCCCGCTGCGCGGCTACGCGCTCTGCATCATCCTCGGCGTCTTCGTCGCGGTCTGGCTCGGCGGGCGCCGGTGGGTCGCTCGGGGCGGGCGGCCCGGCACGGTGGCGGACATCGCCGTGTGGGCGGTGCCGTTCGGGCTGGTCGGCGGCCGGCTCTACCACGTCGTCACCGACTACCAGCTCTACTTCGGTGAGGGCCGCAACCCGGTGGACGCCCTCCGCATCTGGGACGGCGGCCTCGGCATCTGGGGCGCCATCGCGCTGGGCGCGCTGGGGGCGTGGATCGGCTGCCGCCGCCGCGGTATCCCGCTGCCCGCCTACGCGGACGCCGTGGCGCCCGGCATCGCGCTGGCGCAGGCGCTGGGCCGCTGGGGCAACTGGTTCAACCAGGAGCTGTTCGGGCGGCCGACCGACCTTCCGTGGGCGCTGAAGATCGACCCGGCGCACCGCCCGGTCGACACCCCGGACATGGCGACCTACCACCCGACGTTCCTGTACGAGTCGCTGTGGTGCGTCGGCGTGGCGCTGCTGGTCATCTGGGCGGACCGGCGCTTCAAGCTGGGGCACGGACGGGCGTTCGGGCTGTATGTCGCGGCGTACACGGTGGGGCGCTTCTGGACCGAGTACATGCGGGTGGACGACGCCCACCACGTGCTCGGCATGCGCCTGAACAACTGGACGGCGCTCCTGGTCTTCCTCGCCGCGGCGGTCTTCATCGCCCTCTCGGCGAAGAAGCGGCCCGGCCGGGAGGAGGCCGTCGAGCCGCACGCGGGCGAGGACGGCCCCGGCCCGGACGACGAAGCCCGGGCGGCGGACACCGACGACGGCCCCTCCACCGGGCAGCCCGACGCGTCCACCGGGACCGGCGCGAGCACGTCCACAGCGTCCGGACCCGAGGTGTCCGGGCCCGAGGCCTCCGGCCCGGGTGCCGCAGAGGCGGACGCCTCGAAGTCGGGTACCTCCGAGACGGACGCTTCGAAGTCGGGCACTTCCGAGACGGACGCCTCCGAGGCCGGTGCCTCCGAGGCGGGCGCGTCGAAGTCGGGCGCAGCCCGGGCCGACACCTCCAAGGCGGGTGCCTCCGGGGCGGACGCTTCCTAGGCCGGTACTCCGGGCGGACGCCTTCCGCGCGGCAGGCGGCAAGCAGGCTGCCTGTCCGAATTGCATGGTTATGTATGTAATTCTCTGTGCGTGCTGTGGTTGATCGTCGTCCACTTCGTCCTCGCGTGCGGCGCCGGGCCCCTGGTGCGGCGGCTCGGGCCGCGCGCGTTCTGGGCGCTCGCGGCGGCACCCGCGAGCGGCGCGGTGTGGGCCGCGGTGCACTACGGCGACGTCGCCGACGGCGGAACGCTGGAAGAGCACACCGACTGGATCCCCTCCCTGGGCATCGGCATCGCCCTGCGCTGCGACGCGCTCGCCCTGGAGATGGTGCTGGTCGCCGGGGGCATCGGCGCTTTGGTGATGGTGTACTGCGCCGGCTACTTCGCGCCCCGCGAACCCCGGCTCGGCACCTTCGCGGCCTCCCTCACCGCGTTCGCCGGCGCCATGCTCGGACTGGTCCTGGCCGACGACCTGATCGTCCTGTACGTGCTGTGGGAACTCACCACGGTCTTCTCCTTCCTGCTCATCGGCCACGACTCCGAACGCCGCACCGACCGGCGCGCCGCCCTCCAGGCTCTGCTGGTCACCACGCTGGGCGGGTTGGTGATGCTGGTCGGGTTCCTGATGCTCGGCCAGGCGGCGGGAACCTACCGGATCTCCCAGTTGCTCGCCCGCCCTCCGGACGGCGGCGCCCTGGTCTCCGGCGCGCTGGTGCTGGTGCTGGTGGGGGCGCTGTCGAAGTCCGCTGTGTGGCCGTTCAGCTTCTGGCTGCCCGGTGCGATGGCCGCCCCCACCCCCGTGTCCGCGTACCTGCACGCGGCCGCCATGGTCAAGGCCGGGGTCTACCTGATCGCCCGGCTCTCGCCCGGCTTCGCCGACGTGGCGCCCTGGCGGGTGCTGGTCCTCGCCCTCGGCGGCGTCACCATGCTGATCGGCGGGTGGCGGGCCCTGCGCGAGACCGACCTGAAGCGGCTGCTGGCCTTCGGCACCGTCAGCCAGCTCGGCTTCCTCACCCTGCTCGTCGGCGAGGGCAGCCGGAACGTGGAGCTGGCCGGTGTCTCGATGATCCTGGCGCACGCGCTGTTCAAGGCGCCGCTCTTCCTCGTCGTCGGGGCCATCGACCACCACACCGGGTCCCGCGACCTCGACCGCCTCTCCGGGCTGGGCCGGGCTTTGCCGGGGCTGTGCGCCGTCGCCGTGCTGGCCGGGCTGTCGATGGCCGCGCTGCCGCCGCTGCTCGGGTTCGCCGCGAAGGAGGCGGCGGTCTCCGCGCTGCTGGGCGGCGGCGCCGTCCGGGCCTGGACGCTGGCCGCCGTCGTCGCCGGGTCGGCACTGACCACCGCGTACACCCTCCGCTTCCTGTGGGGCGCCTTCGCCGTCAAGGGCGGCTCCCCGCCGTTGCAGCCGGTCACCGTTCCCAAGGGCACCAGGACGTCGGTGCCGCTGCTGGGCCCGCCCCTGGTGTGCGCCGTCGCCGGGCTGGTGCTGGGGCCCGCGGCGGCCTGGATCGATCCGCTGCTGGGCCGGTACGCCGACGCCCTCCCGGACGAGGGCGCCCCCTACCACCTGGCGCTGTGGCACGGGCTGGGCCCGGCGCTGGGACTCTCCGCCCTCTCCTGGGTGCTGGGGGTGGGGCTCTTCCTGGCCCGGCGCCCCCTGGCCACCCTGGGCGACCGGCTCTCCCAGGTCGACGGCGACCAGGTCTTCGCCCGCTCCCTGTGGGGGCTGGAGCGGCTCTCCCTCCAGGTCACCGGCGCTGTGCAGCGCGGCTCGCTCCCCGTCTACCTGGGTACCGTCCTCGTCGTCCTGCTCGGCTTCGAGAGTGCCGGGCTGGTGGCCGGCGGGCCGTGGATCCCGTCCGGTGAGGTGCGCTGGTTCGACTCGTTCCCGCAGCTCGTCGTCGCGGTCGGCGTCTCCTGCGTGGCCGTGCTGTGCGTGCTGGCGCGGCAGCGTCTGAAGGCGGCGGTCCTCGCCGGCGTCACCGGGTACGGCGCGGGACTGCTGTACGTGCTGCACGGTGCGCCCGATCTGGCGCTGACCCAGTTCGCCGTCGAGACCGTCTCGCTGACCGTCTTCGTGCTCGTGCTGCGCCGGCTGCCGGCCCGTTTCCCCGACGGCAGCCGCACCTGGCGGGTGCGGCGCGGCGTCCAGCTCGTCGTCTCGCTCGCCGCCGGTGCGCTGGTCGCCGGGCTCGTCGACCTCTCGCTGGCCGCCCGCAAGGAGCAGCCCGCCGGGCCCTCCCTGCTCACCGCCACCGCGCAGGAGGACGTCAAGAACGTCGTCGCCACCACCCTGGTCGACCTGCGCGCCTGGGACACCATGGGCGAGTCCGCGGTGCTCGCCGTCGCCGCGGTCGGCGTCACCAGCCTCGTCTACCTGCGCCGCCGCGCACGGGTGCCCGTCGCCCAGCCGGTGCCCGGTTCCGAGGAACCCGGGTCCCTGACCGCCCGCACCGCGCCGGTGGCCGGACCGGGTGCGCCCGCCGGTGCCCCGCTGCGCACTCCCGGCTCGGCGAGCGTCTCCCTGGACCAGGCGAGCGGGGCCGCAGCCGCCTCCGGCGCGGAACGACCCCCGGCCGGCCGCTGGGACGCCTGGAAGCAGCCGGTCAGGATCGGTACCCGCCCCTCGCGCGGCTCGCCCGTCGCGCCCCGCCGCACCTGGCTGGCGGCCAGCTCCACCCTCGCCCCCGAGGGGCGCTCGGTGATGTTCGAGGTGGTGGCCCGGCTGGTCTTCCACCCCATCCTGGTGCTCTCCCTCTACCTGCTCTTCTCCGCCGAGAACCTGCCCGGTGGCGGCTTCACCGCGGGTCTCGTCGCCGGGCTGGCGCTGGCCGTGCGGTACCTGGCGGGCGGGCGCCTGGAGCTGGCGGCCGGGGCGCCCGTGGACCCGGGCTTCCTGCTGGGACTGGGACTGCTCATCCTCACCGGCACCGGACTCGCGGGGCTGTGGCTGAGCGGCAGCGTGCTGGCGGCGGGCAAGGTCACGGGCGCCCTGTGGCTGACGGGGCACTTCCACGCGGCCAGCCCCGTGCTGTTCGACACCGGGGTCTACCTGCTCGTCCTCGGCGTCGTCCTGGACGTGCTGCGCAGCCTCGGTTCGGAGATCGACCGCCGGATGGAGCGCGAGCGCGCCCGCCGCCGACGGCGCAACGGGGGGCGCGACGCGTCCCGCGCGGCCGGACAGGAGGGCCGGTCATGACGGGCACGCTCGCCCTGGTGTGCTGCGGCGGCGTGCTGTTCGCCTCCGGTACGGCGCTGCTGCTGGCCCGCCCGCTGACCCGCATCCTGCTGGGCACCGTACTGATCGGCAACGGCGTCAACATCCTCATCCTGGCGACGTCGGGGCCCGCGGGGAGGGCGGCGCTGCTCTACCCCGGCTCCGACCCGGACCTGATGGCCGACCCGCTGCCGCAGGCGTTCATCCTCACCGCCATCGTCATCACCCTGGCTCTCACCGCGTTCCTGGTGACGATGGCCTACCGCTCCTGGCAGCACTCCGGCAACGACGACGTGCCCGACGACATCGAGGACATCCGCGTCGTACGCCGCGCCACCTACGCGGAGGAGCGCGAGCGGCTGCGCGCCGCCTACCGCAAGCGCCGTCACGAGTACCGCGCGCTCGCCCACGACGAGGAGGAGCGCCAGGCCCGCGAACACAGCGCCTACCAGCAACTGGGCACCGCCCGTGACCGCTACCGGGCGTTGCGTCGGCGCGCCCGCGCCGACGCCCGCGTCTTCCGCGCCCGTCAGGCGCGCGCCGAACAGACGCCGGAGGAGATCGGAGGGGAGGACGACCCGTGGCAGACCATTTTGGGCGCCGACCGGTGAGCGCCGGACGGCGCGCCGCGCCCGGCGGGACCGGCGTGGGGAGCGTGCGGTGAGCGGCGGCGGAGGGCCGAGCGGTGCGGCGGCGGTGATGTCGGCGCTGGTGCCGCTGCCGGTGATCCTGCCGCTGGCCGCGGCGGGGCTGAAGCTGGCGATCGGGGCGCGGCTGGAGCGGGTGCAGCGGTTCATCAGCGCCGGTGTGCTGGCCGCGGTGCTGGTCGTCTCGCTGGTGCTGCTGGTGGCCGCCGACCGGCACGGGCCGCAGGTGATGTTCGCCGGCGGGTGGACGCCTCCGGTGGGGATCGTGCTGGTCGCCGACCGGCTCTCCGCGCTGATGCTGGTGATCTCCTCCTCGGTGACGCTGTGCGTGCTCGTCTACTCCGTCGGGCAGGGCATGGCCGACAACGACGAGGTCACCCCGCTGTCGGTCTTCCACCCGTCCTACCTGGTGATGGTCGCCGGGGTATCGGACACGTTCCTGGCGGGCGACCTGTTCAACCTGTACGTCGGCTTTGAACTGATGCTGACCGCCAGCTACGTGCTGATGACCATCGGAGGGACCCTGCCGCGGATCCGCGCGGGCGCCACGTACGCGATCGTCTCCCTGCTGTCGTCGATGCTCTTCCTGGCGGCGGTCGCCATGGTCTACGCCGCCACCGGTACGGTCACCATGGCGCAACTCCCCGCACGGCTGGACGCCTTGGACGACCGCGTGGGCCTGCTGCTGCAGATCGCGCTGCTGGGGGTGTTCGCCATCAAGGCCGCCGTCTTCCCGATGGCCGCCTGGCTGCCCGACTCCTATCCCACGGCGCCCGCCCCGGTGACGGCCGTCTTCGCCGGGCTGCTGACCAAGGTCGGCATCTACGCCATGCTCCGCACCCAGACCCTGCTCTTCCCCGGCCACCGCATCGGGGACGTGCTGATGGTGCTGGCGCTGCTCTCGCTGCTCGTCGGCATCCTCGGCGCCGTCGCCCAGACGGACCTCAAGCGGCTGCTGTCCTTCACCCTCGTCAGCCACATGGGATACATGGTCTTCGGGATCGGTCTGGCCACCCACGGCGGCATCTCCGGCGCCGTCTTCTACGTCGCCCACCACATCACCGTGCAGACCACGCTCTTCCTCGTCGCCGGGCTCATCGAACGCCGCAGCGGCACCACCGACCTGCAGAGCCTCGGCGGGCTGGCGAAGCTGTCCCCGCTGCTGGCCGTCATGTTCTTCGTCCCTGCCGTGAACCTGGCCGGCATCCCGCCGCTCTCCGGCTTCCTCGGCAAGGTCGGGCTGCTGCGTGCCGGGGTGCACGACGGCTCGGCCCTCGCCTACCTGCTGGTCGCCGGCGGCACGGCCACCAGCCTGCTCACCCTCTACGCGCTCACCAAGGCCTGGAACCTCGCCTTCTGGCGCGCGGCCACCCCGCAGATGTGCGCCGCCGGGACGGTGCTGGAGCACACCGAGTCCGACAGCGACGACCAGGCGGGCGGGGCGGACGAGATGGACGGGGCGGACGAGGAGGACGAGGCGGACGAGGAGGAGGCCGCCATGAGGCACCACACGTCCCGCACGTATCCCCACGCCGGTGGGCTGTTCCGCTGGGACCTCACACCGGGGCGGCGGCGGGGCACGGCCACGTTCGGCGGCCAGCAGATCACCACCAGCGCCACCCTCCCCGCCAGCATGACCGCCGCCACCGTGGCCCTGGTGCTCGTCGGAGCAGCCTTCACCGTCCTGGCGGGGCCGCTGTTCTCCCTGACCGACCGCGCGGCCGACGAACTCCTCGCGCGGACCCCTTACGTGGAGGCGGTGACCCGGCGATGACGTCCCCGCACCGGCTGCCCGAGGCCAGCAGGCTGCGCGCCACCCAGTGGCCGATGCTGCTCGGCCTCACCCTGCTGTGGATGCTGCTGTGGGGGACGTTGACGGTGGCCAACGCCGTCACGGGCGTGCTCGTCGCCCTTCTGGTGGTGCTGGTCTTCCCGCTGCCGCCCGTCGAGAAGCAGGCCCGTCTCCACCCGCTCGGCATCGCACGGTTCACCGTCCGCTTCGCCCTGGACATGGTGGTCTCCAGCTGGCGGATCAACCGCTATCTGCTCGCCCCCGGCCGGCCGCGCTGCGCGGTGCTGGGGGTGCACATGCGCTGCCCCGGGGACCTGATGATGACGGCCACCGCCGTGGCCGTCACCGCCGTGCCCGGCAGCACCGTGCTGGAGGTCGACCGCCGCTCCGGCGTCCTCTACCTGCACGTCCTGGGGGCCGAACAGGAGGAGGCGCAGGACCGCGCCCGGCGGGACGCGCTGCGCCTGGAGACCCGCGTCGTGCGCGCCTTCGGTACCCGCGCCGACATCGACGCGATCCGCGCCTGGGAGGACACCCAGGAGCTGTTCGGGCGGCAGCCGTGAGCGCGGCCGCCCAGGAGGCGACGGCGACGACGATCGCGGCGCTGCTGCTGGCCGCCGGGGTGATGGTCACGCTGCGGCTGGTCCTGGGGCCCTCCACCCTCGACCGCGCCGTCGCCCTCGATGCGCTGGTCGCCGTCGTCATGGCCGGTATCGGGCTGCAGACGGCCGTCCGCGGCAACGCCTTCTACCTGCCGGTGCTGCTGGTCCTCTCCTTCCTCGGCTTCACCGGCTCGGTCGGCGTCGCCCGCTTCATGGCGCTGCGCGACGAGGCCGGCACCGGTGACGTGGACGAGAGCCAGGACACCGGCGAGGAAGGCGGCGGCGAGGAGGCCGCAGGAGCCGACGGCGGCCTGCCCGAGGGGCCCGGCGGCGCCCCGTCCGCCGCCGACGCCTCCGACGGAGGGGGCGGCGAGGCGGGCGGAGCGGGGGACGGCGGAGGGGAGACGCGATGACCTGGTCCGCGGTGGCCGACGTGGCCGGCGCCGTCTGCATGCTGGCGGGCGGCGTGCTGTGCCTGCTGGCCGGCATCGGGCTGCTGCGCCTGCCCGACGTCCTCACCCGGATGCACGCGGCCACCAAACCGCAGTCGTTCGGCCTGCTGCTCGTCCTGCTGGGCTCGGGCCTGTGGCTGCGCAGCCTCGTCGACCTGGGCATCCTGCTGCTCGTCGGCCTCTTCCAGCTGGCGACCTCACCGGTGGCCGCGCACATGGTCGGCCGCGCCGCCTACCGGACGGGCCGCCTGGACCGGGCGGACATCGTCCGGGACGAGCTGGCGGAGGCGCTGCAGGCTGCCGCCGCCGAGGCAGACCGGGAAAACCCCAGGTCAGCGGGGTAAGTTCGGCCTTCCTTGCTGGCAGACAGGGGGTGGGCCCGCCTACGCTTCCCGTCGTAGGCACCCCTCGCTACGGCGCTCCGCCGCCGCGGCGTCACCACGCACCGAAGGAGCCGTACCGGCCATGTCCGAAGCCGGAGTCCCGGACCCGACGCACGTCGCGCACCGCGACAACCACACCCACCGCGACGTCAACGGGGGCTGGCTGCGGCCCGCCGTCTTCGGGGCGATGGACGGGCTGGTCTCCAACCTCGGTCTGATGACCGGTGTGGCGGGCAGCTCCGCGGCGGCCCAGACCATCGTCATCTCCGGTCTCGCCGGGCTGGCCGCCGGTGCCTTCTCGATGGCGGCGGGCGAGTACACCTCCGTCGCCTCCCAGCGCGAACTCGTCCAGGCCGAACTGGAGGTCGAGCGGCGGGAGCTGCGACGCAGCCCCCGCGAGGAGGTCAAGGAACTCGCCGCCCTCTACGAGGCCCGCGGCGTCGACCACGGCCTCGCCCTCCAGGTCGCCGAGCAGCTCCACCGGGACCCCGAGCAGGCGCTGGAGATACACGCCAGGGAGGAGCTCGGCGTCGACCCCGCCGACCTGCCCTCGCCGACCGTCGCCGCCGTCTCCTCGTTCCTGGCCTTCTCCCTCGGTGCCGTCGTCCCGGTACTGCCCTACCTCGTCGGCGCCACCGCGCTGTGGCCCGCCGTCGTGCTCGCCCTCGTCGGCCTGTTCGTCTGCGGTGCCGTCGTCGCCCGCGTCACCGCCCGCCCCTGGTGGTTCAGCGGACTGCGCCAGCTCGCCCTCGGCGCCGCCGCCGCGGGGGTCACCTACGGGCTGGGCAAGCTGTTCGGCGTCGCGGTGGGATGACGCCGGCAGCGTGCGCGGAGACGGGGTTCCGCCCGCGACCGCGTCGTGTGCCGTTTCCTGTCGTGTCCGGCACCCGTCGCCGGGGCCACCGTTTTGTCGCGCGCGCCCCCTGTCAGTGGTGGCCGGAACGCCGGGCCAGTGCCAGAGTGCGGTGTGCTCCGGCGACGACCGCCGCGTCCACGAACCGCCCGTCCGCCAGGGCGAGGGCGCCCGCCTCGTCCCGTGCGGCCGCCACCACCTCCTCCGCGGCGGCGATCTCCGCCGCGGACGGCCGGTAGGCGGCCTCGATCACGGGGAGCTGCCGCGGGTGGATCGCGGTGCGGCCCAGGAAGCCCAGTGCCCGCCCCTGTGCGCAGTCGTCGGCGAGGCCCTCGACGTCGCGGATGTCCGGGTAGACGGACTGGGGCGGCGGCAGCAGCCCCGCCGCCCGTGCCGCGACGACGGTCCGCCCTCGCGCGTAGTCGAGCCCGGCGGCGGTGACACCGAGGTCGGCCCGCAGGTCGGCCTCGCCCAGGGCGATGCCCCGCACCGCGCCGTGCCCCGCGGCGATCTCGTACGCGCGCTCGATCCCCAGCGCGGACTCCAACAGGGCGTACAGCGGCGGGGTGCCCGCGTCGCCGCCCGCCCAGCCGGCCACCCGCCCCAGCTCCTCGGCGCCGGTCACCTTGGGCAGCCGCAGCCCGCCCAGACCCGGCAGCGGGGCCAGGGCGCGCACGTCGCCCTCGGCCCACGGCCCGTCCAGCGCGTTGACCCGCACATGGACGGGCACCGGCCCCGGCGGACCCGGCGCCAGCAGCTCCGCGGTCGCCGCCCGCGCGTAGGCCTTCCGCTCCGGCGCGACCGCGTCCTCCAGGTCCACCAGCACCACATCGGCCCCCGAGCGCAGCGCCTTGCCGACCACCTCGGGCCGGTCGCCGGGCACGTACAACCAGGTCAGGAACGGCGGGGAGACGGCCGAGGGGGCGGGGCCGACCGCGGTCGGGGCGACGGCGTTCACCGCACCACACCTCCCTCCCGCAGCTCGGCGAGCTCCGCGTCGCTCAGCCCGAGACCGCCGGCGCCGAGCACCGCGTCGGTGTCGGCGGCGTGCGGCCGCCCGGCCCACCGGATGGCGCCCGGGGTGCCGGAGAGCCGGAAGAGCACGTTCTGCATCTTCACCGTCCCCAGCTCCTCGTCGGCGACCTCGGTGATCGAGTCGAGGGCCCGGTACTGCGGATCGGTCATCACGTCCCGCACGTCGTAGATCGGGGCGACCGCGGCCTGGGCCTCCTCGAAGGCGCGCACGACCTCGTCGCGGTCGTGCCGGGCTATCCAGCCGCCGACCGCCTCGTCGAGTTCGGCGGCGTGCTCGGCCCGCCCCGCGCCCGTCGCGAACCACGGCTCGTCGAGGAACTCGGGACGGCCCACCAGCCGCAGCACCCGCTCGGCGACGGACTGTGCGGAGGTCGAGACGGCCACCCAACGGCCGTCCGCCGTGCGGTAGGTGTTGCGCGGCGCGTTGTTGGCCGACCGGTTGCCGGTCCGGGGCTGGACGTAGCCGAGCTGGTCGTACCAGAGCGGCTGCGGGCCCAGCACGGTGAGCATCGGCTCGATGATGGCCATGTCCACCACCTGCCCCCGGCCGGTACGGTCCCGCCCGGCCAGCGCCGTCATCACCGCGAAGGCGGTGGACAGCGCGGCGATCGAGTCGGCCAGCCCGAACGGCGGCAGCGTCGGCGGCCCGTCGGGCTCCCCTGTGACGGCGGCGAAACCGCTCATCGCCTCGGCCAGGGTGCCGAAACCGGGCCGGTGCGCGTACGGGCCGCTCTGCCCGAAGCCCGTCACCCGCGCCAGCACGAGCCGCGGGTTGACCGCCGACAGCTCCTCCCAGCCCAGCCCCCACCGCTCCAGCGTGCCGGGGCGGAAGTTCTCCACGACGACGTCCGCTTCGGCCGCGAGCCGCAGCAGCACGCCCTGGCCCCCGGGGGTGGACAGGTCGATCGCGACGGTCTTCTTGTTGCGGCCCAGCAGTTTCCACCACAGGCCGACCCCGTCCTTGCTGGGGCCGTGCCCCCGCGACGGGTCGGGCTTGCGCGGATGTTCCACCTTGACGACCTCGGCACCGAAGTCGCCGAGCATCGTGGCGGCGAGCGGACCGGCGAAGAGCGTGGCCAGGTCGAGCACGCGCAGGCCGCGCAGCGGGGGTTGGGTCGTCGCGGACGGCTCATGCATGGCGCGGTTCCTCCTGGGACGTCGAGCGCGCGGACGGGGCGGGACGTGGGGAAGGTGAGGGAGCCCCGGGGCGGGCGAGCGCGTGGGTGCGGGCGGCCAGTTCGTCGAAGCCGACACCGTCCAGGCCCGCCACGCTCGTGGCCAGGCGGTTCTTCAGCGGGGCCGTCCAGCGGGCGGGCAGCGCCTGTGGCGATCCGGCGAGCAGACCTGTCAGCGACCCGGCGGTGGCACCGTTGGAGTCGGTGTCCCAGCCGCCGGAGACCACCCGGCACACGGCACCGGTGAAGTCGCCCGCAGCGTGGGTCAGTGCGGCGGCGAGCAGCGCCGCGTTGGGCAGCACGTGGACCCAGTGGTGCTCTCCGTAGGCGGCGTGCAGCCCGTCCACCACCGCCTCGAAGCCGGCCAGGGAGGTGTCCGGCGCCTCGCGGGCCGCGGCGATGCCGGTCCGGACGGCTGTCGCGTACCGCGAGGCGGGCGGGACGACGGACAGCCCCGTCTCCAGGCACTCCTCGACCGTCGTTCCCTCCGGGCCGCCCGCCGCGTGGGCGAGCGCGGCGGCGACGAACATCGCGCCGTACACGCCGTTGGCGGTGTGGGTCAGCGCGGCGTCGCGCCATGCGGCCTCGGCGGCGGCCGCCGGATCGGCCGGGTGCGTCCAGCCGTGTACGTCGGCGCGGATCTGGGCGCCGATCCACTCCCGGAACGGGTTGCGGTACGACCCGGTCCGCGGCGGCTCGATGCCGGCCAGCAGGTTGCGGTAGGCGACCCGTTCGGCCGTGAAGGTGCGGCCCGCGGGCAGCTCGTCCAGCCACACCCGGGCGACGTCGGCGGTGGTGAAGCCGTGTCCGTACCGCTCCAGCACCAGCAGTCCGAGCAGCGGATAGTTGAGGTCGTCGTCCTCGGGTGCCCCGTCGATGTTCTCGGCGAGCGAGGTCGCCGCCGAGCGGCGGTTCCACGGGTGGGCCGCCGCGAGCTGCGGGTCCACGCCCTGTGCGGTGAACCAGGTGGTCAGCGGCCAGTTGCCGGTGGCACGGGCGAGCGCCCTGATGCCCTCCAGCGTCACCTTCTCCACCGGCTTGCCCAGCACGCAGCCGGCGGCCCGGCCCGACCACGCGGCGTGCAGCCGCTCCTGAAGCCGCGGCAGGCCCGTCAGGTCTGTCCGCTTCTCCTGCGGTCCGGCCGGCCAGTCGGGGCAGGCGGCCCGGATCCCGGGCAGGTCGGTCGGCTCGTACGCGGCGGAGGGGCACGGCAGCGCCGCCAGTTCGTCGAGCAACTCCACTGCCGACGCCCGCAGTCCGCCGGATGCGGGCCGGGCAGACGCCCCGGCCCGGTCGGGTGCCGGGTGCCCGCCGGCCTCGCGCCAGCGCCGCGCCACCGCCGAGGCGTCCCGTCCGTCCTCGGCGGCCTGCCGCAGTTCGTGCCCGACCAGATCCTCGGGCTGCACCCAGGTGAGCCGCAGCGCGGCGGCGTCCGCGGGCGTCACCGGTCGCCCGCCAGGGCCGCGAACGCCGCCTCGTGGGCGCGCCGCCGCTCCACGTCCCGGGCGAAGACGTCCCGCGCGACCGCCGCCAGCGACAGCGCGGGCCCCCGCAGGTCCAGCTTGCTGGCGGCCGCGACCTGTTCGCTCCACTCGGCCGGGACCGCCGCCTCGCCGTGCAGGGCGCCGGCCAGGGCGCCGCTCATGGAGGCGATGGAGTCGCAGTCCCGCCCGTAGTTGACCGAGCCCAGGACGGTCGCGCGGTAGTCGCCACCGCCGACCAGCAGCATGCCCAGCGCGACGGGCAGTTCCTCGATGGCGTGCAGCCGGGACGGGCGGCGGGCGCCCAGCGAGGGGCTGCGGTAGTCGGGTCCTACGGTGTCGAACGGGGCGACGGCCTCCCGCAGCGGGGTCAGCGCGGCCTCCCAGCCGGTGCAGCGGGCGGCTGTCTCGCACACCGCCTCGATCGCCGCGCGGGTGCCGTCCTTGGCGAGCCGCAGCGCCTCGGTGACGACCGTCCGGGGTGTGGCCCCCGGGCGGAACGCCGCCGCGACGGCGGCGGCGAACACCCCGGCGGCCTCCCGACCGTAGGAGGACTGGTGGGGGGCGGCCACATCGAGGGCCTCCGCGTAGGCGGCGTCCGGGTTGCCCGCGTTGACTGCGCCGACCGGCGCCATGTACATCGCGGCACCGCAGTTGACGATGTTGCCGCTGCCTGCCTCGCGCGGGTCCACGTGCCCGTAGTGCAGGCGGGCGACCAGCCACTTCTCGGCCAGGAAGATCCGCTGCAACAGGAGGGCCTCCGCCTCCAGTTCGGGTATCCAGCGGGGCTCACCGATCAGGTCGGGCACCAGGTGGTCGGCCACGGCGTACGCGTCGAGGTGGTCGCGGACCTTCTCGTAGACGCGGACCAGGGCGTGGGTCATCAACGTGTCGTCGGTGACGTGCCCGTCGCCCTTGTGGTACGGCGCGATGGGCCGGGCGGTGCGCCACGCGTCCTTGTGGAACGGTTCGACGATGCCGCTCACGCGCCCGCCGTGCCGCTCGGCGATGGCCGCGGGGGACCAGCCCTCGACGGGGCCGCCCAGCGCGTCACCGACGGCCGCACCGACGAGGCAGCCCACGGTCCGGTCGTTCAGCGAGGGCGCATTCGGCGCATTCAGCGCATTCAGTGTGGGGGCGTCGGTGCGCGGGGAGGGGGTGCTCATGACGGGTGGGGTCCTTCCGAGGCGTGGGCCGGACGGTCGGTGAGGGGCAGGGGCGAGGCCGGGTACGCCGCCGGATGGTGCGCGGCCAGGCGGCGCGCCGTCTCCACCAGGTCGGCTCCGGCGAACTGGGGAAGCGCGCAGCCGGACAGCGTGCGGCAGCTCCGCCGCCAGGAGTCGGGCAGCGCGCGGGCACCGCCGAGCGCGCCCGCGAGCGCCCCGGTCAGCGCGGGCGCCGAGTCGGCGACCCGGGAGAGGCAGGCCGCGGCCGGTACCGCCTCGCTCAGCACGCCGCGCGCGGCGGTCGCCACGGCCAGCGCGACCGGCACGGTCTCCGCGGCGGCGATGCCGTAGCTGTAGACGTGGTCGACGATCTCGTGCTCCAGCACCGGCACCAGGGCGAAGGCGCTGCCCGGTCCGCCGGCGCTCTGCGCGAGGGCGGCCTGCGCCAGGCGGACGGCGGCCAGCGTGTTGCGGCGGATCTCGGTGCCCTCCGGGAGCTGGTCGAGGGCTGCCTCGACGCTGGCGCCGGTGCCGCCGCCGGCCAGGGCGACCGCCACGGCGGCGGCCATCGCGCGTGCCCCGTGCACGCCGTCGTCGTCCTGGGTGTAGCGGGCGTCGAACTCGGCCAGGCGTGCGGCGGCTGCCGGGTCCCCCGGGTGGACGACGGCCAGCACGGCGGCGCGGCCGCAGGCGGCGTCGTCGAAGTAGTGCGGGTTGTCGTGGCCGGTGGCCGGCGGCCGCAGCCCGGCAGCGAGATTGCCCAGCCCGGCCCGTACCGAGATCCGGGCGCGCAGCGGGATCTGCGCCGACTCGATCTCCTCGGCGCGCTCGGCCGCCGCCGCCACCTCGTCGGCCAGCGCGTTCCACGAGAGCGTCAGTGCGGCACGCACCCGCTGATCGGCCGTCAGGTCGCTGTGCACAGCCGCGCTCCCGGCGTCGGCGGACAGCACGGCGTACGCGGTGAAGGCGGCCCACTCGGCGTCGTCGGACGGGCCCAGCCGCAGCGGTTCGGGCGGCTGGTTCAAGGCGATGGGCACCGGCAGGGTCGTGGTGGCGTTCTGTTCGGCGAACGTGTCGAGTTCCCGGGTGAGCCGCCGGGTCCAGTCCGGCATCCGGGCGGCGCGGTGCCGCCCCGACGGCCAGCCGGCGGCGTCGCCCGCGGCCAGCCCCAGCAGCAGGCCCTCGATCCGGGCCGGGTCCTCCGCCGGCCTTCCGGCGGCACGGGGAGTGGTGACGGTGCAGCTCATGAGGCATCCCGTGCCGTGCCGGCGGGGGCGAGCAGGTCGGCGACCTCGCGGACGTGCCGCCCTGCCATGGCGGGCAGGCAACTGCCGCGCACCGGGCGGATCGCGGTGGACCACCGGTCGGGGATCGCCTGCTCGCCGCGGAGCGCCCCGGCCAGGGCGCCGGCGACGGCCGCCGTGGTGTCGGCGTCGCGGCCCATGTTGACGGCGGTGAGCACCGCGTGGGCGAAGTCCCCGCGCGCGGCCGTGAACGCGCCGAACGCCAGCCCGATCGCCTCCGGCGCCAGGTCCGTCCACGGGTAGCCGCCGATGACCACCGACGAGCGCACCGCCCGCTCGACGCTCAGCCGGGTGGCGTCGGGCCGCAGCGGGGCGCGGCGCGCCGCGGAGACGGCGCGTTGCAGCGAGCGCGAGGTCCAGGAGTTCTCCGGGATCACCGACAGCGCGGCCTGTACGACGACGCCCGGGCTGTCGCCCACCATGGCGGCGGCGACCCCGGCGGCGACCGCGCGCCCGCCGTAGATGCCCTCGCCCTCGTGGCTGACGGTGCCGTCGATGGCCACCAGCCGTGCCGCCTCGGCCGGCCGCCCCGCGGCGAACACCCCGAACGGCGCGGCCCGCATCGCCAGCCCGTCGCTCCAGGCGTGCCGGTGCTGCGCGGAGATGGGGGCCGCCAGCCCCCGGCGCAGGTTCTCCAGCGTGCCGCGCTCGCTGAAGCCCGCGCCCCGGAAGGAGCCCGCCTCGCCCCCGTCGAGGTCGGCGATCCACCGGTGCCAGGCGGCCTCCACGTGTTCGACGGTCAGTGCGCTGCCGTGCTCGGCCAGCAGCAACCCGGAGAAGAGGGCGTACTCGGTGTCGTCCGTGCCGGCCACCTCGTCGCTGACGAAGCCCTCGATACGGCCCCAGCGTTCGCGGATCTGCGAGGGCTTCATGTTCTCGGCGGGCGCTCCCAGCGCGTCGCCCACGGCGAGCCCGACCATGGCGCCCCGGGCACGGTCGGCGGGGGAGGGGGAGAGAGCGGCGGGTGCGGGGGAGGAGGGGGAGGCGAGGGGCGAGGAGGAGGAAGGGGCGGGCAGGGATCGTACGGACGGTGCTGCGGCCGAGACCTCGGCGCTCATGTGGTGCTCTTTCTGTGCGTGCCCTGGTGTTGCTGTGCGTTCCTTAGCGCTGGTAGCGGTCGAGGATCAGATTTCCGTCGTCGACCAGGGCGTCGCGCAGCGCGCCCAGGTCGGTGTCGGCTCGGTAGTAGCGCTGGAAGGCGGGCGTGGCGATCTTGTCGGACCACTCCGCGTAGCCCCTCACGCCCAGCGTCGGTGACGGCCGCAGCGTGCGGGCGATCTGCGCGCCGGCGCGCCAGCCGTCCTCCCGCCGGTTGATCAGGGGGTCCTCCAGCGCCTTCTTCGAGGTCGGCAGCAGCCAGTCGCCCTCGGCGAGAACGGCCTGGTGCGCGGGGCTGGTCAGGTAGGCGACGAACGCGGCGGCGGCCTTCTTGTGCGGGCTCTCCTGCGCCACCGAGAAGGTCTGCGGGACGACGCCCTGGGTCTCGCCGCCGGGGCCCTTCCCGCGCGGCAGCGGCAGCACGCTCCACTCGAACCCCTTCGGCGCCTGCTGCTGGACCTGCTGGCGGAAGGAGAAGTTGAGCGGCACCATCGCGTAGCGCCCGGCGAACAGGCCGGGAAGCGTGTCGGAGCCCGCCATGCCCAGCCCGCTGCGCGGTGCCGTGCGGTCCTCGGTGACCTGGCGGCGGACGAGTTCGCTGACCGCCGCGTCGCGCTTGTCGAACCGGACGCTGTTCCTGACCCCGTCACCGGTCCCCTCGTGGGTGAAGACCCGGCCGCCGGTGGACAGCGCCAGGTTCACCGACTGCTTGACCGGCTCCTTCATCGGCCAGACGGTGCCGTACCGCTCGGGCCTGCCGTTGCCGTCCTTGTCGCGGGTCAGCTTGCGGGCCGCCCTGTCGAACTCGTCCCAGGTCCAGGGGTGCCGGGCCGTCGGTATGCGGACCCCGGAGTGCTCCAGGAGCTTCCGGTTCGCGACGATCACCTTGGGCTCCTGGGAGAACGGCACGCCGTAGACGCGGCCGCCGTTCATCGTCACCGAGTCCCAGGCCTGCTGCGGGATGGCCTTGCGTGTTGTCTCGGGCAGGTAAGGGCGCAGGTCGGCGAGGTAGCCGCCGTAGGCGAAGTCGGTCAGGTCGCTGGCGTCGTCGTGGATGATGTCGGGCGCCTCGCCGCCCTCGAAGGAGGTCAGCAACTGGTCGTGCACGCTGTCCCAGGAGCCTTGCACGTAGCGGACCTTGACCTTCTGGTGGGTGCGGTTCCAGCGGGCGACCAGCTTCTTGTTGGCGGCGACGGACTCCTTCTGCCAGGCCAGGCTGTAGTAGTCGAGCGTGACCGTGCCCTTCTCGCCCCCGCCGCCCGCGCAGGAGGCCAGCAGGGTGCAGGCCAGCAGCCCGGCGGTCAGCCCGGTCAGGCCCCGGGTGGACATGGCGCGCCGCATCAGCCCTTCACCGCCCCGGTCAGCATGCCGGCGGTCAGCTTCCGCTGCAGGAGGGCGAAGAACAGCAGGCTCGGGATGGTGGCCAGCACCGAGGCGGCCGCCAGCGGGCCCAGGTCGGCGACGCCCTCGGCGCCGAGGAAGCGGGTGAGGATCACGGACATCGTCTGGTTCTCCGGGGACTTGAGCAGCACGAGGGCGAAGAAGAACTCGTTCCAGGCGGTGACGAAGGAGAACATCAGCGTCGCCACCAGGCCGGGCGCCAGCAGCGGCAGTACGACGCTGCGCAGGGTGCGGGCGCGGCTCGCCCCGTCCACCGCCGCGGCCTCCTCCAGCGTGACGGGCACCGCCCGGACGTATCCCTGGAGCATCCACAGGGAGAACGGCAGGTTCCACACGACGTAGACGATGATCAGCCCGCCGAGGGAGTCGACCAGGTGCAGGTTCTTCAGCACGAGGAACAGCGGGATGATCACCAGCACGAACGGGAACATCTGGCTGACCAGCACCCAGCCGTTGGCGGCCGTGCTCACCCGGGAGCGGTACCGCGCCAGTGCGTAGGCGGCGGGGACGGCCAGCGTCACGGAGACGAGGGTGGCGCCGCCCGCCACGATCAGGCTGTTGAGCGCCGAGCGGGCCAGCGGCTGCGCCTCGAACGCGGTGCGGAAGTTGTCCAGGGTGGGATGCCGGGGCAGCCACGTCGGGTCGATGCTGCCCAGCTCCTGCGGGGACTTGAAGGAGGTGGAGACCAGCCACACCAGCGGGAAGGCGAGGAAGACCAGGTAGCACAGCAGCGCGGCGTACTGCCCGGTGCGGCCGGCCAGGCCGCGGGCCTGCCGCACCCGCGCGAGCCGGTCACGGGCCGGGGACACGGTCGGGGCGCTCATGCGGCTTCCTCCTTCAGGCGCTTGCGCAGGAACACCGTGAGGAACACGGCGACGACGGCGACCATCACGACCCCCATCGCGGCGGCGTAGCCGAACTGGCCGTACTGGAAGGCCTCCTCGTACGCGAAGAGCATCGGGAGCCGCGTCTGCCCGCCGGGCCCGCCCTGGGTGAGCACGTAGACCAGGCCGAAGGAGTTGAAGTTCCAGATGAAGTTGAGCGCGGTGATGGCGACGGCCACCGGCTTGAGCGCGGGCCAGGTCACCGAGGCGAACCGGCGCCAGACCCCGGCGCCGTCCAGCAGCGAGGCCTCCCGCAGCTCCGGGGCCACGTTCTGCAGCCCGGCCAGCAGCACCACCGTGGTCTGCGGCATGCCCGCCCACACGCCGACGAGAATGACCGCGGGCAGCGCGAGGGAGAGGTTCGTCAGCCAGTCGATGTTCTCGGCGTGCGCACCGAGCAGCCCGAGCTGCCGCAGTGTCTTGTTGAGGACGCCCGCGTCCTGGTGGTAGACGAGCCGCCACATGATGCCGACGACGACCTCCGGCATCGCCCAGGGCACCAGCGCCAGCGTGCGGGCCAGCCAGCGGAACCGCAGGTTCTGGTCGAGCAGCAGTGCCAGCCCCAGCGCCAGCAGCAGTTGCAGTGCGGTGACGGCCACCGCCCACACCAGGCCGATGCGGAACGACTCCCAGAACAGTGCATCCAGCCGCAGGTCGGCGAAGTTGGTGACGCCGATGAAGTCGGTGTGCACCGTCCGCCCGAACTGGGCGTCGGTGAACGCGAGCGAGACGGCGTACAGCAGCGGCCCCGCGCTCAGCACCAGGATCGGCAGCAGCGCGGGCAGCAGCAGGAACCAGGTGCCGCGGTCCAGGCCCAGCATCCGCTTGCGGGCGGCGGGCGTACGCGGGGGCGGGGTGCCCCGCCCGTCACGGTCGCCGCTCCGGCTCCCGCGGGGTGCGGGGGCCGTGGGCGCCGTCTCGTTGCCCAGGGAGGCGGTACTCATGGCCGTCCGCCTCTCGCGCCGGTGGTCCCGGCTTCCGGGACCACCGGCGCGGCCGGCGGACCCGGCGGCGTCGAGGAGGCCGGGGGATTCGAGACATCGGCGGGTGCCGGGGGCCCCGGCGCGACCGCGGGGACCGACGGGTCGGAGGAGGCGCGGACGACCAGCCGGGGCGAGGTCGTGACCCGGCGCGCCGCCCCGGGGCCGTCCGCTTCGGCGCCGTCGTCGGCCCGGTCCGTGTCCGTCAGCCGTTCCAGCAGCATGCGCGCCGCCGTTCTGCCGCGCTCCTCGGAACCGAGGTCCACGCTGGTCAGGGGCGGCCAGCAGGCGCGCGCGAGCTCGCTGTCGTCCATGCCTGCGACGGCCAGGTCCTCGGGGATGCGCAGGCCGCGTTCGTGCGCGGCCTGCGCCGCGCCGAGGGCCAGCTGGTCGTTGGCGCAGAACACGGCATCGGGGGCCGCACCCGCCTCCAGCAGGTCGTGCAGCGCCTCCCGCCCGGCGGCGAGCCCGAAGGAGGTGGCGCGCTCCAGCGCCGGGTCGGGCACGACGCCGCTCTCGGCGAGCGCCTTGAGGTAGCCCTGGCGCCGGTTGTGGCCCGGCACCGTGTCGACGGGCCCGTTGACGAAGGCGATGCGCCGCCTGCCGCTCTCTGCGAGGTGGGTGACGGCGAGCCGGGCGCCCCGTACGGAGTCGGCCTGGACGGCGTCCACCGGCACCCGCCCCGGCAGCGACCCGATGACCACGACCGGGCCCGCCGCTGCCGTCAGGACCTCGACGTGTTCGGGCGTGATGCGGATGGGGCAGAGGATCAGCCCGTCGCTGGTGCGGTCCCCGAGGCTGCGGACGACGGCGAGTTCCTCCTCGATCACCGCGTCGGTCGAGTGCAGCAGCAGCCGGTACCCCGCCGCCCTGGTCACCGCCTGGATCTGGCGGACCATCGCCACGTACACGGGGTTGCCGATGTCCTGCATCGCGAAGGTGAGCTGCTTGGTGCGCCCGCCCTTGAGGGACTGCGCCACCGCGTTGGGCACGTAGCCGAGTTCGGCCGCGGCCCGCTCGACCCGCCGTACGGTCTCGGGGCGTGCTCCTACACCGTTGAGGACCCGGGAGACCGAGGCGATCGAGACGCCCGCGCGCTCCGCGATCGACACGACGGTCGGTGGTCCGCCGTCTGACATCACTCTCGCCCCTTCGCCGACGCGGCCGGGGTGCGGCCACGGATGTGGCTGTAAACCTTTACAGCGGGTGAAAACGTTTACAGATGGTGGGCCCGCCTCCGGTGCCTGTCAAGGGTTCGGTCATGGGGACCGGCGCAGGGAAGTGCGGGGATGCGAGGGGGAACGGGGGGATCCGGGGAGCGGGCGCAAGGGGAGTGTGCCGATGGCGTGACGCCGAGAGGGTGCCGGATGCGTGAGCGGGGAAGTGGTGCACGTCACAGCGTTCGAGGGGGCGCTCGGGGCATGATCCGCGTGTTACCCGGCGGTTTCGTCTTCCGGTGCGCCGGGCAGTAGTCAGTAACGCCGCCGGCAACGAGGCCGGCGTCCACCCGATGTCACGCAGAGCCGCGTGCGTCGGTGTCTCCCGCGGCCGGTGTGCCGAGGGGGAACCTCCTTCTTCCGGGGCCACCCGCCCCGACCCCCGTGCAGGCCCCACAGGGCCGAGGTGCGCCGCCCCGCGTGGGTGAGCGAGGCGCCCATGTCCGCATTGCGAGACGTGCTTTCCACTTTTCGGGAAGTCGGCGACCCTGTAACCTGCACGAAAATTTTCTGCCACATGAGGGCCAACGTCGTCCCTCGGTACGTACCACTGCCACGAGACGACGGGAGCTGCCGATGCGTGCTGCGCCGACAGCGGATTGGGCCGCCCACCGCCCTGCCAAGCAGGGCATGTACGACCCCCGATACGAGCACGACGCCTGCGGTGTCGGCTTCGTGGCGACCCTGTCGGGCGAGGCCGACCACACCCTGGTCGACCAGGCGCTGACCGTACTGCGCAACCTGGAGCACCGGGGAGCCACGGGCTCGGACCCGGACACCGGCGACGGCGCCGGCATCCTCCTCCAGATCCCCGACGTCTTCCTCCGCGAGAGCGTGCCCTTCACCCTGCCCGAGCAGGGCTGCTACGCCGTGGGCATCGCCTTCCTCCCGCACGAGGAGGCGGACCCCGAGGCCACCTCGGCAGCCGTCTCGCACATCGAGACGCTGGCGTCCGAGGAAGGGCTCACCGTGCTCGGCTGGCGCGACGTGCCCGTCGCACCCGAGCTGCTGGGCCCCGGCGCCCGCGCCACCATGCCGACCTTCCGCCAGCTGTTCGTCGCCGGGGGGCCCGGGGAGCCGCGCGAGGGCATCGCGCTGGACCGGCTCGCATTCGTGCTGCGCAAGCGCGCCGAGCGCGAGGCCGGGGTGTACTTCCCCTCCCTGTCCGCCCGCACCCTGGTCTACAAGGGCATGCTGACGACCGGGCAGCTCGAACCGTTCTTCCCCGACCTGTCGGACCGCCGCTTCGCCACCGCCATCGCGCTGGTGCACTCCCGGTTCTCCACCAACACCTTCCCGAGCTGGCCGCTGGCCCACCCCTACCGGTTCGTCGCCCACAACGGCGAGATCAACACCGTGCAGGGCAACCGCAACTGGATGCGGGCCCGCGAGTCCCAGCTCGCCTCGGAGCTGTTCGGCTCCGGCCGGCACAGCGGCCCGGACCACGAGACGCTGGAGCGGATCTTCCCGATCAACACCCCCGGCGCCTCCGACTCGGCCACCTTCGACGAGGTGCTGGAGCTGCTGCACCTGGGCGGCCGTTCGCTGCCGCACTCGGTGCTGATGATGGTGCCCGAGGCCTGGGAGTCGGCCGAGTCGCAGGACTCCATGGACCCCGCCCGCAGGGCGTTCTACCAGTACCACTCCACGATGATGGAGCCCTGGGACGGTCCCGCCTGCGTCACCTTCACCGACGGCACCCAGGTCGGTGCCGTTCTCGACCGCAACGGGCTGCGCCCCGGCCGCTACTGGGTCACCGACGAAGGGCTCGTCGTCCTCGCCTCCGAGGTCGGCGTCCTGGACATCGCCCCCGACCGCATCGTGCGCAAGGGCCGCCTCCAGCCCGGCCGGATGTTCCTGGTGGACACCGCCGAGCACCGCATCGTCGAGGACGACGAGATCAAGGCCCGGCTCGCCGCCGAGCACCCCTACCAGGAGTGGCTGGACGCGGGCCTCATCGACCTCGCGGAGCTGCCCGAGCGCGAGCACGTGGTGCACACCCACGCCTCGGTCACCCGCCGCCAGCAGACCTTCGGCTACACCGAGGAGGAGCTGCGGGTCCTGCTCGCCCCGATGGCCCGCGCCGGCGCCGAACCGATCGGCTCCATGGGCACCGACTCGCCCATCGCCGCGCTCTCCAAGCGGCCGCGGCTGATCTTCGACTACTTCACCCAACTGTTCGCGCAGGTCACCAACCCACCGCTGGACGCCATCCGCGAGGAACTGGTCACCTCGCTGCACTCGCCGCTGGGCGCGCAGGGCAACCTGCTGGAGCCGACCGCGGCCTCCTGCCGCAGCGTCACCCTGCCGTTCCCCGTGATCGACAACGACGAGCTGGCCAAGCTCATCCACATCAACGCCGACGGCGACATGCCGGGCTTCAAGTCCGCCACGCTCTCCGGGCTCTACAAAGTCGCCGAAGGAGGGGACGGCCTCGCGGCCCGGATCGAGCAGATCTGTGTGGAGGCCGACGCGGCGATCGAGTCGGGGGCCCGGCTCATCGTCCTGTCCGACCGGCACTCCGACGCGGAGCAGGCGCCGATCCCGTCGCTGCTGCTCACCTCCGCGGTGCACCACCACCTCATCCGCACCAAGCAGCGCACCCAGGTGGGGCTGCTGGTCGAGGCCGGTGACGTCCGCGAGGTCCACCACGTGGCGCTGCTGATCGGCTACGGCGCCGCCGCCGTCAACCCCTACCTGGCCATGGAGTCGGTCGAGGACCTGGTGCGGGCCGGCACCTTCCTGCCCGGCGCGGAGGAGCTCGCGCCCGAGCAGGCCATCCGCAACCTGATCTACGCGCTGGGCAAGGGCGTGCTGAAGGTGATGTCCAAGATGGGCATCTCCACCGTCGCCTCCTACCGCGGCGCCCAGGTCTTCGAGGCCGTCGGCCTCGACGAGGCGTTCGTCGACCGCTACTTCCACGGCACCACCACCAAGATCGGCGGCGCCGGCCTCGACGTCGTCGCCCAGGAGGTCGCGGCCAGGCACGCCAAGGCCTACCCCGCCTCCGGCATCGCCCCCGCGCACCGCGCCCTCGACATCGGCGGCGAGTACCAGTGGCGCCGCGAGGGCGAACCGCATCTGTTCGACCCGGACACGGTCTTCCGCCTCCAGCACTCCACCCGGCAGCGCCGCTACGACATCTTCAAGCAGTACACCCAGCGCGTGGACGAGCAGTCCGAGCGGCTGATGACACTGCGCGGCCTCTTCGCCTTCCAGGGCGAGCGCTCCCCCGTCCCGATCGAGGAGGTCGAGCCGGCGAGCGAGATCGTCAAGCGGTTCTCCACCGGCGCCATGTCCTACGGCTCCATCTCCCGCGAGGCGCACGAGACGCTGGCCATCGCCATGAACCAGCTCGGCGGCAAGTCCAACACCGGCGAGGGCGGCGAGGACCCCGAGCGGCTCTACGACCCGGCGCGGCGCTCCGCCATCAAGCAGGTGGCCTCCGGCCGGTTCGGCGTCACCAGCGAGTACCTCGTCAACGCCGACGACATCCAGATCAAGATGGCCCAGGGCGCCAAGCCCGGCGAGGGCGGCCAGCTGCCCGGCCACAAGGTCTACCCGTGGGTGGCCAGGACCCGGCACTCCACGCCCGGCGTCGGCCTCATCTCGCCGCCCCCGCACCACGACATCTACTCCATCGAGGACCTCGCCCAGCTCATCCACGACCTGAAGAACGCCAACCCGGCAGCCCGCATCCACGTGAAGCTGGTCTCCGAGGTCGGCGTCGGCACGGTCGCGGCGGGCGTCTCCAAGGCCCACGCGGACGTCGTCCTGGTCTCCGGGCACGACGGCGGCACCGGCGCCTCCCCGCTGACGTCCCTCAAGCACGCGGGCGGCCCCTGGGAGCTCGGGCTGGCCGAGACGCAGCAGACGCTGCTGCTTAACGGCTTGCGTGACCGGATCGTCGTGCAGACCGACGGCCAGCTCAAGACGGGGCGCGACGTGGTGATCGCCGCCCTGCTGGGCGCCGAGGAGTTCGGCTTCGCCACCGCTCCGCTGGTCGTCTCCGGCTGCGTCATGATGCGCGTCTGCCACCTGGACACCTGTCCCGTCGGCATCGCCACCCAGAATCCGACGCTGCGCGAGCGCTACAGCGGCAAGGCCGAGCACGTCGTCAACTTCTTCGAGTTCATCGCCGAGGAGGTCCGCGAACTCCTGGCCGAACTGGGCTTCCGGTCGCTGGACGAGGCCATCGGGCACACCGAACTGCTCGACACCTCCCGCGCCGTGAACCACTGGAAGGCCCAGGGCATGGACCTGGCGCCGCTGCTGCACCTCCCCGAACTGCCCGCAGGAGCCGTCCGCCACCAGGCCGTCGAGCAGGACCACGGCCTGGAGAAGGCGTTGGACAACCAACTGATCAAGCTGGCCGCCGACGCGCTGGAGGCCGACACCGCCGAGCACGCGCAGCCGGTCCGCGCCCAGGTCGCGATCCGCAACACCAACCGGACCGTCGGCACCATGCTCGGGCACGAGGTCACCAAGAAGTTCGGCGGCGCCGGCCTGCCCGACGACACCGTCGACATCACCTTCACCGGCTCGGCCGGGCAGTCCTTCGGCGCCTTCGTACCCCGTGGCATCACCCTCCGACTGGAGGGCGACGCCAACGACTACGTCGGCAAGGGCCTCTCCGGCGGCCGGGTCGTCGTCCGCCCGGAGAGGGGCGCCGACCACCTGGCCGAGTACTCCACCATCGCGGGCAACACCCTCGCCTACGGCGCCACCGGAGGGGAGATCTTCCTCCGCGGCCGGGTCGGCGAGCGCTTCTGCGTCCGCAACTCCGGCGCCCTGGTCGTCTCCGAAGGCGTCGGCGACCACGGCTGCGAGTACATGACCGGGGGCTCGGCCGTCGTCCTGGGCTCCACCGGACGCAACTTCGGCGCCGGCATGTCCGGCGGCGCCGCCTACGTCGTCGACCTCGACCTGGCCAACGTCAACGCCGGACTGCGCGGAGCCGTCGAGGACCTGACCGACGAGGACACCGCGTGGCTGCACGACGTCGTGCGCCGCCACCAGGAGGAGACCGGCTCCACCGTGGCCGCCCGGCTCCTCGCCGACTGGGACGGGCCGCAGGGCGCGGCCGGGCGCTTCCGCAAGGTCCTCCCCGCCACGTACAAGGCCGTGCTCGCCGCCAAGGACGCCGCCGAGCGAGCGGGACTCTCCGAGACGGAGACCCACGAGAAGATGATGGAGGCGGCGACCAATGGCTGACCCCAAGGGCTTTCTGACCACCGACCGCGAGGTCGCCAGGTCCCGCCCCGTCGAGGAGCGGGTCAAGGACTGGAACGAGGTCTACGTCCCCGGCTCCCTGCTGCCCATCGTCGGCAAGCAGGCCGGACGCTGCATGGACTGCGGCATCCCCTTCTGCCACAACGGCTGTCCGCTGGGCAACCTCATCCCCGAGTGGAACGACTACGCCTACCGCGGTGACTGGGCGGCCGCCTCCGAACGGCTGCACGCCACCAACAACTTCCCCGAGTTCACCGGGCGGCTGTGCCCCGCCCCGTGCGAGTCGGCGTGCGTGCTGGGCATCAACCAGCCGCCGGTCACCATCAAGAACGTCGAGGTCTCCATCGTCGACAAGGCGTGGGACAACGGTGACATCACCCCGCAGCCGCCCGAGCGGCTCAGCGGCAAGACCGTCGCCGTCATCGGCTCGGGCCCCTCCGGCCTGGCCGCAGCCCAGCAGCTCACCCGCGCGGGCCACACCGTCGTGGTCTACGAGCGGGCCGACCGCCTCGGCGGGCTGCTGCGGTACGGCATCCCCGAGTTCAAGATGGAGAAGCGGCACATCAACCGCCGCATCGAGCAGATGCGCGCGGAGGGCACCAAGTTCCGCACCGGCATCGAGATCGGCCGCGACCTCGACGCGAAGAAGCTGCGCAAGCGGTACGACGCCGTGGTGGTGGCCGCCGGCGCCACCACGGCCCGCGACCTGCCGGTGCCGGGACGCGAACTGAACGGCATCCACCAGGCGATGGAGTACCTGCCGCTGTCCAACAAGGTGCAGGAGGGCGACTACGGCACCTCGCCGATCTCCGCCGAGGGCAAGCACGTCGTCGTCATCGGCGGCGGCGACACCGGCGCCGACTGCGTCGGCACCGCGCACCGGCAGGGCGCCGCCTCCGTCACCCAACTGGAGATCATGCCCAGGCCGGGCGAGGAACGGGACACCGCCCGCCAGCCCTGGCCGACCTTCCCCATGCTCTACAAGGTGACCTCCGCCCACGAGGAGGGCGGCGAGCGGGTCTACTCCGTCAACACCACCCACTTCGAGGGCTCCGCCCCCGAAGAGGGACAGGAAGCCGGGAACGTCCAGTGGCTCCACCTGGTGGAGATCGAGATGGTGGACGGCAAGCTGGAGCCCAAGCCCGGCACCGAGCGCCGGATCCCCGCCCAACTGGTCACCCTCGCCATGGGCTTCACCGGCGTCGACCGGGAGAACGGCCTCGTCGAGCAGTTCGGGGTGGACCTCGACGCCCGCGGCAACATCGCCCGGGACGACTCCTACGAGACCAACGTGCCCGGCGTGTACGTCGCCGGGGACGCCGGGCGCGGCCAGTCCCTCATCGTGTGGGCCATCGCCGAGGGCCGCTCCGCCGCGAAGGCCGTCGACCGCCGGCTGACCGGTGCCCGCAGCACCCTGCACGCCCCGATCCGCCCCACCGACCGGCCGCTCACCGTCTGAGCCGCCCTCCCGAAGAACCTCCGTACAAGGACGTACGGGCGCCGCGGCGCCTGCCGAGTCCCCGACCGGGTTTACGGCAGGCGCCGCACGTGCGCCCGCACCGGCACGACGCCCCCGCGCGGCCCCTTCCGCCCCCGCGCCTGTCTTCACGTCCCCGCGCGCCCTTTCCGGCCCCCTTGCTCCGGCAGTAGCCTGCCGTCGGCCCCGGCCGACAGGGACGGGGACGACAGAGCGGGAGGGCACATGCGCGTGCGATACGGGGCTCGGCGGCGGCGGAACATCGGCTGGACCCTCGCCGCCACGGCGACGGCCCTGGCCACCGTCTCACTCACCGGGGGAGGGACCGCGGCAGCGGCCCGTACCGCGCCCGCAGCCGCACCCGCCTCCGTCCAGGTCATGACCTGGAACACGTGCGCCAACTCCGCGCCCCGCAAGGACGACAAGGGCCAGGCACTGTGCGCCAACGGACGGCAGACCGGCAAGGTCGCCGCCGGTATCCGCTGGCACATGCAGCAGCACGACGGCCTCGACGCGGTGCTCCTCCAGGAGATCTGCTACGCCGACGTCGAGAAACTCCGCACCCTCGACGGCATGGCGGGCTGGCGCTTCGGCTTCTCCGGCATCCTCGACCGCGGCTCCGGCTCCGGCAAGGGCGACAGCATCGTCAAGCGCCAGTGCGCGGGCGGCCGCGGCCAGTTCGGCGTCGCCGTCGGAGTCAGGTCGACCGCCCCGACCTTCCACCGCTACCACTACGCCACCAAGAACGTGCCCAACGCCCGCGACGCCTGGGGCCACTGGAACGTCCACCAGGCCGCCGTCTGCGCCGACGCGCTCGGCACCCGCTTCTGCGGCACCCACCTCACCCCGTGGAAGGGCGGCCACTCCGGCTGGTCCGAGAAGCAGGCCTCGGAGTTCCTCACCTCCCAGTACGGGCAGGCCGAGGAGCTCGCCGGCTACGGCAGGAACAGCTCCCGCGTCGTCCTCGGCGGCGACCTGAACGCGGCCCCCACCCAGAGCTCGGGCCTCACCGGACCGATGCTCGACCCCCTCTACGCCGACTACAAGGAATGCAGCCAGGACGCGGCCGGCGGCGCCCGCACCGGCAAGGGCACCTACCAGCGGCAGAACGGCACCCGGGGCGGCAAACTCGACTACCTGTTCACCAACCCCTCGGCGGCCGCCTCCTGCTACGTGACCGACCAGCACGTGACCCTCTCCGACCACGTGCCGGTCACCGCCACGGTCACCTTCTGAGCGGCCGCCGCCCGCACGCCCTGCGCGGGCTCAGTCCCGCACGATGGACTGGATCTCCTTGACCGTGACGTCGTGCGTGGTGCTGAACTCCCCGGCCGGCAGGCCGGCGCCGCTGCCGTCCGAGCCCTTCCAGGAGATCTCCCACGTGAGGGTCGCCTTCAACGGATAGGAGCCGTTCTTCGCGGAGGCACGCAGGTAGCGCACCCCGCACGGCGGGGTCTCGTCCTTCTTCCCCGCGGAGTACGGCTCCCCGAGCTTGCACTTCCCCGACGCCGGATACGTCTTGGCGTCCTCGGTACCGGGATCGAGCGTGAGGGAGACGGGCTCGGCCGTCGTCGTGGCCGAGATGTGCGGGTTGTCCAGTGAGGCCGTCACGCTCACCGACCTGAACTTCTTCTTGTCCGCCCACACCCAGGTGTCGAGGTTGACCGTCTGCTTGTCCTCGGGGTTCGTGGAGATCTCGGTGCGGGGGATGGGGAGCCGCTCGTAGGCGTACTCCGCCAGCACCTTCGGACTCACCGCGAGCGGCACGTCCTCGGGGGTCTTGCCCTTGTCGACCCAATAAGCGTGTTGGCCGCACTTGTCGGCCTCCGGATCGTCGGCACGGTCGGGATTCTTCACCCCCTCCCAGAACATGCCCTCGCCCTGCTTGTCCATGTTGTAGTTCTTGTACTTGTCGGTCTGGTAGTAGTTCTCGTAGAGCCCGACCACCTGATTGGCTATCGCGTCCGCGGCCTTGTGGTTGCTCTCGGAGAGATCGTCGAAGATCAAGCCGGTCTTCTTCTTTTTCTTCTTCGGCTTCTCAGGCTTGGCGCCCTCGATCTTCTTCCTGAGCTCCTTCGGGGACGTCTTCGGCTCGTACCAGCACGCCGGCGGTTCCCAGTTGGAGTTCTGCGGGGTGAGTTTGACGGTGTCCCCGCGCCCACCGCCGCCTGCGCCGCTGACCTGCACGCGGGACACTTCCGAGACGAGGTCGGTCTTGTCCGTCGAACCGGTCGCCTTGTTGGTGCCCGATCCCTTCGGGCCCGCATGGGCGAAACCCGACCCGGCGATGAGCAGCCCAGTAGCCATCACGACGACTGAGCCTCTGCGCATCAGTCCATGCATTTCTTGGCCTTCGCTGTCTCGGAACCCGACGTTGCCTGCCACACCCCGTCCTTGTTTCGCTCCAGACGAAGTCGGCTGAAGATGTAGTTCAAGTCGCCCCCGTTGTTCGGTTCCAGCTTGCCCGTCTTGAGATCCTTGTTCTTCGCCTTGCTCTCGTCGGTGCAGAAGCTGACCTGCGCGACGGTGTCACTCTGCAACTCGACGTGCTGGTCGTAGTAGCGCGTGACACCGGCCCAGCTCTGATTCTCCTTGATGGTTTCGAGGACGTACTTGTCCGAAGCCATCAAGGACTCGCCCTTGGCGTACTTCTTCACCAGGTCGGTGTCCTTCCGGGTGGTGATCACCCGGTCGATCGAGTTGATCCGCCGCTGGTTGTCCGCCAGGACCGCCTTCTTCTTCGGGTCACCTGTCCCGGCGTCCTCGAAGACGTTCTTGGCGTCCTTCGCCAACTTGATCTCGGAAGGCTCGGCCCTGGACGGGCCGGAGCTCTTTTTCGGGGCGGCGCTGGACTTCGACGGCCCGCCGTCGCCCGCGCCCTTGATCTCGCCCTTCGAGTCGCTGTCACCGCCCCCGCACGCGCCCAACAGCAGGGCCGCGGTGACGGCTCCTGCGGTCCACATCGCTGTGCTCGCCTGCTTGTTCATATGCAACGAATCTCTCAGCTCTCTGCCCGCAGTTCGATCTCTCGAAAGTTACTACAGGGGAAGAGAGGGCCGACAGTCGATAGCCGGGCCTTACTCCGGTTCCCCCACCTGGGTCAGTCCGTGATCGTTCAACCGCTGTTGCACGTCCTGCAGCAGAACACGCAGCAGCCCCGCCAGTTGGTTCTGCTGCTCGGCGGTGAGGCCGGTCAGCAGGTCGGCCTCGCGGGTGAGGACCTGGTCGACGGTGGACTCGACCAACGTGTGCCCCTCCGCCGTGAGTTCGACCAGGACGGAGCGGCGGCGGGCCGCGCCGGGACGCCGGGTGACCAGGCCCTCGCGTTCGGCGCGGGCCACCCGCTGGGAGATGGCACCGGCCGTGATCATGGAGCGTTCGGCGAGCTCGCGCGTGGTGAGCGCGTACGGCTCGCCCGCGCGCCGCAACATGCTGAGCAGGTCGAGAGTGGCGGTGTCGACCCCGGCGCGGGCCAGCACCCGGCGGCGGTCGTCACCGAAGAGCTTGGCCAGCCGCCACAGCGGGGTGACGACGCCGATGGAGGAGACGGGGGTGCCGGGCCGTTCGCGCTGCCAGGCGGCGGCGATGGCTTCGACGGGGTCGGACGCGGGGTCGGGGTTCTCGCTTGCCACGGGGCCTCCTCCGGGTTACGTTCAGGTCTAAATTTAGAACTGAACGATTCTCTGGAGGACACTCTATGGCACGGGGCATCCTGGTCACCGGTGGCGCGACCGGCATCGGCTTCGCCGTCGCCCAACGCTTCGCGCAGGACGGGGAGTCGGTCGTCGTCACCGGCCGGCGGCGGGCGCCGCTGGAGGCGGCGGCCGACCGGATCGGGGCGCGGGCGGTGGTGTGCGACCACACCCACCCCGAGGCGGTCACCCGACTGCTCGACGCGCTGCCGGACCGGCTCGACGTCCTGGTCAACAACGCGGGCGGCAACACCGACCTGGTGGCAAAGGACGACGAGGGGCTCGGCGCGCTGGAGGTCTTCGCGCGGGACTTCCGCGCCAACCTGGACGCCAACCTGCTCGGCGTGGCGCTGACGACCCGAGCGGTCGAGGGCCGGATCGCACCAGGCGGAGCGATCATCAGCATCGGCTCCATCGCGGCCGACAAGGGCGTCGGTGCGTACGCGGCGGCCAAGGCCGGGCTGGCCTCCTGGAATCTGGGCCTGGCCCAGCAGGTGGGCCCACGGGACATCACGGCGAACGTCGTCGCTCCGGGCTACATCGCCGACACCGAGTTCTTCAAGGGCAAGCTCACCACCGAGCGCCGGGACCACCTGATCAACTCCACCGCGCTGGGCCGCCCCGGCACACCCGGCGACATCGCGGGCGCCGTCGCCTTCCTGGCTTCCGACGCGGCCCGCGACATCACGGCGCAGGTCCTCAACGTCAACGGCGGCGAACGCGGCACCCGCTGACCCGCCGGCGATGACGTCGGACCGCAGGTGTGGTCGGTGGTGCTCGACGGACGTACCCCGGGCCGGGTTCCCGCCGCGTTCGGCGGCACCCTTCCCGGCCTGGGGCCCTGGCGCCCCACCCGCCGCGGCGGCCGGTGTCCGGCTGGGACAGCCGGTACGGGTGCGCAGGAGCCACCGCGGTGAGAGGTCAGGGGGTCAGGGGCGGAGGAGGCCCTGGGTGAGGGCGGCTTCCCTGACCTCCTCGTACAGCGCCGTCAGCGTGGGGCTCCCGCTCACGCGCGGGAGCTGGAGCTGGTCGAGGGCGGCGGCGTCGGCGTCCACGTCGGCCCAGCCCTGTCCGGTGAGCAGACGCATCAGCGCGGGGTTGAGCCGGTCGGCGCCCCGTACCAGGCGCGCCTCGGGCGTGGCGGCCTCCTCGTACTCCCGCCACAGGGCGAGCAGTTCCGGGCCGAGCGGGGCGGGGAGTGCGCCGAAGCGGTCCTGGGCCGCCGCCTCCTCGGTGCGGGCCTTCCGGTCGAGGGCGTCGTCGCCTGCCTCGGCCGTGTGCCAGGCCGACGGGTCACCGGCGTCGATCTCCACCAGGTCGTGCATCAGGCACAGCTTCAGCATCCGCTCCAGGCTCAGCGGAAGCCCGCTCTCCCGTTCGAACTCGGTGTGCAGCGTCCAGCACACCATCGCCAGGTGCCAGGAGTGCTCGGCCACGGACTCGCGCCGCTCGGCGGTGGCGTGGTTGTGCCGCTCCACCTCGCGCAGGCGGGCGGTGTGGGCGACGAAGTCGAAGAGGGTGCGGACATCAGGTTCGTTGCTCATGACAGGCCGCACCCTAGCGGGCGGGGGCCGCGCGGCAGAGGCGCCGGGAGCCGCCGGAAAGGAGTCGACCGGGGTGTCCTGCGGGGCTAGGGTGCCGGGCGTGTCCAGTCCCGAGGCCTCCAGACGGTAGCCACCGGCCGCCCGGTGGCTGCTCCGCGACGTTCCGCCCCGTGCAGGGCCCTCCGGACGGAGGCCCTGCACGCAGGCTGCTTCCACGACGACTGCCGCGTGACGACTTCTGCGCGGTGACCGCTGTGCGGTGACCGCCGTCGTGCGGTCGGTTGTGCGTATGCGTCGAGCGCCCTGCCCGGGTTGCCGTGTTCCGGATCCTTCCGCGGCAGTCGTGTGCTCCACCGCGGCCCCGCGACCGGACGGACGGCCCCTTTCCGGGGGCACCGCCCCGGCCGGCCCGGTGTCGCGCGCCTGCCGCTGTCCTCCATTCACGGGATTGCGGAGTTTCGCATGCCATTTGTGCTGTACGTCCTCGCGTCGGCGGTGTTCGCGCAGGGGACCTCGGAGTTCATGCTGTCCGGGCTCCTTCCGGACCTCGCCGCCGACCTGGGGGTGACCGTGTCCTCGGCCGGGCTGCTGACCTCGGCGTTCGCTGCGGGGATGGTCGTCGGGGCCCCGCTGATGGCGGTGGTCGGCCGCCGCTGGGACCGGCGTCGGGCGCTGCTCGGCTTCCTGTCCGCCTTTCTGCTGGTGCACGTGGTCGGGGCGGTGACCAGCAGCTTCGCCGTGCTGCTGGGCACACGCGTCGTCGGTGCGTTCGCCAACGCCGGATTCCTCGCCGTCGCCCTGACGACGGCCGCCGCGCTGGTCGGGCCCGACGCCAAGGGCCGTGCCACCTCAGTGCTGCTGAGCGGGGTCACCCTCGCCTGTGTGGCCGGGGTGCCCGCGGGCGCGCTGCTGGGGCAGGTGTGGGGGTGGCGGTCCGCGTTCTGGGCCGTGGCCGTGGTCTCCGTACCCGCGCTGGTGGCGCTTCTGCGCTCCGTACCGGGCGCCGCCGCCGACAGCGTGGCGCCGAGCGTCGGTGTCCGTGGCGAACTGGCCGCCCTGCGCAGGCCCCGGCCGCTGCTGACCCTGCTGCCGGCCGCCCTCGTCAACGGCGCCACCTTCTGCTCGTTCACCTACCTCGCTCCGCTGGCCACCGAGGTCACCGGGTTCGGCACCGCCTGGGTGCCGCTGCTGCTGGCCCTCTTCGGCCTCGGCTCGTTCCTGGGCGTGACCCTGGCCGGCCGCCTGGCGGACACCCGCCCGGTGCGGGCGTCGGCAGCGGGCGGGGTACTGCTGGGCGCGGGCTGGGTGCTGTACGCACTCGTGGCGGCGCACCCGGTCGCGGCCGTCGTGCTGGTGCTCGTCCAGGGAGCCCTCTCCTTCGGCGTGGGAACCCTCCTGATCGCGCAGGTGCTGTACGCGGCGGCCGGGGCTCCCACCCTCGCGGGCGGTTTCGCCACCGCGGCGCTCAACGTGGGCGCCGCGGTGGGCCCGTGGGCGGGCGGCGCCGCAATCGCCGCCGGCCACGGCTACCGCGGCCCGCTGTGGGTCAGCACCCTGCTGGTGACCCTGGCCCTGGCGACGGGCGGCACGGCGTGGCGTGCGACGGTACGACGTACCCGTACCCGTACCCGTGCGTCGGCCCGTGCGCGTACCGGGACCGGCGACGGCGACTCGGCCGCTCCTCCTGGGTGACGGACCGACCAGGTGAAGGTCGCCGGAGCGTCCACGGGCCGGGCCTATCCGGAGATCTGCTGTGGCACGTTCCAGGGGTTGTCGTCGCGCAGCGGTGGGGGCAGCAGGTCCTGTGGGCAGGACTGGTAGGCGACCGGGCGCAGGAAGCGTTCGAGGGCGGCCGTGCCCACCGAGGTGGTGGCGGGGGTGGTGGCGGCCGGGTAGGGGCCGCCGTGCTGCATCGCGGGGGTCACACAGACCCCGGTGGGCCACTGGTTCCACAGCAGTCGCCCGGCGCGGGAGGTCAGCGCCCCCGCCAGAGCGCCGAGTTCTCCCGTCTCGGACGGTTCCGCGTGCAGGCTCGCCGTCAACTGGCCCGGCAGCGCGGCGACAGCCTCGGCGAGGGGCTCGATGTCCTCGTACGTGACCACCAGACCGAGCGGCCCGAAGCACTCCTCGGTGAGGGCCGGGCCCGCCGCGGTGAACGCCGCGAGTCCGTCGTGAGCAGCCGCGGACCCGGTGCGCCCGCCTCTTCGGGCGCGTCGGGCCATACGAGGGTCCGCACCCCGGGCTGCGCGGCGAGCCGTCGCGCCGCGGCCGTGTACCCGTCGGCGATCCACCGGCCCAGCATCGGCGCCCCGCGGACCTCGCTGAGCCGCGCGGCGATGTCCGTGACCAGACAGGTGGCGGAGGGGACGAACAGGAGCCCCGGATTGGTGCAGAACTGTCCCGCGCCCTGGGTGAGGGAGCCGACGTACCCTTCGGCGATCTCCGTGCCCCGCGCCGCGGCGGCCTGCGGGGTGACGACCACCGGGTTGACGCTGCCGAGTTCGCCGTAGAAGGGGATCGGCACCTCGCGTTCGGCGGCGATCCGGGCCAGCGCCAGGCCGCCGCGCTGCGAGCCGGTGAACGCGGCGGCAGCCAGCGCGGGATGGCGCAGCGCCGCAACGCCCGCCTCCTCGCCCTCGATCAGGGCGAACATGCCCGTGGGCGCGTCGGCCTCGCGCAGGGCGCGGTGGACGGTATCGGCCGTACGCCGCGCGAGTGCGGGGTGACCGGGGTGGGCCTTGACGACGACGGGGCAGCCGGCGGCCCACGCGGAGGCGGTGTCGCCGCCCGCGACGCTGAAGGCGAAGGGGAAGTTGCTCGCGGCGAAGACGAGGACGGGGCCGAGTGCCGTGCGGCAGCGCCGCAGGTCGGGCCGGGGGCCGGTGGGCCAGCGGGGGTCGGGCCTGTCCAGGCGCGCGTCGTGGAGGGTACCGGTGCGCACCTCGTCGGCCAGCAGCCGCAGTTGGAAGGTGGTGCGGCTCAGCTCGCCCTCCAGCCTGGCCGTGCCCAGCGACGTCTCCGCGTCGGCGGTCGCGACCAGTGCGGCGCGCTCGGCCTCCAGCGCGTCGGCGACGGCCACCAGCGCGCCGGCCCGCACGGTGGGGGAGGCGGCGGCGCAGTGCGGGGCGGCAGCGGCGGCGGCGCGGACCGCCTCATGGACCTGCGGGATACTCGTGGGGCTCATGGTGCGGGGGTTTCCTTGTCGTTGCCGGGGGGCGGGGGATCCGCGGGCCGGTGCTCCGCGGGCCGGTGCTCCGCGGAGTTGCGGTAGCCGAAGACGCCGTAGACGACCATGCCGAGGGCCATCCAGCCGGCGAACCGCAGCCAGGTGACCGGGTCGAGGTGGGCTATCAGCCAGCAGGAGAAGGCCACGCCGACGGCCGGTACGAGGGGGACCAGCGGGGTGCGGAAGGCGCGGGGCAGCTCGGGGCGGGTGCGGCGCAGCACCATAACGGCGACGGCCACGACGACGAACGCCACCAGGATGCCGATGTTGGTCAGGTCCGCGGCCTCCCGGATGGGCAGGAAGCCCGCGATCAGCGCCGAGCCGATGCCGACCGGCCAGATCACCCGCGTGGGCACGTGGCGGCGCGGATGGTTGCGGGCGAAGGCGCGGGGCAGCAGCCCGTCCCGGCTCATGGAGTACCACACGCGGGTGACGGCCAGCATGTTGGCGAACGCGGAGGTCGTCACGCCGATCACCGCGCCGACCGCGACGACCAGCCCCGCAGTGCCCAGTCCCACCGACTCCAGGGCGCTGGAGAACGGGCTGGCGGTGTCGATGTGCCGGTAGTCCTGCATGCCCAGCAGGACGACGCAGACCAGCAGGTAGACGACGGCGGCGATGGCGAGCGAGACCACGATGGCTTTCGGCAGCAGCCGTTTGGCCTCGGCGCTCTCCTCGGCGGCGGCGCTCATCGCGTCGTACCCGTAGACGGCGAAGAACGCGGTGGCCGCGCCGGTGAACGCGCCGCCGATGCCGAAGGGCATGAACGGCGAGAAGTTGCCGGCCGACATGTGGAAGGCGCCCGCGGCCACCACCAGCGCGACGATGCCCAGCTTCACCACGACCAGCACCGTCTCGAACCGCGCGGCCTCCTTGGTGCCGCGGGAGAGGACGAAGGCCAGCAGGAGGCACAGCAGCGCCGCGAACACGTCCACCCTGTGCCCGGAGCCGGTGCCGGGAGCGCCCAGCATCCAGTGCGGCAGGTCGACGCCGATCCGCTCCAGGATGTAGGAGAAGTAGCCGGAGACGGCGATGGCCACCACCGCGACGATCGCCGTGTACTCCAGCAGCAGGTCCCAGCCGATCGCCCAGCCGATCACCTCGCCGAGCGCCGCGTAGGAGTAGGTGTAGGCGGAGCCCGCCTTCGGGATCATGCCCGCGAACTCGGCGTAGCACAGCGCCGCGGCGCCGCTGGCCACGATCGCGATGAGGAAGGAGAGCATCACCGCGGGGCCCGCGTCGTCGTGGGCCACCACCCCGGCCAGCGAGAAGACACCGGCACCGACGAGTCCGCCCAGGCTGAGGGCGACGAGCTGCCACAGGCCCATGGTCCGCTTCAGCCCGCCCCGCGTCTCCTCCTCGGAGGAGTCGACGGGCTTGAGGCGGAAGATCCCGGCGCGGCCGAACAGCCCGGCGTGCGCGGGGGGCGGGGAGGAGCGCGGTGGTCTTGCGGGGGTCGTACGGGACATGAGGGGACCTCCGGTCCGCCGGCGGCCTGCGGCGCGCGGCCGCCCGGCCGCGGCCTACAGGACGAAGCCGTGGGGGAACGGGTCGCGCGGGTCCAGCAGGTAGTCGGCCATGCCGGTGATCCACGCCCGCCCCGAGAACTCGGGTACCACCCCGGGCACACCGCCGACCTCGACGGTCCGAAGCAGCTGTCCCACGAAGCGGGTTCCGATGAAGGACTCGTTGACGAACTCGGTACGCAGCGGCAGCAGTCCGCGCGCGTGGAGCTGCGCCATCCGCGCCGAGGTCCCCGTTCCGCAGGGGGAGCGGTCGAACCAGCCCGGGTGGATGGCCATCGCGTTGCGCGAGTGGCGGCCGGTCGACCCGGGGGCGAGGAACTGCACGTGCTTGCAGCCGCTGATGGCCGCGTCCACCGGGTGTGCGGGGCGGTTCTGCTCGTTGACGGCGCGCATGATGGACAGCCCGGCCGCCAGGATGTCGTCCTTGCGGGAGCGGTCGAACGGCAGGCCGATCCGGTCGAGTTCGACGAGGGCGTAGAAGTTGCCGCCGTACGCCATGTCGTAGCCGACCTCGCCCAGTCCTGGAACGGTGACGGAGGCGTCCAGCTCCAGCGCGAAGGCGTCCACGTTCCGCAGCGTGACCTTCTCGGCCACCCCGTCGCGCACCGCGACCCGCGCCTCGACCAGCCCCGCAGGGGTGTCCAGCCGCACCAGCGTCTCCGGCTCGGTCACCGCCACCATGCCGGTCTCCACCAGTACGGTCGCCACCCCGACGGTGCCGTGCCCGCACATCGGCAAGAAGCCGCTCACCTCGATGTAGACCACGCCCCAGTCCGCGTCCGGGCGGGTGGGCGGCTGCAGCAGGGCGCCGCTCATCGCCGGGTGCCCGCGCGGCTCGTCCACCAGGAAGCGGCGCAGCTCGTCCAGGTGCTGCACGGCGTACCGGCGGCGCTCGGCCATCGTCGCGCCCGGGATCGGCGGCACCCCTCCGGTGACCACCCGGGTGGGCATGCCCTCGGTGTGCGAGTCGACGGCGCTGAGGGTGCGGACCGAGCGCATCAGGCGGCCGTCCGCTCGTCGAGGGCGGCGATCGCCCGCGCCATGTCGGCCTCCACCCGGGCGCGCAGGCCGTCGGGCAGCGGTCCGCGCGGCGGCCGGCAGGGGCCGCCGAACCGGCCGACCTGCTCCATGCCCAGCTTGATCGCCTGGACGAACTCGGTGCGCGAGTCCCAGCGGAAGGCGGCCACCAGCGGCTCGTACAGGGCCCGGGCCTCGGCGAGCCGCCCGGCGGTCGCCAGCTCGAAGAGGCGGGCGGACTCGGCGGGGAAGACGTTGGGGAACCCGGCGAACCAGCCGCTCGCGCCCATGAGCAGGCTCTCCAGCACGACGTCGTCGGCGCCGCTGATCACCTCCAGGCCGGTGCCCGCGGTCCGCTCCTTGATCTCCAGTACCCGGCGCACGTCACCGGAGAACTCCTTGACGGCCACCACGCCGTCGATCTGTGCGATCTCCGCGACCAGGTCGGGGGTCAGGTCCACCTTGGTGTCGATCGGGTTGTTGTAGACCATCACGGGCAGCCCCACGGAAGCCACCGCCTCGAAGTGGGCCAGGACCTCCACCCGGTTGGCGCGGTACATCGTCGGCGGCAGGCACAGCACGCCGTCGGCGCCGTCCTGTGCGGCCACCTCCGTCCAGTGCCGCGCCTGGTGCGAGCCGACACCGTGCACGCCGACCACCACGGTGCCCGCGTCGCCCACCGCCTCGATCGCGGTACGGGCCACCGTGCGGCGCTCCTGGTCCGTGAGCGACGAGTACTCGCCCAGCGACCCGTTGGGCCCCACGCCGTGGCAGCCGCGCTCCACCAGCCAGCGGCAGTGCTCGGCGTACCGGTCGTAGTCGACCGCCAGCCCGGCCGGTGCCGTGGCCTCCTCCCGGTACGGCAGGGCCGTGGCCACCACGACACCGCCCAGACCGCGGGCCGACTGCGTGCTCTGGTTCATCAGTGCTTCTCCTCTTCGGGACGGGGGAGGGGAACGGGGGAGGCGGCCAGTTCGCCCAGCCGGATCGGCTGGGCGACCGGCCTGCGGTGGGTGGCGGCCGCCTCGGCCGGGGACGTGCCGGCCTCCCCGGCGCCCAGGCGGGCGCGGAGTGCGGCGACGGTGGGGCCGCAGATCCGGCCCTGGCAGGGACCGAGACCGGCGCGGGTGGCGAGCTTGGAAACGCGTGGGTCGGCACCCGCGGGTGAGCGCAGCGCGGCGCACAGCGTGCCGTAGTCGGTCTCCTCGCAGCGGCACACCACGGTCTCCGGCCGCAGCCAGCCGGGCCATGCCGCGCCGACGGGGTGGGCACGGGCGAGCCGCGCGGCGAACGCCCGCCCCGCGTCCCGGCTTTGCCGCAGCACCCGCAGCGCAGGGGCCGAGGGGGCACCCCCGGCGGCCGTCCACCCGGCGACGGAGCCCTCCGCCCGCGCCGCCGGAGCGCCGGCGACACCGGTGATCTCCCCGGCGGCGAACACGCCCGGCACACTGGTGCGCTGCACCTCGTCGACCCGTACGTACGCCCCAGCCGCTCCGGGATCCCCGCCCGCCGCGGCGGGCGGAGCCTCCTCCAGGGCGCAGCCCGCCGCCAGCGGCAGTTCGAGCTGGGGGCTGAAACCGTGGCTGACGCACACCGCGTCCACGCAGAGCACGCGCCCGGTTCCGGGCACCACCGACCAGTCGGGCCGCAGCCGCGCCGTGACGACCTCCTCCACCCGGCCGTCCCCGCGCGCCTCGACCACCGCACGTCCCGTTTGGTACGGCACCCGGTGGCGGGCCAGCGCCGCGGTGTACGCGGCCAGTTCGGCGGCCTTGCCCCACTGTGCGGCAAGCTGCCAGGGGCGGCGGCCCCAGCCCCGGACGACCGTGGCGGCGGGGTTGGCCTCCAGGACGGCCGCCACGTGTGAGCCGGCCTCCAGCAGCGAGGCGGCCACCGGGAGGAGGAAGGGGCCGGCGCCCGCGACGGCCACCCGGTCGCCGACGGCCACCCGCTCGCCCTTGGCCAGCGCCTGTGCTGCCCCGGCCGTGTAGACGCCGGGCAACTGCCAGCCGGGGAAGGGCAGCACCCGGTCGTGGGCGCCGACGGCCAGGACCAGCGCGTCCGCGTCCAGCGTGCTCCGGGCGCGCCCCGTACCGTCCACCGGGCCCGGGCCCACCAGGTGCACCCGCGGCGGCCCCTCACCTGCGGCCTCCCGCTGCTCCAGCGCCCACACCGAGGTCCGGGGCAGCCACCGGCAGCGCGGATGGCTCAGCACCCGGCGGCGGCGCAGCTGATACGCGCGCCACCCGTGCTGGAGGCGGCCGGGGCGCTCGGCGCGGTAGTCCGCGGGCACCGTGCGGTGGTACTGCCCGCCGGGTTCCTCCGCCGCGTCGACCAGCGTCACCCGCGCGCCGGCGGCGAGCGCCGCGTACGCCGCCGAGAGCCCGGCGGGTCCCGCGCCGACGATCGCGACGTGCGGGGGCGTCGTCCTGTTCACCGTTCCTCCCCGTGGGCGGTTCCGGTCTGCTGCCCGGCCTCGGATCGTCCGGTCCGTCCGGTCGGCCGGGCGCGGGAGGAGGTGGTGACCTCGTCGCCGTCGGCGGCCCGGCGGCGGCAGGCGCGCACATCCGGCTCGTCGTTGACGGTCACCAGGCAGTCGAAGCAGACGCCGATGCCGCAGAAGACGCCGCGCGGCGCCCCGGAGGGACCCTGCCGCCAGGCCCGGCGGCCGGCCGCCAGCAGCACCCCGGCCACGCTCTGTCCGGCGATGCCGGTGACCGGTTCGCCGTCGACGGTGATGTGCAGCGGCCGTTCCCGGCGGCCGACGGCGTCCTGCGCGGCGGGTACGCGTCGCGCGCTCATGACCTCTCCTCCCGCGAGTCCTCGGGTGCGTGTCGGCGTGTGCCGCACTGATGCGCGCCGTGCTGTCGCTCGCCGTGCTGGACGTCTCGCTGCCGGCTGACGTCGCTGACAGTGGTGCCTTGCCGCCCGCGGTCCGACGCGGGGCCGAGGACGGCGGGACGGTCCACCCGGAAGGCGTCGGCGTCCATCGGGGCGGGCCCGCCGAGGAGCAGGTGGCGCAGCAGCCGGGCCGTGCCCACCGACAGCCCGATACCGGCCCCTTCGTGCCCGGTCGCGTGCCACAGGCCCGGCAGCCGCGGATCGGCGCCGATGACCGGGAGGTGGTCGGGCACGTACGGCCGGAAGCCGCCGTACGCCCGCATCACCGGCACTCCGGCCAGCGCGGGGAAGAGCCGCAGCGCCTTGGCGGCGACGGCCGAGAGCACCTCGGGCCGCAGCCGGTCGTCGAAGCCGACCCGGCGCCGTGACGAGCCGATCAGTACGCTGCCGGCCCGGGTGGACTCGACCACCGCGGAGGTGCGGAGCTCCTCCTCGCTGCTGCCGACGGCCCCGACGTAGTCGGCGTCGTAGACCTTGTGGAAGACGGTGGGCGGCAGCGGCGTCGTCACCAGGACGTCGCCGCGCCGGGGTTCGACGGCGATCGGCGCACCGAGGCGGGCGGCCAGCGCGCCGGCCCAGGGTCCGGCGGCGTTGACGAACACGTCGGCCTCCAGAAGCCCGCGGGTGGTGCGGACTCCGGTGAGCCGGCCACCGCGTACGGCACCGGAGCGCACCTCTTCGCCGCAGCGCAGCGCCGCCCCCGCAGCGAGGGCATCACTCAGCAGCGCGGTGGCCGCACCGGCGGGCTGGACCTGGGCGTCCTCGGGGTAGTGGACGGCGGCGGTGTGCTCGCGCGTGACGAACGGCTCGGCCTCCAGCAGCGCGTCGGTCTCCAGCGGCCGGGCCTGCACGCCTGCCGCGCGCTGCTCAGCGGCGAACCTGGCGAGTCCGTCGGCCCCGGCACGCGTCGTCGCGACGACGATGCCGCCTTTGGGATCCCACTCGGCGGTGGCGGCGGCGCGGCGGCCCGCGGCGGAGCCCGCAGCGATCCCGTCGAGCACCTGCGGCCACAACTGCCGCGAGAGGCAGGCGAGTTCGAGTTCGGGTCCCGGGCCCTTGTCGGAGACCAGCACGTTGCCCTCGCCGTGCGAGGTGGTCGCCGAGGCGGGGCCGCCCCGGTCGACGACGGTCACCGCCAGCCCGGCGCGGGCGAGTTCGCGGGCGCAGGCCGCGCCGACGATCCCCGCACCGAGCACCACGGCGCGCGTTCCGTACATCGAACCCCCTCGTTCGGTAAAGCGAACGAGAAGGACCGTAAGCCCGCGCGGCGGAGACCGTCAACGGGTGGGACAGGCGGCGCGCTCACCGCTCCCCGCAGGGCACTCCCTCGCCGGCGGAGTACGGCGCCTGAGCATGCAGCCGCTGGTCGGCGCGGTACTGCAGAAGCAGGACGGAGCGCACCGTCTCCGCCAAGGCCGTGTAGCTGTGCGGGAGCGTGGCGTCGAAGCCGACGTAGTCGCCGGGGCCCAGCTCCACCTCGCGGCCCTCCACCCGCACCCCGAGCCGGCCGGCCTGCACGATGGTGTGCTCGACGCCCACATGGCCCAGCGAGTCCCGCCGCTCACCGGCCCGCACCTGCTGGTCGTACACCTCGAAGACGCCCTCGCCCGACTCGATCCGCTGCAGCGGCCGCAGATCCACGCCCTCGCCGCTGAGCACCTCCACCTCGCTCGCCCTCACCACCCGCAGGCCCAGCGGGGGGCGGGTGTCCAGCAGGTCGGAGATGGGGACCTCCAGCACCCGGGAGAGGCTGAAGACCGTCTCGATGGTCGGGTTGCCGGTGCCCGACTCCAGCTGGGAGAGCGTCGCCTTGCCGATCTTCGAGCGCCGCGACAGCTCGGAGATCGACAGTCCCCGCTGGGCCCGGGCCCGTTTCAGGTTGAGCGCCAGCATGCCCCGGACCGACTCGGTGGTCCCCTCAGGACCGCTCACGGCCCCTCCCTTCCCGGTGCGCGCCCCTGGTCCTACCGTTCGGTATAAGGAACGCTTGGATGGCGTACCGCGCCATTATCGCCATTGTCCCGAACGGGCGGCGGGGGAGGAGGCGTCGGAAGGGGGTCAGCGCTCGACGAGTGCGATCTCCGTGGCCTTGACGCCGGTGAACACCTCGGTGCCGTCCGCCAGGCCGAGTTCGGCCACCGCGTCCGCGGTCACCTCGGCCACCAGATCCGGATGTCCCACGCAGGTGACCAGCACCCGCATCCGGCTGCCGACCGCCGTGATCTCGCGGACCGTCCCCACCCAGACATTGCGCGGACTGCCCTGCGGGCGTACGCGGTGCAGGGAGACGGCCTCCGGGGCGACGACCGCCAGCACGGCGGCGCCCTCCGTCACCGGGTCGGCGACCACCAGGGTGCCGCCCTCGTCGAGAGCTAGCGTGCCGTCCCCGGCCGCCGTGCCCGGCAGCGCGTTGCGGCCCAGCATCCGCGCCACCCACGGCGAGCGGGGGTGCCGGGTCACCTCGGCCGGGGGAGCGTCCTGCAGGGCCCGGCCGTCCTCCAGGACCAGCACCCGGTCGGCCAGCGACACGGCCTCCACCGGGTCGTGGGTGACCAGCAGGCAGACGCCGCCGAAGTGCCGCAGATGGCCACGCAGGGTGTGCCGCACATGGGCGCGCGTCGTCTGGTCGAGGGCCGCCAGCGGCTCGTCCAGCAGCAGCAGCCTGGGCCGGGCCGCCAGCGCGCGGGCCAGCGCCACCCGCCCGGCCTGGCCGCCCGACAACTGCGCGGGCCGGCGGTGTGCCAGGTGCCCGACGCCCAGCCGCTCCAGCCACGACCCGGCCAGCCGGCGCGCCTCCGCGCGGCGTACGCCCTGGGCGCGCAGCCCGTAGGCGGTGTTGGCCAGCGCGCTCAGGTGCGGGAAGAGCGCACCGTCCTGCGGCACCCACGCGACGCCCCGCCGGTGCGGGGGCAGCGTGCCCACCTCCGCGCCGCCGAGGGCCAGTCGGGCGCGGGCGCGCGGGGTCAGTCCGAGCAGCGCGCGCAACAGCGTCGTCTTGCCCGCTCCGTTGGGGCCGACGACGGCCACGGTGGTGCCGGGCTCCGCGTCGAGCGCGAGCTCGGTGAAGCCGGTGACCTGGATGTGCAGATCCCACTGCGGGCCCGGCCCCGGGGCGGAATCCGGAGCGGACTGCGGACCGGTGTGCGAGCCGGGCGCCCCGTGGCCGGCCCTGCCCTCGGCCCCGTCCGCGTCCGCCGCAGCTCCCGTTCCCCCTCCCGCATCCGGTTCCGCCACCGCCTGGGTTCCGGCGCGCGGGACACCCGTCGCGCGTCCCCCGCCACCGCCGGTCCACCGTCCGCGCAGCCCGAAGAGCACGGCCATGGCGATGACCAGCAGCAGCAGCGACACCGAGGTGGCCGCCTCCGGCTGGTCCTGGAGCAGCAGATACACCTGGAGCGGCAGCGTCTGCGTCGTGCCCGGCAGGTTGCCCGCGAACGTGATCGTCGCCCCGAACTCGCCCAGCGCCCGCGCCCAGGTGAGCGCGGCCCCCGCGGCCAGCCCGGGGGCCACCAGCGGCAGCGTCACGGTCAGGAACACCCGCACCGGGGAGGCCCCCAGCGAGGCAGCCGTCTCCTCGTAGGCGGGCCGCAGTCCGGCGAGCGTGCCCTCCAGACTGATCACCAGGAACGGCATCGACACGAACGTCGCCGCCACCACGGCACCCGAGGTGTGGAAGGGCAGGACGATCCCGAAGGTGTTCTCCAGCCACGGCCCCAGCAGCCCGCGCCGCCCGAAGCCCAGCAGCAGCGCCACGCCCCCCACTGTCGGGGGCAGCACCATCGGCAGCAGCACGAGGGACCGCACCAGCGCCTTGCCGGGGAAGTCGACCCGGGCCAGCAGCCAGGCCAGCGGTACCCCCAGCACCAGGGAGAGCGCCAGGGCACCGCAGGAGACCAGCAGCGAGAGCTTCACCGCCTCGGTGACGCCCTCGCTGCCCAGGTGTGTTCCCAGCTCCCCCCACTCCGTCCGCGCCAGGATGCCGAGCAGCGGCAGCAGCAGGAACCCGACGGCGAGCAGCGCGGGCAGGCCCAGCGCGAGCGGCGTGCGGGTCCGGGTGCGTACGCGGGTGCGCGAGCGCAGGACGGAGCGGGCGCCCGGCGTGGCGCGGTCGGGGGTAGGGGCGCGGGTCACGGCTTCTGGAAGCCCGCCTCACGCAGCAGCTTCTGCGCCTTCGCGGACCGGAGCCACTTGACGAAGGCCGCGGCCTCCTTCTTGTGCTTCGACTCCTTGAGGGTGGCTGCCGGGTACGAGGCGATGGCGTTCTGGTCGTCGGGGATGTCGATGGCGTCCACCTTCTTGGGCGCCGTGGCGGCGTCCGTCCGGTAGACGACGCCGGCGTCGGCCTCGCCCAGCTCCACCTTGCTCAGAACCTGGCGGACGTTGGTCTCCTTCGAGACCGGCTGGACCTTCAGCTTCTGCTTGTCCAGCACCTGCTTGCTGTACTGCCCGACGGGCACCTCGGGCGCGGCCAGCACGACCTTCAGCTTGCTGTCGGTGAGGTCCTTGAGGCTTTGGACCTTCTTCGGGTTGCCTTCACCGGTGGTGATCACGAGCCGGTTCTTCGCGATGACGGTCGGCTCCGAGGTCTCGCCCTGGAGACTGTCCATGGTCCTGGTGTCGGCGGTGACCAGCGCGTCGGCCGGTGCGCCCTGCTTGACCTGGGCGGCCAGTTCCTGCGAGCCCGCGAAGGAGAAGTTGACCTTCGTGTCCGGGTGTTCCTCCTCGTAGGCCTTGCCGGCGGCCTTGAAGACGTCCGTGAGGGAGGAGGCGCCGAGCACGGTCAGCTCGGTCTTTCCGCCCTTGCCGGCCTTGTCGTCACCCCCGCCGCAGGCGGCGAGCGGGACGAGCACGGCGACGGTGGCGAGCGCCGCGAGGGCGCGGCGGGGAGTCAGGGGGTGTACAGACATGGCGACAGGAACTCCTGGTCGGAGGGGACGGATGGACGGGCGGAGCGGTGTGGGGGAGGGGGACCCGGGAGGGACGGCGGCGCGGACGACACGGGCGGCGCCGGAGGGCCCGCCAGTGCGCGGGGCGCCGGGCACCGGCGGGGTGCCAACGGCGCGTGGGGCGCCGATGGAGTGCGGCCCTTCGGGGGGGGCGTCGGCCTCTCAGAGGACACCGGCCCTTCAGGGGGTGTCGATGTGCACGCTGGTCGACTTGACGCGAGCAGTGGCCTGCATGCCGACCTCCAGCCCCAGTTCCTCCACGGCCTCGCGGGTCAGCAGGGAGACCAGCCGGTGCGGGCCCGCCTGGATCTCGACCTGCGCCGCCACGTCGCCGACCGTGACGGCCGTGACGATGCCGGGGAAGGCGTTGCGTGCCGACGTGTAGGGGAGCTCCTCGTCGTCGTTGGCCTGCTGGCCGAGTGCGACGGAGAAGGCGGCCAGGTCCCGCCCGTCGATGAGACGGCGCCCGCTCTCGTCGCGGTGCGTGGCGACCCGGCCCGCGTCCGCCCAGCGCCGCGCCGTGTCCGGGCTGACGCCGAGCAGCCGGGCTGCCTGGCCGATGGTGTACGACTGCATGTGCGCCAACGTATGGTCCCGAGGCTCGCACGTGCAACGTGTCCAGCATTTTCCTATAGCATCTGCCAGCCTTTCTCGGAGGAAGGCCCAACCGAGGCGCTGCCGTTGTCCCGCTCCCCGGACACCGCCCGGCTTCTGCCAGCTGCCGCCGTACCCGCCCGGACCCCGCATCCGTCGGTGGCCGATCAAGAGCGGTACCGCACCTTTCGCCTGGCATCTACCATGCTCGACACCGAACATGGCTGGCAGATGCGGCGCGCGTGTCGCTGCCGGCGCGCACCAAGGAGCAGCACCGTATGCACGTCGACGACCTCCTCCAGCTCGACGCCCTCGACCTCACCCTCGTCTGGGGCGACGAGAAGCTGCTCGCCCGTGAGATCACCGGCGTCACGGCCACCGACCTGGAGGACCCGCAGCGCTTCGTACGCCCCGGCGAGGTGGTGCTGACCGGTCTGGTGTGGTGGCGCAGCCACGCCCCGGAGCGGGCCGAACGGTTCCTCACCGCGCTGGCCGCGACCGACGCCTGCGCCCTCCTCGCCGGCGAGGAGACCCACGGGGAGGTGCCCGCACCCGTGGTCGCGGCCTGTCGTGCCCACCGCATACCGCTCCTCGCCGTGTCTCCCCGCACCACCTTCCGTGCCGTCACCGACGCCATATACCTGCGCCGTTGGAGGGAGTTGAGCCGCGGCCCCGGCGACCACGCCCATGCGCTGCCCGAGAGCGTCCGCACCGCACTCGACCACCTGCTGGGCGCCGGTGCCGGCCCCCGCACTCTGCTCGACCGTGCCTTCGCCCACCTCGGCTCACCGCCCTGCCACCTGCTCACCCCCACCGGACGCACCGTCGCCACGACCGCGGGCACCTGCCCGCTGCCGGCCGCCGCGGCGGCCGAGGCGCTCGCCGTCACCTCCCGCGGAGTACGGCTGCCGGTCGAGCCTTCGGGTTCCCCCCTGGCCGGGTGGCACCTCTATGTCCCGGACGAGGGCGCGGTACCGCCCCGCGTCCTGCGCGAGACCGCCGACGTCCTCGCCCGCTGCCTGCACCACGGCGCCGACGCCGAGTCCACCGCCCGGCAGGCCGGTGACGCCCTCGCCGAGCTGCTGTGCGCCGCCCCGCGTCCCGGCGCCGACACGCCCGACGAGACCGCCCTGCGCTCCGCCCTGAGCGCCTGCGGCATGCCGGAGGCGGGACCGTACGAGGTGCTGGCCGTGGACGCGGGCGGTGACCCCGAGGCGGCGGCCGACGCCCTGACCGAGGCGCTGCTGCACCCGCCGGCCCCCGCGCCGTCCCCCGGCCGCCCCACCGGGCCGTTCGCGGTGGGGCGCACCCGTACCGGCGCGGCGGTGGCGGTCGCCGCAGCGCAGGGCGAGGCGGGCGCGCCGTCCGACCGGGTGGCCGCGGTGTGGCCGCTCCTGTTGGCCTGCCGGGGCGGCCAACCACTGCACGGGGGTGCCGGCGCCCTGGCGGCGGGACCTGCGGAGCTGGCCGGGGCCTACCGGCAGGCGCGGTACGCCCTCGACGCGGCCCGCCACCGTCCGCCGGGCAGCCCCTCGCTGGTCACCGTGGCCGATCTGGGCACCGTCGACCTGCTGATCGCGGGGCTGCCCGAGGAGGTGCGGGCCGCCTACCGCACCAACGCGCTGGGCCCCCTCCTGACGCAGGACACCGCCTCGCACCGCACGCTGCTGGAGACCCTCGACGCCTTCTTCACCCACCACTGCTCGTGGGCCCGCACGGCCGAGGCCCTGCACCTGCACGTCAACACGGTGCACTACCGCATCCGCCGCGTGGAGACCCTCACCGGACGCGACCTGTCCCGCACGGACCACCGGCTCGACCTCTACGCGGCGTTGCGCTGCTTCGGCAGGTGAGCCCGCTTCCCGCAGGGCGGTGACCGGCGCGAGGCGGACACGTGTCTGCCGGCGACGGGGCCGGCGGCCTAGACTCGACGCACGGACCCACACGGCACGGACCATCCACGGCACGAACCACCCCCACGGCACGGGCGACCCACCGTGCGGGCGAGGAGAGGCGAGGACACGGCGTGAGTGAACGCAGCGGCCCCGAGGGCGCCGGGGCGCCGGCCACCGACATCGCGCACAACGCCAGGGTGTGGAACTACTGGCTGGGCGGCACGGACCACTACCCCGTGGACCGGCAGGTCGGCGACCACATCACGACCATGTACCCGAGCATCCGCGAGGTGGCCCGCGCCGACCGCGCCTTCCTCGGCCGCGCCGTACGGTACCTGGCCTCGGAGGCCGGCATCCGGCAGTTCCTCGACGTCGGCACCGGGCTGCCCACCGGCGAGAACACCCACCAGGTCGCCCAGCGGGTCGCCCCCTCCGCGCGGATCGTCTACGTGGACAACGACCCCACCGTCCTCGCCCACGCCCGCGCCCTGCTCAGCAGCTCCCCCGAGGGCGCCACCGACTACATCGACGCCGACGCCCACCACCCGCAGGCCATCATCGACGCCGCCGCCGACACCCTCGACTTCGTCGAACCGGTGGCCGTCATGATGCTGGGCGTCCTCAACTTCGTCGCCGACACCGACGAGGCGGTCCGGATTGTGCAGACGCTCACGCACGCCGTCCCCTCCGGCAGCTACCTGGTACTCACCCACCCCACACTGGAACTGGGCGGCTCGGCCAACGAGGAAGCCATGCACTTCTGGAACGCGCACGCCACCCCGCCGATCACCGCGCGGGGCCGCACCGAGGTGGCCCGCTTCCTCGACGGGCTGGAACTGCTCGCGCCGGGCGTCGTCTCCTGCTCCCGCTGGCGGCCCGGCCACGCCGCCGACGACGAGAAGACGGTCGCCCAGTTCGGTGCCATGGCCCGTAAGCCCTGACCGGCGCATCCTGTCGCCGCCGGGCCGGTTAGCGTGGACGGGTGAGCGAGAGCAAGGCCGAAGGGCGTACGGAGCGGCTGAAGGCCGACTGCGCGCAGTGTGCCGGACTGTGCTGTGCGGCGCTGCCCTTCACCAGGTCGGCGGACTTCCCGATGGACAAGCCCGCCGGGCAGCGGTGCGGCAACCTGACCGCCCGGCACCGCTGCTCGATCCACACGGAACTGCGGGAGCGCGGCTTCACCGGATGCTCCGTCTTCGACTGCTTCGGAGCCGGACAGCGGGTGACGGCGCGCGACGGTGCCGCCCACGGACCGCAGCTCTTCGCCGTCTTCCGCGTGACGCGGCAACTGCACGAACTGCTGTGGCTGCTCACCGAGGCCGGGACGGCCGCCGGGTGCACGGAGACCGCCGCCCTGGTCGCGGAGCTGGACGCGCTGATCGACGGCGACACCGACACGCTGCTCGCCACCGACGTGGAGGGCTGGCGGGAGCGGGTGGGACCCGTCCTGGAACGGGTCAGCGAACGGGTACGGCGCGGGCTCGGCGGCCGTGACCTGCGGCGTGCCGATCTGATGGGCGCACGGATGCGAGGCGCGCAGCTACGTGGAGCCGGACTGCGGGGTGCGCTGCTGATCGCCGCCGATCTGCGGGAGGCGGACCTGCGCCAGGCGGACCTCCTCGGCGCGGACCTGCGGAACACGGATCTGCGGGGCGCCGACCTGTCGGGCGCGCTCTTCCTGACCCAGCCACAGGTGAACGCAGCACTCGGAGACTCCGCCACCGCCATCCCCGACGCCCTCACCCGCCCCGCCCATTGGCCGGAGGAGCCCACCGCCGACCGGAGCGATGACGCCGACGGCAAGAGCCGGGGCGACGCCACGGGCAGAAGCAGCAACGGCAGGACCGGCAACGGCAGAAGCGGCGGCCGTGGCAGAAGCGTCGGCGGTCGCAGGAGCGGCGGCGGTCGCACCGGTGGCGGGAAGGGCAGGCGCGGGGGCGGCGCCACGGCGCGCTGACCCGCGAGCGGGTGACGTGACCCGTGGGAGCCCGCCGTCGCGGCGCGGGCCGGGGACTGCTCGCCGACGTACGACGCTCCCCGGAGGGGCTGAGTCCACGCCGACGCCACGCCGCCCGCCTGCCGGAGCTTCCGCTGCGGTGGTTCTCGCCGCCGGCCGTCTGCCGGTTCACCGGCATGACACCGTTCGCGCCCTTCGCGGTGCACCAGGCGAACGAGTTGGCCGCGGACCGGTTCGAGGCGGTCAGGCGGTACTGCGAGCGCTCCACCCCCGGCCCTGACCGGTGGCCCGCTCCGGGTGAACGAACCGGCGCACAACCGCCGTTCATATGAAGAACACGGGTTTCTTGTTCGGCCGTGGCAAAGCGGGGAAGTTCCCTTTCGAAAGGTGATTGCGAGGACCGCGAGAACCGCGAGAACGCTGTCGCCGTGAAAGGGGGCGGAATTGCCGCAGCACTCGTCTCCACCGCACTCGCACTTGCTGTACCTGCCGCACTCGCCGTCCGCGCTCGTCGCACGCCTCCGCGACGTCGGCTCACGCGGCCGTTGTGCTCTGTCGGCGGGGCGCACGGGTTTCGTGACCGGCCTGACCGCCGCGCGGCGCGCGATGCGCAGGGCCGGTGAGATGCCGGACGACGCGCCGTGGGTGCAGCTCAATCTCGCACCTGAGCGAGGCGCTCACGGCCGAGCACGCTGTTATGCGGAACTCGCCGCGCTCGCCGACGAATTCCTCCGGGAATCCCACGTGCACAATTTCTTCTTCATGCACAAGCCGCCGGGAATCCGCGCCCGCTTCCAAGCCGTGGAATGCAGTACCGGAAAGGCACGCGGGACCGGCCCCGAACTCGGCCCCGGTCCCGGGCCCCGTTCCGGGCAGGTGCCCGCAGACCGGTCAGGAGCGGCCCCCGGAGCCCGCCCCGACGCCGGCACTTCAACCGGGCCCGGCGCGGGGGCCGGTGACCGCTCCAACGCGGGTCACGCGGGTGACGGGTACGAAGGGGACGGCCCGGAGGGGGCCGGTGAGCTGCGGGCCGTTCTCGTGGGCCGCCTCGCGCAGAGCGAGGGGCTGCGGCGGCCGCCGGTGTGCACGGTCTACGAACCCGAGGACTACCTCTTCGGGGGCCCGGCCTCGATGCGGTACGTGCACGAGCTGTTCACCCTCGACTCCCTCGCCTGGCTCGACCACCATCTGCACCACCCCGACACCGGTACGGGCCCGGCCGGCTGGCGGCTCTCCCTGATCCTGCTGCGGGAGCTGTTCGACGGGCTCGGGATCGTCGGCTGGGAGCACCGCGGTGTGTGGGAGGCGGTCGGCCGCGAGACGGGGCGCCGTCTGGGCGGCGTGGCCGCGGGCATCGACCCGGCCGCCCGCGAGCGGGCGGCAGCCGGCATCGTCGCGTACTGGCGCACACCCCGCCAAGAGGCGCTGGGCGCCTTCCCCGCGGAGCGGCGGGCAGCCGTGGCCCGGCACGCGGAGGCCGTTCACGAGGCAGCCGCCCGTTGGCGTGACGGCTACTTCGAGGCAGGCCGGGCCACCGTGGGCCCGCGTACGGCAGCGGCCTACTTCACCGTCTTCCACTGGAACCGCGGCCTGATGTCCCTGGCCCGCCAGAGCCTTCTGACGGATGCGCTGGCCCAGGAGGGGAGGGGCGCACATGCCGCCGCGCCGACAGCACGCTGACGCCGCGACGCGGCACCGCGCCACCGCGGGCACCGTGCACCCTCCCAGGGAGGGGGCCGCCCCCGAACCACTCGCGGCCGCTGCCCTGTTGCGTCTCGCCGGTGTCCCCGCCGCGCTGTGGGCGAGCGCCGGGAACCCCGCACTGTTCGCGCGGGCCGACGCCCTGGCCGACGGGCGGGCGCGGCACGCCGCACGGGCCCGCGCGCTGGGCGTACGGCTCGGCGAGGAGGTCGTCCCCGACACGCGGCTGGGGACGGCGGACCGGCGTGCCGTGCTGGCGCTGCGGCGGCGGCTGCACGCGGGGGACGTGCTGTTCCCCGTCGGCGACCGCGGCGCGTCCGGCGCTCGCCCGGACCCCATCCTGGGCGAGCGCCTCATCGCGCCGTGGCCCGCGCTCGCGGGGGAGTTGCGTCTGCTGCGCCAGGACGCCGAGGCCCTGGCCGCCGACGAGTCGGCCTTCGTCCACGAGGTCGCCGCCGAACGGGAGCGGACGAGCACGCTGCTGCTGCACACCGCCCTCGCGGAACCAGCGCTGCGCGGCTTCCTCGCGGGGGCCGCACCCCGCGTCGTGCCCGACCTGGAACGCCGCGCCGCGGCGGGCGAACCGTGGGACGGCAGGCGGCAGCGCAAGGGCGTCGGCTATCTGTGGCGTGCGCTGTCCCGCACAGCCGCGAAGACCACCCCGCGTGACTGGGCCGGTCAGTTGGCGGTGCTGCCCTCCACCGGGCCCGGCGGCACGGAGGGACCGGCCCTCGTGCTCGACCCGGAGACGGGACACGCGCCGGTGGCCGGGGCCCCGTGGGGGCTGGAGCTGGTCGCGGCGCGCAGGACGGAGAACGTGCACCTGCTGTGGTCCCGGCTCCGCGACCTCGACCTGACCGACGCCGCCCCGCACCTGCTCCTCGCCCCGGCGCCGCTGCACCATGCCACGGGCGAACCCGGCACGGGAGACCGGCACTTCTGCGTCGTGGACCCCGACCCCGGCGGGGGCGGACGGCTGCGGACCCTGGCGCTGCGCCGCACCCCGGCCCTGGAGGCCGTCATGCGCCTCCTCGCCGCCACGCCCCGCACCCTCGGCGCCCTGGAGGCCGCCCTGGGACCTGAGTCCTCCCACCCGGCCCTGCGCACCTTCCTCGCCCACCTGCACACGCTCGGGGTGCTCCAGGTCTGCGTAGCCCCGCGAGCCGCCCGCCTGCCCTGGACCGCCCGGCCCCCCGGCCTCCCGGTCCCCCTGGGCGGCACACCCCCGGGCGAGGACGGCAGCGGGGACGGTGACACGAAGGGGGACGGCGGCGCGCAGCAGGGATCCTTCCTGGACTCCTACCGTGCCGCCGCGCGCCCCGCTGACGCGTCCGCGGACTGCCGCCCCCGCCTTGCGCGTTCCGCCGCGCAGGCGGTCGCCGACGGGCTGGGGCTCGCACGGCGGGTCGGCGAGCTGTGCGAGGCCAACCGGCGGCACGGCGAGCGGTGGCAGGCGACGCCGGAGGCGGCTGCCCTCGGGGCCGAACCCCTCTCCGTGGCGCGGCTCGTGGCGGCCCACGCGGACGACCCCTCGCGTGGCCCGCAGCCCCGCGCGGCCCGCACCTGCTGGGAGCCCGCGCACACACCCGGGTCGGAGTACGCCCGGCTGCTGGCGTACCTCGGTGCGCGCCTGGAGCGGGAGCAGGTCGATCTGGACGGGCCGCTGCTGGACGCTTTGGGTGCGCCGCCGGTGCCCGAGGTGCTGGAGGCCTGGCCCGTCGACTGCCTGGTGCGGCCGCTGGCCGCCGGCCGCTCTCCGCGAGGGCGCCCCGGTGACGGCGCGGGCCGTACCGGGCCGGTGGCGGTGCTGGAGTCCGCGTCGCCGGCCGGCGTGCTGGACGCCCGCTTCGCCGAGGCGCTGGGGGAGCTGTACGGCGCTGACGCCGCGGTCGGATACCCCGACACGGCCCGGTACCGGGACTTCCTCGCCGCTTTCGAACGGCGCACCGGGCTCCGCTTCCTGGAGGTGCTCGTCCCGCCGCTGACCGAGGCGGCTGCCAACGCGGTCCGCCGCCCCGTGGCCACCGGCTGGTGCACGGGCGACCCCGACACGCCGCTGTACTACGGGCGGTGCCCCGAACCGGGGGCCGAGCGGGGGCCCACTGCGCTGCCGCCGGTCCGGCACCTGCCTCTGGACCGGGTGACTTTGCGCGTCCTCGACGGCACCCTGGTCGCGGAGGCCGACGGCGTCCGCGTCCTGCCGGTGCACCACGCCACCCGCACCCCGGCCCCGCCCTACGACCGGCTGCTGCCCCTGCTGAGCGGGGCGGGGCACCCGGCGACGCGGCGGATGGTGCGGCTCGACGGGCTGGCGGGCGCCTTTCCCGAGGCGCGGCGGGTGCCCCGGCTGACGGTCGGCGGGCTGCTCGTCGTCAGTCCCGCGCAGTGGCGGCTGCCACGCACCGCCCTGTGGCGGACGGCGGACAGCGAGCCCGCGAAGGTGACGGCGCTGGCCGCGCTGCGCCGCTCCCACGGGCTGCCCCGGTTCGGCTACCTGCGTGCGCACCCCGCCGGCAAGCCGCTCCCCGTGGACCTGGCCGCGCTGCCCGTGCTCCAGGCGGTCGAGCGGCTCTGCCAGGCCGAACCCGGCACGGACCTGGTCTTCGAAGAGGCACTGCCCGCGCCCGACGCCCTCCCGGGTCCCGCCGGTTCCCCGGGCAGGGCGGCCCAGGTGCTGCTGCGCCTGCCCCGCGACCGTACGGCCGAGCAGCTCGCCCAGCGCGCCCACGCCGCCTGGCGCGGCGCCCACAGCCTCCCCGGTACCCCGCCGCTCTCCAACGGTGGCGGGACGCCGGGGCGGACACCACATCCGCAGTGAAAGAGAGAAGGAGACGCTCATGCCCGCGACGATCGAAGCACCCGAGGTCGACCTCGACAGCCTCATCGACGAGCTCGACACCCGGATCAGCTCGACGACGGAGCTGCCGGACGCCCGGATGGACACCGGCGGCTGCAGCGGCCTGTGCACGGTCCTCGTCTGCACCGTCATCGTCTGCTGACCCCTCCCCGAGAGGGATCCTCCACGGCGAGCGAGTCGTCCGGCGCCCTGACCGCCGGGCGGCTCGCTCGCCCCTCCCGGCAATGCCCGGTGACTGCTTCCCCGAAGGGGGTAGGACATGTCCCAGCAAGCTCTCACCCACGAGGCCGCGGCCCGGGCGCTGGCCCAGCGGCTGGCGGTCGCCGTCCTCGACGACTGGGCCGACCGGGCCGGACGGGCGGCAGCCCGGCGCCCCGGCGGCCTTGCGGCGCGGTCCACCGGCGCCGGCCCGCCCGCGGCCGACCATCCCGGCGACCCCGGCATCCCGGTCCTCGCCCACAGCGTGGCGTCCGGGGGCGACAGGCGGGCCGCGGCGGTCGCGGCCCGGGCCGCCGCTGTGTGGGCCCGCGGTGCCGGGCGGGGCCCGGGACATCGGGGGCTGTACGACGGCGGGCTCGCCGGGACCCTCGTCGGGCTGCGGCACTGCGCCGCGCTGCACCCGGCGCTGCACCCGGTCGCCGACCGGCTGCGGGACCGGCTGCTCGACCACCCCGCCCGCCCTCCCGCCGACGGCGCGGTGCGGCCCGGGGCGAGAGGGCGGCGCATGGACGTGCACGAGCGGTACGGGGCCGTCACCTTTCCCGACTACGACCTGATCCTCGGTCCCTCCGGTGTCCTCCTCGCGCTGACCGCCGACGGTCACGGGCCGTCGGGCACGCCCGAGGAGGCCGAGCACGGCGCGGGCGCGCGGGCGGCGTACGCGGCCCGTGCCCTGCGGCTCGCCGCCCTGTGCGACAGCCCCGGGCTGCCCGGGCTGCGCACCTCCTACTGCGGGCACCCGCTGCTGGGCTGGCTGCACGGGCGGATCAACACCGGTATGGGACACGGTGTCGCGGGCGTCACGGCCGCACTGAGCGCCGCCGTGCGGGAGTTGGGCCCGCGGCCGGAGCTGACGGCCGCGCTCGGGCACACCACCCGCTGGCTGATGCGGGAGTCCTTCGACGACGCACGGGACATCCGCACCTGGGCGGGGTGCGGACTGGAGGGCGCGGCCCGCCCACCGGGGGCGCACGCCCGCCAGGCGTGGTGCTACGGCACGCCCGGCGTCGCCTGGGCACTGTGGGACGCGGCCGACACGCTCGGCGATCCGGTGGGTGCCGCCTGGGCGGCGGCGGCCTTCCGGACGCTGGTGGACGGGTACCACGAGGGCTTCCACCTCTTCGGGGACCACCCGGGCGACCGGCTCGGGCTCTGCCACGGGGCGGCCGGGGTGCTGGCGGTCGCCGACGCGGTGAGCCGGCACGGCCGGGTGCCCGCCGCCGCGGAGCTCCGGGAGCGGATGCTGGCCCACTTCCTGGCGCACGAGCAGGAGTTGACGGCGCTCGCCGAGGAGCGGTGCGGGCTGCTGGGCGGCGCGAGCGGTGCCTTGGCCGCCGTCCTCACCGCGACGGGCGGCGACCGTACCTGGCTGCCCTGCCTCGGACTCCGCTGAGCGGTCCCCCCGGCGGCAGGGGCTGTCACCGGCGCGGACAACAGGTGCGTGTACGTTGCATCTATGAGCCGTTCCGGGCGACGCCCTCTCTCATGGGATCTGCCTGTGCCCGAGGTGGCGCGGCGGCAGCCGGTGCGCTTCGGATACGAAGTGCTGCGCGGCATCGCACAGGTGGACTTCATGCCGAACGCCGCATGCGGCCTCCTCTTCGTGGCCGCGCTGTTCGCCGCCGGGTGGGCCTACGGCCTTGCCGCACTGCTCGGCACCGTCCTGGGAACGGCCACTGCCTACGCGCTCGGCGTCGACCGGGACCGCACAGCTCAGGGCCTGGAGGGCTTCAACGGCTGCCTGGTGGCAGTGGCGTTCGCGGTCTTCCTCGGCCCCGGGTACGCCTCGACCTGGCTGATGGCGGCCGGGGGCGCGCTGGTGTCCGCGGTGCTCACCACCGCGTTGGCCAACCTGCTGCGCCCGTGGTCGCTGCCGACGTTCACGCTGCCGTTCTGTCTGGTGGCCAGCGTGGTGACGGTGGCGGCGCCCGGCTTCCGGCGGGTGTGGCACGCGGGGTCCTCCCTCTCGGCGCTGCCCCGCCCGGCGTCCGGTGACGCCTCGTTGGGGCTCGGGGACGCGGCACACGCCTTCTTCGCCAACGTCGGCCAGATCTTCCTGATGCCGCAGTGGTACGTGGGGCTGCTCTTCCTCGCCGGGATCTTCGTCGCCGACTGGTTCGCCGGGCTGACCGCCTGCCTGGGCAGCGCCGTCGGCACCGCGACCGCCTGGGCGTTGGGCGCACCCGCCGCGGACGTCGGCGCCGGGCTGCTGGGCTACAACGCGGTGCTGGTCGCGATGGCGCTGGGGGCCGTCTTCCTCCGGCGCGGGGCGGCCGCCGTGGGCTACGCGGCGGTGGGGGCGGTGGTCTCCACCGTGCTGACCGTCGCCGTCACCTCGTTCTTCGCCCCCTTCGGCGGGCACACCCTCACCTGGCCGTACATCCTGACGACCCTCTTCTTCCTGCTGGCCGTCCCCTCCTTCCCCCGCCTGCGCCGCACATGAGGTGCCGTCCCTGCCCGCGACACCGGCCCTCCCGCCCCCGGCCCGTGCCCCGGTTCCAGCGGCCGGTCAGGCGTTCCCGCGCCGCCGGGTGCGGCCCCGACGGCCGCCGCCGCGACCACCTGGTCCTGCCGCACCATGCCGGTGCTCCTGAAGACGCGCTGCCACTCCCGGTCCACCACGTGCTGTCCCCGGACCGCCTCGGCCGGCGGCACCAGTGACGCGCCCTCCCGCGCGGGCAGCACGAGGTCGCCCGCCTCCCGGAGCGCGGTCGCCACGTCCTCAGCTTCCACCGTGGCGTTCCGGACGGTGCGGGTGCCCGGTTCACGGGCGTCGGGGCTGTGGGAGCCCGGGCGGCGACCGGCAGGGCCGGGCCCCGTGCCGGGTTGCGGCGGTGCCGCGCGCCTGGGGGAGGAGCTGCGCGCAGGAATTGCGGGCGTGCCGCATGTCCGGTGGGTCGAGCCCCCGCTGGGCCGCAGTCGTGCCGCACGCACAGGGGCCGACGAGCTCCGCGCCGGGCTGCGGAGGTACCGCACGTCCGGTCGCGGACGAGCTCCGCGTCGGGTCGGGGGGGCGCCCGCCCGGTGTCCGGGCGGGGAGTACCGCACCCGGCTGCGGGCGTGCCGGGTCCCGGCTCGGGGCGAGCCCCCACCGGCGCGCGTGCCGCACGTGCGGCTCCGGACGGGACCGCACCGGGGCGTGCCCCGCCCGGTTCCGGAGGGCCCCGTAAGGCGGGAGCCGGGCCGGTGGTGCACTCGGCTGGTGGGTCACCTGCCGTCGTCCGGCCCCCTGGGGGCATGTCCGCGGGGCAGGCGGGGAAGACGGCGCCCGAGCCACCAGGAAGAAAGCAGGTGTTCGCCATGCCCGAGGCCATCGCCTTCGCCGCCTACGGAGGTCCCGACGTCCTTCAGCCCACCGACATCGACATCCCCGAGCCGGATCCCGCCCAGGTACGTGTCGCGGTGCGCGCCGCGGGGGTCAATCCGCTGGACTGGAAGATCCGCAGCGGTGCCATGGCAGCCGCCGTGCCCGTCGCGCTGCCGCACATCCCGGGCCTGGAGTTCGCGGGGACCGTCGAGGAGACGGGTGACGGTGTCAGCGGGCTGGCGGTGGGGGACGAGGTCTTCGGCCGGGCGCCGCAGGCCTACGCGTCGCTGCTGCTCGCCGACGCGAGCGAACTGCGCCTGCGGCCCGACGACCTGGATGTCCACCGGGCCGCCGGACTGCCCGTCGCCGCGGAGGCCGCCCACCGCGCCCTGGAGGAGCTGGGCGTCACGGCGGGGGAGACCGTGCTCGTCCATGGGGCGGGCGGTGCCGTGGGCGCGCTGGCCTCGCAGTTCGCCGTCGCACGCGGCGCCCGGGTCGTCGGTACGGCGGCCGGACGGGCGCACGAGCGGCTGTCGCGGCTGGGTGCCGTGCCCGTGGAGTACGGGGCCGGTTGGGCGGACCGCGTACGCGCCGTGGCACCGGACGGGGTCGCCGCCGTGCTGGACGCGGCCGGGGCGGATGTGCTGGCGGAGTCGGTACAGCTGGCGGGCGGCCCCGCGCGGGTGCTGACGCTGGCCGACCCGCGGGCCGAGGAGCACGGGGTGCGCTTCTCCTCGGGCGGCTCCGGCGCCGACCGTACGGGTGCGGCGCTCGACGAGGCCCTCGCCCTGCACCGGCGTGGGGCGCTCGACCTGCCGCTGCACGAGCCGGTCCCGCTCGCGGAGGCGGCGCGGGCCCACCGTGCGGGGGAGGCGGGCGGTCTGGACGGCAAGCTGGTGCTGACGGTGGGCTGAGAGAGCGTCTCGTACGGTACCGCTCAGCGAAACGTTTCGGTTTCGCTGAGCGGTACCGTAAGCTTGCCAGCGGTACGAAACCGTTTCGTACCGCTGGCGAGTCGCAGGAGGTGCGAGGATGACGTCCGTGGCATCGACCCGGCGCAGCAGAATCACCCCCGAGCGCGAGGCGGAGCTCTACGCAGCCGTGCTGGACCAGCTGCGTGAGGTGGGCTACGACGCGCTCACCATGGATGCCGTCGCCACCCGTACGCACTCCAGCAAGGCCACTCTCTACCGGCAGTGGGGCAGCAAGGCCGAGCTCGTCGCGCGGGCCCTCCGGCACGGGAAGCCCGGGGCGTCGTGCCTGGTCGTCGACACCGGCACCCTGCGCGGGGATCTGCTGGAGACCACCGTGCGGGCCTTCGACGACAGCCGGATCGCCCAGGACGCCGCGCTGATGCGCGGTGTGGGCCGCGCCGCCCACGACAACCCCGACCTGCTGAAGGCGCTGCGCCAACTGCTCATCGAACCCAGCGTCGCCGACCTGCGCATGCTGCTGGACCGGGCCGTGGAACGGGGCGAGATCCGGGCGGACAACCCCGCTCTCGACCTCCTGCCGCACATGTTCCTCGGTGCGCTGGTGAGCGGCGAGCTGATCGACGGCCGGCCGGTGACCCAGAAGTTCCTCATCGACTACCTCGACGCCGTGATGCTGCCCGCACTCCGCGCCTGAGTCGAACGCCTTCGCCCCCACCGGCCCCACCGACTCTTCCTCCTCGGTCCTCCCTCGGGCCCCGTGCGCCCAGCGATGCGCGTACCGCGGTGCCCCAGGTGCCCCTCACCACAACAGGAGTTCCACCCGTGGCAACCTTCCTCTCCCGTCTGGGGCGGCTCGCCTTCCGGCGGCGCGGCATCGTCGCGCTGCTGTGGGTGGCGTTGCTCGCGATAGCCGGAGCGGGCGCCGCCAGTGCGCCGCCCGCTGCCTCGACCTCGTTCTCGATCCCGGGCACCGAGGCGCAGCACGCCTTCGACCTGCTCGACCAGCGCTTCCCCGGCGCCAACGCCGACGGCGCCACCGCACGCGTCGTCTTCGAGGCACCGCACGGTGAGAAGATCACCGACCCGGAGCACAAGGCCGACGTGCAGCACGCCGTCGCCGACCTGAAGTCCGGCTCCGACCAGGTGGCCGGGGTCGTCGACCCGTTCGCCGGAAAGGCCGTCAGCAAGGACGGCGGGACGGCCTACATCTCCGTCAACTACAAGGTCAGTTCGATGGAGCTGACCGACGACACCCGCGACGCGCTGGAGAAGACGGGCGAGAAGGCGCGGGACAGCGGCATGACGGTGGAGATCGGCGGTGACGCGCTGAGCACCATCCCGACGACGGGCGCCGGCGAGGTCATCGGCGTGGTGGTCGCCGCCGTCGTCCTGGTCGTCACCTTCGGTTCGCTGGTCGCCGCGGGGCTGCCGCTGCTGACCGCGCTCATCGGCGTCGGCATCGGCGTCTCCACCATCACCGCGCTCGCCAGCGCGATGGACCTGGGCTCCACCACCTCGATCCTGGCCATGATGATCGGCCTGGCGGTCGGTATCGACTACGCGCTGTTCGTCGTCTCCCGCTACCGGGCCGAACTCGCCGAGGGCCGCGAGCGGGAGGAGGCCGCCGGGCGGGCCGTGGGAACGGCGGGCTCCGCGGTGGTCTTCGCCGGGCTGACCGTCGTCATCGCACTGGTCGGGCTGGCCGTCGTCAACATTCCGATGCTCACCAAGATGGGCGTCGCCGCGGCCGGTACCGTCGCCATCGCCGTGCTGGTCGCCCTCACCCTGATCCCCGCGCTGCTGGGCTTCGCCGGCAGGCGGATCGTCGGCCGCAAGGCACGCAAGGCGGGCCGGGCGGGGGAGCCGGTCCAGGGCGGCGCACCCGGCACGGACGCGGAGCCGCAGCAGTCCGCGACCCCGGCGAAGGAGCCGGCGGGCACCCGCTGGGCGCGGTTCGTCCAGCGGCGGCCGGTCGCCGTGCTGCTGGCCGGCGTGGTGGGTCTGGGCGTGGTCGCCCTGCCGGCCACCTCCCTCGAACTCGGCCTGCCCGACGACGGGTCGAAGCCGACGGACACCACCCAGCGCAAGGCCTACGACCTGCTGTCGGACGGCTTCGGCCCCGGCTTCAACGGCCCGCTGATGACCGTCGTGGACGCCCGGGGCAGCGACGACCCGAAGGCCGCCGTCGACCACACCGTGCGGGAGCTCTCCCGGCTGGACGGCATCACCACCCTGGCGAAGCCGCAGTTCAACAAGGCAGGCGACACGGCGATGGTCACCGTCGTGCCCGACTCGCACCCGTCCTCCACGCAGACCCAGGACCTGGTGCACGACATCCGCGACACCGGCGCCGAACTCGGCCCCAAGACGGGCGCCGACGTCCTGGTCACCGGGTCGACCGCGATGAACATCGACGTGTCGCAGAAGCTCAACGACGCCCTGCTGCCGTACCTGGCGCTCGTCGTGGGACTGGCGTTCCTGCTGCTGATGGTGGTCTTCCGCTCCGTGCTCGTGCCGCTGAAGGCCGCGCTGGGCTTCCTGCTGTCCGTCGTCGCCGCGCTCGGCGCCGTGGTCGCGGTCTTCCAGTGGGGCTGGCTCGGCGGGCTGTTCGGCGTGGAGCAGACCGGCCCGGTCATGTCGATGATGCCCATCTTCATGGTGGGCGTGGTCTTCGGTCTCGCGATGGACTACGAGGTCTTCCTGGTGACCCGGATGCGGGAGGCCTACGCCCACGGGGAGTCGCCACGGGAGGCCGTGGTGACCGGGTTCCGGCACGGCGCACGGGTCGTCACCGCGGCAGCCGTCATCATGATCGCCGTCTTCTCCGGGTTCATCGGCTCCAGCGACTCCATGGTGAAGATGATCGGATTCGGCCTCGCCGTCGCCGTCTTCTTCGACGCCTTCGTCGTCCGCATGGCTCTGGTGCCCGCGGTCCTCTACCTGCTGGACCGGCGCGCCTGGTGGCTGCCCCGTTGGCTGGCGAGGATCCTGCCCACCGTCGACGTCGAGGGTGACAGGCTGCGCGCTCACGAGGCCGGCGGTGCCACCCGCGAGGAGGCCGGTGACGGCGCCGGCGCTGCCGCACTGCCCGGCCCGAGCGGCGCACCGGTCCAGGACGACGGGACGGAGCCGGCCGCCAGGCGGTGAACGGAGCGCGTTGCGCGGCGCGGCCCACGGGGGGCGGAATCAGGGCGGAGCCGCCCGATTCCGCCCCCGGGTGCGCCGGGCGGGAAATGATGGCCCCATGGATGTGGCCGTGCTCGTTCTCCGGTACGTCGAAGCCGTCGTCTGGCCGGTGGTGACGCTCGTGGTGGCCTGGTGCCTGCGCGGATACCTGCGGGAGGCGTTCGGGCGGATGACGCGGATCGAAACCCCGGCGGGCGCGATCGAGTTCGAGGCGGAGGCGCGGCATGTGCGCGAGCGCGCCGAGGAGATGGGGCAGCCACCCCCGATCCCGTACGGCCAGGTCCTGCCGCGCCCCGGCCCCTACGGGAGGGTGCCGCCCGCCGGCCCCTACGGGAGGGTGCCGGAGTCGCGTCCGGCGGCGGAGCCGAGTCGGCAGGCCCCGACCCCCTATCCCGCCGACACCTGCCCCGCACCGCCCCGGCAGACTTCGCCGCCGTACCCGGCCTCGCCCCCTTACCCGCGCCCGTTCCCCGATGGTCCGGCTCCCGCCGGTACCGGTCCCGGCATGCCGGCTCCGGACGGCCCCGGCCCGCAAGGCCCGGCCCCCGGCGGCCCGGTCGCCCAGGATGCGGACTCCGGCCCGTGGGGGGCGCCGCCGGGGGATGCGGGCCCCGCCGCGCCCGCCCCCCGCGCCGCCGAGGCGGAGTTCCGTGATTCCTGGGAGGTCGTCGAGGCCTCGCCGCTCGGGGCGCTGGTGTCGGCCTGGGCCACGCTGACCGCGGCGCTGGACGCGGAGCTGCCTCCGCTGCCGCAGGCGGCACCCGCTGCGTGGGCCGGGTGCCGGGCGTCCGGACTGCTGCCGCGGCTGCGGTCGGCCGGTGCGTCGGCGGCACTCGTCACCGTCTACGAGCAGCTGCGCAGGCTGCGGGGCGTGGCGGTCGACGACGGGGCTCCCGTCAGTACGAGCGCCGCACGGCACTTCGTCACCAGCTGCGAGCGCATCCTCGCCCAAGTGCGGGGACAGCGGCCGTAGCGGCCGCAGGGAACGGCGGCCAGGGGCGTGCGCCTGCGCCGTGAGCGCACACACTAGACGAGTCGTTCCGAATGCTGACGGTGTGTCCGGGAACGTGGCCGGGGCGTGCAAGATCGTTGTGTGACGAACGACCTGGACGCCCTGTTGATGGCACTGTAGGTGAAGATCGACGACGGGATCGGGGGTACCCGATGGCTTGGCCGACTGCCGCGGCTGACGGATTCCGCGCTGGTCACCCTTGCCGTTGCGCTGGCTCTGCCGGGCTTCTCCTCGGAGTCGCGCTGGCTGCGGTTCGTGGACTCCCGGCTGGGAGCGATGTTTCCGTACGTACCCAGGCAGCCGGGGTGGAACAAGCGGCTGAGGGCCGCCTTGCCGCTGGTCAAGAAGGCGATAAGGATACTGGCCGCCGATAGGGACTTCTGGTTCGGCAACCACTGGATCATCGACTCCACGCCGGTGGAGTGCGGCCGCTCACGTCCGACGGTGAAGCGGTCGGACATGGCCGACTGGCCGGATTCGGGTACTGCGCCTCGCACTCCCGGTTCTTCTGGGGTCTGGCCTGTACCTGGTGTGCGCGCCGACTGGAATGCCCATGCTGTGGGCACTGGCGAACCCGAAGACGGACGAGCGGGAAGTGCTGTCCGCGATGCTGGAGCGCGAGCCGCACCTGGCCACGGACCGTCCAAGCCTGCTGGTGATCGCGGACGAGGGCTTCGCCTCCATGGAGTTGGAGGCCGACCTGGCCCTGCGGGGCGCGCAGTTGCTGCGTCCTTCGTTCAAGCGCGAGAAGAAGCGCAAGGGCGAGGGTCTCCTGAAGCCGGTGCGGCAACTGATCGAGTCGGTCAACGACACCCTCAAAGGCCAGCTCGTCCTGGAACAGCACGGCGGCCGGACCTTCGAAGGTGTCGCCGTCCGCATCGCCCAGCGCATCCTCGCGATGACTGCCGCGATCTGGCACAACCACAAGACCGGCCAGCCCGTCACACGATCCCTGATCGCTTACGACCACTGATCACATCGGAATGACTCGTCTAAGGTGTGCGCGTCGATCCGCTCCGTCGTACGCAGGGGGACCCGTGAGCACCACACCCGAGATACCCGTCACCGCAGCGGCAACGGCGAGCGGCGGGAGCGGCAAGCGGCGGAGGCTGCGCTCCTCGACCGTGGTGCTCGGCAGCATGGGGGCCCTGGCGGTGGCGCTGTCCGGCTACACCTCGGAACCCGACAAGCGCTGCGTGGATCCCGACAGCTACGACGCCGTGCGCGGCTACCGTGTGCTGCCGCCGTCCCGGTGCGAGACCGGCGGCACCGGGACGGCGGCCCGCCCCGCGAGCTTCCCTGCCGCGGCGGCCGGTGCTCGCGAGGGGCGGCAGGCCGAAGGGGCGGACAGCGCCTGGTACTTCGGCGGCCACGCGCGTGAGGGCCACGCCGGGGGCGGCACCTTCGTCCACACCGCCGCCGTCGAGCGGGCCGGCTTCGGCTGCGACGACGATGACGACGGCTACGGCAGCGGAGGCGGGTACGGCGGCTGAGCCGCGCGAGGGCTCACGACGAGAGACAGCCATGGAACGCCACACCCTCACACCTCGTCCGGGCTGGCAGCAGACCGTCGAGGAACAGGGCTGCATCTACCCGTTGACGCGCTACCCCGACGGTTCGCTGCGCCCCTACTGGGACGAGAGCGCCTACTACTCCTTCACCCTCCCCGAGGTCGAGGCCCTCGAAGAGGTCGTGGAGGAGCTGCACGAGATGTGCCTGCGGGCCGCCGCGTTCATCGTGCGGGAGAACCGCTTCGCGGACCTGGGCCTCACCGACCCCGCCCTGGTCGACCGGGTCGCCGAGGCCTGGCGGCGGCGCGACGAGGTGCCCAGCCTCTACGGCAGGTTCGACCTGCGCCACGACGGACGGGGCGGCCCCGCGAAGCTCCTGGAGTACAACGCGGACACCCCCACGTCGCTGGTGGAGGCGGCCTCTGCACAGTGGTTCTGGATGGAGGAGCGCTTCCCCGGCGCCGACCAGTGGAACTCGCTGCACGAGCGGCTCGTCGAGGTGTGGAAGAAGCAGGCGGCGCTGCTGCCGCCGGGCGCGCCCGTGCACTTCGCCCACTCGGCCCGCGACGAGCTGGGCGAGGACCTGATGACCGTCGCCTACCTCCAGGAGACCGCCGAGCAGGCCGGCCTGGAGACCGTCGCGATCCCGGTGGAGGAGATCGGCTGGGACCGGCTCTCGGGCCGGTTCGTCGACCAGCGGCTGAAGTTCGTCCGCGCCTGCTTCAAGCTCTACCCGTGGGAGTGGCTGGCCTCCGACCGGTTCGGCCGGCACGTGCTGGAGACCCTCGACAACGGGGGCGGCACGGGCACCACCCTGTGGATCGAGCCCGCATGGAAGATGCTGCTGTCCAACAAGGCGCTGCTGGCGATCCTGTGGGAGCTGTTCCCCGGGCACCCCAACCTGGTGCCCGCCTACCTGGACGGGCCACGGGAGCTGGCGGACACGACCGGCTGGGCCGCCAAGCCGCTGCTCGGCCGCGAGGGCGCCGGTGTCACCCTGCACGAGCCCGGCACCGCGCCGTCGGTGCGGGACGAGCCGTGCTGCTACCAGGCGCTGTGCCCGCTGCCCGAGTTCGACGGCAACCGCACGGTGCTCGGCACCTGGGTCGTCGACGGCGAGGCCGCAGGGCTGGGCATCCGGGAGTCGGCTGGGCCGGTCACCGACGAGTACGCGCGTTTCGTGCCCCACCTCATCCGCTGACGGGGCACCGCCCGCGCGGTCGGTCCCTCAGCCGGCGAGGCGGGCGGGGAAGCCGCCGGTGGCGATCGGGCCCCAGCGGCGCGGGGTCACCCGGATCAGCGACTTGCCCTGCTTGTGCATGGCCGCGCGGTACTCGTCCCAGTCCGGGTGCTCCCCCGAGACCGCCCGGAAGTACTCGACCAGCGGCTCCAGGGCCTCGGGCATGTCCAGCACCTCGGCCTCGCCGTCGACCTGCACCCACGGACCGTTCCACTCGTCCGACAGCACCAGGACGCTCACCTCGGCGGAGCGCCGGGCGTTGTGCGTCTTGGCGCGGTCCGGGTACGTCGAGACGACGATCCGTCCCGCGGGGTCCACGCCGCAGGTGAGCGGCGACGCCTGCGGCGCACCGTCCGCGCGCCGCGTCAGCAGGATCGCCCGGTGTCGGGGGCGTACGAACTCCAGCAGTGCGTCGAGGTCGACCCGCGTGGTGGTGGCAACGGAAGGACTCATACTCCGAACCTACGCCATGCGGACTCCGGGTGCGGCGTACCGTACGGCCTCGGACGGCCGCGCCGGCGCTCAGGTGTCACACGCCCACACGGCGCCGCACAGGGCACACCGTGCCCGTACCCGGCCGCGTACCGGCACCCGCAGCCGCACCCGGCAGGTGGGGCAGGGGAAGGAGACCCGCGGCCCCGCCTCCCCGCCGGTCTCGAAGACGTACCCGGCGCCGGAGGCGGAGCCGCCGGATGCGCCCGCCCCGGCCGTCCGCGCCAGCGCGTGCCGCTTCTCGCGTACGTAGCGCCGCCGCTCCCACCAAGGCGCTGCCGCCAACGGAGGTACCGCCTCCTCGCGTGCGGCGGTCTCGCGCCCGCGCACATACGCCTCGTACGCCTGTGGGCTGGTGAACCAGACGGCGGGATCCTCGTCGAACAGCCGGGCGCGCTTGGCCAGTACGTAGCCGAACTCCTCCGGGGTGAGGTAGCCGAGCTTCTGCGAGGTGAGGGAGTCCTGGCGGAAGGCGTCCAGCAGCAGCCACCCGGCGCCGAGGTAGGTGGTGGCGGTGTCGGTGAGGATCTCGTTGGCACCGGTGCCGGGGAAGGCGAGGCCCAGCCGGTGCAGCCACACGTGGGTGACCTCGTGGGCCAGGGCGGCGCCGATGTCGCGGCGGTGCTGCTTGAAGCGGCTGTTGAGCTCCACGAAGTACTCCGGCCCGGCTGTCAGCTCGACGTTCGCGGCGTGCGCCATGTCGCGGAAGGCGACGATGACGCGCGCCTCGGGCAGCCGCAGGTGCCGCACCATGACACCGGCGATGCGCTGCACCCCGGGATAGAGGTCGTCCGCGTCGGCGAAGGCGACGTCACCGGGGGCGACGCTCGGGTCGAAGCCGCGCACACCGTCCGTGGACAGCCGCCGGTGGAGTGCCGTGATCGCCTCGCGCACCGTCTCCAGGTGCGGAAAGCCCCGCTCCACAGGGTCGGCCGCCGAACCACCCATCCCAGCACCCCCAGCGCGTGGCCTCCGGTCACGATAACGCGAGCGGCGCGCCGCCGGCCGGGCCCCGGGCCGGCTCCTGTTCCGTCCAGATCGTCTTGCCGCGGTCGCCGTAGCGGCTGCCCCAGCGGTGGGCGAGCTGGGCGACGAGGAACAGGCCCCGGCCGCCCTCGTCGGTGGTCAGGGCGCGGCGCAGCCTGGGCTGGGTGTTGCTGGGGTCGGTGACCTCGCACACCAGGACGTGGTCGCGGATCAGGCGCAGCCCCACGGGCCCGCCCGCGTAGCGGATGGCGTTGGTGACCAGCTCGCTGACGATCAGCTCGGTGGTGAACGACTCCTCCACCAGCCCCCAGGCCGCCAGTTGGGCGCTCACGTCCTCGCGGGCCGCCTGGACGGCGGCCGGATCGGCAGGGTACTCCCACGAGGCGGTGTCGCTCTCGGGCACGGCACGGGTGCGGGCGAGCAGGACGGTCACGTCGTCGTCGGGGTGTTCCGCGCTGGGGTGCCGGCGGATCAGCTCGGCGCTGATGTGGTCGAGAGGGGCGGGGCCGGTCGGGCGGTGGCCGCGGGAGGAGCTGCACAGCTGCTCCAGGTCCTCCCGCAGCCGGACCATGCCCGCCTCCGGATCGTGGCCGACCAGCCCGTCGGTGTACAGGGCGAGCACACTGCCCGGCGGCAGCCGCACGCTGGTCACCTCGAACGGGTTGTCGCCCACGCCCAGCAGCGGACCCGGCGTCAGCTCCAGGAAGCTCACGGTGCCGTCGGGCAGCACCAGCGCGGGCGGCGGGTGCCCCGCACTGGCCAGCTTGCACTCCTGGCTGACCGGGTCGTACACGGCGAACAGACAGGAGGCGCCCACGCTGTCGGGCTGGTCGGCCTCCGCCTTCATCCGCTGCACGAGGTCGTCCAGACAGGTCAGCAGCTCCTCCGGGGGCAGGTCGAGATCCGCGAGGGTCTGCACGGCGGTACGCGCCCGGGCCATGGTCGTCGTCGCCTGCAGACCGTGCCCGATGACGTCACCGACGACGAGCGCGATCCGCAGCGACGAGAGCGGCAGCGCGTCGAACCAGTCGCCGCCCACGCTCGCGCTGCCGCTGGCCGGCAGGTAGGACCCGGCGGTCTCCGCCGCGGAGCTCTCGGTGGACGCCGGCGGAAGAAGGCTGCGCTGCAGCACGAGCGCGGTGCGGTGCTCGCGCGTGTACCGGAAGGCGTTGTCCAGCGCCCCGGCCGTGCGGTGGCACATGTCCTGGACGAACCGCACGTCCTCGTACTCGAACGGCCGCGGGTCCCGGGTACGGAACACCTGCACGTAGCCGAAGAGGCGGCCGCCGTGGTACAGCGGGCAGCCGACCGAGTCGCGCAGCCCCTCGGGCACCAGGCGGGCGATCAGCTCGGGGTCGTGGCCCAGGATGCGCCGCGCCGCGTCCGAGCCCGCCACCAGTGCCTCCCCTACGACCATGCCCGCGACCTCCGGGACCTCCGGCGTCACCGGCACCGCCTCGCCCACCTGCACCAGCGGCTCGGGCCACTGCCCGTCCGCGGCCTTCACCGCGACCCGGCGGGCCGCCGCGGCCTCCTGCCCCGGGTAGCCGAGCGGCGGATCGCGGCCCTGCAGTACGGCGTCGGGGAAGTCGACACAGGCCAGGTCGCCGAGGTCGGGGACCAGTACCTCGGCCAGATCGCGGGCGCTGTGCACCACGTCGAGCGAGGAACCCAGGTTGAAGGCGCGCTCGTAGGCCTGGCCGAGGCGGCGCCGGGCGCGCTGCCGCCGGGTCACCTCCCGCGCCGTGACCAGGACGCCGAGGGGGTCTCCGAGCGGGCCCTCCAGCCGCAGGCACGTCAGGTGGAGGGCGAGCTCGGAGCCGGGCGGCCCCATGCTGTACTCCGCCGCGGCGACCACGGTCCCGGTCTCGGCGACCTGCGCCATGGCCTCCCGGGCGACGCCGTCCCCCTCGGCGCTGGGCAGCCTCAGCAGCCAGTCGTCCTCCGCCCCCTCCGGCCGCAGCTCCTCGAAGGCGGCGTTGGCCCGCACCGGGCGCAGGTCCATGTCGAACTGGGCCACCGGAGCCCGGTCCTGCTCCAGCAGGGCGCGGGCCACCACGGGGCCGGACGGCAGACCGCTGGCGGGCTCCGCGGACACGGCGACCACCAGCGTCCCGGGTGCCCCGTCCGCCGTCAGCAGCCGGACGTCCGCGGTGACCAGCCGTCCCGAGCTGTGGCGCAGCCGCATCCGCCGCGGCCGGCCCTCCCACGGGGCGTCCGCGGCCCCGCCCTCCCGGTTGCCGCCGCTGCCCCGGGACGGCCGTGGTGGCGCCGGGGCGCCCCCGGGAGCGACCAGGTCCCGCCCGGGTTTCCCGAGCACCTCGGCACCCCGCCGGCCCAGCAGCTCACCGGCGGCCCTGGACCACCAGGACACCCGTCCGTCCTCGTCCAGCAGCGCGGCAGCCACCCCGTCGAAGCAGTCGGAGCCAGCGAGGCCGCGACTGTCGTCCAGGGAGTCCTGGGCGGGAGGCTCCACGTCCCTCCTTCGCGGTCGGCCGGGCGCGGGCAGTCGAACACCGGGAACACCGGGCACACCGGGCACACCGGGGAACGCCGAGGAAAGCGTCTCCCAGCAGCATGCACCCCCGCGGGCCGCCCGGCACCTCCAGCCCTTCCCGGGCAGCCGTCGGTCCCCGCCCGGGTACGCGCCCGGAGGGGGCGGCGGCTGCAGAGCGCCGGTGGCGAAGGGGGTCAGTAGCGGATGCAGGCCGAGCGCAGATCGGTGGAGAAGTCCCACACGTCCGGCGAGCACTGCGGGGCGCCGAGCTGGGAGGCTTTCGCCCCCATGTGCGGCAGGTGCGCGTAGCGCTCCACCGCCTCCTGGCGGTCGGCGACCACCTCGGTCCCGTCGAGGGCGCGCAGCGCCTCGGCGACGGCCGCACGGTCGGCGCCCTGCGGCAGGTGGACGCTGGCGAAGGAGCCCAGCGCGCCGTGGTGCACCGTGCACGGGTCGGTGATCGGCAGGATCACCCGCACCCCCTCGGCGTCGGCGTCCGGCCCAGCGCGCGGCGCACCTTCTCCTCGACGTAGACGATGCGCGGGGTGCCGTCGGCATCGGTCTTCGCGCTCATGCCGTGGTCGGCGGTCAGGGCGACGACCGCGCCCAGTTCGCCGAGTCGGGCGGCGTAGTGGTCGATCATCTCGTAGGAGGCGTCGGCCGTCTCGGTGCCCGGCGCGTGCTGGTGCTGGATGTGGTCCGTCAACGGCAGGTACATCAGGTCGGCACCGCGACAGCGGCTTGCCGACCAGATCGAGGACGCCGCTGATGCCGTTGGCCTCCTCGGTGGCCTCGTCGGCTTCTGGGCGGAGAAGCAGACGCCGCGCCGCCGGGGCGCCTCGAACCGTGCGGAGCCGTCGAGGGCGGGCCCGCCCTCGACCAGCCCGGCACCCAGCAGCCTGCGCAGCTTGTCCTTGGCGGTCACCACCACGTCCAGCGCAGCGTCGTTCGCCGCCGCGAAGAGGGTGGGGGCGCGCAGGAACCGCTTGTCGTTCATCAGCACCTCCTCACCGGTCCCGGTGTCGATGAGGTAGTTGCCGCTGATGCCGTGCAGCCGCGGCGGGTGCCCCGTGGCGATGGAGACGTTGTTCGGGTTGGTCAGGGCAGGCATGGCGCAGTCGCGGGCCAGGAGGTGCCGCCGTTCGCCAGGACCTTGCTCAGCCACGGCATCCGGCCCGCCGCGGCGGCCAGCAGGTGGTAGTCCGGTTCGCTGCCGTCGATGCAGATGACGACGGGGCTGCCCGGCATCGTGTACGACCGGTCGTTGACCGTGAAGGTCCGAGGTGTCACGCGGGGCTCCTCGTGTTGTTCCGGCGAGCGGCTGGGTCACAGGACGTTTCCCGGGACGCTTTCCGAGACGTCACGAGCCTGTCCCCGGGCCGCGCCGCCAGGAACCCCCGTTTTGGTTATCACGCTCATAGCCCCAGGTCAGGGCGGGCGCGCCCGGTCGTCCGCGGCCCGTCCTGCCGCGCCCTCGGAGTGGCAGGACGGGCCGGAAATCCAACAACCCCCCGCGCTTGTCCATGGGCAAGCCCGTACGGCCTCGCCAAAGGTGGGGCCGCGAAGGCCGGTGGCGGAAGCGAGTGGAGGACGAGACCATGACGAGCTCACGAGAGGGTGCGGGCGTCACCCGCAGGTCGGTGATGGCGGCCGGCACGGTGGCGGGGGCCGGCACCGTGCTCGGCGCCCCCGGGGTCGCCACCGGGCAGGCGTACGCGGACGCGAAGGCGCCCCGCGCGACGCACACCCTGCGCACCCCCGAGCTGGAGGTGACCGTCGACGCGGCCTTCCCCCGCATCGTCGGCTACACCGACCGGGAGACCCGCGCCACGCTGCACGCCCAGCCCGACCCCGTCGGCACCCTGGTGGTCGACGGTGTCGAGCACACCCCGAAGGCCGTCGGCAGACCGGGCGGCGACAGCCGCATCACCTACACCCTCACGCTGGGCAGCGGCACCGAACTCACCGTCCGGATCGAGGCGGAGGGCCGGCAGGTCCACTGGCGCGTCACCCGCATCCGGGAGGCGTCCGGCGGCGCCGTGGGCACCCTGCAACTGCCCGGTCTGGCCTTCCTGTCGGTGCGCTCCGACCAGCGTCCCGCTCCCGCCTTGTACGCGGCCCGCGTCGAGTTGGACAAGGACAGCAGCGGCGACACCCTCGTCGAGCTGACCGACCGGAGTGACACCGACGCCGAGCCGGTGGGCTGCGCGTACGCCGTCGTGGCCACGGGGGAGCTCGCCGCGGCGATCGAGACGAACACCGTTTGGGACAAGCCGTCCGAGACCAAGGGCGCCGAGTGGGACAACGGGCGGCTGTGGCGGCAGACGGTGGCGGTGGGCGACGCCCGCTGCGCCCGGCTCACCTGCGGCCAGTGGACCTACCGTGCCGCCACCGCGAAGCCGGACCAGACCGAGCCGCTGCCGTGGGTGACGGTCGTCGTCACCCGCGACCGCAACGGGGACGGGAAGGCCGACTGGCAGGACGCGGCCGTCGCGATGCGCGACATCATGGTCGAGCCGCGCGGCGCCGACGAGCAGCACCTGCGGGTCGTGCCGCACATCCCGTTCAACTTCGCCAGCCAGGCAACCAACCCGTTCCTGACCACCCTCGACCAGGTCAAGCGCATCCACCTGGCCACCGACGGGCTGCGCCAGTTCGCCCTGCTGAAGGGCTACCAGTCCGAGGGGCACGACTCGGCGCACCCCGACTACGCGGGCAACTACAACGAGCGCGCGGGCGGCCTCGCCGACCTCAACACGCTGCTGCGCAAGGGAAGGAGCTGGAACGCGGACTTCGCGGTGCACATCAACGTCACCGAGTCCTACCCGGTCGCGCACGCCTTCAGCGACAAGCTCGTCGACAAGAGCGACGAACAGTGGGACTGGCTCGACCAGTCCTACCGCATCGACCAGCGCCGCGACCTGGTCTCCGGCGACATCGTCAGGCGCCTGAAGAACCTGCGTGAGGACACCGACAAGGGACTGACCTCCCTCTACATCGACGTCTTCCGCGAGTCCGGATGGACCTCGGACCGGCTCCAGGCCGCCTTCCGCGCACAGGGCTGGAACGTGGCCACCGAGTGGGGGCACGGCTTCGAACGCTCCGCGCTGTGGTCGCACTGGGCGACCGAGACCGACTACGGAGCCGACAGCTCGCGCGGCATCAACTCCCGCCTCATCCGCTTCGTACGCAACCACCAGAAGGACGTCTTCGCCGACAAGTGGCCCACCCTGCTGGGCGCGGCCCGTATGGGCAACTACGAGGGCTGGCGCGGCAAGACCGACTGGCACGACTTCTACGAGCTGATCTGGACGCACAGCCTGCCCGCCAAGTACCTCCAGGCCAGGCCCATCAGCACCTGGACCGAGCACGAGATCACCTTCGAGGGCGGCGGGCACGCCGGGGCCACCTCCGTCACCGACACCGACGGCAGGCGCCGCATCACCACCGACGGCCGGCGGGTCTACGACGACGGGGCCTACCTGCTGCCGTGGGAGCCGCGCAGGGCGACCGACCCGGCGAAGCTGTACCACTACAACCCCGCGGGCGGCCGCACCACCTGGGAGCTGCCCAGCGGCTGGCGGCGCACCCGCACGGTGTACGCCTACCCGCTCGGCGCCCAGGGCCGCGGCAAGCCGGTCGAGGTCGCCGTCTCGGGCGGCCGGGTCACCCTTGCCGCCGAGGCCGGACAGCCCTACGTCGTGTACGGCAGGCTCGCACCGGCGCAGCCCGACCCGCACTGGGGCGAGGGCACCCCGCTGGCCGACCCGGGTTTCCACTCGGCGGGGCTGGCGGACTGGACCGTCGAGGGAGCAGCGAGCGTCGAGGTCAGCCGACTGGGCGACCCCGAGCTCGTGCTGGCCGCGGGGGACGCCGTCTCTGTCGCCCAACGGCTCCGCCGGCTGAAGGCGGGCACCTACGCCGCGTCCGTGCAGGTGCAGGTCGGCTCCGAGGCGGGGGACAGGCGCCGCGCCGCGCTCAGCGTGCGTACCGCCGACGGCGTCACCGCGGAGAACTGGACCGAGACCTCCACCGCCACCAACCAGGTCGCGTCCGACCTCAAGCAGGGCACCCGCTTCCAGCGGATGACGACCTGGTTCACGGTGCCCGAAGGCGGCGGCCCGGTCACGCTCGCCCTCACGGCGGGGAAGGGCGAGGTGCCGGTCCGCTTCGACCACGTCCGCGTCGTGCCCGGCACCCCCGCGCGGCGCCGCGGCGCCCTCGTGCACGAGGACTTCGAGCACGTGCCGCAGGGCTGGGGCCCGTTCGTCAAGGGCGACGCGGGCGGCGCCACCGACCCGCGCACCCATATCGCCCAGCGGCACGCGCCGTACACCCAGCGCGGCTGGAACGGCAAGGAGATCGACGACGTGATCGACGGCGGCCAGTCCCTCAAGTCCCGTGGCGAGAACACCGGCGTGGTCTACCGCACCGTCGAGCACACCGTCCGCTTCGAGCCGGGGAAGACCTACCGCGTCTCCTTCCGGTACGAGAACGAGAAGGCCGGGCAGTACGCGTGGGTCACCGCGGTGGACTCCCCGAAGGCCAAGGAGCTGACGCGCCGGCCGCTGCCCGCCGCCACCCGGCCGACCTCCCACAGCTACGAGTTCACCGCGCCGAAGGACGGTCAGGCGTGGGTCGGTCTGCGCAAGGTGGGCGACGACGGCAAGGCCGAGTTCGCCCTCGACGCCTTCACCGTCACCGAGGTGACCGACTGAGGGATGAGTCCTCGACCGGTTCCGCGCCGCGGGCTTCCGACCGGTGACCGGCCCGGGGCGATCACCGTACGCTGCTCCCTGACCGAGTGAGGGGAGCGCGTGCGGTGGCCGAGCACCGGTACCAGTCCTGGATGCGGTACTTCACCCCCGGGCCCGTGCACCACCGCCTCGGCCTGGTCTGCCTCGGGGTCGGCATGCAGCACGGGGCGCTGCCCCCGGTCGGTCCCCGCACTCTCGACCACCACGTGGCCGTCGTCGTCAGCGCCGGGCGCGGCTGGTGCGAGGACACCCAGGGCCACCGGCACGAGGTGGTGGGGCCGGCGCTGCTGTGGATCACCCCCGGGATACCGCACCACTTCGGCGCCGACCCGGTGGAGGGCTGGGACGAGAGCTTCGTCGACTTCACCGGCTCCGCCGTCACCGCCTACACCGAGCTGGGCTGCATCCAGCCGGACCGCCCCCTCGTCCCGCTCACCGACGCGGGCCCGGCCCGTGCCGCCGTCGCCCGGGTCGCCCGCGCGGCCCGCCCCGGCAACCCGCTGCTGGAGATCGAGGCGGCCGCTGCCGTCCACGAACTCCTCGTCGCGCTGCGCCGCGCCCGTGCCGACACCACCGCCGACGGCGCCCCCGTCCTCGAAGCCCTGGCCCGCGACGCGTTCCTGCCGCTCTCGGTGGCCGAGCACGCCGCCCGGCACGGGATGACCGCCGCCGAACTGCGGACCGCCGTCCGCCGCAGCGCCGGGTGCAGCCCCAAGGACTACCTGCTGGGCATCCGGCTGGGCCGGGCCAAGGAACTGCTGGCCGGCACCGATCTGCCCGTCTCCACCGTCGCCCGCCGCGTCGGCTACGACGATCCGGCGTACTTCTCCCGCCTGTTCACCCGGCGGGTGGGCACGCCTCCGGTGCAGTTCCGCGCCACCCAGTCCCGCACCGTCCCCGGTGGTTACGCCTCCAGCATCCCGGACCCGGACCACCCGCCGATGCTGCCGACGTACCGCTGAGACCCACCGCCGCCGACGGGCCGTCGGCCGGCCGGTGAGGCGGGGCGGGTCAGACCGTGGCGGAGACCGGAGCCCGGCGGGCGACGTCCACCAGGAACCGGTCGGTGATCTTCAGGCTGGGGGAGACGGCCAGCGTGAGGGTCGAGACGCTCATGAACGGGTTGAGGTGGAGCCAGCCCCACTCCTCCAGCGCGGTACGGACCGACCGCGCCGCGGCGGCGACCTCGGCGGGCGCCGCGCCGGACATCACCCCGCCCACCGGCAGGGGCAGCCGCGCCGCGACCGCGCTGTCGCCGCGCACCACGCTCACCCCGCCGTCGTCGGCCACGACCTGCGCGGCAGCCGCCGCCATCGCCGGGCGGGAGGTGCCCACCGTGAGCAGGTTGTGGCTGTCGTGCGCGTACGTGGTGGCCACCGCACCCGGTGCCAGGTCCGGGCCGAGCAGCGGAGCGAAGACCGTGCCCGCACGCCCGTAGCGGTTGTGCACCCGCACCAGCGCCGTGCGGCCCTCCCACCGCACCTCGCCGTCCACGACCGGCAGTTCGACCTGCTCGGCCTCGGTGTAGGTGTCCTTCGGGTTGGTCCGCAGGGCGCGGAAGGTGTGCTGCCCGTCGGGCAGGTCGACCCGCCAGCGGAAGTCCTCCGCGGTGGGCGCGGCAACCCGCACGCTGCCCGCCAGCGCGCCGCCGCCCCCCGCGGGCCGGCCCTCGCCGGGCTGCGGCGCGGGAACGCCGTCGCGTGCCACCACGCGCCCGCCCGCCAGCACCACCGCCGGGTCGAAGTCCTCCAGCGGGCCGCGCAGCAGTACCAGGTCGGCGCGCTTGCCCGGCGCCACCACCCCCCGGTCAGGCAGCCGCAGCCGCTGCGCCGGCGTCCAGGTCATCGCCCGCAGCGCCGCCAGGGCGGGCAGCCCGGCCCGTACCGCCGTCCGGCCGATGTGGTCCAGGTGCCCGGTGTGCACGATGTGGTCGGCGGCCAGGTCGTCCGTCACCAGGCACAGCGGCGGCAGTTGGGGCAGCGCCAGCAGCGCCTCCACCACCTCGGGCAGCAGGCACTTCTCCTGGAGCATCATCAGCATGCCCAGCCGGGCCTTCTCCAGGAGCACCTCGGTGCGGTTCTTGGTGTGGTCGGAGTCGATGCCCTGCGCCATGTAGGTGCTCAGCTCGGCCCCGCTGAGGTTGGGGCAGTGCCCGTCCAGCAGTGCGTCCGCCTCGCGGGCCGCCCCGACGATCGCGCGCATCCGCTCCTCGCCGCCGACCACCGCGCGGTAGTCCATCACCTCGCCGAGTGCGATCACACCGGGCCAGGCGAGCATCTCTGCGACGTCCCCGGCGCCCAGGTCGGCCCCCGCGTGCTCCAGCCCGCGGACGGCCGGCACGCAGGAGGGCACGCCCCACAACTGCGTCTGTGCGGTGGTGCGGCCCTCCTCGATCATCCACCGCATGGCCTGCGCGCCCGCGACGTTGACGATCTCGTGCGGGTCGGCGAGCACCGTGGTGGTGCCGCGGGCCAGAGTGAGGGAGGCGAACGTGCTGGGCGTCAGGAACGAGCTCTCGATGTGCATGTGGGCGTCCACGAAACCGGGCACCACCAGCAGCCCGGTGGCGTCCAGATGGGCGCGGGCCTCGGCGGCGGTGCCGGGCGGCACCACCCCGGTGACCGTCTCGCCGGTCACCAGGACGTCCGCGGCGAACTCCTCGCCGGTGAACGTCGAGACGACGGTGCCGCCGCTGATCCGCAGATCGTGCGGGGCGCCCCCGTCAGCGGGGGAGGGGTGCTGCGGGCTGTGCTGGGTCATGGTGGTGTGCGTCCTTCCGGTGTGCGCCCAGGTCCCTAGGGGACCAGCGTGAAGAAGTAGTAGCCGAGCGGGATCATCACGACCCACAGCCCCCACGGGACCTCCCGCACGCGGCCCGCCGCCGTCTTCACCAGGACGTGCGCGGCCAGCCCGACGGCGATGCCGGTGCCGAAGTTCCCGAAGAAGACGGTGGTGGCGACCAGCAGGGCGGCGGGCAGCGCGGTCGTCGGCTCGGAGAAGTCCACGTTGCGCAGGGACTTGAGCATGGTCAGCCCGATGTACATCAGCACCGGGGCGGTCGCCGCCGAGGGGATCAGCGTGGCGAACGGGGTGACCAGCAGCAGGGCGGCGAACCCGCCCGCGGCCACCACCGAGGACAGCCCTGTCCGCCCGCCGCTGTCCGCGCCCGCCGAGGACTCCAGGTACGCGGTCATGCTCGGTGCGCCCAGGCCCGCACCGCCGACGACGGCGGCGGAGTCGACGTAGAAGGGGCGCCGCATACGGGGCAGGTTGCCGTCTGCGTCGAGCAGCCCGGCACGCCCCGAGACGGCCAGCAGGGTGCCCGTCATCGAGAAGAACTCCGAGACGAAGAAGGCGAAGATGTAGGGGAAGTACTCGGGCTTGAGCGCGCCGAGCACATCGACGTGGAAGACGACGGCCGAGGGGTTGTCGGGCGCGCCGAAGAGGTGGTCGGGCACCTCGGTGACGCCGGCGGGGACGCCGGCGAGGGTCACCGCCGCCATGGTGATCAGGAACGCACCCGGCACCTTGCGCGAGGAGAGCGCGGTGAGCAGCACCAGTCCGCCGAGCGCGAGCAGCGCCGGGGCCTGGGACAGGTCGCCCAGGGCCAGGCTGTCGCTGTCCGGCTTCGCGACGACCAGGCCGCTGTCGCGGAAGCCGAGCAGGGCGATGTAGAGGCCCAGCCCCGCGCTGATCGCGTGCTTCAGGTCGAGCGGCATCAGGCGGGTGAGCAGGTCCCGGATGCCGAAGACGGTCAGCAGCCCGAAGGCCACCCCCGACCACAGCACCATGCCCAGCGCCGCGTCCCAGGGCACGTGGTTCTGTCCCACCAGGGTCACCGCGACCAGGGCGACCCCGCCGAGGCCCGGCGCGAGGACGAACGGCAGGTTGGCGGCCAGCCCCATGCCGAGCGTGGCCAGCACCACGGCCAGCAGGACCGCCGTGGTCACCGGCCCGTGCGGCATCCCGGCCTTGGCGAGCTGGCCGGGGATCACGACGGCGGCGTAGGCGGTGGCCACGAACATCGACAGCCCCGCCAGCACTTCGGTGCGCGGGGTGCTGCCCCGTTCCCGGATCCGGAACCAGCGCTCCCACCGCGCCTCGCCGGCCGATCCGTCCTCGCCGGTCGACTGCGGCTCGGCGGGCTCCTGCGCCCCGGTGGGCGGCGCCGCAGGCCCGGTTGCGGTGCCGGTGGAAGGCTCGGCGGCGGGGCCGGTACGGGTGGCGCTGCCGGCGGGTGGTGCGGCGCCGGCCGGCGGGGGCGTCTCGTCGGTGGGGGACATCGCTACCTCGGCGGGTGGGAGAGGGCCGCGGGCGGCGGCGGAGAGGGCGTGCGGAACAGGTGGGAGAGGTCGGTGGTGCGGGGTCGGTACCTTCTCGCTGCAACCGGTTCATGCAACCGGTTGCAGCGAATGGCCGCAGCTAGGATGACACGGACCGGCCCGGACGGGAAGGCACCGCCCTCCGGCAGCCGGAGGACCCCGGCGCGGGCCGGGAGTCGGAGCGGAGCGGCGAAGGGGGAGGCGAGCGTGCCCACACTCGCGGACGTGGCCAAGGAGGCGGGCGTCTCCAAGGCCACCGCTTCACGTGCGATGGCGCGGCCCGAGATGGTCGCCGCCCCCACCAGGGAACGGGTACGAGCCGCCGCCGCACGCCTGGGCTTCCAGGCCAACCGCGCCGCCCGCGCCCTGACCACCGGGCGCACCGGCATGTTCGGCCTCATCGTCCCCACGCTGGCCAACCCGTTCTTCTCCCCGCTCGTCCTCGGCGCCCAGCAGGCCGCCGAGGAGACCGACAGCCATCTGCTGCTCGGGGTCTCCGAGTACGACGCCGAGCGCGAGGCGGCGCTCGCCCGGCGGCTCGGCGAACAGGCCGACGGCCTGGTCATGGTGGCCCCGGTCGGCAGCGACGCCGCACTCCGCGCCCAGGCCAGGGGACTCCCCCTGGTGCTGGTCGACCGCCGGGTGGGCAGACTGCCCTCGGTCGTCCTGGACACCGCCTCCGGTACCGCCGCCCTGGTGCGCCACCTCGCCGGACTGGGCCACCGCGAGATCGCCCACCTGTCCGGGCCGCCCGGCTCCTGGGCGGACGCCGCCCGTCGTACCGCCGCAGGGGACGAGGCCGCCCGGCACGGCGCGCGCCTGCGGACGCTGGGCCCGCTGCCCCCCACCTACGACTCCGGCGTGGCCGCCGCCGCCGACCTGCCCCGCCGCGTCACGGCCGTCGTCGCCTACAACAGCTTCCTCGCACTCGGTCTGCTGCACGGCCTCACCGCCCGCGGGCTGCGTGTTCCCGGCGACCTGAGCATCGCCGCCGCCGACGACCTCACCGCGCTGGGCGCCACCGACCCGCAGGTGACCGCGCTGGAGGTGCCGGTCGCCGAGGCAGGGGCGCTCGCCGTCTCCCGGCTGCTGGACGGCGCCGGGAGACGGCGCACGGCCACCACCGCGCTGCCCACCCGCCTGCGCCTCCGCAGCTCGACGGCCCCGCCCCCGGACTGACGCCGCCCTGCCGTCCGCCTCGCCCGACGGCCCGTGCGGGCGGGCTCTCACCGCGCCTTGGGGAAGGCGGACCGCAGCGCGGAGCCGCGCGTGACGCACGCGCCCCCGACGACGGGCAGCATGCACACCGTCTGCGCCACGGCGTACCAGAGCGGGCAGACGCCCGGGATCAGATCGACGCCGACGATCGCGACAGGCATGATCACGGCGAGGGTGCTCAGACGCTCGAACGCCCGCCGCGAGCCCCGGAAGGCGGCGAGGGCCATCCGGTGGAGCAGCACGGCGACCACGGGCAGCAGCACCCCCCGCACCCACATGAACGTGTTCACCGTGTGGCCGGTGCCCGCCACCGCCACGACCGCCACCAGGGCGGCGGCGCCGAGTACGCCGTACGCCGTGATGCCGGTCCGCACCGCGGTGAGGGCCCGTTGTGCGCGCGGATCGTCGAGAAGTGCGGACCCTGGTGTGGCCTGCCCGTTGGTTCCTGTCCTCGTTTCCATGCCCACCGACGCTAGGAAGCGCCCTGTCGGCCCGGTATCCGTCTGGGCGCACAGGTGGGTGGGGGTAGCCCCACTCCCCGGCCGGACAGGGCGGCGGCGGGCGGTACGCGGTGCACAGTGGGAGTACCGGACGGGGAGCGAGGGACAAGACGTGGAACAGCGGGGTTCGTTGCCGGCACGGGTCGGCGTCGGGTTCGTGCGGGCGTGCGCCGTGGTGGCCGTCACCATGCCCGTCCCGGCCGGGTGGGCCGCCGCCGTGGCGCTCGGCATCCGCTGGGGAGCGGACAACCCGTGGTCGTGGGTGGCGCCCCTGGTGCTGGTGGGCGTGGGCACCGTCGCCCTGGCCCGCCCGGTCTGCCGCACGGTCCGCTTCCTGGTCGCGAGATGGAGCGGCACCGTCGTGCCCGCCGGGTACCGGCAGGCCGAGCCCGTGGTGCGGATGTCCACCGGCTACTGGTGGAACGGCTACTCCTACGAGCGCACCCGCGCGGACGCCCTGAAGGACCAGAGGTGGCGGATCCGGTGGGGCGATCCGGCCACCTGGCGCGAGGTGCGGTTCGTCGGCATCGTGCCGCTCACCGCCGGCCTGGCCGCCGCCCTCCCGCCTGCCGGGTCGGCCGTGGCCTTCCTCGGACTCGCCGGGGTCCGGCCCGCTGCGCGCCTCCCCGGAGCACTCCTCGGGGTGCTCGGCCTGGCCGTGGCCGTCGCCTTCGCCCCGTACGCCTGGCGGCTGCTCGTGCCGGTGACCGTCCGCTTCCTGCGCCCGCCACCCGCGAGGGCGCTGGCCGACCGGGTCGAGGAGCTGACCGGGCAGCGCGCGGACGTGACGGTCGCCCAGGCGGCCGAGATCCGCCGGATCGAACGGGACCTGCACGACGGGGCGCAGGCCCGCCTGGTGGGGCTGGGGCTCTCCCTGGCGACCGCCGAGATGCTGCTGGAGACCGACCCGGAACAGGCCAGGGCCCTCATGCGGGACGCACGGGCGGGTGCCACCGCCTCGCTGGCCGAACTCCGCGAACTGGTCCGGGGGATCAGCCCGCCGGTGCTCACCGAACGGGGCCTCGCCGACGCCGTCCGCGCCCTCGCCCTGGACGCCCCCCTCGACGTGACCGTCGAAGCCCCCGGCACCCCGCTGCGCCTGGACGCGCCGATCGAGTCCGCCGTCTACTTCGGCGTCGCCGAACTGCTGACCAACGCAGTCAAGCACGCCCACGCCTCCCGTGCCCGCCTCACCCTCACGCGGGATGCCACCGGCCTCGTCGCCGAGGTCGAGGACGACGGCCGGGGCGGGGCCGAGGTGCGGGCCGGCGGCGGACTCGCGGGCCTGCGCCGCCGCCTCGCGGTCTTCGACGGCACCCTGGAGATCACCAGTCGGCCGGGCGGCCCGACCCGTGCCAGGATGACGGTGCCATGCGCATCGTCGTAGCCGAAGACCTCTACCTCCTGCGTGCCGGGATGGTCCGCCTGATCGAGGCGTGCGGGCACCAGGTGGTGGCGACGGCCGCCACCGGGCCCGAGACGCTCGACGCGCTCCTCACGTGGCGCCCCGACGTGTCCGTCATCGACGTCCGCATGCCGCCGGGCCAGTCCGACGAGGGGCTGCGGGCGGCCCTGGCGGCCCGCGCCGAGGTGCCCGGACTGCCGGTCCTCATCCTCTCCCAGCACGTCGAACAGCTCTATGCGCGGGAGTTGCTGGCCGACGGCTCTGGCGGCGTCGGCTACCTGCTCAAGGAGAGCGTGTTCGACGCCGACCAGTTCTTCGGCGCCCTCGAACGCGTCGCGGGCGGCGGCACGGCCATGGACCCGGCGGTCATCGCCAAGCTGCTCGCCGGCACCCCCGCCCGCGGACCGGCCCGGCTCACCGAGCGCGAGCACTCCGTGCTGGAGCTCATGGCGGAGGGGCTGTCCAACCAGGCCATCGGGCGTCGCCTCTTCCTCAGCGAGAGCGCGGTGAGCAAGTACACCACCTCGCTGTTCGGCAAGCTCGGCATCGCCGCCGACGACGACACCAACCGCCGCGTCCGCGCCGTCCTCACCTACCTGAACACCTGCTAGCGGCCCGCGGCGAGGCGCGCGAGGCGGTCCCTCAGCCGTGCGGGGCGCCGGCACCGGGGCGCTCGGCTGCGAGCAGGGCGGTCAGCGGGTCGTCGGCAGGCAGCAGGGCGGCGACCTCGGCGGCGGTGGGGCAGGTGGCCGGGCCCCGGCGGGTCACGGCGACGGACGCCGCCACGTTGGCCCCGCGCGCCGCGTCCCGCGGTCCTGCGCCGCGGCCCAGCAGCGCGAGGAAGGCGCCGACATGGGCGTCCCCCGCACCGTTGCTGTCGACGGCTTCCACGGGCCGGCCCGGGACGTGGACGGTGCCGCCGTCACCGGCAGCCAGCCAGCAGCCGTCCGCGTCCCCGCGCACCACGACCCCGGCGCCCGGTCGCAGCCGGTCCGCCAGCTCCCCGGCGGCGGCCGCCCCGTCGGACAGGCCGCACAGCAGCCGGGCCTCCCGCCGGTTGCAGCTCAGCCAGTCCGTACGGGAGAGCACGCGGGCCAGCCGGTCCGGCTCGATGTCCGCGACGAGCGGCCCCGGATCCAGGCACAGGGTGACACCTGCCGGAAGGGCGGCGGCGCACTCGGTGAGCCGGTCGGCCGACCCCGAGTAGGCCAGCCCGTACCCGGAGAGCTGCACCACGTCGCCCGGGCGCGGCTGCGCGGCCAGCTCCCTCGCCCCAGCGGCGCCCACCTGTCCCTCGGCACCCGTCGTGGTGACGAAGGTGCGCTCGCCGTCCGCGTCGACCAGGGCCACGCAGTACCCGGTGTCGCAGTCGGTGCGCGGCGGCAGCAGCACCTCGACGCCCTCGGCGGCGAGGGCCGCGCGCACCAGATCGCCGAACGGCCCGGTGCCGTGCCCGCCCCCGTACACGGCGGGCAGCCCCATCCGGCGGGCCGCCGCCAGCACGTTGAAGCCGCCGCCGGCGGTCTGCGCGGCGTGCGAGGCGAGAACGTCGCCGCCCCGCTCGGGCAGGTGCGGTACGCGCAGCACCATGTCGACGATCACGCTGCCGGCCAGAATCAGCTTCGCCGTCATCGGCCCGCTCCTTCCTCGGTGGCCGCGCGGGGCGCCGGCTTGGTGGCCGTGGAGGTCCCGTCGCCCTTTCCGCGGGCTGCGGGCACGTCCGGCTCCCGCTCGGCATCGGCCTCCCGTGCGCTCCGTGCCGCCTCCGCGCTCACCGCACGGTCCAGCGGGTGCAGCAGGCTGTAGACCACGGCCGCCACCACGAAGGTCACCACCCAGCCGAGCCCGTTGGTACCCAGCCAGCTGTGCGACCAGGGCCCGGAGAACCACACGTCGGTGTCGCTGGTCTTCGCCTCGGTCAGCAGCAGCCCCGTCACGATCGCCACCGCCCAGGCCGCACACGCCGACCAGGCGAACCCGCCGTCGTACCAGTAGCGGCCCGCACGGCCCGGCGCCATCAGCGCGTCCGCGTCGTAGGAGCGGCGGCGCAGCATGTCGACGGCGAAGACGCCGACCCACGCGGTGATGGGCACCGCCAGCAGCGTCAGGAAGGTGGTGAAGGGGCCGTAGAAGTCGCCCGCGACCAGCATGAAGTAGATGCCGCCCGCGAAGGTGAGCACGATGTCCAGGCCGACGGCGACCGTGCGCCTGGCGCGTACGCCGAGCGTGACGAGGGTCAGCCCCGCCGAGTACACCGACAGGTGGTTGGACAGCAGCAGCCCGCCGAACGCGGCGATCAGGTACGGCACCGACATCCACGACGGCAGCATCCCGTCGATGGCGGCCACCGGATCGGACGCGGCAGCCAGCGAGGGGTCACCGGCCGACAGCAGCGAACCCAGCGAGATCAGCAGCACCAGGGGGATGCCCGCGCCCCACGCGGAGGCCAGCACGAGCCTGCCGCCCGGCAACCCGCGCGGCAGGTAACGGGCGTAGTCGGCACCGGCGTTGGCCCAGCCGATACCGGTGCCGGCGGCGATCACGCCGACACCCGCGACGACCGCGCTCAGCGGCGCGGCGGGCGCGGCCGCGACCTTCGTCCAGTCGACGGTCGCCACCAGGAACCCCATCACCAGCAGGTTCAGCAGCCCGAACACATAGGTGGCCCACCTGTTGATCCACATGATGGTGGCGTGCCCCAGGCCGCTGATCAGCAGCGTGCAGGTGATGAAGACCAGCAGGCACACCACGGTGAGCACCGTGTTGTGCGGGGCGCCGAAGACGATGCCCAGCAGGGAGAGCAGCGCGTAGGCGGCGGTGGTCGTGTTGACCGTCTCCCAGCCGACCCGGCTCAGCCAGGTCACCAGCGTGGGCCCGGTGTTGCCGCGCCGCCCGAAGACCGCACGCGACAGCGTCAGGGCGGGCGCCCCGCCCCGCTTCCCCGCGATGCTCAACGCGCCCACCAGCGCGAACGAGCCGAACGCGCCGATCACGGCCACGAGGACCGCCTGCCAGATGTTCAGCCCACGGAACGCGACCAGCGTCGCACCGAGCGGCAGCCCCAGCAGCGAGATGTTCGCCGCGAACCAGGTCCAGAACATCTGGCCCGCGTGACCGTGCCGTTCGGCGTCCGGCACCGGCTCGATGCCGCGCGTCTCCACGGTGCCGACCAGCTCACTCCTCTTCGAGTCAGCCATGGCCCGACCTCCTTGTCCGGCGAGAGGCGGGGAGCTGGGCTCCCCGCGTGGCTGAGGAGCGCACTCCTCGGAACGTGCGGCCCGCGAGGGCGGCCGCACCTGGTGACGGACCGGCCAGGACCCGGCCCCTCGGACCCGCCACCGCACGGCAGAGCCCCGGGCCGCCCGCGCCGGGCACACGGGGAAGGCACCCCGCCCTGATCCGCTCAGGACCGGCCTGCGCCTTCCTGGTGCGCAGCGGGGTGGTGTGCTGCGGATTGGCATGTGCCGCCCTGGTGCGCTGCGGGGTGGTGTGTACCGCCTTGGTGTGGTGCGGGGTGGCGCGTCCGTGCCCGACGTGGTGCGGGGTGGCGCGTCCGTGCCTGGTGTGCTGCGGGGTGGCGCAACCGCCCCCGGCGTGCTGCGGGTCGGTGCTCCCGTGCCTGGTGTGCTGCGGGTCGACGTGCGGCTCTCCGGCGTGCTGCGGATCGGTGCTTCCGGCCCTGGCGTGCCGCGGATCGGCGCTCTCGGCCTCGGTGTGCTGCGGGGTGGCGCAACCGACCCCGGCATGCTGCGGATCGGTGCTCCCGTGCCTGGTGTGCTGCGGGTCGACGTGCGGCTCTCCGGCGTGCTGCGGATCGGTGCTTCCGGCCCTGGCGTGCCGCGGATCGGCGCTCTCGGCCCTGGTGTGCTGCGGGTCGACTTGCGGCCCCCCGGCGTGCTGCGGTCCGCCGTGTCCCGGGCCGCCCTCGACCGGCCTGGTCTCCCTCGTCGGCCCGGTCCTCCCGCCCGGTCGGCATCGCCCGCCGGGCCCCGTCCGCCCGGCGGGCCCCGTCCGCCCGGCGGGCTCCGCGACGGCCCGGGGCGCGCGGCGGGGTGGGTGGGGACGGCCGCGGACGGTGGCCGGTGCCGCGCGGCGGGGCCTCATTCCGTGCCGCATTCCGTGCCGCGCAGGGCGAGCAGGCGGGAGGCCAGCGGCTCCAGGTGGAGGCCGTTGACCGTCCGCAGCGTGTCCACGGCGTGGGCCGGCAGCCCCCTCAGGCCGGCCACGGCACCGGCGACGGCGCCGACCAGGGCGCCGATCGTGTCGCAGTCGCCGCCGAGGTTGGCGGCCAGCAGGCAGGCCCGCCACGGGTCGTCCCCGGCCAGGGTGAGGACGGCGAAGGCCGCCGGCACCGACTCCTGGCTGGCGACGCTCGTGCCGATCAGCTCGCTGATCACCGTCACGGCCCTGCCCTCGGGCAGCCCGGCCACCGTGCGCCGGGCCCAGCGGATGCGGGCCGCGATGTCGGCGCCCGCCACCCAGTGCCCGCGCCCGGCGCCCGCCTGCGCGGCGCTCTCGGCCCTGTCCATGGCCTCCGGCAGCGAGGCCCCGTCCACGGCGCTGCTCACCGCGGCGGCCACGGCAGCGGCCCCGGCGATGCCGATCGTGGTGTCGTGGGTGACCTGGCAGGACTCCACGACCCGGTCGAGGAAGGCCGCCTGGGACCGGAGGGGCGTGGCCACGCCGACGGGGGTGACGCGCATGGCGGCCCCGTTGGTCGTCCCGGACCTGCCCGCCTCGGCGACGGGCACGCCGCGGGTGACCGCGTCCAGCGCCGCCTTGGTCGAGGGCCCCAGCAGGTCCAGCGAACCCTTCGCCTTCATGCCCGCCTCCCACTCCAGCAGGGCGCGGGCGAACTTCTCGGGGTCGATGTGGCCGCCGCCGTCGGTCAGGAGGTCGCCCACGACGAGGGCCTGCTCGGTGTCGTCGGTGACGCTCCCGGCGGGCAGCCCGGCCGCCACCGGGTTGTCGGGCGGTCCCGCCTCGAAGCCGGTGACCTCACCGAAGCGGGCGGCGATGGCGGGGCGGGACATGATCTGGGTGGGCATGCCGAGCGCGTCGCCCAGGGCCAGCCCGTAGAGGGCGCCCAGCGCGCGGTCGGTGGTGGGAGGGTGCGGGTCGTGCATGGGGCCGCTGTCCTTGTCGGTCGTGCTGTGCTGTGCCGGTGGCCGTCGGGCCGCTGGCCGTCGGTGGCCGCCTGCCGTGTCAGGATGCGTCGCCGAAGCTGGTGCGCAGTTCGAAGCGGGCGGGATCCAGCAGGCTGACCACGTGTTCGAGGACCGCCCCGGTGGGGGAGCGCCCGATGCGGGTGACGCGCAGGAACGAGGTGCCCGGCGGTCGCCGCAGTTGCTCCGCGTCCGCCGCGTCCAGCGGTACGGCGGTGGCGCGCTGTTCCCCGGAGGCCACCATGAGACCGGCCGCGGCGAGCGTGGCGGTCAGTGACCCGTCGAGCAGGCCGGTACGCGGAACGTCCGCCAGCCCCGGGTACAGCGGCACACGGCTGCGTTCGAGGGAGACGCGGGATCCGTCCAGGGCCCGCATCCGGTCGACGGCCAGGAAGCGCTCGTCCTCCAGGGCGAGCGCGTCCCGCAGGGCCCGGTCGTGCACCAGTTCCAGCCGCAGCACCGTCGTCTGCGGGCGTACGCCGCCCTGTTCCCGCAACGACTGTTTCCAGCCGTGCCGGTTGTCCAAAGGCGCCCCGTCGAAGCTGACGAAGGAGCCGATGCCGGGGTGGGTGCGCACCAGTCCTTCCTCGGCGAGGGAGCGCAGGGCGGCGCGCACGGTCGAGCGGCTCACCGAGAACCGCTCGGTCAGTGCGTGTTCGCCCGGCAGCCTGCTCCCGTCGGGCAGGGAGCCGCCCCGGATCTCCCGGCTCAGGATGCGGGCCACCCGGTGGTGCTTGCGTGCCTGTTCGGACATGTCCGCACCGTACGCATACCTGTCTGCACCTGTCTGTTCCGTGGGTCACACCGGTCGCCACGCCACGGAGGGCGGTGCGGGTACGGGTACCGGGGCGCGGCGCGGGCGGGTGGCGCCGGTTAAGCTCGGTCGATGAGCAGCAGCGAGATCGAGCAGGCCGGGGCGTCCGTGCGGGCGGAGCTGGGCGCGTTGCGGGACAGCATCGACAACATCGACGCGGCCGTGGTGCACATGCTGGCGGAGCGGTTCAAGTGCACCCAGCGTGTCGGCCGGCTCAAGGCGGACCACGACCTGCCCCCGGCCGATCCGGCCCGTGAGGCCCGGCAGATCGAGCGGCTCCGTGCCCTCGCCAAGGACGCCAAGCTCGACCCGGCCTTCGCCGAGAAGTTGCTGAACTTCATCATCGCCGAGGTCATCCGCCACCACGAGCAGATCGCCGACGGCGTCCCGTTGGGCGAGGCCGGCGACACCGTCGGGGCGGACTGAGCCCGCGCGGGCCCCGTCAGTAGCTCGGCTCGGCGGGCGGAGCGAACAGCCCGGTGCGGGTGAGCGCCATCACCCCGAGAGCGACGAGCCCGACCCAGAGCAGGATGATCAGGAAGCGCCCCGTCGGGTTCTGCCAGTTGAGGACGTGGCGGTTCTGATGGAAGCCCTTCCGGGGATTGCGCTTGAACAGCGGCTCGTTCGGATCCATGCACCGGACCCTACGCCGGACGGGGCGTGCGGGGCCGGGCGTCACCGGTGCAGGCTGCTCGTCGGCGGCGCGGTCCACCTCGGGGCAGTGGGCCGCCTCTTGGCGGCGGCCCGCATCCCGGCAGGAAGCCGCCCCTCAGCAGTCCTCCTCGCCGAGGCGGTGCACCCGCACCAGGTTGGTGGAGCCGGGCACACTCGGCGGCGAACCTGCGGTGATGATGACCAGGTCACCGCGGTCGCAGTGGCCCAGCTTCAGCAGCATCTCGTCGACCTGGTCGACCATCTCGTCCGTGGTCTGCACCGTCGGCCCGAGGAAGCTGCGCACGCCCCAGGTGAGGTTGAGCTGCGCACGGGTCGCCTGGTCGGGCGTGAAGGCCAGCACCGGGATGGGGGAGCGGTAGCGGGCCAGCCGCCGGACCGTGTCGCCGGACTGGGTGAAGGCCACCAGGAACTTGGCTCCCAGGAAGTCGCCCATCTCCGCGGCGGCACGGGCCACCGCACCGCCCTGGGTACGCGGCTTGCTGGACTCGGTCAGCGGCGGCAGCCCCTTGGCGAGCATCTCCTCCTCCGCCGCCTCCACGATCCGGCCCATCGTGTGCACCGTCTCCGTCGGGTACTTGCCCACGCTGGTCTCACCCGAGAGCATCACCGCGTCCGTGCCGTCCATCACGGCGTTGGCCACGTCCGAGGCCTCGGCGCGCGTCGGGCGGGAGGCGTCGATCATCGAGTCCAGCATCTGCGTCGCCACGATCACCGGCTTGGCGTTGCGGCGGCACAGCTTGACGGCGCGCTTCTGCACCAACGGCACCTGCTCCAGCGGCATTTCCACGCCCAGATCCCCGCGCGCCACCATGATGCCGTCGAACGCGTCGACGATCGACTCCAGGTTGGCCACTGCCTGCGGCTTCTCCACCTTGGCCAGGACGGGCAGCCACCGGCCCTCCTCCGCCATGACGCGGTGCACGTCCTTGATGTCGTGCCCGCTGCGCACGAAGGACAGCGCGATCATGTCGGCGCCGGTGCGCAGCGCCCAGCGCAGATCCGCCACGTCCTTCTCGGACAGCGCGGGCACCGAGACGGCGACACCGGGCAGGTTGAGGCCCTTGTGGTCGGAGACCGTGCCGCCCTCGACGACCAGGGTGTGGACGACCGCGCCCTCCACGCGGGTGACCTCCAGGGTGACCCGGCCGTCGTCCACCAGGATCCGCTCCCCGGCGGTCACATCGGCAGCCAGCCCCTCGTACGTCGTCCCGCACCGGGAGCGGTCGCCCTCGACGTCCTCGACGGTGATGGCGAATTCGTCGCCCCGTTCAAGGAGTACAGGCCCTTCGCGGAAACGGCCCAGCCGAATCTTCGGGCCTTGAAGGTCGGCGAGTACGCCGACATTCCGCTGCGTGTCCTCGGACGCGGCGCGGACCCGGTGGTAACGCTCCTCGTGCTCGGCGTGCGTGCCGTGACTCATGTTGAACCGGGCGACGTCCATACCGGCCTCGACGAGCGTCTTGATCTGCTCGTACGAGTCGGTCGACGGTCCCAAAGTGCTGACGATCTTTGCTCGGCGCATACCTCGACCTTACGAGTTACCCGCGCGTACACGACCGTCGCCCGGCAATTGTCCAACCCGCCTTTACCGAAAGGACATTGATTCCCGAGGACAACTCATAAAGTGGGCGCCCGCTCGCTCTGATGAGCGCCCCCTTTCGTCACTCTTTCCCCCTCCGTCTCCTCAACCGAGACGCGGCGCACTCATCACGAAACGCGCGTTCACCTGTGCGTGCACCGTCTGCCGCTGCGGCTCCAGGTCGAGCTCCGGCGGCGGCCCGGCCGGACCCCCGTACCCGCGCATCACACCGCCCGGCGCGGCCGGCATCGGCGGCGGCGCCGCGTTCTCCGCGCCCAGATCGGCCAGCTCCACCAGCGCCACCAGCCCGGCACCCAACGCCTCCGCGTACTCCCGGGCCCGCGTCACGGCCTCCCGCACCGCCTGCTGCCGCGCCTCACGATGCGCCGGCGACTCCCGCCACAGCCCCCACCAGGGACCCCGCACCTGCGTCAGCTCCAGATCACCCAGGCGCGAGGTCAGCTCCCCCAGCGCCGTGAAGTCGGTGACCGTCGCGTTCAGCCGCACCCGCCCCGTATAGGCGTGCACCCGCTCCCGGCGCGACTTGTCGCTCATCTCCGGCTGCACACTGAACGTGCCCGTCGACAGCTTCTCCACCGCCTCGCCGTAACTCCTGATCAACTCCAGAGCCGCCGAGTTGCGCCGCGTCAGGTCCTCCAGCGCGGCCCGCCGGTCCGTGCCCCGCGCCGAGACCGTCACATCGATCCGCGCGTACTCCGGGTCGAACTCCAAGCTCGCCTCCCCGCGCACCGCCACCCGCGGCGCCTCCGGCGTGCCGTAGGGGAGGGCCCCCGCAGCGGGGTCGGAACCGGGGTCCTGCCCGGCACCGTGGGCAGGAGAAGGCGGCGGAGAGGGCAGCGGGGGAGTACCGGGTATCTCAGTCATACGCTCACTGTGGCAGACCGCCGCCCCGGCGCCGGAACCCCCGAACCGCCCCCGTGCAGTCCGAACGTCGTGAATGCCGTACGCCGCGGCAGCGGATAGCACTCCCGCCCCGTCACCGCGTTGAGGATCACCGCACTGCGATGCGCGGCCAACCCCAGATCCGGGGCGCCCACCCCGTGCGTGTGCCGCTCCGCGTTCTGCACGAACACCGAACCGGTCACCGCCGGATCCAGCACCAGCCGGAACTCCTCGTCCACCAACGGCCGCCCCGCCCCGTCCCGCCGCAGACACCCCTCCAGGGCCGCCAGCAGCCCCTCCGACGAGCGCTCCGCATACCCCGTCGCCAGCACCACCGCATCCGTCGTCAGACCCGCCCGCGCTCCCTGCTCGGCATGGTCCAGCAGCAGCCGCAACCGCCCCGAATCCAGCCGCTCCGCCCCGCAGACAGACACCCCCGGAGTGAGCACCGCGTCCGGCCAGCCCCCCTCCGCGGACAGCGCCCGGTGATACAGCTCCTCGTGCACCGCCGCCAGCGTCTCCGCGTCCACCGCCTTGTGCAACTGCCACTGGCGCGGCAACAACCCGTCCCGGACGCGCTCCGGAAGACCGTGGAAGTACCGGGTGTAGTCCGGAGTGAAGTGCTCCAGCCCCAGCTTGCTGTACTCCATCGGCGCGAACGCCGCACTCCGCGTCAGCCAGTGCAGCCCCTCCCGGCCCGCCGGACGCCGACGCAGCAGATCCAGAAAGACCTCCGCACCCGACTGCCCCGAACCGACCACCGTCACATGCCCGGCTGCCGACAACTCCTGACGGTGCGCCAGGTAGTCGGCCGAATGACAGACCCGCACCGACGGGGAAGAGGCCAGCGGCCGCAACACCTCCGGCACATACGGCGCCGTACCGATACCCAGCACCAAGTGGCGCGCGTACGACCTGCCCAGCGCCTCCGCCTCACCCCGCGCATCCAGCCGCGTGAAGTCGACCTCGAACAGCTCCCGCCCCGCGTTCCAGCGCACCGCATCCACCTGATGCCCGAAGTGCAGCCCGGGAACGCCCTCGCTCACCCACCGGCAGTACGCGTCGTACTCCGCCCGCTCGATGTGGAACCGCTCCGCGAAGTAGAACGGGAACAACCGCTCCCGCTCCCGCAGGAACCGCAGGAACGACCACTCGCTCGCCGGGTCCGCCAACGTCACCAGATCCGCCAGGAACGGCACCTGAAGCGTCGCCCCCTCGATCAACAGGCCCGGATGCCAGCGGAAGGAGGACCGCTGCTCGAAGAAGGCCGCCCGCAGACCCGGCACCCCCTGCCCCAGCGCCGCCAACGACAGATTGAACGGGCCGATGCCCACCCCCGCCACATCCAGCGGCTCCTCCGCGTTCGCGACCCGCATGCGCGCAGCCTCCCTCTCCGCCTCCTCGACGTTCCTCACGCGCCCGCCCCCTTCCGCACAGCGCCCGCACACGCGTCCCCCGAGGGCTCCTCCACGGCCTCCTGCACGGCCTCCTCCACCAGCTTCAACAGCACCTCAAGATCACTCGGCCGCACCAGCGGATTGAGCAGCGTCACCTTCCACCACAACCGCCCGCCCAGCGACGCACGGCCCAGCACCGCCTGGCCCCGCTCCAGCAACCGCCTGCGCACCCCCGCCACCAACGCGTCGTCCCCGCCGACCGGGCGGAAGACCACCGTGGAGACCGACGGCCGCGCGAACAACTCGAACCGCCCCCCGCGCGCCACCACCCGGTCCGCCAGCTCCTCCGCCGCCGCACACGTCCGCTCCACCAGACGCGCCATCCCCGCACGCCCCAACGCCCGCCACGTCACCGCCACCTTCAGCACGTCCGGCCGCCGCGTCGTACGCAGCGAACGCCCCAGCAGATCCGGCAGCCCCGCCTCCGTGTCGTCGTCCGCGTTCAGATAGTCGGCGCAGTGCTCCAGCGGGCGCAGCGCCGCCCCGTGCGGAACGGCCAGGAACCCCGCCGCCACCGGCTGCCAACCCAGCTTGTGCAGATCGAACGTCACACTGTCCGCCTGCTCCACACCCGCCAGCCGCCCCCGCAACCGGCCACTGAACAACAGCGGCCCGCCGTACGCCGCATCCACGTGCAGCCGCGCACCATGACGCCGCGCCACCGCAGCCAGTTCCGCCGTCGGATCGAGCGCCCCGGTATCCGTCGTCCCCGCCGTCGCCACCACCACAGCCGACTCCCCCTCCAGCCCCCGCAGCGCCACCTCCAGCGCCGCGGGCTCCAGCACCCCGCGCGGCGTCGGCACCACCAGGGGCGGCACCATCCCCAGCAGCCACGCCGAACGGTGCACACTGTGGTGCGCGTTCGCCCCGCACACCACCCGCACCTGCCCGCCGGCCGCCCTGGCCGCCTCCCGCGCCAGCAGCAGACCCACCTGGTTCGCCTCCGTACCCCCGGTGGTCACCAGCGCATCCGCCGCCCCGGCACCGCCACCGGCCGCACCCGGAAACACCAGCCCCGCCAACTCGCGGCACACCAAGGCCTCCAGCTCCGAAGCCGCCGGCGCCTGATCCCACGAGTCCATCGACGGATTCAGCGCACTGGCCGCCACATCCGCCGCCACCGCCACCGCCAGCGGCGGACAGTGCAGATGCGCCGCACACAGCGGATCCGCCGGATCCGCCGCCCCCGCCGCCACCACCCCCACCAGCACGTCCAACGCCTCCCGCGCCGCACCGGCACCCCCGCCCTCAGCAGGCAGCACCGCCCCCGCCGCCGCCCGCACCCGCGCGGCCACCTCCTGCGGACCACCCCGCGGCAACGGGCCGCCCCGCTCCACCGCACCCCGCTCCAACGCGGCCAGCACCGCCTCCACCAAAGGGCGGAGCGCCGCAGAACCCGCGGCTCCCCCCGCCAGCAGACCCCCCTCACCGACACCGCCCGGCTCACCACCGGGGGCATCGTCGTGCAGGCCATCGACGGTGAACACAGACATACGGGCTTCCTCGGTACACGGCGGCCGGCGAACCCACCGGCGGACGACACTTGGTTAGGCGGGCCTAACCTACGTGCCGCGCAGCGCCGCACCCCCCGATCGAGCTGCCACTTCCCCCGAAGGTGGTAGCCGCACCCCCGGCACCCACCCGCCCACCGCCCGAACCGGCCCCTCACCCCACAGCCGCACGCACCCCCAACGCCCGCCGCAGATCATCCAACTGATCCTCCAGCCGACGACGCAACGCCGGAACCGGCTCCCGCCCGGTCAGACACTCCTCACCCCGCGCCAACGTCTCCTCGTCCACGAACGCCCAAGGAAACGCGTACCGGCCCGCCGCCTCCGCCCACGCCGTACCCCGCTGCGCCGCCACCGCCGGCACCTCCGCGAAATACCGCTCCGGAAACCCCGCCAGCAACTCCCGCTGCTCCACCTGCCAGAAACCCTGCGCCGTCGCCGTGAACACATAGTTCGACAACGCATCCGCAGGACCGAACATCGCCTCCCAGGCCGCCTCCTTCGCCGACGCACTCGGCAACGCCGCCCGACACCGCGCCGCCGCCTCCGCACCCCGCGCACTCACGTCCGCCGCCCGCGCCTCCTCGATGTCCGCGACCTCCACCCCACCCAGCACCGCAAGCCGCAGCAACAACCGCCAGCGCAGCTCCGCATCCAGCAGCGGACCCCCACCAGACACCTCACCCGCCGCACGCCACGCCGACAACTCCTCCGGCGACGTCGCACAGTCGATGAAACACCGCGCCGCCGTCAACCGCAGCCCCGCCGGCTCCGCACCACCCGCACCCCGCCCGGCCAGCAACTCCGCACACACCTCCGACAACAACCCCAGCGCCTCCGCACGCTCCTCACCCACCAGAAAACGATCCGCCGCCTGCCCCCTCGCGAACGCCAACACTCCCTGCACCACCGCACCGTCCGTCTCCGCCGGCAGATGCGCCCGCACCGTACGCACATACTCCAGCGGCCCCAACTCCCCGTCCCGCACCATGTCCCGCGCCGCGTTCCACACCACCGCACGCGACAACTGCCCCGGCACCCCCGACAGAGCCGCACGCACCGTGCCCCACGACACCGGATCGAGCCGCACCTTCGCATACGACCAGTCCAGATCGTTGACCAGCACCAGATCCGGACGCGGCCCCTCCAACGTCACCGTCAACCGGCCCCCACCCGCCGGCACGTCCCGCTCCAACCGCTCCCGCAACACCACCTGCGACGCATCCGCCGGAGCCCTGTCGTACAACCCCACCGCCAACCGGTGCGGACGCGACCCACGGTGCTCCACATCCACATACCAGCACCGGTCCTCCGACTCACCCACCCGCGGCACCAGCGTGTCCACACCCGTCGTCCGCAACCACGCCTCCGCCCACCCCCGCACATCCCGCTCGGAGGCACGCGCCAACGAATCCAGGAAATCCGACAGCGTCGCATTGCCGAACCGATGCCGCGCGAAATGGTCGTTGATCCCCGCCAAGAACGCCTTCTCACCCAGCCACACCACCAACTGGCGCAGCGCCGACGCTCCCTTCGCATACGAGATCCCGTCGAAATTGCTCCGCGCCGACGCCGTGTCCGGCACCCCCTCCGGATCCGGCGCCACCGGATGCGTCGACGGCCGCTCGTCCGCGTCGTACCCCCAGCTCTTCCGCGCCACCGCGAAATCCGTCCACGTATCCGTGAACCGCGTCGCCTCACTCAGCACCTGATAGCCCATGTACTCCGCGAACGACTCGTTCAACCAGATGTCGTCCCACCAGCGCAGCGTCACCAGATCCCCGAACCACATGTGCGCCATCTCGTGCGCGATCACCATCCCGCGCGTCTGCCGCTCCGTCTCCGTCACCGCCGAACGGTGGATGAACTCGTCCCGGAACGTCACCAGCCCCGGATTCTCCATCGCCCCCGCATTGAACTCCGGCACGAACGCCTGATCGTAGGAGTCGAACGGATACGGCTCGTCGAAGATCTCGTGATACCGGTCGAAACAGCGCCGCGTGACCTCCAGCAGCTCCGCCGCGTCCGCCTCCAGATGCGGCCCCAACGACCTGCGTACATGCAGACCGAACGGCAACCCCGCATGCTCCGTGCGCACCGAATGGAACGGCCCCGCCGCCACCGCCATCAGATACGTACTGATCGGCGGCGTCGCCGCGCACTCCCAGCGCCCGGCCTCACCACTACGGGACGCCACCCCGTTCCCCAGCACCGTCCACCCCTCCGGCGCCGTCACCGACACCACGAACCGCGCCTTGAGATCCGGCTGGTCGAAACAGGCGAACACCAGCGGCGCATCCGCCATGCAGCACATCGTGTAGACGTAGGAGCAGCCGTCCTCCGGATCCGTGAACCGGTGCATGCCCTCACCCAGCTTCGAGTACGGCATCAGCGCCTCGACACGCAACTCGTGCTCCCCCGCTGCCAGCCCCCGCAACGGCAGCCGCCCTGCACGCAGCTCGGCCGGATCCAGCGCACGCCCGTCGAGCTCGGCCGCCACCAGCTCCCGCGGCCGCACCTCCACGAACGTGTCCGCCCCCGCCGCACCCGCCTCCCGCACGACGAACCGCACCACCGTCGTGGACCCGAACACCTCCTCCCCCCGCGTCAGATCCAGCTCCACCCCGTACTGCTCGACCCGGAGCAGCCGGGCCCTGCTCTCCGCTTCCGCACGCGTCAACACGACCATGCGCGCCATAGTGCCCCAGCCGCGCCCCGTGGGCACCAGGGCGTCATCACTTGCGTCGGTACCCGCGCCGCGCCGTACCCGCGCTCAGTACTTCGGCCCGATGTGCGCATCCATGAGCGCAACGGAGTCCCGACGGGCGACGGAGACGGTGCGTCCGCCTTTGACGTGCGGGGTGCTGGTCCATGAGACGCCGAGGTCGTCCAGCGTCCGGACGTAGAGCCGCAGGATGTCGGGGGAGAGGTTCGTAAAGAAGTAGCGCGGATACTCGTACCGCCTCGGCTGCCCGGCGACCATGCGCCTGGTCCAGTTGGTGATGCGGCAACCGTCGGAGTGGACGAGCCCGCGTATCAGCTCCCAGGGGAACCTGTCGACGATCTCCTGTTGCCACTCCGCCAGGAGGATGGGGCGCTCATGCTTCTTGCCGGGGCCGTGCTGGGGGAAGAGACACGGCCAGTGCCGGGAACAGGCGGTCACATCGACACAGCCCTGGCGCTGCACGCGGAAGACGTTGTTCCCGGGGCGTACGCGGCGCATGGCGTGCGTACAGGCGTCGATCAGGCCCGGCCACGCGTCCGCGCAGGCGATGCGCAGCGTGTGGGTGCGGGCGAGCTCACTGATGCAGCCGTCGCCGAGGTAGAGCCCCAACAGATAGCTGTAGGCGGCGAGGTCCGGTGGCAGGCCGGGCGGGGAGGAGCACCGCACGCAGGCGGTGGCGCACCGGGGCTTCGGGTGGAGCCGCTGCTGCCAGTGACGCAGGCACCACCGGGAGACACCGGTCTGCCTGCTCACGGAGTTGAGGCTGCGCCCCTGGGCCACGAGGGCGAGGGCACGCTTCCTGGTTTCGAGGTCGTACACGCGAGCAGGATCTGTCCGCCCGTTCGAGTTCGGGGCGGAAACAGGACGTCGCTACCTCGATGGGGTGAAGTCAGGCGCTGCCGCTTGACGCCTTCGTATTGAAGGTGAGGTGCCCCGGGTCGGACTCGAACCGACACTGTATGGGTTTTGAATCCATTGCCTGCTGCCAATTGGGCTACCGGGGCCAGCGGATTCGAAGGCTGGCGCCTACCCGCTGTGCCCACACTTTACAGGACCTGGGTAGGCTCGTGTCTCCCACCTGTGCGGAAACGAGGAGCCCAGTGAGCGCCGCGGACGTCCCCGAGTCTGAGAGTGTCCCCCGTGACGACCAGCAGCAGCCCGGTGAGCCGGCGGCGGCTGCCGAGACGAGCGGCAGCGCGCATGTGCCTCCGGCGACGCGGCGGGTCGTGATCGCGGAGGACGAGGCCCTGATCCGGATGGATCTCAAGGAGATGCTGGAGGAGGAGGGCTACACCGTCGTCGGCGAGGCCGGCGACGGCTCGCGGGCCGTGGAGCTGGCCCGCGAGCACCGGCCCGACCTGTGCATCCTGGATGTGAAGATGCCGGTGCTGGACGGCATCTCCGCGGCCGAGAGGATCGCCGAGGAGAGCATCGCACCGGTGCTGATGCTGACCGCGTTCTCCCAGCGGGAGCTGGTGGAGCGGGCCCGGGACGCGGGCGCCATGGCGTATCTGGTGAAGCCGTTCAGCAAGAGCGACGTGGTTCCGGCCATCGAGATGGCCGTCTCGCGGTTCACGGAGATGCGGGAGCTGGAGAAGGAGGTCGCCGACCTGGCCCAGCGGCTGGAGACCCGCAAGCTGGTGGACCGGGCGAAGAGCGTGTTGCAGACGCAGTACGGCTTGACGGAGCCGGCCGCGTTCCGCTGGATCCAGAAGACGTCGATGGACCGCAGGCTGTCGATGCAGCAGGTGGCCGAGGCGGTCATCGAGGACGGCGAGGAGCGCCGCAAGCAGCAGGGGCAGTAGCGCGGCGGGAGCCGTGACGAAGGGGAGACGAGAGGGACGAGCGGGAGGGGCCGCCCACGCGTGGGCGGCCCCTCCCGCTCGTCCCTCTCGCCGGCTCTCAGTCCTCGCCGAGGTACGCCTTGCGTACGGATTCGTCGTGCAACAGCTGCTCCCCGGTGCCGGAGAGGGTGATGGTGCCGATCTCCATGACGTGGCCCTGGTCGGCGAGGGAGAGCGCGGCCTGGGCGTTCTGTTCGACGAGCAGGATGGTGGTGCCGGCGGCCTTCAGCTCGCCGATGGTGGACATGATCTTCTGCATCATGATCGGTGAGAGTCCCATGGAGGGCTCGTCGAGCATGAGCAGCTTGGGGCGGGACATCAGGGCGCGGCCCATGGCGAGCATCTGTTGTTCGCCGCCTGAGAGGGTGCCGGCGGCTTGGCGGCGGCGTTCTCCGAGGATGGGGAAGCGTTCGTAGACGCTGTTGATGTCGCGGGTGATGCCGTCGGTGTCCTTGCGGAGGAAGGCGCCGAGCTGGAGGTTCTCCTCGATGCCGAGGCGGGGGAAGATGCGTCGGCCTTCGGGGGAGTGGGCGAGTCCCATGGAGACGATCTTGTGGGCGCCGACTCCGTCGAGCATCTGTCCGTCGAAGGTGATCTTGCCTGCGAGGGGTTTGAGGAGTCCGGAGAGGGTGCGCAGGGTGGTGGTCTTGCCGGCGCCGTTGGTGCCGATGAGGGTGACGACCTCGCCGGCTTCGACGGAGAAGGAGATGCCTTTGACGGCCTCGATCTTTCCGTAGGCGACGCGCAGGTCCTCGACTTCGAGCAGGGCCATCAGTCCGCCTTCCCTTCCGGGGCGTCGCCGGGCTGGACCGCCTGCGCCGACTGGTCCGCCTGCGTCGACTGGTCCGTCTGTGCCGACTGGTCTGCCTGTGCCGGGCGGCCGGCGGGTGCTGCCTCCGCCGTGGCCACGGCGCCCGCCGCTGCCTCGGCCGTATGGCCTTCCGCTTCCTCCGCTGCCCGGACCTCGGCTGCCTCCGCTTCGCCGGGTTCGCCTTCGAAGGGGGTGCCGAGGTAGGCGGCGATGACGCGTTCGTCGTTCTGGACGACGTCGGGGGTGCCCTCGACGAGTTTCTCGCCCTGGACGAGGACGGCGACCCGGTCGCAGAGGTTGAAGATGAAGCGCATGTCGTGCTCGATTACGAGGACGGCGGTGCCCTGTTCGCGGATGGCGAGGACGAGTTCGCGGGTGGCGGTGGTTTCGCCGGCGGTCATGCCGGCGGTGGGCTCGTCCAGGAGCAGCAGGCCGGGTTCGCTGGCCAGGGCGCGGGCGATCTCCAGCTTGCGCTGTTCGCCGTAGGGGAGGTTGCGGGCGAGGTGGTCGCGTTTGTCGGCGAGGCCGGTGAAGGCGAGCAGTTCCATGGCGCGGTCCTCGGAGTGGCGTTCCGCGCGCCGGAAGCGGGGCCCGCGCAGGAGGGCGGAGAAGAGCCCTTCGTGGGTGCGGGTGTGGCGTCCGACGAGGACGTTCTCCAGGACGGTCATGTTGGCGAAGAGGCGGATGTTCTGGAAGGTCCGGGCGATGCCTGCCTGGGTGACGAGGTGGGAGCGGTGGGGCAGGACGGCGCCCTTGTAGCTGACGGTTCCCTCGGTGGGGATGTAGAGGCCGGTGAGGCAGTTGAAGAAGGTGGTCTTGCCGGCGCCGTTGGGGCCGATGAGGCCGACGATCTGCCCGGCGCGGACGGTGAGGTCCACGCCGCGTACGGCGGTCAGTCCGCCGAAGCGCATGGTGACGCCGGAGGCGTCGAGGACGGTGCCGCCCATGTCGTGGGGCGCGGGGTTGTCGGCCGGTGCGGTGGTGGGTGTCGTCATGGGGTCCTCACGCCTCCGTCTTGCCGGTGCCGGGGAGGCCGGGGCTGGTCTGTGCGGGGATGCCGGGGGCTTCGGGGCCGTCGGGGATGTCGAGTTGTCCGGTTTCGCGGAATTCCAGTTGCTTGCGGCGGTCGGCGATGAGGCCTTCGGGCCGGAAGCGCATCAGCAGGACGAGGGCGATGCCGAAGAGGAGGAGCTGGTAGTCGGCCATGAACTGGAGCTTGGCCGGGATGAGGTAGAGGAGGGCGGCGCCGATGAGGGGTCCGCTGACGGTGCCCATGCCGCCGAGGATGACGGCGATGAGCAGGAAGGCGGAGTTGGGTGGCGCGGTGTGGACGAATTTGTAGGACTCGGGGTTGACGGAGAACTCGACGTGGGCGAGGACGGTGCCGGCCATGCCGGCGAGGGTGGCGCCGAGGGCGAAGGCCAGGAGTTTGAGCCGGAAGGCGTTGACCCCCATGGCGCGGGCTGCGGTCTCGTCCTCGCGGATGGCGATCCAGGCACGGCCGATGCGGGAGTTGTCGGAGCGTCGGAAGACGGTGACGACGAGGGCGGTGAACAGCAGCATCAGCAGGTAGTAGTTGGCGAAGCGGCCGAGTTCGAAGCCGAGCACGGTGTGGGGTTCGCCGAGATTGAAGCCGAAGAGTTCCAGGTCGGGGATGTTGGGGATGCCGTTGGGACCGTTGGTGACGTTGGGGCCGGAGTCGCCGTCGAGGTTCTGTACGGAGATGCGGAAGATCTCTCCGAAGCCGAGGGTGACGATGGCGAGGTAGTCGCCGTGCAGGCGGAGCGAGGGGAAGCCGATGACGAGGCCGAAGACGAGGGCGACGGCGGCGCCGATGAGGACGGCGGCCCAGAAGGGTACGTGGAGGCCGAGGGAGGAGGTCTCGGCTCCGGAGACGAGGGCGGCGGTGTAGGCGCCGACGCCGAGGAAGGCGACGTATCCGAGGTCGAGGATGCCGGCGAGGCCGACGACCATGTTGAGGCCGAGCGCGACGGTGGCGAAGATCAGCACGCTGACGGCGATGTTGGTGTAGGCCTCGTTGCTCTGGGTGAGGGGGAAGAGCAGCGCGGCGACGAAGGTGGCGGCGAGGGTGACGCCGCGGTGCCGGGCGGTCAGCGCGGTCAGCCGCCGGAGGAGCCCGGCCCGGTGGAGGGCGGGGAAGGCGAAGGCGGCGACGATCAGGAAGCCGATGAACGGGGGGCCGCCGTCGGCCTCGATGCCGTAGGCGAAGACGTAGAGCCCCACGGCGCACGAGAGGCAGATGACAAGGAGTTCGGCCCAGTCGGGCAGGGGGGCGGGCCGCCCGGGGGCGGGGGCTTCGAGGGCGTGCCGGAGGCGCCCTCGGGGTCCGGTCCCGCGGGCGCCGGGGTCGGGTTCGGGGGGCAGGTCGGCGGGGAGGGCGAGGGCGCCGACGAGGGAGAGGAGGGTGGCGGCGACGCCGAGCCACATGCCGGGTTCGAGGTTGACGAGGCCGCCGAGTTCGACGGCGATGGCCGCTGCGGTGTACCAGGTGACGCCGAGGCCGGCGAGGCTCATCAGCAGGACGGCGCTGTGTTTGCCGCCGGGTGTCAGCCAGCGCAGTCCGCGGGTGCCGGCGGAGGCGAGGAGGAGGGCGGCGGTCAGTACGGCGGTGACGAGGGTGAGGAGCTGGAGCCCGGCGGGGTAGAGGGTGAAGGTGAGGTCGCCGGGGAATTCGGCGGTCCAGGTCCAGGGGAGCATGGTGGCCACGAAGCTGAGGACCGCTCCTCCGCCGACGAGGATCCGGCCGTTCCTGCGGCTGGTGCGCGGGTCGGCGCCGAGGGGGAGGGGCGGGCCGGCTGCGAGGGGAGGCGGGGTGGTGGTGGCCGCTTCGGTGCTGGTGTGGGTGTGGTGTGTGGTCATGGGTATCACGCCCGATCCGCGAGGCGCTCGCCGAGGATGCCCTGGGGTCGTAGGAGGAGGACGAGGATGAGCAGGACGAACGCCCACACGTCCTTCCAGGAGCCGCCGCCGAACTGTTCGAGTCCGGGGATGTCGCCGATGTAGGCGGTGGCCAGGGCTTCGGCGACGCCGAGGACGAGGCCGCCGACCATGGCGCCGTATATGTTGCCGATGCCGCCGAGGACGGCGGCGGTGAAGGCCTTGAGGCCGGCGATGAAGCCCATCCGGAAGTTGACCTCGCCGGTCTTGAAGCCCTGGGCGATGGCGGCGACGGCGGCGAACGCGGCGCCGATGGCGAAGGCCATGACGATGATGCGGTCGGTGTTGATGCCCATGAGTTTGGCGGTGTCCGGGTCCTGCGAGGTGGCCTGCATGGCGCGTCCGGTGCGGGTCTTGGCGACGAACAGCCCGAGAACGAGCATGCACACGGGTGCGGAGACGAAGATGAACAGGTCCTCGCGGGAGAGGGTGACGACGCCCAGGTCGATGTCGCCGCCGCCGATCTGCGGGAAGGGGCGGGCCTTCTTGGCGTTCGGGTAGAAGGCCCAGACGGCTTGCTGGAGGGCGAGGGAGAGGCCGATCGCGGTGATCAGCGGGGCGAGTCGCGGGCCGCCGCGCAGCGGCCGGTAGGCGAAGCGTTCGGCTCCGACAGCGACGAGCACGGCGCACACGACGCCGAGCAGGATCATCAGGGGAAGGGCGACGGCGAGGCCCGTTCCGTCGGGCAGCCACAGGTAGGCGGTCAGCGCGCCGAAGCCGCCGATCATGAATATCTCGCCGTGGGCGAAGTTGATGAGCTGGACGATGCCGTAGACCATCGTGTACCCGATCGCGATGAGGCCGTACAACGCGCCGAGTGCGAGTCCGTTCGCCAACTGATCCGGCAGATCGTGCACCGGGGCTCCTTGGGTGTGTCAGATACGGCCGCGCGGGGGCGCCGTGGGAGACGCCCCCGCGCGGCTGCGGTTCGTCGAAGGGCGGGGCGGGGCGGTCAGCTCTGCTTGAAGGTGCCGGTCCGCACGGGCTTGTGCTTGCCGCTCTTGACCTCGTAGACGGAGAGCTGCTTGTTGGTGGTGTCGCCGTACTTGTCGAAGGAGACCTGGCCGGTGACGCCGTCGAAGGTGACGTCCTGCATGGCTTCGGTGACCTGCTTGCGGGTCTCGTCCATGCTGTCGGGCAGCTTGCCGTCGTTCTTCTTCACCACGGCCTTGACGGCCAGGATGACGGCCCTGGTGCTGTCGTAGGCGTAGCCGCCGTAGGCCTCGTAGGGCAGCTTGTAGCCGGCCTTCTTGTAGTTCTTCATGAACGTCTTGGCCGTGTCGAGGCTCTCCAGCGGTGCGCCGACGGAGGTGGCCAGGTCGCCTTCGACGTTCTTCTTGCCGAGCTTGATGTACTCCTCGCTGTAGAGGGCGTCGCCGCCCACCACCAGCGCCTTGGAGCCGGCCTTGCTGATCTGGGCGCTCAGCGGGGCGCCGGCCGGGTACTCGCCGCCGTAGTAGACGAAGTCGGCCTTGGACTTGGCGACCTTGGTGGCGACGGCGGAGAAGTCGCGGTCGTCGGGGTTGATGTGGTCGGTGCCCACGACCTTGCCGCCGAGCTTCTTGAACTCGTCGGTGAAGGTGCCCGCCAGACCGGCCCCGTAGGTCTTCTTGTCGTCGATGATGTACGCCTTGGTGAACTTGCGCTTGTCGAACAGGTATTGGGCGGCGTACGGGCCCTGCACGGCGTCGGTGGCACAGGTGCGGAAGTAGGTGTCGAAGAGCCGCTTCTTCTGCCCCTTCTGCCAGTTGGCGCCCTGGGTGAGCTCGGGGGCGGTGTTGGCGGGGGAGACCTGCACCATGTGCGCGTTGCCGAAGATCTTCTGCATGGACTGGCCGACGTGCGAGTTGAGGGGCCCGACGGCGCCGGCGACGGTGTCGTCCCCGACGAACTTGGTGGCGTTCTGCTGGCCGGTGCCGGCCTGACCCTGGTCGTCCAGCGCCTGGATCTTGAAGGTGACGCCGTCGGCCTCGTTGTTCTTGTTGGCCGTCTTGACGGCCAGGTCGCTGGAGTTCTTGATGCCCTGCCCCAGTGCGGACAGATCGCCGGTCAGCGGGGCGTCGAGGCCGATGACGACGGTGGTCTTGTCCCCACTGCCGCCGCCGCTCTTGTCGTCGCGCGAGCCGCACGCGGAGAGGGTCAGAGCTCCCACTGTGACGGTGGTGGTGAGTATGAGCAAGGAACGGTGACGCACGATCAGTCCTTTCCCCGAGGCGCGGCCCTCGCGGCATGAGTGCGTGAGCGGCCGTGTGCGCGCCGGGCCGTACGGGAAGTACAGATCGGTGCTGTGTCATGCACGCCCGGCGGCGCGGTGACTGGCGGTGACTCTAAGGCGATGTCGTGAAGACGGGCAGAGGTGCCGTCGAGGATGTGACTTTCTTGTTATCACCGTCATGGAACCGGCAGGGCGGTACATGATCTTCCGTCAACCAGCCCTGTGTGACGGCGACATGACGGACACGTTGCGCCGCCCGAAGCCGCAGTTGGGTCGCAAGGTCACCGATCATGGCCCGCAGCCGGGTCCGCATACCGTACGGAGGGCGCGGGCGGGCACCCGCGCGAAGCGGCGTCCGGGGAGGGGCTGAGAACGTGCGACACGTGCGCGTTACACAACGTGACGGCCAGGACGCGGGGCCGCGCACCGGTGGGAAGGATGTGACAGGAGGGAGTCCGGGCGGCACCCACCACCCGTACCGTCCGCCCCTGCCGCACCGGCACCGTCACGCCCCGGCGCGCGGGACCGACGGCGCCGACGAGCGGCAGGCCGTCACGCCTGGGCGTCGCGCAGCAGGCAGGTCAGGCGCGCGGTGCACACCCGGCGCCCCTCCTCGTCGGTGACGACGACCTCGTAGCTGGTCATCGTCCGCCCCCGGTGCACCGGGGTGGCCACGCCGGTCACCACGCCGGAGCGCGGGCCGCGGTGGTGCGTGCAGTTCAGGTCGACTCCCACGGCCGCCTTGCCGGGGCCGCCGTGCAGCATCGCGCCGACCGACCCCAGCGTCTCCGCGAGCACCGCGGAGGCGCCGCCGTGCAGCAGCCCGTACGGCTGGGTGTTGCCCTCGACGGGGAGGGTGCCGACGACCCGCTCGGGGCAGGCCTCCAGGATGCGCAGGCCCATCCGCTCGCCCAGTGCCCCGGCGGAGAACAGCGCCTGCAGGTCGAGCCCCGAGGCCTGCCACTGGTCCAGGACTTCCTGGGGGAACTCGGTGGTGGTCCGCTCACCCATTGCCTCGCCGCTCCGATCACGCGTCGCTGTGCCGTCCGGCCGGGCGACGGCCGGACGGCATCGAGCTTATGCCCGTGCGGCGCTCAGTCGGCCGCGGCGGGAGTGAGCCTGATCACGATCGACTTGCTGGCCGGGGTGTTGCTGGTGTCCGCCGTGGCGTCGAGCGGCACCAGCACGTTGGTCTCCGGGTAGTAGGCGGCCGCGCAGCCGGGTGCCGTCGGGTAGTGGACGACACGGAAGCCGCGCGCCACCCGCTCCCGCCCGTCGTCCCACTCGCTGGTCAGGTCGGCGTACGCCCCGTCGGCGAGCCCGCACGCCGCGGCGTCCTCGGGGCGGACGAGCACGACCCGGCGGCCGTTCTTGATGCCCCGGTAGCGGTCGTCGAGCCCGTAGACGGTGGTGTTGTACTGGTCGTGGGAGCGCAGCGTCTGGAGCAGCAGCCGCCCTTCGGGCACCCGGGGGAAGGTGACGGGGGCCGCGGTGAAGTTGGCCTTGCCGGTGTCCGTGGGGAACCGCCGCTCGTCGCGCGGGGCGTGCGGCAGCGCGAACCCGCCGGGGCGGGCCACCTTTGCGTTGAAGTCCTCGAAGCCGGGCACCACGCGGCCGATCCGGTCGCGGACGAGCGCGTAGTCGCCCTCGAATTCCTCCCACGGGGTGGTGGAGCCCTCGCCCAGCACCGCCCGGGCCAGCCGCGCGACGATCGCCGGCTCGGACAGCAGGTTCTCGCTCGCGGGCGCCAGCCTGCCGCGCGAGGCGTGCACCATGCCCATGGAGTCCTCGACGGTGACGAACTGGTCACCGCTTCGCTGGGTGTCCCGCTCGGTGCGGCCCAGGGTGGGCAGGATCAGCGCCCGCGCGCCGGTCACACAGTGCGACCTGTTGAGTTTCGTGGAGACGTGCACCGTCAGCCGTGCCCGCCGCATCGCCGCCTCGGTCACCTCGGTGTCGGGCGAGGCCGACACGAAGTTGCCGCCCATCGCGAAGAACACCTTCGCCTGACCGTCGCGCAGCGCGCGGATGGCCCGTACCACGTCGTACCCGTGCTCGCGGGGCGGTGCGAACCCGAACTCCTTCTCCAGAGCGTCCAGGAACTCGGGCGCGGGCCGCTCGAAGATGCCCATGGTGCGGTCGCCCTGCACGTTGCTGTGGCCGCGCACCGGGCAGACACCCGCGCCGGGGCGCCCGATGTTGCCGCGCAGCAGCAGGAAGTTGACCACCTCGCGGATGGTGGGCACCGCGTGCTTGTGCTGGGTGAGCCCCATCGCCCAGCACACCACGGTGCGACGCGAGGCGAGCACCATCTCCAGCGCCCGCTCGATCTCGGCCCGCTCCAGCCCGGTCGCCGCCAGGGTCTCCTCCCAGTCGGTGGCGCGGGCGGCCTCGGCGAACTCCTCGAAGCCGTGCGTGTAGGTGTCGACGAACTCCTGGTCGACGGCGCCCTCCCGCTCCAGGATCAGGCGGTTCAGCGCCCGGAAGAGTGCCTGGTCGCCGCCGAGGCGGACCTGGAGGAACAGGTCGGTCAGCGGGGTGCCGCCCGCGGCCAGCCCCTTGGGGGTCTGCGGGTTCTTGAACCGCTCCAGGCCGGCCTCGGGCAGCGGATTGACCGTGAGGATCTTCGCGCCGCCCTCCTTGGCCTTCTCCAGCGCGGAGAGCATCCGCGGATGGTTGGTGCCCGGATTCTGCCCGGCCACGATGATCAGGTCCGCCTGGTACAGGTCCTCCAGGAGCACGCTGCCCTTGCCGACGCCGAGGGTCTCGGTCAGCGCCGAGCCGGACGACTCGTGGCACATGTTGGAGCAGTCCGGCAGGTTGTTGGTACCGAACTCGCGGGCGAAGAGCTGGTACAGGAACGCGGCCTCGTTGCTGGTGCGCCCCGAGGTGTAGAAGACGGCCTCGTCGGGGGAGGCCAGGCCCGTCAGCTCCTCGGCGATCAGCTCGAAGGCCCGGGTCCAACTGACCGGCTCGTACCGCTCACCGCCCTCGGGCAGCAGCATCGGCTCGGTCAGCCGGCCCTGCTGCCCCAGCCAGTATCCGGAGCGCCCGGCCAGGTCGGCGACCGGGTGCGCGGCGAAGAACTCCCGGGTGACCCGGCGGGTGGTCGCCTCCTCCGCCACGGCCTTGGCGCCGTTCTCGCAGAACTCCGCCGTGTGCCGCTTGTCACCTTCCGGCCACGCACAGCCAGGACAGTCGAACCCGTTCTTCTGGTTGACACGCAACAGCGTCAGCGCCGTCCGCCGCACCCCCATCTGCTGCTGCGCCATCCGCAGCGAGTGCGCTACGGCCGGCACCCCGGCTGCGGCGTGCGAGGGAGCCCCTACCTGGGGCGCGTCCTGAACCGGATCTTCACTGGGAGCCTTACGCGTCATGACACCTGATGGTGCCACCGTCCCCGGGCCGGCAGCCACACACCGGCGTGCCCGCGATTGTCACTGCCGCATGCGAGGATCGGTCCCGTGGCTAAGACGGCATCGAAGACGGCACCGAAGGCAACCCCCGAGCGCAGCGGCGAGGCACGGCCCCGCCTGATGCTCATGGACGGGCACTCCCTGGCCTACCGCGCGTTCTACGCGCTGCCCGCGGAGAACTTCAACACGACCACGGGCCAGCCCACCAACGCGATCTACGGCTTCACCTCGATGCTGGCGAACACGTTGCGTGATGAGGAGCCCACCCACTTCGCCGTCGCCTTCGACGTCTCCCGCAAGACCTGGCGCTCGGCGGAGTTCTCCGAGTACAAGGCGAACCGCTCCAAGAGTCCCGACGAGTTCAAGGGCCAGGTCGAGCTGATCGGCGAGCTGCTCGACGCCATGCAGGTCCGCCGCTACGCCGTCGACGGCTACGAGGCGGACGACGTGATCGCCACGCTCGCCACCCAGGCCGAGGCCGAGGGCTTCACCGTCTCCATCGTCACCGGGGACCGCGACACCTTCCAGCTCGTCAGCGACAACGTCACGGTGCTCTACCCCACCAAGGGCGTCTCCGAGCTGACCCGCTACACCCCCGAGAAGGTGGCCGAGAAGTACGGCCTCTCCCCGCAGCAGTACCCGGACTTCGCGGCGCTGCGCGGCGACCCCTCCGACAACCTGCCGGGCATCCCCGGCGTCGGCGAGAAGACGGCCACCAAGTGGATCACCCAGTTCGGCTCCCTCGCCGAGCTGGCCGAGCGGGCGGACGAGGTCAAGGGCAAGGCGGGCGACAACCTCCGCTCCCACCTGGAGTCCGTGCTGCTCAACCGCCGGCTGACCGAGCTGGTCCGCGACGTCCCCCTGCCGGACGGCCCCGCGGACCTGACCCGCACCCCCTACGACCGGGACGGGCTGGCCGTCATCCTGGACACGCTGGAGTTCCGCCACCAGAACTTCCGCGACCGCCTCTTCGCCGCCGACCCGGGCGCGGCCGCGCAGGAGGAGGAGCCCGTCTCCGCGGACGGCATCGAGGTGGACGGCACCGTGGTGCAGGCCGGCACCCTCGCGCCCTGGCTGGAACAGCACGGCGCGGTCACGCTCGGTGTCTCCACCGTCGACGTGTGGAAGCAGGGCAGCGGCAGTGTGAGCGAGATCGCGCTGGCCACCGGCTCCGGGCCCGCCGTCTGGTTCGACCCCGCGCAGTTGACCGAGGGCGACGAGCAGGCGTTCGCCGCCTGGCTGGCCGACGCGGGCAGCCAGAAGGTGATGCACGACGCCAAGGCGCTGATGCGGGTCTTCGCGGAGCACGGCTGGTCCGTGGCCGGGGTGTGGACGGACACCGCGCTGGCCGCCTACCTCGACAAGCCGGGCCGCCGCTCCTTCGCCCTGGACGCCCTCTCGGTGGAGTATCTGGGCCGCGAGCTGGGGCCCACGGCCGAGTCCGACGGCCAGCTCGCGCTCGGGGTGGACGAGCAGGCCGAGGCCGAGGCCCTGATGGTCAAGGCCCGCACGGTGCTGGACCTGGGCGTGGCCTTCGAGGTCAGGCTGGACCAGGTGGGCGCCGCCGAGATGCTTCGCGAGCTGGAGCTGCCGACCTCCGAGGTGCTGGCCCGGATGGAGCGGGCGGGCATCGCCGCGGACCGCGCGTGGCTGCAGGGACTGGAGCAGCAGTTCGCGGACGCGGTGCAGCAGGCGGTCGGCGAGGCGCACGCCTCGGTGGGCCACGAGTTCAACCTGGGCTCGCCCAAGCAGCTCCAGGAGGTCCTCTTCGGTGAACTGGGGCTGCCCAAGACGAAGAAGACCAAGACGGGCTACACCACGGACGCGGACGCGCTGGCCTGGCTGGCGGCCCAGACCGAGCACGAACTGCCCGTGGTCATGCTGCGCTACCGCGAGCAGCAGAAGCTGCGCACCACGGTGGAGGGGCTGATCAAGACCATCGCCCCCGACGGCCGCATCCACACCACCTTCAACCAGACGGTGGCCGCCACCGGCCGGCTCTCCTCCACGGACCCGAACCTGCAGAACATCCCGGTGCGCACCGACGAGGGCCGCGCCATCCGCCGCGGCTTCCGCGTGGGTGAGGGATTCGAGTCGCTGATGACGGCCGACTACAGCCAGATCGAACTGCGCGTGATGGCCCATCTGTCCGAGGACGAGGGTCTGATCGAGGCGTTCACCTCCGGTGAGGACCTGCACGACACGGTCGCCGCGCAGGTCTTCGGCGTCGAGAAGTCCGCCGTCGATCCGGAGATGCGGCGCAAGATCAAGGCGATGTCCTACGGTCTGGCCTACGGGCTCTCCGCGTTCGGCCTCTCGCAGCAGCTGGGCATCACCCCGGAGGAGGCGCGGGGCCTGATGGACACCTACTTCGAGCGCTTCGGCGGGGTGCGGGACTACCTGCGCCGCACCGTCGAGGAGGCCCGCGCCACCGGCTACACGCACACGATCATGGGCCGCCGCCGCTATCTGCCCGATTTGACCAGCGACCACCGGCAGCGCCGCGAGATGGCGGAGCGGATGGCGCTCAACGCCCCGATCCAGGGCACGGCGGCCGACATCGTCAAGGTCGCCATGCTCAAGGTCGATGCGGCCCTGCGCGCGGCGGACCTGCGCTCCCGGATGCTGCTCCAGGTGCATGACGAGATCGTGCTGGAGATCGCAGCCGGGGAGCGGGAGCAGGTGGAGAAGCTGGTGCGCTCCGAGATGTCCTCCGCGGTGTCGCTGCGGGCCCCGTTGGACGTGTCCGTCGGCGTCGGGCAGGACTGGGAGTCGGCGGCGCACTGAGGCGTGCCCGCAAGTCCACCCGGCGCCGTCCGGATGTGAGGAGACATCGGGGCAAACCGCGGGGAAAGCGGCGGTGTGCCGACGGTGAAAGCGGGGCGGGGGCCCCGGAGTTGGCCGTTGGCCGCTGACTTGTCGGCTACTGTGCCGTAAGGTCGCCGTGATTGTGGGTGATTGCGTCCGTAGGGGATCCGTAGGGGAGAGGACGGGGACGGCTTTATGGCGCGATACCGGGGCAGGCACGCTGCGCAGCGGGAGGCCGTGCGGAGGTCGGGACACCGACGCCGCTCCGGACTGAGCAGCAGCCGATACCGCAGAGGGCTGGGCGGCACCGCGATCGCCGCCGTCGTCATGGCGGCGCTGACCGCGTCCCAGGCTCCCGGCGTGGGGCTCGGCGGCGACGACGGCAAGGGCCGCTCGGACGCCGCGGGCGACCGCACGCCGGGTGACGACAACTACGCGACGGAGCTGCCGCCGCTGCAATCCCCCAACCCGCCGGGCCAGGCGGCTCCCGGCGGCTCCGGGGACGAGTCGGGCATACCCGCCTCGGTGCTGGCGGCGTACAAGAAGGCCGCCAAGTCGCTCGCGTCCCGCACGCCCGGTTGCGGTCTGCGCTGGGAACTCCTCGCCGGTATCGGCAAGGTCGAGTCGGGCCAGGCCCGCGGCGGCGCCGTCGACAAGGAGGGCACGACGCTGCGGCCCATCCTCGGACCGGTGCTCAACGGGGCGGGTTTCGCCCACATCAAGGACACCGACGGCGGCCGCTGGGACGGCGACACCCGCTACGACCGTGCGGTCGGCCCGCTGCAGTTCATCCCCTCCACCTGGAACCGGTGGGGCGCCGACGGCAACGGTGACGGGCGCAAGGACCCCAACAACGTGTACGACGCGGCGCTCGCCGCCGGGCAGTACCTGTGCGCGGACGGCCGCGACCTGTCGGCCAAGGCCGACCTGGACCGGGCGATCCTCAGCTACAACAACTCCGACGCGTACCTGCGTACCGTCCTGGCCTGGTACGAGTACTACCGCAAGGGCACCCACTCGGTGCCGGACAGCGACGCTCCGCTCGTGCCGACGGCACCCGGCCTCGGCGAGTCCGGCAGCGGCTCGAAGAAGGGCGGCTCGCACTCCTCCGGACCGGGCAAGGGCGGCTCGCCCACGCCCGGCAAGGGCGGCGGAGGCAGCCATCCCGGCGGCGGCAACGAGGGCGGCCACGGCGGCGACAAGCCCGGCGGTGGGGACGGCCACGAGACCCCGGCCCCGGAGCCGACGGCCCCGCACGCCGTCGTCGCGGACGGCGCCAAGGAGTTCTCCGCGGTCGCCGGTGAGACCTTTGCCGCGCATCCCCGCGTCAAGGTGGAGACCTCCAAGGGCAAGGGCGTCGAGGGCGTCGAGGTCGACTTCGCCGTCGACGGCGACACCGGTGCGGCCTTCGACGGCGGCGCCAAGAAGGCGACCGTCACCACCGACGCGAAGGGTTTCGCGACGGCCCCCGACCTGGCCGCCGGTGACAAGGCCGGTGCCTTCACGGTGCACGCGTCGGTTCCGGGCAAGGACCTGGGCACCGTCGACTTCCACGCCACGGTGACCGCACCGCAGGCCGACGAGCTGGCCCGCACCAGTGACGTCGCGCTGAGCGCCGCCAAGAACGCTGCCTTCACGGTCCCGGTCGAGGCCAAGGCCACCCGCAAGGGCAAGCCGGTCGCGAACACGGCGGTGACGGCGACGCTGAAGGACACGGCCAAGGGGCCGTACTTCAAGGATGACAAGGGCAACCCGGTGCGCACTCCGGTGCAGTTCACGACGGACGAGAACGGTCTCGTCAAGGTCGAGGGCCTCTTCGCCGACGACAAGCCGGGCGACTACACCCTCACCCTGACCGCCCAGGGCGGTGCCACGGTGACGGTGCAGCTCACGATCACAGGCTGACCCCCGCACCTCCCGCGCGCCCCGGTGCCCCGCACCGGGGCGCGCGTCATGTCTGCGGGGATCCGTGTGCGGTGCGTGCGGCGTGCGGTCCGCGTACGGGGAGGGGTGTGGCGCCCGGAACGGCGCAGCGCTTGCAGCGCTGTTCCCATCCCGGGCGGCCGTTGCTACCGTGCGAGCCCATACCTGACGAGTCGTCAGCTTCCTCGTCGCCGGCCACCCCACCGGGAGGTGGAATGCGCGCTCTCCTCGCTGCCGGGATCGGACTGGTGGCCGCCCTCGCGCTCGTCCTCGCCATCACAGCGGTCGGCGCACCGCCCGGCGAGACCTCGAAAGAGCCCCTGCACACCACCGTCCCCGAACACCCCTGACCGGAGGAGCGCATGCGCCGTCGAGCGAGCCTGGTCCTTGTGGCGTTCGCGGTGTTCTTCGCCGCGCTCTCCCCGCTCATCCGCTGGTACGCCTTCCCCCGCCTGGCGAAGATCCCGCCCAGCCAGTACCAGACCATGGTCCTGGAGGCGAAGAACGCCACTCTCCTCGACTACGCCACCATGCGGTCGAAGAAGGTCCCCGAGGTCAGCATCGTGCAGACCCTCAAGGGCAACGTGGCAGCCGCCCGGAAGGCCGAGGACCGCACCGGCCGCGATGTCGTCGTATGGGACACGCTCAGCTATGTGGCCGACGACAAGGGCAAGATGGTCTCCCGCATCCCGGAGCGCTACGTCTTCGACGCCCACTCGCAGGAGCCGGTCCACGCCGAGGGCGAGCACGTCGACCACGATCCGGTACGCCGCGAAGGCATCGAGTACAAGTGGCCGTTCCTGACCGAGAAGCGCGACTACGAGTACTTCGACTTCCAGACCCGCACCTCCGCGCCCATCCACTACAGGGGCACCCGCACCGTCCACGGCCTGGAGACCTACTACTTCGAGCAGACCATCCCCTGGACGCAGGTGAAGGTCCCCAAGAAGCTGCCGCTGGGCGCCACTCCGCAGACCGTCGAACAGATCGGGCTGGAGCGCTGGTACACCACCAAGCGGATGTTCTGGGTCGACCCCGTCACCGGTGCCCCCGTCGACGGGCAGGAGATCCACAAGGAGGAGATGCGCTGGAAGGACCAGCCCGGCAAGAAGCCCCTGACCGCCTTCGCCGGGCACGTGAAGATGCGGCCCGACTTCCAGGCGGACACGGTCGACCTGGTCACCTCCCAGCGTCGGCTCGTACTCGCCCTCACCTCCTATCTGCCTTGGGGCTTCCTGACCCTGGGTGCCCTGCTCCTGGCGCTCTCCCTCGCCCTGGAGGCCCGTGCGCGGGGCCGCGGTTCCGCGCCCGCGGAGGGGCCGCCACCGGAGGCGGGGAGCGCAGGACCGCGCGCGCCGGGCCCCGGCCCGGACGGTCAGGGAACGGGACCGGACGCTGCGGAGACCGGTTCGCGCCAACTCGGCACGGGGCCCGCCGGTCAGGACACCGGGCCGCCCAGGACGCACCGGCTGCGCTCGTAGATCGCAGGCAGGCACGTGTTGCCCTGCACGCACGCCGGCCGCACCACGGTGTCCGCGGCAGTCGGCCCCCCGGCCGCCTGCCGCATCCGCTCGACCGGATCGGGCCCTCCACGGTTGCCGCCGCCCCGGCTGCCGCGCCGGGACGCCACCGGGTGCGGCAGCGCAGACGGGACGGTGGCCCGCTCCCCGGCGTCGGGCCGCGGCCCGTACGACCGACCCGGACGCCCTCAGTCGAGCAGGACAGTCGTCGTCCACGACGGGCCGGTGCCACGCTCCACAGCGGGGCGCGCCGTGCCGGAGGGCAGGAGCCGGGCTCACCCCGCCGCGGGCCGCCTGCTCTTCGTGTGCCGGGTCGGCTCCGCCGTCGCCGGGTCCGCCGGCCACGGGTGCTTGGGGTAGCGCCCCCGCAACTCGGCCCGCACACCCCGGTAGCCCTCCGCCCAGAAGGAGGCCAGATCGGCGGTGACCGCGACGGGGCGCCCCGCGGGGGAGAGCAGATGCACCAGCAGCGGCACCCGCCCGCCCGCCACCCGGGGAGTCTCCCGCGCCCCGAACATCTCCTGGAGCTTGACCGCCAGCACCGGCTGCTCCGGCTCGTAGTCGACGCGGACCCGCGAACCCGAGGGCACCTCGATCCGCTCCGGCGCCAGCTCGTCCAGCCGCGTCGCCTGACCCGAAGCCCACGGCAGCAGCCCCGACAGCACCTCGCCCGCCTGCACGCGGGCCAGATCCGCCCGCGAGACGACCTCGCCCAGCCACTCGTCGGCCCGCGCCAGCAGCGCCGCGTCCGCAACATCCGGCCACGGCGCGCCCAGTGCCCTGTGGAGGAAGCACAGACGGCGGCGCAGGGAGCGCGCGTGCTGCGACCAGTGCAGCAGCTCCGTCCCGCACCTGCGCAGCCCCTCCAGCGCCGCTTCCCGAAGCAGCGGAGCCGGCGCGTGACGCAGCGGCCGTACCGCCAACGGGACGGCACCCAGCGACTCCACCTCGCGGGCCACCACGTCACCGCCGCCTCCCTGCGGTCCCTGCGCGGGGTCCCAGCGCACCTCCTGCCGCACGCCGTGCAGCGCGCCCGCAGCGCTGCGCGCCGTCGCCTCGTCGACGGCTGCGGCCAGCCGCACCCTGGCCGAGGCGGCGCCCACCGGGCGGTCCGCCACGGCGACCGCCAGCCACGGTGCGCCCCGCAGCGGGCTGGTCACGGCCGGCTCGGCCCGGGTCCCGCCGACCATCAGGTAGGAGCCCGCCTGCTGGGCGCGCCCGATCCGCTCGGGCTGGGCGAGTGCGAGGACGGTGCCCACGCCCTGCTCGTCGGCCAGCCCGGCCGGGCGCGGAGTCTCCTCGCCCAGCAGCGCCCGCAGCCGCCGTGTCTCGGCGGCCCAGCGCACCCCGTAGGGATCGCTGCGGTGTGCCGTGCGGGCGCGCCGCAGAGCCTCCGCCGCATCGTCCCCGTACGCCCGCGGCGGCTCCTCGCTCAGCAGCGCCACCGCTTCGCACGCCAGTTCACTGCCCACGTCCGCGGCGCCGTCCAGCAGCGCCCGGGCGAGCCGGGGGTGCACCCCGATACGGGCCAGCCGCCGGCCCCGGGTCGTGACCCGGTCCGCCCCGTCCAGCGCCCCGACCGCGCGCAGCGTCTCGCGTGCCGCTGCCATCGCACCGCCCGGCGGGGCGTCCAGCAGCGCCAGCCCCGAGGCGTCCGGATCGCCCCAGCAGGCGGCGTGCAGCGCGAACGTGGTCAGATCGGCCACCGTGATCTCGGGCGACGGTTCCCGGGGGCGGCCCGCCTCCTCGGCCTGCGCCCAGCACGCGTAGGCGACGCCGGGCGCCTCCCGGCCCGCCCGGCCGCGCCGCTGCTCCGCGCCGGCGCGCGAGACCCGCACCGTGGTGAGGGAACCCAGACCGCGCGCGTGGTCCATGCGGGGCTCCCGGGCGAGCCCCGCGTCCACGACGACCCGCACGCCGGGCACCGTCAGGCTCGACTCCGCCACCGCCGTCGCCAGGATCACCCGCCGTCCGCCGCCGCCCGCGGTCGTGCCACCGCGCAGCACCTCGTCCTGCGCCTGCGCGGCCACCCGCCCATGGAGCTGGAACACGTGCGCGTCCACGTCGTGGAGGAGGGCCGCGACCCTCCCGATCTCGCCCACGCCCGGCAGGAAGCACAGCACGTCCCCCTCACGCACCTCGGCGAGCGCCCGCCGCACCGTCGCGGCAACGTGCCGCAGCAGGGCCGGGTCCACCCACATCCCGTGCGGGGGCCGCACGCCCGACGGCGGAGGCGCGTACCGCACCTGCACCGGATGGCTCGTTCCCCGGCCGCGGACGACCGGCGCGGACAGCAGCCGTGCCCATGCCGCGCTGTCCTGCGTCGCCGAGGCCGCGATCATCCACAGGTCGTCCGGGCGGAGCGTCGCTCGGACGTCCAGCAGGAACGCCAACGCCGTGTCCGCGTCCAGGTGCCGCTCGTGGCACTCGTCCATGAGGACCACGTCGACCCCCGGCAACTCCTGGTCCCGCTGGAGACGCTGCAACAGCACGCCTGTGGTGACCACCTCGACCCGGGTACGCGGCCCGGCCCGGCGCTCTCCCCGCACCGTGAAGCCCACGCTCTGTCCGGGGCGCTCACCCAGCAGCCACGCCATCCGCCGCGCCGCCGAGCGGGCCGCGATCCGGCGCGGCTCCGCCACCAGGACGGTTCGCGGCGGCGTCCCGTCGCCGAGGAGCCCCGCCAGGGCCAACGGGAGCAGGGTCGTCTTGCCGGTGCCGGGCGGCGCGTGCACGACGGCTGCGCCGCGGGCGGCGAGGGCCTCCCGCAGGTCCGGCAGGGCCTCGGCAACGGGGAGCTGGGTCAACTGGTCGTCGCGGCGCACCCGGCGATTGTCCCTGTCTGGCCCGCGCCCGTTTGCGCCCGCCCGCACCTGCCCGCGCCCACCCGACGCGCGCCTGCCGCGGGGCACCCTCACGTGCGGGTGCGGCCGGCCTTATGCGCGCGTGCAGACGAAGATCGCGGTGCCCGGCACCAGCCGCCCCCGCAGCGGGGACCAGCCGCCCCACACCTGCTGGTTGTCCTCGGGCCACTCCGGTTCGACGAGGTCGTCGAGCCGGAAACCGGCGCCCGTCAGCTCCCGGACCCGGTCACCGAGAGTGCGGTGGTGCTCCACGTACACCGTCCGCCCCTCCGTGTCCTGCTCCACGTACGGCGTGCGGTCGAAGTAGGAGGCGAGGACGGTCAGCCCCTCGGGGCCGGGCTCGTCGGCCAGGGACCACCGCAGGGGGTGGGTCAGCGAGAAGACCCACCGCCCGCCCGGCCGCAGCACGCGTGCGACCTCGGCGAAGACGCGTTCGGGATCGGCCACGAACGGGATCGCGCCGTAGGCGGAGCAGGCCAGGCCGAAGGACTCGTCCGCGAAGGGCAGCACCCGCGCGTCCGCCTCGACCAGGGGGAAAGACAGCTCGCCGCCCCTCCCGTCACCGATCCGCAGGGCGTGCTGGAGCTGCCGGTGGGACAGGTCGAGGGCGACGGGCCGAGCACCCTGTGCGGCCAGCCACCGGGAGCACTGCGCCGCACCGGCGCCGATCTCCAGCACCCGCAGGCCGCGCAGCCCGGAGGCCGGTCCGAGCAGCCCGGCCTCCGCCTCGTCGAGACCCTCGGGGCCCCAGACGAAGCGGTCGTCGCCGAGGAAGTCGCCGTGGTCGTTCTGGTACTCGTCCGCGTTGCGGTCCCACCAGCCCCGGTTGGCGCGGCTGCTCTCCGGGCCGCCGGCCGGGCGCCGTACGGCCTCGGCGTCGTCGTCGGGGGAGACGATACGGTCACCTTCGGTGACGGGTTGTCCACTTGCAGGGCGGACGGTGCCGTCCACCTCGTGCTTTTGTTCCATCGCACCTGTAGCCGTACTCTTCGTCCGGGCTCGCTGTCGAGCACCGAGGGGGACCCGCCGGGCACGCACCGGAGGCGGCCGGGCACCGTCTCACACTGCGGGAACCCCGCCGCGCGGGGCCATCTGCTCGTCCGTCGAAGCGAGTTGTGCCGGGAATGGGGTTTTCCGTCCCGGCTGTACTCTTTCGCGCATTGACCATGCCCAGCGGCCCCCGTATGCTACAAGTTGCGCTGCGGGCCTGCGTGCCTCGGACGGAGCAGGCCGCGCTCGCATCTGTTGTATGTCCCCTCGGGTTTCCGGCTTATCTGGCTGTCCGGCTGACTTGCATGCGGTGCGATCAAAGGGCTCTCGGCGTGGCAGTACCTACGACTTCATGTCCGTACCGGAGACCCTTTCCCACATGACGAGCAGCACCGAGACTTCCGCCACCAGCCCGCAGGTTGCGGTCAACGACATCGGTTCCGAGGAAGCCTTCCTCGCCGCGATCGACGAGACGATCAAGTACTTCAACGACGGCGACATCGTCGACGGCGTCATCGTGAAGGTCGACCGGGACGAGGTCCTGCTCGACATCGGTTACAAGACCGAAGGTGTCATCCCTTCCCGTGAGCTGTCGATCAAGCACGACGTCGACCCCAACGAGGTCGTCGCCGTCGGTGACGAGATCGAGGCCCTGGTCCTTCAGAAGGAGGACAAGGAAGGCCGCCTGATCCTCTCGAAGAAGCGCGCTCAGTACGAGCGTGCCTGGGGCACCATCGAGAAGATCAAGGAAGAGGACGGCATCGTTACCGGTACCGTCATCGAGGTCGTCAAGGGCGGCCTCATCCTCGACATCGGCCTGCGCGGCTTCCTCCCGGCCTCCCTGGTCGAGATGCGCCGCGTCCGCGACCTCCAGCCGTACGTCGGCAAGGAGCTCGAAGCCAAGATCATCGAGCTGGACAAGAACCGCAACAACGTGGTCCTGTCCCGCCGTGCCTGGCTGGAGCAGACCCAGAGCGAGGTCCGCCAGACCTTCCTCACCACCCTCCAGAAGGGCCAGGTGCGCTCCGGCGTCGTCTCCTCCATCGTCAACTTCGGCGCCTTCGTGGACCTGGGTGGCGTGGACGGTCTGGTCCACGTCTCCGAGCTGTCCTGGAAGCACATCGACCACCCCTCCGAGGTCGTCGAGGTCGGCCAGGAGGTCACGGTCGAGGTCCTGGACGTCGACATGGACCGCGAGCGCGTGTCCCTGTCGCTCAAGGCGACCCAGGAAGACCCGTGGCAGCAGTTCGCCCGTACCCACCAGATCGGCCAGGTCGTGCCCGGCAAGGTCACCAAGCTGGTGCCGTTCGGTGCGTTCGTCCGCGTCGACGAGGGGATCGAGGGTCTGGTCCACATCTCCGAGCTGGCCGAGCGCCACGTGGAGATCCCGGAGCAGGTCGTCCAGGTCAACGACGAGATCTTCGTCAAGGTCATCGACATCGACCTGGAGCGCCGCCGCATCAGCCTCTCGCTGAAGCAGGCCAACGAGGCCTTCGGCGCGGACCCGACCGCGGTCGAGTTCGACCCGACCCTCTACGGCATGGCCGCGTCCTACGACGACCAGGGCAACTACATCTACCCCGAGGGCTTCGACCCCGAGACCAACGACTGGCTCGAGGGCTACGAGAAGCAGCGCGAGGAGTGGGAGAACCAGTACGCGGTCGCCCAGTCCCGCTTCGAGGCGCACCAGGCCCAGGTCATCAAGTCCCGCGAGGCCGACGAGCAGGCCGCGGCCGAGGGTGCCACGGGCGGCGGCGGCGCCGGTGCCCCGCAGGGCGGCGGCGGCCAGGGTGGCTCGTACTCCTCCGAGGGCTCGGACGAGGACTCCGGCGCGCTGGCGTCCGACGAGGCCCTGGCGGCCCTCCGCGAGAAGCTGGCCGGCGGCCAGAGCTGACCGTGGTGGCTCGCCACTGAGCAAGGCCGAGCGAGGCCCGCATCCTGGAGACAGGGTGCGGGCCTCGTCCCGTTTCCGGGACCGGGCCGGTCTGCCGGTCCTGCGCCCGTCCCGACCCCGCCCCCGGATTCGTCCCCGCTCTCCGGTTCGGCGCTGCGGGAATGCTCCGGCGGGGCGCAGACGTTGGGGGAGTATGCGACAGGAGCGGGAATCGTTGTACTCGTGGGATCAGGCAGGCCTCGACGCCGTGGACGCGGTGATCAAGGAGCCCGACAGTGCGGGGCTGGTCATGCTGTACCACTTCGAAGGGTTCATGGACGCCGGTGAGACCGGTGAACAGATCGTGGAACAGCTTTCGGCGAGCCAGCCGTACGTCACCGTCGCCCGCTTCGACGTGGACCGCCTCATCGACTACCGGGCACGCCGGCCCATGATGACCTTCCGCCGCGACCGGTGGGTGTCCTACGAGACGCCTCGCCTGGAGCTGCGGCTGATGCGGGACGCGACGGACGCGCCGTTCCTCCTGCTGTCCGGCCCGGAGCCGGACAACGAGTGGGAGCGCTTCACCGAGGCGGTCCGCGAGATCGTGCAGCGGGTGCGGGCCCATCTGTCCGTGACCTTCCACGGCATCCCCATGGGGGTGCCGCACACCCGCCCCGTCGGCCTCACCCCGCACGGCAACCGTGCCGAGCTGGTGCCGGCCCAGCGGCCGGTCTTCGAGGAGGCGCAGGTCCCCGGCAGCGCGGCGGGGCTCACCGAGCTGCGGCTCTCCGAGAGCGGGTACGACGTCCTCGGCGTCGTCGCGCATGTGCCGCACTACATCGCCCGCTCCCGCTACCCGGACGCGGCGCTCGTCGTCGCCGAGGCCCTCACCTCCGCGACCGGCCTGGTGCTGCCCGAGGTCGCGCACGCCCTGCGCACGGAGGCACTGCGGACACAGAACGAGATCGAGCGGCAGTTGGCGGAGGGCGACGAGGAACTGGTCTCGGTGGTCCGCGGCCTTGAGCAGCAGTACGACGCCGTCGCGGGCGCCGAGACCCGCGGCAACCTGGTGGCGGAGCCCGTGGAGCTGCCCTCCGCCGAAGAGATCGGCGCGGTCTTCGAACAGTTCCTCGCCGACCGGGAGGACCGCGAGAGCGAGGGGCCCGGCCAGGGCCAGGAGCGCGGCGACGGCAGCGACCGGGACTGACGGCTGCGACGAACAGCCGGCCCCCGGGGTGCGGACCGGCAAGGCGCCGAGGACGCTGCCGCGGCACCGTACGAGGGCACCGTATAGCGTGGCCCGCATGCTGAAGGTGGGCTTGACAGGTGGCATCGGCGCGGGCAAGAGCGAGGTGTCGCGGCTGCTCGCGGAGTGCGGAGCGGTGATCGTGGACGCCGACCGGATCGCCAGGGAGGTCGTGGAGCCGGGCACACCGGGCCTGGCGGCTGTCGTCGCCGAGTTCGGCGAGGACGTGCTGGCCGCCGACGGCAGCCTGGACAGGCCGCGCCTGGGCGCCGTCGTCTTCGCGGACCCCGACCGCCTTGCCGCGCTGAATGCCGTCGTCCACCCGCTGGTGGGGGAGCGCTCTGCCGAGTTGGAGCGGCAGGCGGCACAGGCCGACAGCGACGCGGTCGTCGTGCACGACGTGCCGCTGCTGACCGAGAACAAGCTGGCGCCGCTCTACGACAAGGTCGTCGTCGTCGACGCGTCGCCCCGGACGCAACTGGACCGCCTCGTGCGGCAGCGCGGCATGACCGAGGAGGAAGGCCGAGCCCGCATGGCCGCGCAGGCCACGCGGGAACAGCGGCTGGAGATCGCCGACATCGTGATCGACAACGACGGCCCGCTGGAAGAGCTCGCCCCGCGCGTCCGCGAGGTCTGGACCCGCCTCCGCACGGAGAGCGGGCTGCCCCGCTGAGGCGGCTCCTGGGCCTCCGTAGCGGCCCCTCGGCTGAACCGGTCGCCCGGGTGCACGGCTGCCGGGCCTGTTGATGTGGCGGTCCGGCTGAACTGGGCGTTCCGGCCGATGTGGCGGTCCGGCTGGTGCGGCTTTTGGGTGGGACGCGGCTGTCCGGATCAGCGGTCGCCCCCGGCGCTCGCCGCGCGGGAATGCCCGAGGCAGCGCCGGTGTTGTGTCCTGGCGGAAGCCGACGGGAAGGGCAGTGCTGTGACGAGCCCGGAGACGAACCTCATCCAGTTCCGCGCCGCGGAGCAGCTTCTGGAAGCACGCGATCCGCGTGGCGCGGTCCACCTCCTCGACAGTGTGATCGAAGAGCACCCCGAGCACCGGGGGGCGCGGCTGCTGCGGGCGCGCGCGTACTTCCTGGCGGCCAGGCTCCGGTCCGCCGAGGAGGAGTTCCAGTGGGTACTGGAACGGGAGCCCGACAACGCGTTCGCCCACTTCGCGCTGGGCCGGACCCTGCAACGGGGCTCGCGTGACGAGGAAGCGCGTGCCCACTTCAAGCTGGCCGCCGCACTCGATCCTAGGCCGGACTTCGTGGAAGCGGCCGGCTTCGACACCTTCGAGCCCCCGGAGCCCGGCTCCACCGAAGACCTCGGCAACTGAGGCGCGGCAGCACACGGATGCGGGCGGCGGCTGCGGCCGTCGCCCGCTCGTGTACGGCTACGCCGGGGTGTGCTCCCGGGCCCAGCGGGCGAGCGTGGCGAAGTCCTCGTCGCGCAGCCCCCGCCGCGGATCGACGTGGTGGACGAGCGCCGGCCCGGCGTGGTGGGCGGCGACGAACCGGCGTTCCTTGTCCGTCACGGCGTCGTCCACCCAGGCGAAGGGGCGTCCCGCCGCCCACGCCACCACATGCCGCGTCTTGAACAGCAGCCCGTCCAACTCGGGCACGATCTCCTCGGGCCAGGCGACGACGGGCAGTCGGCCCAGTCCGATCAGGGGTGCGATGCAGTCGTTGGCCTCCGCGGCCCAGGTGGTGGCCCACACGAGGTCGTAGCCGAGTCGAAGAAGCCGCTCGCCGTGCGTGGCGTTCAACCGTACGCGCAGCGGCTCCACCCGGCGTCCGGCAGCCCGCCTGCGTGCGGCGTGACCCGGGGGCAGCAGCCGGTGGGTGCGGTACTCGCGCGGCCGGCGGGGCCAGCGGGCCGCGAAGGGGTTGAGCGGTCCGTCCACGTCCAGCATCAGCAGCGGGCGCCCCGCATGCTCCCGGGCCCCGTCCGGGTCCCCGCCCCCCTGTGTCACAGCAGGCCCTCCCGTTCCGCTGCGGCGGCGACTGCCAGCAGGTCGGCTTCTCTGCCGTGCGGGGCCACCAGTTGCAGGCCGACCGGGGCGCCGGTGGCCGTCCGCCCGGCGGGAAGGCTGAGCGCGGGGTGCCCGGTGACGTTGAACGCCCACGTCAGGGCCGTGCTCATCGTCGCTCCCGGTCCGTCGTGTCCGTGGGGTGGGTGGGGAGTCGTCGGGGTGGCGAGCAGTTCCACCTGGGCGAAGAGCTGATCCAGGGCGTGTGCGAACTCGGCGGCGGTGCGGTGCGCCGCCGCAGTGTCCGTGCCGGCTGGGGTGCGGGCTCTTGTACCGGCCCGTGCGGGGACTTCTGTGGTGGCTGCGCGGGTCCTCGTGGGCCTCGTACCGGTGGAACGCGGGGCCCGTGCGCGCAGTTCCCGCCAGCAGCCGGCGGGGTCGGGCAGCCGCACGGCGACGGCGGGCCGCGGCGCGATGATCTCCGCGCCCGCCAGGGCCTCCGCCAGAACCCGGGCCGTGCCGGCGACCTCGTCCCGGGTGTCTGCGAACCCCAGCGTCGCCGACCAGGCCATGCGCGGCGGCCGCGTGGGTGGAGCCGCCGACACCCGCCCTGCTGCCCCCGGGAGCCGCCCGCCGTCGGCCGACACCTGTCCGGCCGCATCCGGCGCCCGCCCGGTGGCGGGCCCGCGGAGTGCGGCGACGTACGCCGCGGCGTCGGCCGCCGTGCGAGCCAGCGGACCCGGCGCACTGCGCACGGTGGGACAGCCGGCACCGCCCCGGGAGAACGGCGCGAGCCCACCTGACGTCTTCAGCCCGAGCACACCGCACCAGGCGGCCGGGATACGGATGGACCCCGCCCCGTCGCTGCCGGTGGCGAGCGGCACCATACGGGCCGCCACGGCCGCGGCCGAACCTGCCGAGGACCCGCCCGGGGAGCAGCGCGGGTCCAGCGGGTTGCGGGTGGGCCCGCGATCGGTGTGCCCCCAGGTCTGCCACTCGGTGCCCGGACCCGGCGTGGACGTGGCCCCCACGGGCACGCACCCCGCGGCCCTCAGCAGGGCGACCTGCCGGGAGGTCAGCCGCTGGGTGCCCTTGACCGCCAGCGGCACCCCGGCCAGCGGCAGCGCCAGTTGTCCCGCACGGACGAGCCGGTCCACCTCGGCGGCGTACTCCGCCGCCTGTGCGGGCCACGTCTCGGTGAAGGCGCGTATCGGCCCGTCGGCGTCGGCGATACGCGCCAGCGCAGCCTCGACGACCTCCTGAGCACTGAGGCGTCCCGACCTGACCTCGGTGGCGATCCCGCACGCGCTCATGTCGCGGTAGGCGGCGAAGCCGTCGGCGTCACGGAGGAGAGGGGCGGAATCGCGTGCGGTCGCCCCGCACCTCACGTCCCCGGCACGCCCGGCGACCAGCCCGCTCCGGTGCCGGTGGCCCGCATGGTCGCTGTCCGCCTCCATTCCGGAAACGGTACAGCCGCCCGGGCGGCCTGGCACCGGGCCCGAGCGCCATTTACCGTATGCGGTATGGACGTTGACGCCGCGCTCACGCTCGCCACCACTGCCGCCTCCGCCGCCGCAGGCGGTACCGCCAGCGCGGCCGGACAGTCGGCGTGGGAGTCGCTGCTGTCCCTGGTGCGGCGGGTGGGCGGCCGGCGCCGGGACGGCGAACCCGCCGAAGGCGAGCTGACGGCGGTCGACCCGGCCGACGAGACGCAGGTCCGCATGCTGACCGGCTGGCTCGGCGAACAGGCCCGCGCGGACGACGAGTTCGCCGCGCTGCTGCGCGGATGGGCCGAACGGCACGAGCCGGTGCTGCGGGCGGAGCGCTCCGAGGTGCACAACACCGTGTCGGGGTCGGCCCGGGTGCGCGGGTCCGTGATCCAGGCACGGGACATCCAAGGCGGCATCAACCTGGGCTGACCGCCCTGTGGCGACCCCCACCGGCTGACCGGCGGGCGGTGACCGGCGCCGACGCGGCGCCACCGTACGGGGCCGACCCGGCCCGTCTACCCGCCTGACCTGCGCACCCCTTGATCGTCAGGGGCGGTGTCAGTGGCCGCTCCTAGACTCGTCGGCGAGTTGAGGCCGGTGCGTCCGGCGCGGTGTGGTGAGTGCGGAAGCGGTGGCGCGTATGGGGTCGGGAAGCGGTGGGGCCCTCCTGCGGTGCGCCGCGCTCTTTCTGCCGGGGGAGGTGCCCCGGCAGGGGAGCGTGGCCTTCTGGCCGGCAGACGGAGGGCCGCTGCCCGAGGCGGGGGAGCCGGCCGAGCTGAGGGTGGTGCAGCCGGACGGTGCAGAGGTACGGCCCCGCACGGTGGAGGTCCGCCGCCTGTCGGTGCGGGAGGCCCTCCCTGTCCTGATGAGGGCCCGCGCGGACGCGGGCGCCCACCCGGCCGCCGCCTGCTGGGGCGCCGCCGCACTGCACGGGCTGCGCCTGGTGGCCCGGGGTCGACTGGTTCCGGGGCTGGGCGAGGGGGACGTGGACGTCTGGCGGGCGGGGCCGCTGGACGAGGAGGACGTGGCGCATGTGCGGGCGGTGGCTGCGGCCATGCCGCCGGAGGCGCACGCGGTACCGACGGGACCGATGGGGCCGATGGGGCCGGTCGTGTCGCAGGAGGCTGTCGGGGCGGCTCCGGGCACCTCCGGCCCACCGACGGCTCCTGAGCCGCTGCGGGTTGCGGAGCCGGAACACCTCGTGCGGGCTTTCCTGGACGCGGTCGCCGACGTGCTGCCCCGTACGCCTGCCGGACCTGCCGCTGCGGGGCCCGCCTTCGCGGCCCGGGAGCCGCAACGGCTCACGGACCGGTATCCGCGCGCCCATGAGTGGGCGGCCGACGTGGCGGCCGGTACCGAGGCCGGTATCCGCCTCTCCCTGCGCCTGGACCTGTCGGCCGACCGCATCTTCGACGGCGGTCCCGATCCGGAACCGGGGCCCGTCCCGAAGCCCGGCCGTGCGGACGAGGCGGTCCACGCAGGCGCTGACACGGGCACAGGCGTCGACGCAGGGATAGGCACAGGCACAGGCACTGGCCCAGGGGGAGGTGCCGGTGGCGAGAGCGCCCCCGCGGAAGCGGACCCGTACGTCGCCGCCGCAGTCGTGCAGGTGGCGAGCATCGCGGACGCCACGCTGGTCGCGGATGCGGGGGCGCTGTGGCGGGGCGAGGCCGCATATCTGGGGGCGCGCGCACGGGTCGACACGGTGTCGGCCCTGCGGCGTGCGGCCCGCGTGTGGCCGCCGCTCGAACGGCTGCTGCAACGGCCGGTCCCCGACGTCCTGCCGCTGACCGAGCAGGAGTTGAACGACCTGCTGGGCCGCGCGGCCCGTGCGCTGGCCGCCGCGGACGTGGCCGTGCACTGGCCGCGCGCACTGGCCAGGGAACTGCTCAGCTCGACCGCGGTGGTACGGACGGGGCCGCAGGCGCCGGGCTCGGCGTCGGACGGTTTCGGCTTCTTCAAGGAGCAGCAGCTGCTGGAGTTCCGCTGGCAGATCGCGCTCGACGGCGAACCGCTCACCGACGGCGAGATGGACGAGCTGGCGGAGGCGCACCGCCCACTCGTACGGCTGCGCGACCAGTGGGTGCTGGTCGACCCGGAGCTGGTCCGCAAGGCACGCAAGCGCCACCTGGGGCTGCTCTCCCCCGGTGACGCGCTCGCCGTCGCGCTCTCCGGCGAGGCCGAGGTGGACGGCGAGCGGGTGGCGGCGGTACCCGAGGGCGCGCTGGCGGCCCTCCGCGACCGGCTCGGCGAGGCGGCGCGCCACAGCGCGGAGGCTTCCTCTCCCGGTGCGCCCGGCACGCTCGACACCTCCGGCCGCCAGGTGGCAGGGGCTGTGGCCGCTCCGGCGCGCCTGCGGGCGGAGTTGCGGGGCTATCAGCTCCGGGGCCTGGCCTGGCTGGAGTTGATGACATCGCTGGGTCTTGGCGGCTGTCTGGCCGACGACATGGGGCTCGGTAAGACGATCACCGTGATCGCCCTCCACCTGCGCCGTGCGGAACGGGGCGAGACGGCGCCGACGCTGGTGGTCTGCCCGGCGTCGTTGCTGGGCAACTGGCAGCGCGAGCTGGCCCGGTTCGCCCCGGACGTGCCGGTGCGGCGCTACCACGGGCCGGGCCGCACCCTGGACGGACTCACCCGTGAGGAAGGCGGCACGGACGCCTCGACCGACGAGGACGAGAGGGGCAAGAGAGACAAGCGGGACGGCAGGGACGGCAAGGGCTCCAAGATCGCCAACGGCTCCGAGGACGGCCACCACGACGGCGACACCCGGAACGGCGAGGGCGACGGGGCCCACCAGGGCAGCAAAGGCCGCGACCGTGACGAGAGCGGCGACGCCGGATTCGTCCTGACGACGTACGGCACTCTGCGCGGCAGTGCGGAGCGCCTCGCGGAGCAGGGCTGGGGCCTGGTGGTCGCGGACGAGGCCCAGCACGTGAAGAACCCGCACTCCGCGACGGCCCGCGCCCTGCGGGCTCTGCCGGCCACCGCGCGGGTCGCCCTGACCGGCACACCGGTGGAGAACAACCTGTCGGAGCTGTGGGCGCTGCTCGACTGGACGACGCCGGGACTGCTCGGCCCCCTCAAGACGTTCCGGGCCCGCCACGCGCGCGCCGTCGAGTCGGGCGAGGACCCGCAGGCCACCGAGCGGCTGGCCCGGCTCGTCCGGCCTTTCCTGCTGCGCCGCCGGAAGTCCGACCCCGGCATCGTTCCGGAGCTGCCGCCGAAGACGGAGACGGACCACACGGTCGAGCTCACCCGGGAACAGGCGGCGCTCTACGAGGCGGTGGTGCGCGAGACGCTGGCCCGGATCGAGGCGGCCGAGGGCATGGAGCGGCGCGGTCTGGTGATGAAGCTGCTGACAGCGCTCAAACAGATCTGCAACCACCCGGCGCAGTACCTGCGGCAGGGCGCCGAGGGTCTCCCGGGCCGGGGAGGCCGCTCGGGCAAGCTGCAACTGTTGGAGGAGCTGCTGGCCACGATCCTGGCGGAGGGCGGATCGGTGCTGGTGTTCACGCAGTACGTGGAGATGGCACGCCTGTTGGAGGCACATCTGGCGGAGCGGGGCATCGGCTCGCAGCTGCTGTACGGAGGGACACCGGTCGCCCGGCGCGAGGCCATGGTGGACGCCTTCCAGGCCGGCGAGGCGCCGGTCTTCCTGCTCTCCTTGAAGGCGGCGGGCACCGGCTTGAACCTGACCAGGGCGGGCCATGTCATCCACTACGACCGCTGGTGGAACCCCGCGGTCGAGGAGCAGGCCACCGACCGGGCCTACCGCATCGGCCAGACCCGGCCCGTGCAGGTCCACCGGCTGCTGACGGCCGGCACCGTGGAGGAGCGCATCACCCAGCTCCTCGACGCGAAACGACAGTTGGCGGACGCGGTACTCGGCGGCGGTGAGGCCGCGCTGACGGAGCTGACGGACGCGCAGCTCGCCGACCTGGTGTCGTTGCGGAGGCCAGGGTGAGGGCGTACGGGCTCGCCGACGGGGCGGGCGGTGCGGGGAGCGGGCCGGAGCCCGCGGCCGAGGGCTCGTACGGGCCGCTGGGCGAGGCGTGGGTGCGCGCGGTGGAGGCGGCGGCCGGCAGCGCCGAGCGGGACGTGGCCCGACTCGCGCGGGGCCGCGCGTACGCCCGCGGGGGCGGAGTGTTCACGGTGCGGGCGGGGCCCGGCCACGTCACCGCGTACGTGAGCGGGAGCCGCCCCCGTCCCTACCGGGCCCACTGGCGCCTGCCTGTGCTCTCGCACCAGGAGTGGGACGCGTTCGTGGAGTCGGTGGCGGCCAGGCCCGCGCAGGTGGCCGCCGTGCTGGACGGTGAGCTGCCGGCACAGGTCCTCGCCGACGCCGGTGCTGCCCGTCTCCTTCCCGCCCCGGAGGAGCTCGAGCCGTCCTGCACCTGCCCTGACCAGGGCCTCCCCTGCAAGCACGCCGCCGCGCTCGGATACGAGACCGGCCGCCTCCTCGACAGCGACCCCGGCCTGCTCTGGCGACTGCGGGGCAGCAGCGAGGAGGCCGTGCGACAAGCGCTTGTCCGGCGCACGCGGGCGGAACAGGCGCAGCCCGTCGGCGCGTTGCCGAGCGGGGAGCTGCCGCACGGGCCACTGGGGGAGGGGCTGTTCGGGGCAGAAACGCCCACAGAGGAAGCATCCGGGGAGGGGGTCTGCGCCGAGGGCGGCCTGCGCGAAGGCCCGCCGTCCTCCGGGCGGTCGCGGTCGTCTCCTCGCGTGCCCGCCGCGCGGGCTGAGGAGGGGACGCACGGGACGATGCCGGCGCGCGAAGCGTTCGCCACGTCCGTCAGGCCGCCGCTGCCCGATCCCCTTCCGCTGCCGGCGGAGTCGGACGAGCACCGGCCCGCGTATCCGGAGTTGCCGGGGGCACCCAGCCCGGACGCCCTCGCGTTTCTCGCCGTGGACGCGGCCGCCCGCGCTCGCCAGGCCCTGGCCGCCGCCCGACGAGCCCCGGCCTCCGCCTCTGCCCCGGAACCCGACTCGGAGCTGTCCTTGTGGCACGACACCGTCCGGCTCGCCGCCACGCACCCCCGGCTGACCGGGCGGCGCACTCTGTCCCCGCTGTTCGCCGCGCTCGCCCGGACGGCAGGGCGGGACGTGCTGGAGCTGGCCCGCGCGGCGGCGGCCTGGCGGCAGGGCGAGGTGGCCGGATTGGAGGTGCTCGACACGGTGTGGGACCCGCCGGCGGGCGCCTTCGACCGTGGGCGCAGCGCCCTCGCGGCCTTGGGCATCACCATGAGCATCCACCGCAACCGCCTCACTCACACCACACGCCCCGTCCAGCTCCGCTACGGCCGGGACAGCCGTTGGTACCCGTACCGAGCGGAGCCCGAGGACGCCGGCGGAGCGGCGGCCCCGCAGGATCCCGCCGCCTCCGCGTGGTGGCCCGAAGGACTTGCCGCCGACGACCCGGTGCGAGCTCTGACCGGGCCGCGGGAGCAGGAGGGTGAACCGTTCAGGTCTGCTCGATGCCGCGGGCGAAGACCCGGCGGCTGAGCGCGCAGTTGTCGATGTGCAGCCGCTCCCGCTCACGGCGCAGGAAGAGCACGCCGACGAGCCCGTTGTCCCCGAAGCGGTCGCTGCTGTGCACCGCGAGCACGTGCCTGTCTCTCGCGGTGATCAGCTCACCCACTTCGGCGGGCTGCATGCACACCGTGGTCATGCGGCGCTGATCGGTGCGCAGCATCAGTTGGGCCCCCCGGGGGCAGCCCCACCGGCCCGGGCGCGGCCAGCCGTACCGTCACCTTCCGCTCCTTGAGGTAGTTTTCGACGGAAAGCGGCAGCGTACGCGACGCCTCCAACCGTCCTGCGAGAGCCCGCTTTCGTGCGGGTAACGCGCGTGAGGCGGCATCCGTTCGCCAGGGTGGGGACCGACGATCCGCCGCACGGCCAGTCCGGACAGGGAGACGGCCCTGCCTCCCGTGTCGCGGGCGACTGCGAGGGGCAGGGCGCCGATCGGAGCGGGCGGTCCACGCTTACCGCGGAGCGGCAACGCGGCTTGCCGATATGGCAAGCTGGCCGCATGGACGACGATCTCGATCAGACTCTCGACGCGGTGGGGCCCCGGCTCCGTGCGCTGCGCAAACAGCGCGGGACCACGCTGGCCGAGCTGTCGGCGGCGACCGGCATCTCGGTGAGCACCCTCTCCCGGCTGGAGTCCGGGTCACGTCGCCCCGCCCTGGAACTCCTGCTCCCGCTGGCGCGGGCCCACGGCGTCACCCTCGACGAACTCGTCGGCGCCCCGCCCACCGGCGACCCGCGCGTCCACCTGCGCCCCGTCACGCGCTTCGGCATGACGATGCTGCCGCTCACGCGCAGAGCCGGCGGCATCCAGGCCTACAAATTGATCATTCCGGCTGCCGACACCCCGAAGGAGCCCGACCCGCAGACCCATGAGGGGTACGAGTGGCTCTACATCCTCAACGGGCGGCTCCGCCTCGTACTCGGGGGAAAGGAACTGGTGCTCGCTCCCGGTGAGGCGGCCGAGTTCGACACCCGCGTACCGCACTGGTTCGATGCGGCCGGCGGCGGCCCGGTCGAGTTCCTCAGCCTCTTCGGCAAGCAGGGCGAGCGTGCCCACCTCCGTGCGCGGCCCCGACATCGCTGAGCCCCACCAGTTCCTCCACGTCACGTGCAGATCAGGCCGCGCACTCCGCCACTGTGACGACCGTCACCGGAGACCGTCGTGGAGGGGGACGGCCGCGTTCCCGGCTTTCCCGGTGTTCCCGGACCACAACTACCGGCGGGCCCAAGGGCCTTGAGCCGGCCTGCCCGCACGTTCCGGTCCGGGCGCGACCGGACTCCGGCCCACCCGGGGCCCCGCCCCCCCCAAACGAGCCCGTGCGGGGCTGTCCAGCGACGGCCCCGGACGGGAGAGTTGTCATGTTCGACGAGTACTCTGCGCCGAACGCAAAGACAGCGCCGTCCACACCACGGCGAACGGAGCGAGGAGCGGTCCGATGGCCTTTCGCAAGGCGACGATGAAGAAGCAGGTGGCCGAGGCCATCGCCCAGCAGGCGCCGGGGGACCGTCCGCTGGTGTCGGTCGGAGCCGTCGCGGGACCGACACCGTGGCTCAGCGTCGGAATCCTGGGCCTGGTCGGCCAGTTCCTCATCAAGTACTACTTCATCACCGTCACGGAGCAGGCCCTGCTGTTCCACAAGATGTCCCGCTTCTCGCAGCGCCCCAAGGAGATCGTGCACGCCATCCCGCGCGACCAGGCCCGCGCGCTCTTCGGCGAGATCCAGTTGAACCCGCTGTGGAGCTTCTCCTACATGGCGCTCCCGGGGGAGTCCTCCCAGGTGCGGATCAACGTGCACCGCATGTGGCGCAACGAGTTGGAGGAGCTGCTGGCCGTCGTCAACGGCGCTCCCCTCCCGCAGGGCGCGCCCGGTGCCCAGGGGTACGCGCCTCAGCCGCAGCAGGGGTACGCACCGCAGCCGCAGGGATACGCCCAGCCCCAGCCGCAGCAGGGCCCTCCCCAGAACCAGCCGTACGCCCAGCCGCAGGGCCAGCCGTACGCCCAGCCGCAGGCGCCCGGCGGCTACCAGCAGCAGCCGGCCCCGCAGCAGCACCAGCAGCCGGGCCCGTACTACGGCGACCCGCAGAACCCCGGCGCCCCGGCCGCCCCTCCCCAGCAGCCCCAGCAGCAGCCCGGTCCCTACTACGGAAACCCCGGGCAGCAGCAGGGCGGTGCTCCGGTCGACCCGCGCAGCAACCCCTATGGCTGACCGGCCGGACGCGTTCTGCGGTCAGGCAACGACCGAGGTCGACCCGCGCTCGGTGGGCACCGTCCACATGACGTACGCGCCCGACCCGGACGGTGACCCGGACCCCGGCGAGATCGTGTGGACCTGGGTGCCGTACGAGGAGGGCGACGGGCGGGGCAAGGACCGGCCGGTACTCGTCGTGGCGCGCGAGGGGCACGGGTCCGGCGAGGCCGCGGAGAACGGTGAATGCCGATCGACGGTGCTCGCGGTCCAGCTCACCTCGCGACGGCACGACGGTGACCGCGAATGGGTGCCGCTCGGTTCCGGCCCGTGGGACCGCGAGGGCCGGGACTCCTGGGTCGGACTCGATCGGGTGCTCAGGGTGCATCCGGACGGCATGCGGCGCGAGGCGTGCGCCCTCGACCGTGCCCGCTTCGACACCGTGGTGCACCGTCTCCAGCAGGTCTACAACTGGGGCTGAGCCCCCGCGCCCCGGCCTCTCGGGCGCCGTCGCCCGGACCTCCCGCTGCCGCCCCGGGCGTATCCGGCAGCAGTCGGCGAGGCACCTCGCCCGGAGCCCTCCTCGGTCGGTGGACCGAGCCGCATCCGACGCAGGCCCTGTCGCGGCTCGGCCGAACGGCCGAAAGATCCGCCACGCGGAACAGCGGCAACGCGCGGGGGCGTTGCCCGGATGGCAGCGTCGACGGGCGCGGCGCCGACGGGGGCGCGGCACCCAGGAGGAAGGCGGGACCGATGACGGGCACAGCACAGACTCCGGAACGGGCTGCGGAGGACCACGGCGCGGCTTCACGGCTCGCCGCGATGCCCGAGGACTGGAACCGGGCGCTGGCTGTGGTCGCGCACCCGGACGACCTGGAGTACGGCGCCGCTGCCGCCGTCGCCGAATGGACCGCGCGCGGCAAGGAGGTCGTCTACGCCCTGGCCACCCGGGGCGAGGCCGGGATCGACACCATGGAGCCGACCGAGGCCGCCCGCGTCCGGGAGGCCGAGCAGCGTGCGAGCGCGGCCGTGGTCGGGGTTGCCGAGGTGGAGTTCCTCGACCACCGTGACGGCGTGCTGGAGGAGGGGCCGGCCCTGCGACGGGACATCGCCGGGGTGATCCGCCGGCACCGCCCCGAACTCGTCCTCACCATCAACCACCACGACACCTGGGGCGGCGGGCCGGGGAGCCCGTGGAACACGCCGGACCACCGCGCGCTGGGCCGCTCCGTCCTCGATGCGGTGGGTGACGCCGGCAACCGGTGGATCTTCAGCGACCAGCTCGAAAGGGACGGCGTGCTGCCGTGGCCCGGCGTGCGATGGGTGGCCGTCGCCGCCTCGCCGGCCGTCACCCACGCCGTTGCGGTGGGCGAGGAGGCCGCCCGCAAGGGTCTCGCCTCCCTGCTGGAGCACCGCTCCTACATCGCGGCGCTCACCGACGAGGATCCCGAGGTGTACGCGCGCTCGGTCGTCCACGGAGGCCTGGACCGCTACGCCGAGCGCAACGGCGGACGGCGCGCCGTCGCCTTCGAGCTCCACGCCAGGTGACACGGCCCGCGACACGGGGCGCCGGTGGTGCGCGGCCGTCCCCCGGAACCCGCCACCGAACCGGCCTGCGGCCGGCGCGGCGGCCTCAGAACAGCGGTCTCGGCAGCACGCCCTCCAGGGCAAGCAGGGACCGCTTGGTCTCCAGCCCTCCGCCGAAGCCGCCGATCCCTCCGGAGCTCTCCAGCACCCGGTGGCAGGGCACCACGACGGGCAGCGGGTTGGCTCCCATGGCGACGCCGACGGCCCGCGCCGCACCCGCGTCGCCGACCCGTCTCGCCAGGTCCTGATAGCCGACGGTGCTGCCGTACGGCACGCCGGTAGCCAGCTCCCGCAGGACCCGCTCGTGGAAGCCGCCGGTCAGCGACCAGTCCAGCGGGACGGTGAAGGAGCCGGGAGCGCCACCGAAGTAGCGGTCCAGCTCCGTGACGGCTGCGGCAAGGTGAGCGTCGGCACCGGTGCCCGCACCGGCACCCGTGCTCGCTGCCGCTCCGGTGGCGGTGCCGGCGCCTCCGCCGGGGGAGGGGGAGTGGACGGCGGGACCCAGGCGGCCCGAGAGCCGGGACAGAGCCGCCCGCAGAGTGCGGCCTTCCGCGTGGAAGACGACGTTGACCAGGCCCTTGTCGGTGGCAGCGAGCAGCAGCGGCCCGACAGGGGCCCCGTACACGGTCCAGGTGGGACGGGCACCGGCGACGGCGGGTGCCGCCTCCGTGCCGTCCGCACACCGGCCCGACCGCCCGTCGGGGGACCCGGCGTCGGGCGGCCCGGCGTCGGACCGCCCCGTGTCGGGCCGACCGGCGAGGCCGGCGTCCGGTAGCTCCACCGGGGTATCAGTCATGACGGCACTCTAGGGCCGCCCACTGACAGTCCCCGGTGACAGCTCCTCCGGCCTGCCCAGTGACGCGCGGGTCAGCTCTCGGGCGCGGTCTTGGCGACGGCGTCCCTGACCACGTCCGGTTTGTTCGAGATGACGCCGTCCACCCCGGTGTCGGCGACCTTCCGGGCGGCCGTGGCGTCGTCCACGGTCCAGGTGAAGACCTCCATCGTCTTGTCGTGCGGGCCCTTCAGCGCGTGGACGGCGTCCACGTAGGACTTGGTGGCGTCCGCGGAGGTGGGGTTGATCTGGTCGGCGAACTTCGCGTAGTCCTTCAGCTCGCTTGTCTTCGGCGTGCCCAGGAAGCCCGTCTTCACCGCGGGGTTCTGCTGGTGCACCTTGGCGATCGCGCTCTTGTTGAAGCTCTGGATGATGAGCCTGCTGTCGGTGTGCTTGCGGTCCAGCCAGCCCCCGCGCCGCAGCCCGTCCAGCGTCTGCTGCTCGATGTCCGGGTAGAGCTCGGGCGACTTCAGCTCCAGCAGCAGGTCCTGGCCGTTGCGGGTGATCCGGTCCAGGTACTCGTCCAGGGTGGGGATGCGCTCGCCCTTGAACTCGCTGCCGAACCAGCCGCCCGCGTCGAGTGTCTTGATCTCCTTGAGGGTGAAGTCGGAGACGTTCCAGGGGCTGCGGTCCGGGAAGCGGTCCTCGACATCGGTGGTACGGGAGAGCGTGGTGTCGTGGAGGACGACCAGCTTCCCGTCCTTGGTGCGCTGCACGTCGTTCTCGACCCAGTCGATGCCCAGCGCGTGGGCCTTGTCGACGGAGGCCAGGGTGTTCTCCGGAGCGTAGGCCGGCGCTCCCCTGTGCCCGACCGTCAGCGGTTGGCGGGTTTTCCTTGTCTCGGCCTCCGGTGACGCCGACGACGCATCGGACTGCGGCGAGGCGGCGGAGTCTACGACAGGCTCCGGCGTCTGTCTTGCCGGCCGCTCGACGGCCGTGGCGGCCGGGGCGGCGGGGAGGAAGAGCGCGCTCATACCCAGCAGCGCGCCTGCGGCGGCAGCGGTCAGCGGGCGTATCGACATGCGGGACTCCTCGCTTGTGCCTGCACGGACTGCGGAAACAGTTCCCGATGCGCAATACAAACAAGCGGGGACAAAGTGGCCTAGAGCTGAACGAGCGGTAATCAAGCTCCTGACCTGCGACGAAAGGAATGGGCCGCTATCTGCCAGTGGAGGGTAGTTTGTGAGCCCGGGGCGGCTGTCAGTGCCGAGTCGTACGGTGGTGAGCATGCGGCCCAACACCGAGATCGAACGCAAGGTGGCGCCCTTCGAGGTCGTCAGCCCTTATCAGCCCAGCGGCGACCAGCCGACCGCCATCGCGGAGCTCGCACAGCGTGTCACCGGCGGTGAGAAGGACGTCGTCCTGCTGGGTGCGACGGGTACCGGCAAGTCGGCCACCACCGCGTGGATGATCGAGAAGCTGCAGCGCCCGACCCTGGTGATGGCGCCGAACAAGACGCTGGCCGCACAGCTCGCCAACGAGTTCCGCGAGCTGCTGCCGAACAACGCGGTCGAGTACTTCGTGTCGTACTACGACTACTACCAGCCGGAGGCGTACGTCCCGCAGACGGACACCTACATCGAGAAGGACTCCTCGATCAACGAGGAGGTCGAGCGGCTGCGCCACAGCGCCACGAACTCGCTGCTCACCCGCCGTGACGTCGTCGTGGTCGCCTCCGTCTCCTGCATCTACGGCCTGGGCACCCCGCAGGAGTACGTGGACCGCATGGTGAAGCTGAAGGTCGGCGAGGAGACCGACCGGGACGACCTGCTGCGCCGCTTCGTGGACGTGCAGTACACACGCAACGACATGTCGTTCACCCGCGGCACCTTCCGGGTCCGCGGGGACACCATCGAGATCTTCCCGGTCTACGAGGAGCTGGCCGTCCGCATCGAGATGTTCGGTGACGAGATCGAGGCCCTCTCCACGCTCCACCCGATCACCGGCGAAGTCATCTCGGACGACGAGGAGCTGTACGTCTTCCCTGCCTCGCACTACGTGGCGGGCCCGGAGCGCATGGAGCGCGCCATCACCGCCATCGAGGCGGAGCTGGCCGAGACGCTGACGACGATGGAGAAGCAGGGCAAGCTGCTGGAGGCCCAGCGGCTGCGGATGCGCACGACGTACGACATCGAGATGATGCGCCAGATCGGCACCTGCTCGGGCATCGAGAACTACTCGCGGCACATCGACGGCCGTGATCCCGGTACGGCCCCGCACACCCTGCTGGACTACTTCCCCGACGACTTCCTGCTGGTCATCGACGAGTCGCACCAGACGGTGCCGCAGATCGGCGCCATGTACGAGGGCGACGCGGCGCGCAAGCGCACCCTGATCGACCACGGTTTCCGCCTCCCCTCAGCGCTGGACAACCGCCCGTTGAAGTGGGAGGAGTTCCTGGAGCGCATCGGTCAGACGGTGTACCTGTCGGCGACCCCCGGCCCCTACGAGCTGGCCCGCTCCGACGGCTACGTGGAGCAGGTCATCCGCCCCACCGGCCTGGTCGATCCGGAGGTCGTCGTCAAGCCCACCGAGGGCCAGATCGACGACCTGGTGCACGAGATCCGGCTGCGCGAGGAGCGGGACGAGCGGGTGCTGGTCACCACGCTGACGAAGAAGATGGCCGAGGACCTGACGGACTACTTCGTCGAGCTCGGTATCCAGGTCCGCTATCTGCACAGCGACGTGGACACCCTGCGCCGGATCGAGCTGCTGCGGGAGCTGCGCTCCGGCGAGTTCGACGTCCTGGTCGGCATCAACCTGCTGCGTGAGGGCCTCGACCTGCCCGAGGTCTCCCTGGTGGCGATCCTTGACGCCGACAAGGAGGGCTTCCTGCGCTCGGGCACCTCGCTGATCCAGACGATCGGCCGTGCCGCGCGCAACGTCTCCGGGCAGGTCCACATGTACGCCGACCAGGTCACCCCGGGGATGCAGCGCGCCATCGACGAGACCAACCGGCGCCGCGAGAAGCAGATCGCCTACAACGCGGAGCACGGCATCGACCCCGAGCCGCTCCGCAAGAAGATCGGCGACATCGTGGCGGACATCGCCCGCGAGGAGATCGACACCGAGGCGCTGCTGGACACGGGCTACCGTCAGCGGGACGAGACCGGAAAGGACGGCAAGGACGGCAAGGACGGCAAGGGCGCCAAGGGCAAGGCACCCACCCCGGCCAAGAGCAGGACCAAGGGCGCGAAGGCCGACGGCGAGCTGACCGACCGGCCCGCTGCCGAACTGGCCGAGACCATCGAGGAGCTGACCGAGCGGATGCGGTCCGCAGCCGCAGAGCTCCAGTTCGAGGTGGCGGCACGGCTGCGGGACGAGGTCGGCGAACTGAAGAAGGAGCTCCGGCAGATGAAGGAAGTGGGGCTCAAGTAGCGCCCGGCCCGGGGGCTTCACCGGGCGGCCGAGCGGGGCCCACCCGGAGTGTTGCAAGAACGCCACAAGAGGCGGGCGGCCACGCGGCCTGTCGGTGCCCTTGCGTAGGGTGCTGAGCCTGGCGGCCGTCGCTCGCAAGGCGGTCCCGGTTCACAGGTCAGAGAGGGGACGCACGTGTCGGTCAACTTGTCCAAGGGCCAGGCGATCAGCCTGCAGAAGAGCGACGGAGGCACGCTCACCGCGGTGCGTATGGGCCTGGGCTGGAAGGCCGCGCAGCGTCGTGGGCTGTTCGGCAAGCGCACCCAGGAGATCGACCTCGACGCCTCCGCGGTGCTGTTCGCGGACAAGCAGCCTGTCGACGTCGTCTTCTTCCGCCACCTGGTCAGCGACGACGGCTCGGTCAAGCACACCGGTGACAACCTGGTGGGCGGTGCGGGCCAGGGCGGCGACGACGAGGCCATCATGGTCGACCTGCAGCGCGTCCCGGTCCACATCGACCAGATCGTCTTCACGGTCAACTCCTTCACCGGCCAGACGTTCGCCGAGGTGGAGAACGCCTTCTGCCGGATCATCGACGAGACCACCGGCCAGGAGATGGCCCGCTACACCCTCACCGGCGGCGGCCAGTACACCGCGCAGATCATGGCCAAGGTGCACCGTCAGGGCAGCGGCTGGCAGATGACCGCCATCGGTGAGCCCGCCGAGGGCCGTACGTTCCAGGACCTGATGCCGGCGATCCTGCCGAAGCTGTGACCGGCCGCCCGGTCCTGCCGCAGTTGTGACGAGCCACAGGGGGAGAGGCGCGAGGATGACCGCCGAGCTGGTCCGGGGGCAGAACCATCCGCTGCCCGGCACGCGGGTGGAGATACGGGTGTCGGCGGACACGCCGGTCGTCGCCGGGGCGACGCTCAACGACGAGGATGGCCGGATGCGTGACGCCGGATGGATCGCCCATCCGGCCGCACCGCACCTGCCGGGCGTCGAGGTCTCCCGCCAGGCGGCGGCGGTCCACCGCCTCGCCGTCGACCTGGCCGCCCTGCCCCCGGAGGTCCACCGGGTCAACATCCTGCTGTCGCTCCCCTCCCGGACGGGTGGCCCGATTCGGTTCGCCGGGCTGGCCGCGCCCTTCCTCGCCGTCACCGGGCTGGACGGCGAGGAGATCGCCGGCTACACGGTGACCGGGCTGAGCGCCGAGTCCGCCGTCGTCGCCCTGGAGCTGTACCTGCGAGAGGGCGCCTGGAAGGTGCGGGCCGTCGGACAGGGCTACGCCGGCGGTCTCGCCGCGATGCTCGCCGACCAGGGCCTGCCCGGATCCCGCCGCCTCGCCGACACCATCGAGGAAGCGGTCAGCGCCGGGCTGGCCCGCTCGGTGGCGCCGCCACCGCCCCGGCGGCCGGAGACGGGCGGGTACACCGCGGGAGGGCAGCCCTCCCCGCGGACCCAGGGCCCGGCCCCCGCGCCGCCCGGCACGGGGGCACCGGCCGACGGCGGGACGATCGACTACCGCCACCCCCGCCGGTCCGCCGCCCCGGCGGGCACCCCGCCCCGTCCCGCCACGCCCGCCGCCGCGCCGGCGCAGTCCGGCGCCGCCGGGCACTCCGCCTCCGCACGGCCCGGTTGCGCCGCGAGGGACGGCGACGGCGCGACCGGCGAGGCCGCCGCTGCCGGTGTGCCGGTCGCCGGGGACGCCCCGGGCCGGTCGACGGAGGAGCGGCTCTACAACCAGGTGTGGGGCATGTTCGAGGACCTGGCGCGGACGGTCGCGGCCTACCGCTCCGCGGTGGACTTCGCCGACACCCGCCAGGAACGCGAGCTCGACGGACTGCTCGGTGACCCCAGGGCCCGTGTCGGTCCCGCCGCGAACGCGGCCCTTGAGGAGGCGCGCGCCAGGTACAGCACCCTCGTCGAGCAGGCACGCACCGTACTGGACCGGGATCTCGCCCAGCTCGCGGCGGAGGCCGAGGTGGTCGAGCCCGCCCTGCCGCCCGCCCTGGCCCGCTGGGACAACCCTGTCTGGCAGGCCTACGAGCCCCCCGCGGAACGGCCCCTCGCCCTGCGGGTCGGCGATCTGAGCCTCCCGGAGAGCGGTGCACTGCGGATCCCGATGCTCGTGCGGCTGCCCCTGGAGCGCGGGCTGTGGATCGACAGCGGCCGCCCGCACGGCAGCGAGGCACCGCTGACCGACCCCGAGGAGCTGCGGTGGGCCGCTGCCGGGACGGCCACGGCCCTCGCCGCCCACCTTCTCGCCGTGCACCCGGCGGGCTCGGTGACGGTGCACGTCATCGACCCGGCGGGCGCGGCGTCCACCGCGCTGCTCCCGCTGGTCGAGTCGGGAGTGCTGAGCGAGGCGCCCGCCGCGGGCGCCTCCGGTGTGGCCCGCACGCTGGAACAGCTGACCCAGCGCGTGGACCTCGTCCAGATGGCTGTGCGCAGCGGGGCCACCGACGCGCTGCCGCCGCACGTGGACCTGGCGGACCAGCTGCTGGTCGTCCACGACTTCCCGCACGGTTTCGACGACCGCGCCGTCAACCAGCTCCGCTACCTCGCCGACGAGGGGCCCTCGGTGGGGGTCGCGCTGATGATGGTCGCCGACCGGGACGAGGCGCGTGGTTACGGCCCCGTCCTCGACCCGCTGTGGCGCTCGCTGCTGCGGCTGACCCCCGTCACGGACGATCACCTCGCCGACCCGTGGGTCGGTCACGCCTGGACGTACGAGCCGCCGCAGGTGCCCGGCGGCAGTCAGGTCGTCCCGCAGGTGCTGCGGCGGCTGGTGGCCGCTTGGCACTCCGCCAGGGGCTGAGCCGCCCGGCCTCCTCGCAACGGCCCAGGTGAACGGGGTGGCACAACCCTGCTCTTTACCTTTTCATGGTGTTGCTTTACTCTTCTTTGCACGGAGGGGAGTATTCCCAGCCACGCGGTGACCCCGTCAGTACGGACCGGCAGGGACGGTCCCGGGGCACTGGCCCGGCCGCTGTGGGCGCGGCCCGGGTGGAAGAGACCTCCGGCCCATGCTCGAATGCAAGCCGGAGGACATTCATGGACGTATCCATGACCGCTTGGGCGCTGACCATCGTCGGTCTGTGCGCCCTCATCGCCGTGGACTTCTTCATCGGCGGCCGCAAGCCGCACGAGGTCTCCCTCAAGGAGGCCGGGATCTGGACCGCGGTCTGGGTCGTTCTCGCCGCGCTGTTCGGACTCGGCCTCTTCCTCTTCGGAGACGGTCAGGCTTCCGGAGAGTTCTTCGCGGGCTTCATCACGGAGAAGTCGCTGAGCGTCGACAACCTCTTCGTCTTCGTCCTGATCATGGCGAAGTTCGCGGTGCCGACGATCTACCAGCAGCGGGTCCTGATGGTCGGCGTACTGATCGCACTGGTGCTGCGCGGCATCTTCATCGCCGCCGGAGCGGCGATCATCTCGACCTTCTCCTGGATCTTCTTCATCTTCGGCGCCTTCCTCATCTGGACGGCTTGGAAGCTCGTCCAGGAGGCGCGCTCCGGACAGGAGGACGAGGAGTTCGAGGAGAACCGGCTGCTCAAGTCCATCGAACGCCGCTTCCCCTCCACCGACAAGTACCACGGCACAAAGCTGACGGTCGTCGAGAACGGCAAGCGGCTGATGACGCCGATGCTGATCGTGATGCTGGCGATCGGCACGACAGATGTCCTCTTCGCGCTCGACTCCATCCCCGCGATCTTCGGCCTCACCCAGGACCCGTACATCGTCTTCACCGCCAACGCCTTCGCCCTGATGGGCCTGCGGCAGCTCTACTTCCTCATCGGCGGCCTGCTGAAGAAGCTGGTGCACCTCTCCTACGGGCTCTCCGTCATCCTCGGCTTCATCGGCGTCAAGCTGGTGCTGCACGCCCTCCACGAGGCGGGGGTACACGTCCCGGAGATCAGCATCCCGGTCTCCCTCGGCGTCATCTGCGCCGTGCTGATCGTCACCACCCTCACCTCCCTGATGGCCTCCAGAAAGCAGGCGCAGCGAGAGGACAGGCCGGACAACGACGGTCAGGATGCCGACGCCGCCGACCGCAGGGCCGACGTCGACTCCTGACGAACCGACCTCCCGGCCCCGCCCCGCCACTCCTTCCGGTAGGGGGCGGGGCCGGGAGCCCCTCCGCGCGGTTGCTCGGCAGGCGGCGGCTCAGCGGGTGACGGTGACCTTCCGTTCAGCACGCTTCCCGTTGACGATCACCGAAAGAGTGACGGTGCCCGGTCTGCGTCCCGTCAGCGAGCCGGTCGCCGGGTCGTAGCCGATCACGCAGCGTCCCCGGGGCGTGCTGCCCTTCACACACAGCCCCGGGGCCCCCGGCCAGTCCGCACTCACCGGCCAGCCGACCGGCACCTGCCGCGCGTCCGCCCCACTGCCCTGCCGCACCGTCGCGGACGCCGAACCGTGCGCACCCACCGCGAGCTCGCGCGGCGCCCGGAGCGTCAGCCCGTCCACATGGGCGCGGGTCTGCGCCGCGATCCAGTCACCGTCGCGACCCGGCTGCCCCCGGTCGACGCCCAGCAGCGACCAGCCGGTGAACCCGCCCTGGTCGGGAGGCGCGGCGGGTGCCTTGCCGGCGTTGCCGTTGACGAGGTAGGGCACCCCGTCCACCCGGGAGGCGTCGAAGACACCGACGTGCCCCGCCATCAGCACCGCGCCCTTGCCCGAACGGGCGCGGAAGTCGGCCAGCCAGTCCTCCAGCAGACCGGCCTCCATCCGGTCGGTGAGCTGGCTGGCCTGCTGCGGTGTCGGATCACGCGGCGGCACGTGCTCGATGACGGCGACCGAGGTGACGCCGCGGTCCCGTGCCGCCGCGTCCAGTTGCCGCCGCAGCTGTTGGAACTGCGCGTATCCGCCGCCGCGTACCGTCAGGGAGGAGGTGTCCAGGGTGAGGAAGCGGGTGCCCTTGTGGTCGAACGTACGGTGCGCGGGCCCGAACTCCTTGACGAAGTTGTCGATGGAACCGCCCATCACCTCGTGGTTGCCCGGCACGTAGTACCAGTCGACGGCATCGCCCAGTTCCTCGTTCAGCAGACGGCGTGCGAACGCCAGATCCTCGGGGGACCCCTCGTCCACCAGGTCACCGTTGATGACGACGAAGTCGGGGCGGGCGGCACGGATCTCCCGCAGCGTGCGCCGCGCCTGCCGTGCCGCCTCGCTGTCCGGGTCCCGGGCCACGAACTGCGCGTCCGACATCACCGCGAACCGCCAGTCCCGCCCGGCCACGTCGGCGGCGGTGGAGATCAGCGGATCGTGCGGGCGTCCCGCGGTCGGCAGGTCCACGTCCGGCGGGGTACGCGCCACCAGTTCGTCCAGCACCACCTCGCCCTTGTACTGCGCCGCGGGCCGGGTCTCAGCCAGGTAGAAGCGGTGCAGCTTCAGCGGATACGTCACCCCTTCGGGTACGTCGAAGGTGATCCGGCGCCAGCCCTGCCAGTCCAGCAGGGGGCCCCGTAGTACCTGGTCGGTGCCGGTGGCGTCCTTCAGATGGAGCGACGGCCAGGCTCCCGAACCGTCCCCTTTGAGCCACAGGGTGAAGCTGCGTGGCTGGCCGGAGACCGTCCGGTCGGCGGGCGGCGTGGCGTAGGCGGCGCGGGTGGCCGTCGACCGGGAGAAGTCGTAGCTCAGTTTCAGCCCGCCGCCTTCCTTGCCCGACGGCTCGGGTGTCACCGAGCCGCTCGCGCGGGCCGCGCTGAACGTCCAGTCGGACGCGTCACCGAAATCGGCGACCCGCTGGTCCTTCAGCCCGACGGTGACGGCCAGCCGTGTGGTCTGTCCGTGCACCGTGACGGTCACCGTCCCCGAAGCGGACTCCTGCCCCGCACCCGCCCTCACGGTGAACTGGCCGGAGGCCGCATCCTTGTCGGGAGTGACCGAGAACAGCGCGTGGTCGTACGTCAGGCGGGCGTCGGACGGTTCGACGGGTGCGCTGTTGCCCTCCGCGTCGTAGCCGACCAGCCCGAACGTGCCCGTCGCCCCGCTGTCCGCCAGCCCCACCCGGTCGGTCGTGGGACGGACGCGCTCCAGTGCTCCGAGCACCCGCAGTGACGTCTTCCCCTTCGCCCCGCCCCGCCGCGCGGTCACCTCGGTGGCGCCGGTCCGACGGGCGTGGAAGACACCCCGCGCGTCCACCTGCCCCACCCCGGTCCGCGCCGTGTGCCAGCCCGGCCGAGCCGAGTCCTCGGCCGGGCCCCAGGTCTCGTCGTAGCCGGCGGCGGTCAGCTTCCGGGTCAGCCCGGGGAAGACCCGGTCCGGGTGACCCCCGGGCACGGTGTCGGCCGTGGGAGCCGTGTCCGGGTCGACGGCCGTCTCGACCCAGTAGCCCGTCAGGCGCCCGGATCCCGCGGGTGCGGTGAGGGCCAGGCCGTTGGGGACCTCGCGCTGCTCCCCGTCGGAGGGCGCGTTCTCCACCTGGAGGCCGTCGGACCCCGGCTCGCGGGCCAGCAGGGTGGAGGATCCGCCACCGTCGAGGTTGAGGGCGTTGTAGGCGCCCAACCGTTTCATCATCTGTGCGAGCTCCGTCAGTGTCGCGCCGTCGGAGGCCTGCTGGCGGCCGTCGACCGTCAGCACATGCATCGTGCCGCCGTCCCTGGAGAACCCGACAGCTGTCCGCGGCGCGGCCGTGTTGTTCGGCTTGCCCTCCCAGTCCTGCGGTTTCCCGTCGACCACCAGCAGCCCCCGGCCGCCCACCGCTGTGCGCGGCAGCGGCGAACCGTCGTCTGTGCGCGCGTGGTAGGCGACACCGACGTGCTCACCCGGGTGCAGCCCTGCCAACGTGTCGGCGCCGCCACCGCGGCCGAGGAGCACGGTCACCCCCTCGGGGATGTCACCCTTTCCGGGTTTCTCCGAGACGGAGGTGACCTCGCCGTCCTCGACGGTCACCTCACGCACCTCGGTCTCCCGGTCGACCGTCAACGCCCGGTCGGCCGCGCCCCACCGGGAGTCGTACAGGCCGATTCCGTCTTCCGGGACGTTCGCCGCGTCACGCCCGGCGAGCGGTGCCGTGCCCTGCGGGAGGGTGACGGTGCCCTCGAAGTACAGGTCCAGGATGCGGCCCGCAGCCCGGGGTCCGATGCCCACGGCCTCGGAGGCGCCCGGGGCCGGGGAGTGGGCCGGCGCACCGTTGCTGAGGCCCGGGCCCAGTGGGGCGCCGGTCTCGTCGATGTCGAAGAAGTCTCCGTTGATCGCCGCGACCGTACGCCGCCCGCGGCCGGGATCGTGGGCCGCGGCGAGCTCACCGACGGTCCTGCGGCCGGACACCTTGCCGGTGGTCAGGTAGTCCGCGGTGGCGCCCCGTCCGCCGCCTTTGCTGCCCGTGCCACCCAGCTCGACGGAGAGCGCGTCGGCCCGCAGCCACTTGTCCGGCTCCAGCCGGGAGAAGGACGTCAGTTCAGCGCCGGGGGCGAGGGGGCGGGTGGTACGGGTGAGGCCCATCCCTCGATCGGAGACGCCCGCAGTGGCGCTGCCCCGGCCGACCGGGGCCGGGTCCTGGGGCTGAGCGGCCGAGGCGGAGATCCGGACGGGAGGCGGCGTCGAGGACGGCGACTCCGAGACGGCCGCCAGGGCGGCGCCGCTCGGCAGCAGGCCCGCCAGCAGCGCGGAGACGGCTGCCGCCGCGCAGACCAGACCCCGCGTGCTGCGGGCCCCTCGGTCTGCCCGGTCCGCCCGGCCCGGCCGACCAGCCCGGCCCGGCTCCGCAGAGTGGGCCCTCACTTTCCCTCGGCCGGTCGCGGTCGCCCCGGGTGCAGGAGCCGGTTGTCGCGCTCCGAAGAACGTCGGGGAGCGTCTTCCGTGTGTCGTGGACCGGTTTGCGCGTGCGTGGACTCGTCTCACAACGTCCCCCACAAAGACCAGTTTTCTCAGCACTTGTCTGCGCACAGTGCGGCACAGCGTCCCAAGACGGACCGGTCTACACCAGAGGGCTGGAGCGAAATCGGGGCAAACATCAGCCTGCCGGAGGCGCATGCGGCGTAACGGGCCGGGAAACTGTGCGGAGGGCTCGCCATCCCTCAATCTGTTTGCTCATTCATGACTCGAAAGAGCTATTTTCACCCAGGAGTCCGCAGGATGAGCCCAGTTGCTGTTGACAACTGCGTGAAACCAGCGGAAACCTTGCAGGAACACGCATCCAGCGACGCCGGATGGTCTCTCAGGCACCTCCCGAAGGACCGCACCATGGCACCACCGAGCACCGCCCCGTCACCTCCCCCCTCCACCTACCGCACCGGTCGCATGATCGCGATCACCGGCGCCGTCGTGGGGGTGGTCTACGGATACGACACCGGTTCCATCTCCGGCGCGCTGGTCTTCCTGAGCAAGGACTTCGACCTGAGCGCCGGCCAGTCCGGGTTCGTCAACAGCATCCTGGTGCTCGGCAACATCCTCGGTGCTCTGATCGCGGGACGCCTCACCGACGCGCTCGGCCGCAAGCCCACCATGGTGATCGTCGCCGCGGCCTACGCCGTCTTCTCCGCGCTCTCGGCGCTCTCCCCGACGGTCGTCGTGCTCGATCTGGTGCGCTTCCTGCTCGGCGTCACCATCGGCATCTCCATCGTGGCCGCCCCCCTGTTCATCGCCGAGTCCACACCGGCCCGGCTACGGGGTGCCGCGGTCGCCAGCTACCAGGTGGCCTGCGTCGCGGGCATCACCCTCACCTACTTCATCAACTGGGGCCTCTCGGGCGGCGGACACTGGCGGATCATGCTCGGCCTGGCGGCGATCCCCTCCGCGCTCGTCGTCGTCCCGCTGCTGAGACTGCCGGACAGCCCGCGCTGGTATCTCCTCAAGGGCCGGACGGACGAGGCCGCCCGTGTCATGGCCGCCACCGACCCCGATGTCGACCCGGTCGCCGAGAGCGCCGCCATCCAGCGGGAGCTGGCCGCCGAGCGCGGGCGCGGCGGCTCGCTGGGCCAGATGATCCGCCGGCCCTTCCTGCGGGCCACCGTCTTCGTCATCGGCATGGGCTTCTTCTGCCAGATCACCGGCATCAACGCGGTCACCTACTACAGCCCGCAGATCTTCGAGACGCTCGGTTTCCACGGCGACGGCCAGAACTTCCTGCTGCCCGCCATCGTCGAGCTCATCTCTCTGGTCGCCACCGTCCTGGCTCTCTTCGTCGTCGACCGGCTCGGCCGCCGTGTCGTCCTGCTCTCCGGTATCAGCACGATGCTGGGAATGCTGGTCGTGCTGGCCGTGGTCTTCGGCACCCACTCCCTCAGCGGGACGGGCATCTGGATCGGCTTCGGCGCGATCGCGCTGTTCACCGCGGCCTTCAACTTCGGCTTCGGCGCGCTCATCTGGGTGTACGCCTCGGAGGCGTTCCCCGCGCGGCTGCGCTCGCTGGGCGCCTCCGTGATGCTCACGGCCGACCTGGCGGCGAACTTCCTGGTCGCCCAGTTCTTCCCCTCCGTGCTGGAGGAACTGGGCGCCACCTCGGCCTTCGGGGGCTTCGCCGTCCTGGTGCTGATCGCGCTGGTCTTCATGGCACGCATGGCGCCGGAGACCAAGGGCCGTCAGCTCGAAGAGATCCGGGGCTTCTGGCAGAACGGCGGCCGCTGGCCGGACAGCGTCCCGGCAGGCAGCGCGACCGGCGGGCTCGCCGCGGGCGGGGGAGACGTCTCCCTCGGCACCGGCATCGCGACCTCCGAGAAGCACCCACGCTCCTGACCGGTCGCCCGGAACGACGCCGCCCGAAAGCCGGGCTGCCCGCCGGGTCAGCTCTCCGAGCCTGCCACCAGCTTGCCGCGCTCGACCTTCACCGGAACCGAGGGCAGCGCCTCGGTGGCGGGGCCGTGCGCGACCTCGCCCGTGTCCACATGGAAGCGGCTCCCGTGCAGCGGGCAGACGGCGACCTCACCCTCGACCTTGCCCAGCAGGCCGCCCTGGTGGGTGCACACGGCGCTGAAGCCCTTGAAGTCACCCTTCTCGGGCTGTGACACCAGCACCTTCTGCTCGGGGTACAGCTTGGCTCCGCCCAGCGGGACGGCCGTGGCCTCGCCCAGATCCACGGGCTTGTCAGGTCCGGCCGCGTCCGCGGAGTCCTCTTCGCCGCAGGCGGCGGCCGTCAGCCCCAGCGCTGCCAGCGCGGCGCCGCACAGCACGGTGCGGCGCGTGGCCGGCGATTCCTCACTCGTCGTCACGCGCCGCACTCTACGTCCTCATCTGCCCGATCCGCCCATCACCCCGCACCGGAGGTGCTCGCGGGCACGACCCTGCTGCGAGGCCACCGGACGAGGGGCCCCGCCGGAGGCCCACAGGGACGCTGGGCGAGCTCTCCCGCGCGGTCACCTCACCGGGCATGCACCTCCACGGCCCCTCTCCCGGGGCACGGGCACACCCGGTGTCCGGGCAGCCGGTCAGCGCTTGCGGGTACCCGCCGCCTTTTTGGCTGCCGTCTTCTTGGCAGCCGGCGTCTTCTTGGCCGCCGCCTTCGTGGCGGCCTTCTTCGCCGGGCCGCCCCTGCGGGAGGTGTTCCGTACGGGGGTGGCGTCGCTGACGCGGTCTCCCAGCACGTCCCGGAGGAACTTTCCGGTGTGGCTGGCGGGTACGGCCGCCACCTGCTCCGGCGTGCCCTCCGCGACGACCGCGCCACCGCCGCTGCCGCCCTCGGGGCCCAGGTCCACGACCCAGTCGGCGGTCTTGATGACGTCGAGGTTGTGCTCGATGACCATCACCGAGTTGCCCTTGTCGACCAGACCCTCCAGGACGCTGATCAGCTTCCTGATGTCCTCGAAGTGGAGGCCGGTGGTCGGCTCGTCCAGGACGTAGACGGTCCGGCCCGTGGAGCGCTTCTGCAACTCGCTCGCGAGCTTGACCCGCTGTGCCTCACCACCCGAAAGAGTGGGTGCGGACTGCCCGAGCCGCACGTACCCGAGACCCACGTCGTCGAGCGTCTTCAGGTGGCGGGCGATGCCGGGCACCGCCTCGAAGAAGTCCAGGGCCTGCTCGATCGGCATGTCGAGGACCTCGGCGATGTTCTTGCCCTTGTAGTGGACCTCCAGGGTCTCCCGGTTGTAGCGCGCACCGTGGCAGACCTCGCAGGGCACGAACACGTCGGGCAGGAAGTTCATCTCGATCTTGATCGTGCCGTCGCCCGCGCAGTTCTCGCAGCGGCCGCCCTTGACGTTGAAGGAGAAGCGGCCCTGCTGGTAGCCGCGGACCTTCGCCTCCGTCGTCTCGGCGAACAGCTTGCGTACGTGGTCGAACACCCCGGTGTAGGTGGCCGGGTTGGAGCGGGGCGTGCGGCCGATGGGGGACTGGTCGACGTGCACGACCTTGTCCACCAGGTCGTCGCCCTCGACGCGCACGTGCCGCCCGGGGACCGTCCGCGCGCCGTGCAGTTCACGCGCCAGGTGCGTGTAGAGGATGTCGTTGACCAGCGTCGACTTGCCGGACCCCGACACGCCGGTGACGGCCGTGAAGACGCCCAGCGGGAAGGAGACGTCGACGTCGCGCAGGTTGTTCTCCCGCGCGCCCCGCACCGTCAGTTGCCGCGCCGGGTCGACGGGGCGGCGGACCTGCGGGGTGGGGATCTCCCGCTTGCCGGACAGGTAGTCGCCGGTCAGGGACTCCTCGTTGGTGAGGAGTTCCTTCAACGGGCCGCTGTGCACGACCTTTCCGCCGTGCTCTCCGGCGCCGGGGCCGATGTCCACGACCCAGTCGGAGGCCTTGATGGTGTCCTCGTCGTGCTCGACGACGATGAGGGTGTTGCCCAGGTCACGCAGCCTGACCAGGGTCTCGATCAGCCGGTGGTTGTCGCGCTGGTGCAGCCCGATGGACGGCTCGTCCAGCACGTACAGCACGCCGACCAGGCCGGAGCCGATCTGTGTGGCGAGCCGGATGCGCTGCGCCTCGCCGCCGGAGAGGGTGCCCGCGGCGCGGTTGAGCGTCAGGTAGTCGAGGCCGACGTCGACCAGGAAGCGCAGCCGCTCGTTGACCTCCTTCAGTACCCGTTCGGCGATCTTCTTGTCCCGGCCCGAGAGCGTCATGTCGCGCAGGAAGTCGGCGCACTCGGTGATCGACATCGCGGAGACCTCCGCGATGGACCTGCCCTGCAGGGTGACCGCGAGAATCAGCGGCTTGAGCCGGGTGCCCTCGCAGGCCGGGCAGTTCACCTCGCGCATGTAGCCCTCGAAGCGCTCCCGGCTGCTGTCGGTCTCGGCCTCGGAGTGCCGCCGCTTGACGAAGGGGACGACGCCCTCGAACGCGGTGGTGTAGGCGCGCTCGCGCCCGTACCGGTTGCGGTAGCGGACCTCGACCTGTGTCTTGTGGCCGTGCAGCAGCGCCTTTTTGGCGCGGGCGGGCAGGCCGGCCCACGGAATGTCGGTACGGAAGCCGAGCGCGTCGGCGAGCGCGCCGATCAGCCGGCCGAAGTACTCCCGGGTGTGCCCGTGCGACCAGGGGTGCAGGGCCCCCTCGTCCAGCGACTTGTCCTCGTCGGGGACGATCAGCTCCGGGTCGACCTCCATGCGGGTGCCGATGCCGGTGCACTCGGGGCAGGCGCCGAAGGGCGAGTTGAACGAGAACGAGCGCGGCTCCAGCTCCTCGAACGACAGGTCGTCGTAGGGGCAGTACAGGTGCTCGGAGTACATCCGCTCGCGCTGCGGGTCCTCCGGCTCCAGGTCGACGAAGTCGAGGATGACCATGCCGCCGGAGAGGCCGAGCGCGGTCTCCACCGAGTCGGTCAGCCGTCGCTTGGCGCTGCTCTTGACGGTGAGGCGGTCCACGACCACCTCGATCGTGTGCTTCTCCTGCTTCTTGAGCTTCGGCGGCTCGGAGAGCTGGACCGTCTCCCCGTCCACACGGGCTCGGCTGTAGCCCTTGGTCTGGAGCTCGTTGAAGAGGTCGACGAACTCGCCCTTGCGCTCGCGCACCAGTGGCGAGAGCACCTGGAACCGGCTGCCCTCCTCCAGGCCGAGCACCTTGTCCACGATCGCCTGCGGCGACTGGCGGGCGATGGGGCGGCCGCAGACGGGGCAGTGCGGCTTCCCGATCCGGGCGTACAGCAGGCGGAGGTAGTCGTAGACCTCCGTGATGGTGCCGACCGTCGAGCGGGGGTTGCGCGAGGTCGACTTCTGGTCGATGGAGACCGCCGGGGACAAGCCCTCGATGAAGTCGACGTCGGGCTTGTCCATCTGCCCGAGGAACTGCCGGGCGTACGCGGACAGTGACTCCACGTAACGCCGCTGGCCCTCGGCGAAGACGGTGTCGAACGCGAGCGAGGACTTGCCCGAGCCCGACAGCCCCGTGAAGACGATGAGCGAGTCGCGAGGGAGGTCTATCGAGACGTTCTGCAGGTTGTGCTCGCGAGCGCCACGGACGAGAAGACGGTCGGCCACGCCTGTCGGCACCTTTCATGTGGGAAGAGGGCCCGCGGCAGAGCGGGAGCCCCCGACCAAGAGTAGGACGGCGCCGCCCGGAGTGTCGTGCGCTTCCGGAACGGAGCCTCGCTCGACCATATAGCACGTGCATTCGAATTGCGGGCGCACGCGCCCTCCCGTTGCCGTCTTCCACACGAACGAGTGGCCGCACTAGCTTTGGATCATGACCACGCCTGAGCACGACGCCGAACTCGTACGGACCGCGACCGGTCGCCTGCTGAGCGCCACCGTCAAGCTGGAGGCCGCCGAGGCGGCCGAGCCCTCCCAGCTCCCCGGCTGGACCCGGGCCCATGTCCTCACCCACGTCGCACGCAACGCGGACGCCCTCGTCAACGTACTCGCCGGAAAGCCCATGTACGCCAGTGCCGAGGCCCGCGAGGCGGACATCGACAGCGGCGCGAGGCGCCCCCTCGACGAACTCGTCGACGACGTGCGCGTCAGCTCCTCCCGGCTGGAGAGCGCCTTCGCCGCCCTCGAAGGGGACGGCTGGAACCGTACCGTCACCCTGCGCAACGGTGTGACGGATCTCGCCTCCGCCCTCCCCTTCCGCCGCTGGATCGAGATCGAGCTGCACCACGTGGACCTCGGCATCGGCTACACCCTCCAGGACCTGCCGGGCACCTTCGTGGACCGGGAGCTGAGCGTGATGGCGGGCCGTTTCTTCGCCCACCCCGACATCCCCGTCGCCCTCGAACTGCGCGCCGAGGACGGCAGGACATGGCGCACCGGTGCCAAGGAGGAGGGCGCGGACGGGCCGCTGGTGGTGGTCGGCAGTTCCGTCGCACTGGTGGGCTGGCTCACGGGGCGGACGACCGGCAGCGGACTGTCGGCGAGGGGGCCCCTGCCCGCCCTGCCCGCGCTCTAGGGTGAGGCCCATGCCTTACACCGGAACCGTCTCGGTCGGCGGCCCCGCGGACGTGCACGAGCTGCGGGACCTGATGATCTCCAAGGTCGCCGTCGGCCCCATGGACAACAACGCCTATCTGCTCCGCTGCCGGGCCACCGGGGAGCAGTTGCTGATCGACGCCGCCAACGACGCGGGCACCCTGCTGGACCTCATCGGTGACGACGGCATCGCCTCGGTCGTCACCACCCACCGGCACGGCGACCACTGGCAGGCGCTCGCCGAAGTGGTGGACGCCACCGGGGCGCGCACCTACGCCGGGCAGTACGACGCCGAGGGCATCCCGGTGCCCACCGACGTACCCGTCGCGGACGGCGACACCCTGCGGGTCGGCGAGGTGGAGCTGACCGCCCGCCACCTCGTGGGCCACACCCCCGGCTCGATCGCGCTGGTCTACGACGATCGCCACGGCCACCCGCACCTGTTCACCGGGGACTGCCTCTTCCCGGGCGGGGTGGGCAACACCTTCGGCGACGCCGCGAACTTCGCCCGCCTCATCGACGACGTCGAGCACAAGCTGTTCGACCGGCTTCCCGACGAGACCTGGGTCTACCCGGGCCACGGCGGGGACACCACCCTCGGTGCGGAGCGTCCGAAGCTGGGGGAGTGGCGCGAGCGCGGCTGGTAGCCGCGCGGTGCGAGGGCGCGCATACGGCGGCGAGGGGGCCCGGAGCCACGGCGTCCGGGCCCTGGTGGTAAGCCTGTGAGGGCCCCGGAGGCACGGCTGTGAGGGACCCGAAGGTGTGACGGTGCGGCACGAGTACGCGAGCATGAGCGACGCGCGCCCGCCCGTGGCCCTGCGCGCCCCGCAGCGCGCCGCCCTCGACGCGTTGGAAGAGGGCCTTGCGGCGGGCCGGCGCAGGGCCTGGGTGGTGCTTCCGCCGGGCCTGGGCAAGACGCTCACCGGGCTGGAGGCCGCCCGCAGGATCGGCCGCCGCACTCTCGTCCTCGGGCCCAACACCGCCATCCAGGAGCAGTGGTGCCGGGAGTGGGCCGCTTTCCGCCCCGCTCCCGTGCCCGCCGCCACCGACCGGTCCCTCACGGCGCCGTTCACCGTCCTGACGTACCAGGCTCTCGCCGCCTTCGAGCCCGGCGCGGAGAGCGCCCAGGAGGACGGCGCCGCCCCTCCGGCGCCTGGGAAGCCCGCGAGACGCCACCTCGACCGGCTGCGTCCGCAGGGCCGGGAACTGGTCGAGCGGCTCCGCGCCGCCGGCGAGCTCACCCTCGTCCTGGACGAGTGCCACCACCTGCTGGACACCTGGGGCGAGTTGCTGGCCGAACTGCTGCGGGAACTGCCCGGCGTCACCGTCGTCGGCCTTACCGCCACCCCGCCCGACCGGCTCACCCCTGCTCAGGCGGCGCTGGTCGCGGAGCTGTTCGGACCCGCCGTCCGGGGCCCGTCCCTCCCGGCCGCCGTACGGGACGGCTACCTCGCCCCGTACGGTGAACTGGCCTGGCTCACCCGGCCCACGCCCGCCGAGACCGACTGGCTGAACGCCCAGGCGGAGCGCTTCACGGAGCTCACCACCCGGCTGACGGACCCCGCGTTCGCTTCCGTGCCGTTCCTCACCTGGCTCGACGAACGCGTGGTGCGCCGCGCCCACGCGGACACCGGCGCGACCGCGCTGCCCTGGCACCGTTTCGAGCGCGAACACCCGGGAACGGCCGCCGCCGCACTGCGGTTGCACCACCACGGGCTGCTCGCCCTGCCCCGGGGTGCCCGGTTGCGCGAGGAGCACCGCCACCCACCGGACGCCGACGACTGGGTCAGCCTGCTGGACGACTGGATACGGCACTGTCTGCGCCGCAGCGGAGAACCTGGGGACGCGCGCGCCGTGGAGGCGGTGCGCGCCGCGCTGCCCGGAGTCGGCTACCGCCTCACCGCGGCCGGTGTCCGGGCCGGGCGTTCACCGGTGGACCGGGTACTGGCCCGCAGCGCTGCCAAGACCCGGGCCGTACCGGAGATCCTCGGCGCCGAGTCGGCCGCGCTCGGCCCGCGGCTGCGCGCTCTCGTCGTCTGCGACCACGAGAGCGCCACCGCCACACTGCCCGCGGGGCTCGAAGCGGCCCTCGACGCGCAGGCCGGCTCCGCCCGTCTCGCGCTCGCGGAGCTCGCCGGCGACCCGCGTACCGCGCAGCTCTCCCCGATGCTGGTCAGCGGCCGCGCAGTGGCGGCGGCCCCGGACACGGCCGAACGGTTCGCCCGCTTCTGCCGGGAGGCGGTGCCCGGTCTGCGGGTGCGGCCCGAGCCGCTGGACGGCTCCGACGGCGCCCTGATGGAGCTCGTCGGCGCGTGGTCGGGCCGCCGCCGGGTCCGGCTGGTGACCCGGTTCCTGGAGAGCGGCGGCACCCACGTACTCGTCGGGACCCGGGCGCTGCTGGGGGAGGGCTGGGACGCCCGGGGCGTCAACACGCTGATCGACCTCAGTGAGGCCACGACCGCCACCGCCGTCGTGCAGACCCGGGGCCGGGCGCTGCGCCTCGACCCGCAGTGGCCGGACAAGACGGCACACACCTGGTCGGTGGTGTGTGTCGCACCGGACCACCCACGGGGCGGCACCGACTGGGACCGCTTCGTGCGCAAGCACGAGGGCCACCTCGGGGTGACCGGGACCGGCGACATCCTCTCCGGCGTCGCTCATGTCCACCCGGGGCTCTCCCCCTACGCACCGCCTCCGGCCGAGGAGTTCGACCGCTTCAACGCCGGGATGCTCGACCGTGTGGGCACCGGCCGCGCCGACGTGCGCGCCCTGTGGCGCGTCGGAACGGCGTACGAGGACACCCTCGTGCCCACGGTCCGCGTGGTCGGGACCGCCCTCCCGCCGCAGCCGCCGGCCCCGCCGGGGGACAGCCCTGCGGCCGCCGGGGCGCCGCCTGCCGTACCGGCGGCGCGCGGGCTCGTGCCCCGCCCGCGCCTCGGGACCGCCACGCCCGCCGCCACCGCGGCGGCCGCCCTTCTGGCGGGCCCCACCGGTGCGGTGGCCGCCTCCGGCCCGGGCGCCGGGCTGTGGGCCGCCGCGTCCGCCGTACTGGCAGGGGCCGCCGCTTACCTCACCGGGCGCACCACAGCAGGCGTGCGCCGGTTGCGCGCGACGGCAGCCCGCCCCGTGCTTTCCGCGCTGGCGTACGCGGTGGCGGACGGGTTGCGCGCCACCGGGCATCTGCCGGCCGGAGCGGAAGCGGTCCGCATCGACCCGGACGGCACCGGCGCATACGCGGTACGGCTCGACGGAGTGCCGTCCGACGCGGCGGAGCACTTCGCGACAGCGCTGGACGAGGTGCTCTCCCCCCTGGCCGACCCGCGCTACCTGCTGCCGCGCTACGTGGTGCACGCGGCGGGTCCCGGTGCCGGGTTCCGTGCCCGGGGCCGCAGGCCGGTGGCCAACAGCGTCGTCCACCACGCCGTTCCCGCCCTCGTCGGCGGCAACCGCGCGTCGGTGGACACCTACGCGACGGCATGGCACCGCTGGGTCAGCGCCGGCGCACCCTGCTACACCCGCAGCCCGGAAGGCGCGGGCCTGCGCGCCGCACAGGCGGGCGCCTCCCCCCTGGACGCGGGCACACAGTTGCGGCTGGCCTGGCGCTGATCACTGTCGTCCCCCGCCAGTAGGGTGTGACGTATGGCAGACCCCTCCACCTACCGCCCGAAACCGGGAGAGATCCCCGACTCGCCCGGGGTCTACCGCTTCCGCGACGAGCACCGCAGGGTCATCTACGTCGGCAAGGCCAAGAGCCTTCGCCAGCGGCTGAACAACTACTTCCAGGACCTCGCAGGGCTCCACCCGCGCACCCGCACGATGGTGACGACGGCCGCCTCCGTGGAGTGGACGGTGGTGGGCACCGAGGTGGAGGCCCTCCAGCTCGAGTACACCTGGATCCAGGAGTTCGCGCCCCGCTTCAACGTCAAGTACCGCGACGACAAGAGCTATCCGTCCCTCGCGGTGACGATGAACGAGGAGTTCCCCCGCGTCCAGGTGATGCGCGGCCCCAAGAAGAAGGGCGTGCGCTACTTCGGCCCCTACGGTCAGGCGTGGGCCATCCGCGAGACGGTCGATCTGATGCTGCGGGTCTTCCCCGTGCGCACCTGCTCGACGGGGGTCTTCAAGCGTTCCGCGCAGATCGGCCGCCCCTGCCTGCTGGGCTACATCGGCAAGTGCTCGGCCCCCTGCGTCGGCAGGGTCACCCCCGAGGAGCACCGCGAACTGGCCGAGGAGTTCTGCGACTTCATGGCCGGGCACACCGGTTCCTACCTGCGCCGCCTGGAGGGCGAGATGCAGCAGGCGGCCGAGGAGCTGGAGTACGAGCGGGCCGCCCGGCTGCGCGACGACATCGACGCGCTCAAGCGCGCCATGGAGAAGAACGCGGTGGTCCTCACCGACGCCACGGACGCCGATCTGATCGCCGTCGCGGAGGACGAGCTGGAGGCGGCGGTCCAGATCTTCCACGTACGCGGCGGGCGGGTGCGCGGCCAGCGCGGCTGGGTCACCGACAAGGTCGAGGCGGTCGGTACCGCCGAGCTGGTCGAGCATGCGCTGCAGCAGCTCTACGGCGCCGAGCAGGGGGACGCGGCCACCGGCGGCGGCAGCGGGGGCGTCCCCAAGGAGGTGCTGGTCCCGGCGCTGCCCGAGCCGGCGGAGCCGATAGCACAGTGGCTGTCCGAGCGCCGCGGCGCACAGGTGAGCCTGCGCATCCCGCAGCGCGGCGACAAGCGCGCCCTGATGGAGACGGTCAAGCGCAACGCCGACCATGCCCTGGTGCTGCACAAGACCAAGCGCGCCTCCGACCTGACCACCCGCTCCCGCGCCCTGGAGGAGATCGCCGACGCGCTGGAGCTGGACTCGGCCCCGCTGCGTATCGAGTGCTTCGACATCTCGCACCTCCAGGGTGACGACGTGGTGGCCTCGATGGTCGTCTTCGAGGACGGTCTGGCCCGCAAGAGCGAGTACCGCCGCTTCCAGATCAAGTCCTTCGCCGGTCAGGACGACGTCCGGGCCATGCACGAGGTGATCAGCCGCCGGTTCCGCCGCTATCTGGTGGAGAAGCAGAAGACCGGCGAGTGGCCCGAGGAGGAGCTGGGCGGAGAGCTGGAGGCCGGTCTCGACGGGCACCCCGTCCCCGACGGCGCAACCGCTTCCCCGCAGGGGCCGCAGGACCTCGCCCCCACCCCGCAGACTCCCGCTCAGGACGTGCCGCACCCGCCCTCCGGCGTGCCGCATCGGGAGGGTGAGCAGCCCGCCCAGGGTGCGGTACGGGACGAGGAGGGCCGCCCCAAGAAGTTCGCCTATCCGCCGCAGCTCGTGGTCGTCGACGGAGGCCAGCCGCAGGTGGCCGCGGCCCAGGCGGCGCTGGAGGAGCTCGGCGTCGACGACGTGGCCGTCTGCGGCCTGGCCAAGCGCCTGGAGGAGGTGTGGTTGCCCGGCGACGGCGACCCGGTCGTGCTGCCCCGCTCCAGCGAGGGCCTCTACCTGTTGCAGCGGGTCCGCGACGAGGCCCACCGCTTCGCGATCCGCTACCAGCGCGGCAAGCGCGGCAAACGGCTCCGCAGCAGCCCGCTGGACGCCGTGCAGGGGCTGGGGGAGACCCGCAAGAAGGCGCTGCTCAAGCACTTCGGCTCGGTCAAGAAGCTGCGGGCGGCCCGGGTGGAGGAGATCTCCCAGGTCCCGGGCATCGGCCGTAAGACGGCCGAGACGGTCGCCGCGGCGCTCGCGCAGGGCGCGCCCGCCGGTCCGTCGGTGAATACGGCAACCGGTGAGATCGTTGAAGAAGAGTGAACGGACAGCACGAAGATCGACACCCGTGCGGTCGGCGACGGAACGCTCCGGAGGCCCCGGAACACCTCGAAGGCGACGGAACGCCCGGTCCCGGTCGTGCCGCACGGACGAAGATCGACACCTCGGGGGATGACAGCATGAGCGCGGAACGTGAGCAGCGCGGAGACGGAGCAGTGGTGAGTACGCTCAAGCCGGCGCAGCCGGAGGAGGCGGGCGCGACGATCCCGGAGCTGGTGATCATCTCCGGGATGTCGGGCGCGGGCCGCAGCACCGCGGCCAAGTGTCTGGAGGACCTGGGCTGGTTCGTCGTCGACAACCTGCCGCCGGAGCTGATCCCGACGATGGTCGAGCTGGGCGCCAGGTCGCAGGGGAACGTGGCCCGGATCGCGGTGGTCGTGGACGTGCGCGGCCGCAACTTCTTCGACAACCTCAAGGGATCCCTCGCCGACCTCGCGGCCTACCACGTCGCGCGCCGCATCGTCTTCCTGGAGGCCTCCGACGAGGCCCTGGTGCGCCGCTTCGAGTCGGTGCGCCGCCCGCATCCGCTCCAGGGCGACGGCCGCATCGTGGACGGCATCGCCGCCGAACGCGACCTGCTGCGCGAGCTGCGCGGCGACGCCGATCTGGTGATCGACACCTCCAGCCTCAACGTCCACGAGCTGCGGGCCAAGCTGGACGCCCAGTTCGCCGGCGAGGAGGAGCCCGAACTGCGGGCCACGGTGATGTCGTTCGGCTACAAGTACGGGCTGCCCGTGGACGCCGACCTGGTGGTGGACTGCCGCTTCCTGCCCAACCCGCACTGGGTCCCCGAGCTGCGCCCCTACACGGGTACCAGCGAGGAGGTCTCCAGCTACGTCTTCAACCAGCCCGGTGCCAAGGAGTTCCTGGACCGCTACACGGAGTTGCTCCAGCTGATCGCCGCCGGCTACCGCAGGGAGGGCAAGCGGTACGTGACCGTCGCCGTCGGCTGCACGGGCGGCAAGCACCGCAGCGTGGCCATGTCCGAGAAGCTGGCCCGCAGGCTGTCCGACGGGGGCGTGGAGACGGTGGTCGTCCACCGCGACATGGGGCGTGAGTGACGCCGATGGCCCGTAGGAGCCTGCGGCATCTGGCCGGCCCGCGCGGCGCGCTGCGCGGCCTCACCTCCAAGCAGCCCAAGGTGGTGGCGCTCGGCGGCGGCATGGGGCTGTCGGCGTCCCTGACCGCGCTGCGCCGCATCACCGGAGACCTGACGGCCGTGGTCACCGTCGCCGACGACGGCGGGTCCAGCGGCCGTCTCCGCGCCGAGCTGGGCGTCCTTCCGCCCGGGGACCTGCGCAAGGCGCTGGCCGCGCTGTGCGGCGACGACGAGTGGGGCCGCACCTGGGCCGAGGTCGTCCAGCACCGTTTCGAGAGCCAGGGCGACCTGCACGAACACGCGGTCGGCAATCTGCTGATCGTCGCACTGTGGGAACAACTGGGCGATCATGTGCAGGCGCTCGACCTGGTGGGGAAGCTGCTGGGCGCGCACGGCCGGGTGCTGCCCATGTCCGCGGTCCCGCTGGAGCTGCGCGCCCGCGTGCGCGGCCACGACCCGGCGCGCCCGGAGGAGCTGTCCACGGTCCGGGGGCAGGCCACCGTCGCGCTCACCCCCGGTGAGGTGCAGGAAGTCCATCTGGTGCCCACCGACCCGCCCGCCGTGCCCGAGGCGGTGCAGGCGGTGCTGGACGCCGACTGGGTGGTGCTGGGGCCGGGCTCCTGGTTCTCCTCGGTCATCCCGCATCTGCTGGTGCCGGAGTTGCTGGAGGCTCTCACCGAGACCAAGGCCCGTAAGGTCCTCTCGCTCAACCTTGCTCCGCAGTCGGGGGAAACGGACGGTTTTTCCCCGCAGCGTCATTTGGAGGTTTTGGCCCGACACGCACCTAAACTCACCTTCGACGTGGTGTTGGCCGACCAGGATGCCGTACCCGACCAGGAGTCTCTCAGTGAGGCCGCCGACCGGCTCGGCGCGAGGGTCGAGCTGGCACCTGTGGCGGCAGCCGGGGATCCCTCCCGGACGGTGCCGGGGGAAGCGGATTCCCGGCCCGACCGGCACAGCCCGGAGCTGCTGGCCGCCGCGTACGACCGTATTTTTCGGATGCATGGAAGGATCGGCCCATGGCGATGACGCCTGCGGTGAAGGACGAGATCTCCCGGCTGCCCGTCACCCGCACTTGCTGCCGGAAGTCGGAGGTCTCGTCGATCCTGCGCTTCGCGGGTGGGCTGCACCTGGTGAGTGGGCGGATCGTGATCGAGGCGGAGCTGGACACGGGCATCGCCGCCCGGCGGCTGCGCAAGGACATTCTGGAGATCTTCGGGCACTCCTCCGACCTGGTGGTGATGGCGCCCAGCGGACTGCGGCGCAACAGCCGGTACGTCGTACGGGTGGTCGCCGGGGGCGATCAGCTCGCCCGGCAGACCGGCCTGGTCGACGGGCGCGGGCGGCCCATCCGTGGCCTGCCCCCGCAGGTGGTCTCGGGGGCCACCTGCGACGCCGAGGCCGCCTGGCGGGGCGCGTTCCTGGCACACGGTTCGCTTACCGAGCCGGGGCGCAGCTCGTCCCTTGAGGTGACCTGCCCGGGCCCGGAGGCGGCGCTGGCCCTGGTCGGCGCGGCCCGCCGGCTGCAGATCGCCGCGAAGGCGCGCGAGGTGCGGGGCGTGGACCGCGTCGTCGTCCGTGACGGTGACGCCATCGGCGCCCTGTTGACGCGGCTGGGCGCCCACGAGTCGGTGCTGGCATGGGAGGAGCGGCGGATGCGCCGCGAGGTGCGGGCCACCGCCAACCGGCTCGCCAACTTCGACGACGCCAACCTGCGCCGCTCGGCCCGCGCCGCCGTCGCGGCGGGCGCCCGCGTGCAGCGCGCGCTGGAGATCCTCGGTGACGAGGTGCCCGAGCACCTGGCCGCGGCCGGTCGGCTGCGCATGGAGCACAAGCAGGCCTCGCTGGAGGAGCTGGGGGCGCTCGCCGATCCGCCGCTGACCAAGGACGCGGTGGCCGGGCGGATCCGCCGGCTGCTGGCCATGGCGGACAAGCGCGCGCAGGACCTCGGAATTGCGGGGACCGAATCCAATCTGACCGAGGAAATGGTCGGCTGAAAGAGCCGGGAAACGCCCTCGGGAGAGCGGCAGGAACGCTCATCAGAAGAGCATCGGAACGCTCGTCTGATCGGCGGGGAAATGCTCGTCCGGGGAGCGCGGAAATGCCCGCTGGACGAGCGGGAAAACGCTCGCCTGAGCGGCGAGTTCAGGCAGTTGCCCGGCCCGCCCGGCCGATGTGGGACCCGTCTCGATGGAGAGGTAGGGTCGGACTCGGTCGGGGACATCCCAAACAGCACTCGCCGGTGTCCGTACCGGCGTACCTAGCGAGGAGATCGGTTCGTGACGATCCGCGTAGGCATCAACGGCTTTGGCCGTATCGGTCGTAACTACTTCCGCGCGCTGCTGAACCAGGGTGCGGACATCGAGATCGTCGGTGTCAACGACCTGACCGACAATGCCACCCTGGTGCACCTGCTCAAGTACGACAGCGTTCTCGGCCGCCTCCCCTACGAGGTCAGCCACACCGAGGACACGATCACCGTCGGTAAGCAGACCTTCAGGACGATGGCGGAGAAGGACCCGGCCAAGCTTCCCTGGAGCGAGTTGGGCGCCGACATCGTCGTCGAGTCCACCGGCATCTTCACCAAGCGCGACGACGCCGCCAAGCACCTGGAGGCGGGCGCGAAGAAGGTCCTCATCTCGGCTCCGGCCAAGCAGGAGGACATCACCATCGTCATGGGCGTCAACCAGGACAAGTACGACGCCGCCGAGCACAACGTGATCTCCAACGCCTCCTGCACCACCAACTGTGTGGCGCCGATGGCGAAGGTCATGGACGAGAACTTCGGCATCGAGCGCGGTCTGATGACCACGGTGCACGCCTACACCAACGACCAGCGCATCCTGGACTTCCCGCACAAGGACCTGCGCCGCGCCCGGGCCGCCGCCGAGAACATCATTCCGACCACCACCGGTGCCGCCAAGGCCACCGCGCTGGTCCTCCCGCAGCTCAAGGGCCGCCTCGACGGCATCGCCATGCGCGTCCCGGTCCCCACCGGCTCGGTCACCGACCTGGTGCTCGACCTCAAGCGGGAGACCACCAAGGACGAGGTCAACGCGGCGTTCAAGAAGGCCGCCGAGGGCCAGCTGCAGGGCATCGTCGAGTACACCGAGGACCAGATCGTCTCCTCGGACATCGTGAACCAGCCCCCGTCCTGCACCTTCGACGCCTCCCTCACGATGGTCGACGGCAACCAGGCCAAGATCATCGGCTGGTACGACAACGAGTGGGGCTACTCCAACCGTCTGGTCGACCTCACCAGCTACGTCGGCTCCCAGCTCTGAGTCCGGGCGGCCGCGCATGAACGACAGGGCTCGTGCCCCGCGCACGGGCCCTGTTCCATGCCGCGTCCGACCGGTGCACACCCCCGGACTTTTCGACCAGAGCCACAGGAGCCACCCATGAAGACGATCGACGATCTCGTCGCGGACGGCGTCACCGGCAAGCGCGTCTTCGTCCGCGCCGACCTCAACGTCCCGCTCGACGGCGAGACCATCACCGACGACGGCCGCATCCGCGCGGCCGTCCCCACGATCTCCAAGCTCGCCCAGAGCGGCGCACGGGTGGTCGTGGCCTCCCACCTCGGCCGTCCCAAGGGCGCCCCCGACCCGCAGTTCTCGCTGGCGCCGGTCGCCCGGCGGCTCGGCGAACTCCTCGGCACCCAGGTCGCGTTCGCGGCCGACACGGTGGGTGACAGTGCGAAGGCCACCGTCGGCGGGACCGCCGACGGCGGGGTCACGCTGCTGGAGAACCTCCGCTTCAACGCCGGGGAGACGAGCAAGGACGACGCCGAGCGCGGTGCCTTCGCGGACGAGCTCGCCGCACTGGCCGACGCGTACGTGGGTGACGGCTTCGGCGCCGTGCACCGCAAGCACGCCTCGGTCTACGACCTGCCGGCCCGTCTGCCGCACGCCGCCGGGTATTTGATCGCCACCGAGGTCGCCGTCCTCAAGAAGCTCACCGAGGACGTCCGGCGGCCCTACGCCGTCGTCCTGGGCGGCGCCAAGGTCTCCGACAAGCTCGGCGTCATCGATCACCTGCTCGGCAAGGCCGACCGGCTGCTGATCGGCGGCGGCATGGCGTACACCTTCCTGGCGGCCAAAGGCTACGAGGTCGGCAAGTCACTTCTCCAGGAGGACCAGATCCCGGCGGTCAGGGGCTACCTGGAGCGCGCCGAGAAGCTGGGTGTGGAGTTCGTGCTGCCGGTCGACGTGGTGGCCGCCCCCGACTTCCCCGACCTGAAGACCAAGGCCCCGGCACACCCGACGACCGTCGCCGCGGACGCGATCCCCGCCGACCTGGAAGGTCTGGACATCGGGCCGCAGAGCCGTAAGCTCTACGCCGCGAAGCTCGCCGACGCGGCCACGATCTTCTGGAACGGGCCGATGGGTGTCTTCGAGCACCCGGACTTCGCGGAGGGCACCAGGGCCGTCGCGCAGGGCCTGCTCGACAGCTCGGCCTTCACCGTCGTCGGCGGTGGCGACAGCGCCGCCGCGGTCCGGCAGCTCGGCTTCGACGAGAACGCGTTCGGACACATCTCGACCGGCGGCGGCGCCAGCCTCGAATACCTGGAGGGCAAGACGCTCCCCGGTCTGGCCGCACTGGAGGACTGACGCCGTGAGCGTCGCACGCGCGGCTGCCGGGCCGCAGTCAACCACGAAACTCGCACTGCGCCGCGCGGGCGGAGAAGCGAACACGAAAGGAGGGGCATGGCTACCCGTACCCCGCTGATGGCGGGCAACTGGAAGATGAACCTCAACCACCTCGAGGCCATCGCCCACGTCCAGAAGCTCGCCTTCGCGCTGACGGACAAGGATTACGAGGCCGTGGAGGTCGCGGTCCTGCCGCCCTACACCGATCTGCGCTCCGTGCAGACCCTGGTCGACGGCGACAAGCTGCGGATCAAGTACGGCGCCCAGGACGTCTCGGCTCACGACTCCGGCGCCTACACCGGTGAGGTCTCCGGCCCGCTGCTGGCGAAGCTCAACTGCACCTTCGTCACCATCGGCCACTCCGAGCGCCGGCAGTACCACGGCGAGGACGAGCCCGTCGTCAACGCCAAGGTCAAGGCCGCCCTCAAGTACGGGCTGACTCCGATCGTGTGCGTCGGTGAGGAGCTGTCCGTCCGCGAGGCGGGCAACCACGTCTCCCACACCCTCGCCCAGGTCGACGGGGGGCTCAAGGACGTCCCCGCCGAGTCCGTGGCCGAGCTGGTCATCGCCTACGAGCCCGTCTGGGCCATCGGCACCGGCAAGGTCTGCGGCGAGGAGGACGCCCAGGAGGTGTGCGGGGCCATCCGGCAGCGGATCGCCGAGCTCCACGACGAGGAGACGGCGCAGCAGGTCCGCATCCAGTACGGCGGCTCCGTCAAGTCCGGCAACGTCGCCAAGATCATGGCGCAGCCCGACATCGACGGCGCCCTGGTCGGCGGCGCCTCGCTGGACGCGGACGAGTTCGTCAAGATCGTCCGCTTCCGCGACCAGTGAGCAGACCGTGCGCGCTCGCGCTCCTGTGCAGCGTGTGACGAGGGGCGCCTGCCCGTCGTAGGCTTACGGGGCCGGGCTCGTGTTCCCGGCCCCGTAAGCACTTTGTAACCGAAAGTGTTCAGCGACGATCCGAGAGAGTTGGTCCAGCCGTGGTCATGGGGTTCTCTATCGCCCTCATCGTCTTCAGCGCGCTGCTGCTGCTGCTGGTGCTGATGCACAAGGGCAAGGGCGGCGGCCTCTCCGACATGTTCGGCGGCGGTATGCAGTCCTCCGTCGGCGGCTCGTCGGTCGCCGAGCGCAACCTCGACCGGATCACGGTCGTCGTCGGCCTGGTGTGGTTCGCCATCATCGTCGTGCTCGGCCTGTTGACGAAGTTCGGCTGACGCCCGCCCGGCGCCCCCGCTCACCGTCCGGTCGACGCCGTTCGCTTCGACGTTTGACAGTTGAGGCCTGCACGAGAGCTGACAGGGCGTCCACCCCCCTGCCTATCATGAGGGCTCGCGTCCGGTACCGACGCAGTAACTCCGGTCCCCGGACGCGCGTTGGGTCCTACGTACACTAGGGCGCTCGCAGCGGAGCGCGCACATGGGCCGCTGCTCCGTAGCACCGTGAGGCAGGGAGTTACGACCGTGGCAAGTGGCAACGCGATCCGGGGCAGCCGGGTCGGAGCGGGGCCGATGGGCGAGGCCGAGCGAGGCGAGTCCGCGCCCCGCCTGCGCATCTCCTTCTGGTGCTCCAACGGGCACGAGACCCAGCCGAGCTTCGCCGGCGACGCGGAGATCCCCGAGACCTGGGACTGCCCGCGCTGCGGCTTCCCGGCCGGCAAGGACCGGGACAACCCGCCGGACCCGCCGCGTACGGAGCCGTACAAGACCCACCTCGCCTACGTGCGGGAGCGGCGCAGCGACGCGGACGGCGAGGCCATCCTGGCCGAGGCGCTCGCCAAGCTCCGCGGCGAGATCTGACCCCGGTACGCCGCCCGCACCCGCGCAGCTCACCGCGGCCTCGCGCGGTGGCGCTTCAGCGCCTGCGCCGCACAGCGTTCCGCGCAGCTCAGGGTCCTTTCACAGCACCGCGCGAGCTCTCCTCGGCACCGAACGACGGACGGCCCGGCCGTACACCGCCCCTGCGGTGCGCGGCCGGGCCGTCCATCGTCTAGGTTGGAGATCGGCGGAGATCATTACGAGACGAATGGGCTGATTTCGCTGATGAACGCTGAAGGCCGCACCCAGCTCGACCAGATGCCCGAGTGGCACGCGCTGAGCCAGCACCGCGAGAAGTTCGGCCGGACGCACCTGCGGCAGTTGTTCGACGACGACCCGCAGCGCGCCGAGCGCTACACCGTCCGGGTCGGTGACCTCTACATCGACTACTCCAAGCACCTGGTCACCGACGAGACGCTGCGCCTGCTGCGGCAGCTCGCCGAGGCGGCGGGCGTGGCCCGGCTGCGCGACGCCATGTTCGACGGCGAGAAGATCAACGTCACCGAGGACCGCGCCGTCCTGCACACCGCGCTGCGCACCCCCGAGTCCGCCACCGTCCGCGTGGACGGCGAGAACGTGATGCCCAAGGTGCACCAAGTCCTCATCCGTATGGGTACGTTCGCCACCAAGGTGCGCGAGGGGCACTGGCGCGGCCACACCGGCAAGCGCATCAAGAACATCGTCAACATCGGCATCGGCGGCTCCGACCTCGGGCCCAAGATGGCCTACGAAGCGCTGCGCCCGTACGCCCGCCGCGACATGACCTTCCGCTTCGTCTCCAACGTCGACGGCGCCGACCTGCACGAGGCGGTACGCGACCTCGACCCGGAGGAGACGCTGTTCGTCGTCGCCTCCAAGACCTTCACCACGATCGAGACGATCACCAACGCCAAGGCCGCCCGCGCCTGGTTGCTCGACGGGCTCGACGGCGGGGACGCCTCCCGGTCGGGCAGCGGGGGGCGGTCGGCCGTCGCCAAGCACTTCGTGGCCGTCTCCACCAACGCGGAGAAGGTCGCCGAGTTCGGCATCAACACCGACAACATGTTCGAGTTCTGGGACTGGGTCGGCGGCCGCTACTCCTACGACTCGGCCATCGGACTATCCCTCATGGTCGCCATCGGCCCCGAGTGCTTCGGTGACATGCTCGCCGGGTTCCACCTCATGGACGAGCACTTCCGCACGGCACCCTTCGAGTCCAACGCGCCCCTGCTGATGGGGCTGCTCGGCATCTGGTACGGCAACTTCCACGACGCCCAGTCGCACGCGGTACTGCCCTACAGCCACTATCTGTCCCAGTTCACCGCCTACCTCCAGCAGTTGGACATGGAGTCGAACGGCAAGTCGACCACCCGCGAGGGCGACCCCGTGGGCTGGCAGACCGGACCCGTCGTCTGGGGCACCCCCGGCACCAACGGCCAGCACGCCTACTACCAGCTGCTGCACCAGGGCACCAAGCTGATCCCTGCCGACCTGCTCGGCTTCGCCGACCCCATCGCCGAACTCGGTGACCTGCGCGACCAGCACGACCTGCTGATGGCCAACCTCTTCGCCCAAGGCCAGGCCCTGGCCTTCGGCAAGACCGCCGACGAGGTGCGCGCAGAAGGCGTCTTCGAGGCGCAGGTGCCGCACCGCACCTTCCCCGGCAACCGCCCCACCACCACCGTCCTGGCCTCCGCGCTGACCCCGTCCGTCCTCGGCCAGCTCGTCGCCCTCTACGAGCACAAGGTGTTCGTCCAAGGCGCCATCTGGAACATCGACTCCTTCGACCAGTGGGGCGTCGAACTCGGCAAGGTGCTGGCCAAGCGCCTGGAACCCGCCCTCACCGAAGGCGCCGACGTCGCCGGCCTCGACGCCTCCACCTCCGCCTTGGTGGAGCGCTACCGGTCGCTGCGGGGCCGCACGGCCTGACGCCCCCGTCGGGCCGCGCGAGCCCGCCGTGGAAGGCACAGAGAAGTCGCAGAGGGGCGAGGTCCGACGGGGCCTCGCCCCTCTCCCGTGCAAACCGGTGCGGGTCCCGCCGCCGCATGCCCCGCGGACCTCTCCGCGCGGGTCGTGCACAAGGCCCCGCCCGCACCGTCCGGGTCGCACGATCGGGTGACACCGGCAGAGGGAGCGACCCGGCCCGAGGCCCGGAACCAGGCGCCGGGCGCCCGCCCGACGCCCCTCCCGGCGCGCTGCCCCGCGATCTCCTCCCGCCCTACGATGCGCTGCGTACGACCCACACCCGCGGTGCACGGAGGGGGCAGCCATGGGGGACACGGCGGAAGCCGACCTGACACACCACGAGAGGACCACACAGCGGGGCGCCCGCTACCTCGAACAGCACCTCGGCCCCGACACCCGGGCAGCCGGAGCACTCGCCGACGAAGCCACCGAGGCCCTCACCGGCGGCGAAGGGCTCCTCGGTGGCGCGCCCTGGGCCCCCGGCCGCCGAGGCCCCGCCACCTTCTCGCCACTCGGCGGCACGGGCATGTCCGGCTGGGAGGTCCGCGCCGGCCTCGGCCACCGGCACGCCGCATGGCAACGCCACAGCACACAACTGCTCGCCCGCCTGCACGGCGAACTGAACGGACTGCTGGACACCAACCAACTCCTCGGCGGTCAGGACGACGACACCGCGGCGACCCTGCGCGCCCTGGACCCCTCGACCCGCACCAGCGCCCTGGACATCCTGTGAAGAGGCAGCAGCGACGATGAGCCTCGACTACCGGACGATCCTCGACAGCGACCTCGGTCTCCTGCGCACCGCGGCCCGCGCCTGGCGCGCCATAGGAGACCGCTACGGAACCCTCCACGGCAACTATCGCGGCCACGTCGGCGCAGTGGCCACCCCCCAGCTGTGGCGCGGTGCGGCAGCCACGGCCTACCGCAACTGGACCCGCACCACACTTGAGGAGTTCGCGAGCGCACGCGACGAAGCACGGGCCGTCGGCAGACTCCTGGACGAGGCGTACGAGACGCTCCAAGAGCACAAACGGGGCCTGGAGAGCCTGCGCAACCAGGCGCGCGACGCCGGCATGACCGTCTCGCCCACGGGCCGGTGCACACAGGACCCCGACCGCACCCTCGCCCACCAGGAACCCGCTACCCGCCGGCACACCGAGGCGGAGTGGACCGCACGCATCGCCCGCGCCGTCCAGGACACCCGCGACGCCGACCGCAACCTACGGCTCGCCCTCCAGACCGACCCCTCGGACGGCGGCCGAGGCCTCCCCGACGGCTTCAACGGCGCCCTGCGCGGCGACGCGGGCGCCGCCCACGCCCGCCGGGCCGCCGCCCTCTACGAGAAGCTGGCCGCGGGAGAGGAACTCGACCCTTCCCAACTCCGCGACCTCGCCTTCCTCCAGCGGCAGAACGGCGACGACCCCGAGTACGCGCGGACACTCCTGGACGCCCTCGGCCCCCGCGGCGCCATGGAAGCAGCACACCGCCTGAGCCTGCTCAGCAGCGACCCGGACACCCCCGCCGCGTACGCGGCCCTGGAGAAGGGCCTCGCGACCTCGCTGGCCACGGCCACCGCCGTACCCGTCTTCCGTGGGCCGGGCGGCCACCGCCTCGCATTCGACTCCCCGGCCTACCGGAAGCGGTTCCACACCTGGCTGCACAGCGACGCGGGCGCCTTCTACCGGCGATGGCGTCAGGACATGCGGCACGCCGGAGCCGGCACCGTCGACCTCGACGGAGACGTCCGCGGATACCAGAGCCTCGTGACCCTGATGCGGCACGGAAAGGACTACGCGCCGCAACTCCTCTACGACATCGCGGACGGTGTGCGGTCCACCGAAGAGGGAGACCCCGACGTCTGGGACCAGGACCGCAAGACCTCGGGGCGGTTCGCCAATGACCCCCTGGACGGTGTCCTCGCTCTCATGGCCGACGACCCGCAGACGGCCGCCGCCTATCTCGACCCCGGCCCCGACGGGCACAACGACCGCCTCGACTATCTCGTCACCGGACGCGACTGGAACGTCGTCGACACCCGCCGCTTCCTCCATGACGCGGAGGTCCGCGGACCCGACACCCTCGACACCGACGCGTACGAGGGCCTCGCGGCAGCCCTCGAAGCGGCCACCACCACGGGAGAGCACGACGCTCCGCACGCCCGCGTCATGGCAGAGACCGTCCGCCTCTTCGGAGGCGAACCCGAACTCGTGCAGAAAGACGGCGACTTCGCGCGGCTGCGGCCCACTCTCGGCCGCATGATCGCAGACTACCCCGGCGACGTGCAGCGCCTCATGTACCGCGACGACCTGCCCGTCGCCGGCACGCCCGCGGCGTTCGGCGCCGGCGAGCTCCATGCCTTCCTCGGCGCCGTCGGCCGAGACCCCCACGCTTACGGCGCCCTCACCGCCTCCCACCACCACTACACCGCGGAGCACCTCGACGCCGTCCTCCGCGGTCTGCCGCCCGGCACCGACAAGAGCGACGCCGCGTTGGAGGCGCAGCACGCGGTGAGAGGTGGTGCCAAGGTGCTCGGTCTGCTCAGCGAGGCGAAGGCGGACGCCCTGTACGAGGAACGTCTCACCGAGATCCGTGACTTCAACGACCGCGCGGAAGAGGGCAGCAAATGGGCCAACCGCCTCCTCGGCCTGGGAACCGGCACCCTACTGGAACCCTCCGGCCCCCTCGCGGAAACCCCTGCCGGGTGGCTCCAGGAAGACGTGAATGACTTGGTGACGGAGCACATCGAGAAAGATGTGCCCAGCGAGGGTTCGAAAGCCCAGAATGCCGCGGGTCACGATTTCGTGCAGAGCACCGACCGAGCAGTCCGCGGAGCTCGCATCATGGTCGGCCACGCCGCGATCGAGGCTGGAATGGATCGCGAGACGCTGCAGGTGCTCAAGCAGGCGGTAGCTGGTCAGGTAGGTAGTTCCTTCTCCGAAGGCGCGGGGGCGGGGAGGCCGCATGGGATTGCGGAACCGAGCAGTTGAGTCGGTGTTGATCCTGGCGATTGTCGCAACGGGTTGCAGCGCTGAAGAGCGGCCTGAGTACGCCACTCCAGCCACCCTTTGCGGGCTGGAAGTGCCGAGGGGCACGTATGCGGCCATCCTCCGACCTGGGAAAAGCATCAGGAAGGAATCCGAAGCGAACTGGGGGGACAGGCGACCCGACAGTCGTCAGGGATGCCAGTACTTTGTGGACGGCGACTTTGCGTTCAGTGTCACGGGGGACTGGCGCGACAGCGCAGACTCCGCTCTGCCTGCTGCGCCTGTCAAAGACCTCGCCCGTCATCCAGCGAGCCGGCCGCAAACCTACCCAGGGAAGTACGTTGCCGCGACACGGCGCGGCGGGGCAGCTGCGACAGTTGAGTGCTCCCCGAACGGAGCCGACGGGCCGGACCGCTTCCATCTCGACATCACCGTCAACGCCTACAAGTTCGACGCCGACTGGGAAGAACTGCGGAGACCCCTCGGCCAGTTGGTGCAGGTGGCGATGGGGGAGGTGGTGGAGAGGTTGCCGTGTGGGGAGGGGAGGGGTTAGCAGCCAGTAGCTGCCCCCTCCCCTTGTCACCCGGGGAGGTGGGAGGCCGCAGCCTCGTCGAGGAGCCAGAGGGTGCGGGTCCGCCCGTAGACGGCACCCGCGGGCGCCTGAAGCTCGCCGGAGCCCGAGAGGGCGAAGGCGACCGCTTGGGCCTTGTCCTCTCCCGCCGCCAACAACCACACCTCGCGTGCCGCCCGGAGGGCGGGCAGGGTGAGGGAGAGCCGGGTGGGGGGCGGTTTGGGCGCGCCGTGGACGCCGACGACGGTGCGCTCCGTCTCCCGCAGCGCGGGGTGCTCGGGGAAGAGCGAGGCGACGTGGGTGTCGGGGCCGACCCCCAGGAGCAGCACGTCGAAGGCCGGCACCTGCTCGGCGGTGCCGCTCGCCGCGGCGGCTGCCGTGGCGAGCTCGGTGGCGTACGCTTCGGCCGCCGCTTCGGCGTCGCCGGTGTAGGGCCCGTCGGAGGGCGGCATCACGTGGACCCGTGCCGGGTCGAGCGGCACGGCGTCGAGGAGGGCTTCGCGGGCCTGGGTGTGGTTGCGCTCGGGGTCCCCGTCGGGGAGGAAGCGTTCGTCGCCCCACCACACGTCGAGCCGTGTCCAGTCGATGCGGTCGCGTTCGTCGGAGGCGGCCAGCGCGGCGAGGAGCGCGTTGCCGTTGCGGCCTCCGGTCAGGACGATGTGTGCGGTGCCGCGTGCGGATTGGGCGTCGGCGACGCACGCGATGAGGCGCGTCGCCGTGGCCCGCGCCAGTTCGTCCTTGTCGCGGTGGACGAGGATCTCGCGTCCGGCGGCGGCTGCCGCGCTCACTTCTGCGCCTTCTTCGTATTCTTCGTGGGGCGCGACCTGGTGGCCTTCTTCGCCGGTGCCGAGGGGGCCTCGGTAGCGTCCTCCGCCGCGGGTCCCTCGGGGGCGGGGGAGGGCGCGTCGGCGGCCGTCTGTTCGTCCGTCACGCCGGAGGCCGCCGCTGGGGCGGGTGCTGTCGCGGCGGGTGTGGGGTGCGCCGGGTCGGGCCCGGCGATTTTGTTGACGCCGAAGCTCACGGCTTCGGCGTACGCCTCGTCGGGGTCGAGCCGCCGCAGTTCCTCGGCCAGGAGTTCGGCCGTGGTGCGCCGCTGGAGGGCGACGTGCCGGTCGGGCTGGCCGGGAACGGCGAGTTCGGCGAGGGCGCCGTCGGCGCGGTCGAGGCAGATCTGGCCGTCGGCGGTCTCCAGCCGGACGCCGGTGATGCCGGGCCCCTCGGAGATCCGGCGCTCGACGGGGACCCGCAGCCGTTCGGCGAGCCAGAGGGCGAGCAGTTCGCTGGAGGGGTTGTACTCCTCGCCCTCGACGACGGCCGAGTCGATGCTGGTCAGCTTCTGGTCGAGCGAGGCGGCCAGCATGCTGCGCCAGGGGGTGACGCGGGTCCAGGACAGGTCCGTGTCGCCGGGGGCGTAGGTGGAGGCCCGGAGGCTGAGGGCGCCGACCGGGTCCTCGGTCGCGGCGGCATCGGTGATGCGCCGCTGCGCCAGCTTGCCGAGCGGGTCCTCGGCGGGGTCCGCGGGTGCGTCCTCGGGCCACCACACGACCACCGGCGCGTCCGGCAGCAGCAGCGGCAGGACGACGCTGTGGGAGTGGGCGGCGAGTTCGCCGTGCAGCCGCAGGATGACCGTTTCACCGGAGCCGGCCTCGCCGACGTCGCTGCCGACGCGTACTTCGGCGTCGAGCCGGTGCTGCGCCCGGTCGCGGGGTGAGCGGCCGGGGCGCCGGACGACGACGAGGATGCGGGAGGGGTGCTCCTTGGAGGCGCCGCTCGCTGCCTTGAGCGCGTCGTAGTGGTTGCCTTCGTCGGTGACGATGACGAGGGTCAGCACCATGCCCATGGCAGGCGAGCCGAGGGACCGGCGCGCCTTGACCAGTTCGGCGTTGATGCGGCTGGACGTGGTGTCCGTGAGGTCGATGTTCATGGCCGCCGCCAAATCCGTCCGTCGCGTGCGAGCATTTCGTCGGCTGCCTGGGGGCCCCAGGTGCCGGCGGCGTACTGCTCGGGCTTGCCGTGTGTGTCCCAGTACTCCTCGACGGGGTCGAGGATCTCCCAGGAGCGTTCGACCTCCTGGTGCCGGGGGAAGAGGTTCGCGTCGCCGAGAAGGACGTCGAGGATGAGGCGTTCGTAGGCCTCGGGGCTGGACTCGGTGAAGGACTCGCCGTAGGCGAAGTCCATCGTCACGTCGCGGATCTCCATCTGGGTGCCGGGCACCTTGGAGCCGAACCGGATGGTGACGCCCTCGTCGGGTTGGACGCGGATGACGAGCGCGTTCTCGCCGAGTTCCTGCGTGTCGGTGGCGTCGAAGGGGGAGTGGGGCGCGCGCTGGAAGACGACCGCGATCTCGGTGACGCGGCGGCCCAGCCGCTTGCCGGTGCGCAGGTAGAAGGGGACGCCTGCCCAACGGCGGTTGTCGATACCCAGCTTGATGGCGGCGTAGGTGTCCGTCCTGGAGTTCGGGTCGATGCCCTCTTCGTCGAGGTAGCCGTGCACCTTCTCGCCGCCCTGCCAGCCGGCCGCGTACTGGCCGCGTACGGTGTACTGGCCCAGATCCTTCGGCAGCCGGACCGAGTTGAGGACCTTCAGCTTCTCGGTGAGCAGCGCCTTGGCGTCGAAGGAGGTGGGCTCCTCCATGGCGGTGAGGGCGAGGAGTTGCAGCAGGTGGTTCTGGATGACGTCGCGGGCGGAGCCGATGCCGTCGTAGTAGCCGGCGCGGCCGCCGATGCCGATGTCCTCGGCCATGGTGATCTGCACGTGGTCGACGTAGCTGCGGTTCCACAGCGGTTCGAACATCGTGTTGGCGAACCGGATGGCCAGGATGTTCTGGACGGTTTCCTTGCCCAGGTAGTGGTCGATCCGGAAGACCTCGCTGGCGCGGAAGACGTCGTGGATGACGGAGTTGAGTTCCCGTGCCGACGTCAGGTCGTGGCCGAACGGCTTCTCGATGACGGCGCGGCGCCAGGAGCCGGGTCCGGAGTCGGACAGGCCGTGCTTCTTGAGCTGGGAGACGACGGTGGGGAAGAACTTGGGCGGTACCGAGAGGTAGAAGGCGAAGTTGCCTCCGGTGCCGCGGGTCTTGTCGAGCTCCTCGATGGTGGTCCGCAGGGTCTCGAACGCCTCGTCGTCGTGGAACTCGCCGGGGACGAAGCGCATGCCCTGGGCGAGCTGCTGCCAGACCTCCTCGCGGAAGGGGGTGCGGGAGTGCTCCTTGACGGCGTCGTGGACGACCTGCGCGAAGTCCTCGTTCTCCCAGTCGCGGCGGGCGAATCCGATGAGGGAGAAGCCGGGCGGGAGGAGACCGCGGTTGGCGAGGTCGTAGACCGCCGGCATCAGCTTTTTCCTGGACAGGTCACCCGTGACGCCGAAGATGACCAGGCCCGACGGCCCCGCGATGCGCGGGAGCCGCCGGTCCTGTGCGTCACGCAGCGGGTTGCCCGTACCGCTGTCGTTGCTCAATTCGGTTACGCCTCCTTCGGGGCGAGGCGTTCGAGCTCGGCCTTGGTGGAGGTGAGCAGGTCGTTCCAGGAGGCTTCGAACTTCTCCACGCCCTCGTCCTCCAGCACCTTGACGACGTCGTCATAGGAGATGCCGAGCCTCGCGATGCCGTCCAGGACGGCCTGTGCGTCCTCGTAGCTGCCGCGGACCGCGTCGCCCTTGTTGTCGCCGTGGTCACCGACGGCCTGCAAGGTGGCCTCCGGCATCGTGTTGACCGTGTTGGGGGCGACCAGCTCGGTCACGTACAGCGTGTCGGGCAGTTCGGGGTCCTTCACGCCGGTCGACGCCCACAGCGGCCGCTGCTGGTTGGCGCCGGCCTTCTCCAGGGCCTGCCAGCGGTCGGAGGCGATGACCCGCTCGTACTCCTGGTAGGCAAGCCGGGCGTTGGCGACGGCCGCCTTGCTCTTGAGGGCCGTGGCCTCGTCGCTGCCGATCGCCGCGAGCCGCTTGTCGATCTCGGTGTCCACGCGGGAGACGAAGAACGACGCGACGGAGTGGATGTCGGCCAGGTCCAGACCCAGGCTCTTGGCCTTCTCCAGGCCCGCCATGTAGGCGTCCATGACGGCCCGGTAGCGCTCCAGGGAGAAGATCAGCGTGACGTTGACGCTGATGCCCTTGCCGACGGTCTCGGTGATGGCGGGGAGCCCGGCCTCGGTGGCGGGGATCTTGATGAAGGTGTTGGGCCGGTCGACCAGCCAGGCCAACTGGCGGGCCTCGGCGACCGTCGCCTTGGTGTTGTGCGCCAGGCGGGGATCGACCTCGATGGAGACCCGGCCGTCCTTGCCGCCGGTCGCGTCGTAGACCGGGCGCATGACGTCGGCGGCGTCGCGGACGTCGGCCGTGGTGATCATGCGGACGGCCTCCTCGACGGAGACGCGGCGCGCGGCCAGGTCGGAGACCTGCTGCTCGTAGCCGTCACCGGCCGAGATGGCCTTCTGGAAGATGGTCGGGTTCGTCGTCACGCCGACCACGTGCTGATCGTCGATCAGCTCGCCGAGGTTGCCCGACGTGATGCGCTTGCGCGACAGGTCGTCCAGCCAGATCGCGACGCCCTCGTCGGAGAGGCGCTTCAGTGCGTCTGTCATGGGTTTCGCATCTCCTGTGCTTGTTGGCTTTTCGTTGTGCCGGGGCGCGCCGGGCGGACGCTCAGCGAAGCCGCCCGCCCGGCGCCCTCGGCTCTCAGCGGGAGGCCGCCTGCAGCGACTCCTTGGCCGCCAGCTCGACGGCCTGCGGGGTGAACCCGAACTCCTTGAAGAGGACCTTGGCGTCCGCGGAGGCACCGAAGTGCTCCAGCGAGACGATCCGTCCGGCCTCGCCCACGTACCGGTGCCAGGTCAGGCCCACGCCCGCCTCGACGGCGACGCGTGCCTTGATGTCCGGCGGCAGCACGCTGTCCCGGTAGGACTGCTCCTGCTCCTGGAACCACTCCAGGCACGGCATCGAGACGACGCGGGTCGGGATGGACTGCTCCTGGAGCAGCTCGCGCGCCTGGACGGCGAGCTGCACCTCGGAACCGGTGGCCATCAGGACGATCTGCGGGTGGCCGCCCTCGGCCTCGACCAGCACGTAACCGCCCTTGGCGGCCTGCGGGTTCGCCTCGTAGGTCGGCACACCCTGGCGGGTGAGGGCCAGCCCGTGCGGCGCCGGGTTGCTGCTGTGGCGGCGCAGGATCTCCGCCCACACCTCCGCGGTCTCGTTGGCGTCCGCCGGGCGGACGACGTTCAGGCCGGGGATCGCGCGCAGTGCGCTCAGGTGCTCGACCGGCTGGTGCGTGGGGCCGTCCTCGCCCAGACCGATGGAGTCGTGCGTCCACACGTAGGTGACCGGCGCCTTCATCAGTGCGGCGAGCCGGACGGCCGGGCGCATGTAGTCGGAGAAGACCAGGAACGTACCGCCGTAGACCCGCGTGTTGCCGTGCAGCGCGATGCCGTTCATCGTCGAACCCATCGCGTGCTCGCGGATGCCCCAGTGCACCGTACGCCCGTACGGGTCGGCGCCCGGCAGCGGGTTGCCCTCGGGCAGGAAGGACGTCTCGGCGAACGTGGTGTTGTTGGAGCCCGCCAGGTCGGCGGAGCCGCCCCACAGCTCCGGGACGACCGGGCCCAGCGCCTTGAGGACGCTGCCGGAGGCCTTGCGGGTGGCCACCGACTCGCCGGCCGGGAAGACGGGCAGTGCCTTCTCCCAGCCCTCCGGCAGCCGGCCCTCGCGGATGCGGTCGAACTCGGCGGCGCGCTGCGGGTTGGCCTCGCGCCACTTCGCCATCCGCTTGTCCCACTCGGCCTGCATCCGGCGGCCCCGGTCGCTGGCGGCGCGGACGTGCGCGAAGACCTCGTCGGAGATGAAGAAGTCCTTCTCCGGGTGGAAGCCCAGCACACGCTTGGTGGCGGCGACCTCGTCGGCGCCCAGCGCGGAGCCGTGCGCGGCCTCGGTGTTCTGGGCGTTGGGGGCGGGCCAGGCGATGATGGAGCGCATCGCGATGAAGGAGGGGCGCTCGGTCTCGGCCTGCGCCGCCTTGAGGGCCTTGTACAGCCCCTTCGGGTCGAGGTCGCCGTCCTCCTGCTGGTCGACGCGCTGCACGTGCCAGCCGTAGGCCTCGTAGCGACGGAGCGTGTCCTCGGAGAAGGCGGTCGCGGTGTCGCCCTCGATCGAGATGTGGTTGTCGTCCCACAGCACGATCAGGTTGCCCAGCCGCTGGTGGCCGGCGAGCGAGGAGGCCTCGGCGGAGACGCCTTCCTCCAGGTCGCCGTCGCTGGCGATGACCCAGACGTGGTGGTCGAACGGGGATTCGCCGGTCGGCGCCTCCGGGTCGAAGAGGCCGCGCTCGTAGCGCGCGGCCATCGCCATGCCGACCGCGTTCGAGACGCCCTGGCCGAGCGGCCCTGTGGTGGTCTCGATGCCCACCGTGTGGCCGTGCTCGGGGTGACCGGGGGTACGGCTGCCCCAGGTGCGGAACGACTTGAGGTCGTCCATCTCCAGGCCGTAGCCGGCCAGGAAGAGCTGGATGTACTGCGTGAGGCTGGAGTGCCCCGCGGAGAGGACGAAGCGGTCGCGACCGGTCCAGTCCGGGTCGGTCGGATCGTGGCGCATCAGCTTCTGGTAGAGCAGGTACGCCACGGGCGCCAGGCTCATGGCCGTACCGGGATGGCCGTTACCGACCTTCTGCACGGCATCCATGGCCAGGACGCGAACCGTGTCCACGGCCTGCTGGTCCAGGTCGGTCCACTCAAGGTCTGTGGTGGTCGGCTTGGTGCTCACCCTGCGTCAGGGCTCCTCTCCACATGTTCGATGGCCGGTGTGTGCGCTCACCGGGCGGTGTCGAGCGTACCGCTGCGGGGACGTGCGGCTTTTCGACGGTCACTGTGTGGTCGCCACCGCGTCCCCGCCCGCCTCTCGATCAAACGCCGGGAGAGATATGTGCTATTCCCACCGATTGGCGGCGCGGGGCGCGGTGGCATCCACTCCCAGGCTGACGTCTGTTCCCCCGATTCGCCCGTCGAACACGGCCCCCGCGCCGCTCGCGTCGTCCGCTGCGCGCCCGTCGCTCGGCGGGAGGCGCGGGAGGGGCGCTCTTCTCTCGCGGACGCCCCGCAGACCTCACCGCGCACGCTCCGCGAACGGCCCCCGCGGACGCCCCGGCGCTCAGGGTGCCCGGACGCCGCGGGTGCCGGTCGGCGCGACCCGGTACGGCCGGACGCGAGCGGGCCAACACGGGTCACCCCCCATGACGGGCGAGGTATCGCGGGCGTCTAAAGTGGCGTGGTACGCGTGAGCTTGACCCGGGCCTGCACCTTTTCCTCTTGTGCGCCCGCAGCGCGAGCTCGCTGGTTCCTAATGAGTCGATCTGGGGTGTCCGTGACGGCCGTCGAATCCCGTCCCGCGGGGACGCTGGAGCCCAGCGGTCACCCGCCGCTCGGCGCCCGCGTGAAGGCGTTCATCGAGCTGACCAAGCCGCGGATCATCGAGCTGCTCCTCATGACCACCATCCCGGTCATGTTCCTGGCAGCCCAGGGAGTGCCGGACCTCCGGCTCGTGGTCGTCACCTGCTTCGGCGGTTACCTGTCCGCGGGGGGCGCCGCGGCGCTGAACATGTACATCGACCGCGACATCGACGCGCTGATGCACCGTACGGAGCGCCGCCCGCTGGTCACCGGCATCGTCCGGCCCTGGGAGTGCCTGGTCTTCGGCATCGCCCTCGCCGTGGCCTCCACCCTGCTGTTCGGCCTGCTGGTCAACTGGCTGTCGGCCGCCCTCGCGTTGGGCGCCCTCCTCTTCTACGTCATCGTCTACACGATGATCCTCAAGCGGCGTACGTCGCAGAACATCGTGTGGGGCGGCATCGCGGGCTGCATGCCCGTCTTCATCGGCTGGTCCGCCGTCAAGAACGAGGTGAGCTGGGCCGCCGTCGTCCTCTTCCTGGTGATGTTCTTCTGGACGCCGCCGCACTACTGGCCGCTGTCCATGCGGGTCAAGGAGGACTACCAGCGGGCCGGCGTGCCGATGCTCCCGGCGATCGCCAACAACGTCACCGTTGCCACCCAGATCGTCGTCTACAGCTGGGTGATGGTGCTGGTCTCCCTGCTGCTGTGGCCGCTGGGATACGTCGGCTGGTTCTACCCCCTGGTCGCCGTGCTGGCGGGCGGACTGTGGCTCTGGGAGGCGCACGCCCTGCGCGCTCGCGCCCGCGCGGGCATCACCGGCGCCAAGCTGAAGGAGATGCGCCTCTTCCACTGGTCGATCACCTACGTGTCGCTGGTCTTCGCCGCCGTCGCCATCGACCCGTTCCTCCGCTGAGGCACACGGCCAGGCACTGACGGCCGACGCCTGATACGAGTGGCCCCCTCCTTGCTTCGTAGTGCAGGGAGGGGGCCACTCGTACGACAGGTCGGCTTCGGCGGGCCGGGGCGGTCGCTGCCGCCGGGGGAGCCGGGTTACCGGTTGGCGGGGCCGCCGACCTGGATACCGGCCATGCGTTCCCACTCGTAGGGGCCGGTGCGCATGCGCTCGGCCATCTCCCCGTCGAAGCTGTCCTTGACCGTGATGCCGACTGTTCGCGCGGCCTCTTCGGCCGCTTCCTTCGTGGGCGCCATCAGGTCGCCCCAGGTGCCGTCCTCGCCGACCAGGGAGATACGGAACCCCATCTGGCCGACGTAGGCGATCTGCCCCTCGGCACTGCCGCCGTGCCGCCGTACGAAGCCGCCGATCTGCTTGGCCAGCCGGGCCGCCTGCTTGCTGCTGTCTGCTGCCATACGCCTGATGCTACCGGCGGGTAGTCGCGCGGGCGAGAGGGCCTGCCGACCGGCCGCCCGAACGCTCCCCGGCGCGCCCACTCGCTCCGGGAGGGGCCGCCCCCCGGGTGGGGCCGGTGCCGCGCCTCGTACGCACCACGGTGCCGCCCCTCGTGGGCACCCGGGCCGCTCCTCGTAGGAGACGCCGTCGGCCCGCCCTTGTGCGGGGCGGGCCGACGGGACAGCGGGGGGAGCGGTGAAGTCAGCCGGCGACCGGCTCCTGCTCCTGCGCCGGTGGCGGGGCGGCGGCCCCGGGCCGCGCGGTGCTCGGCGTCGCTCCGGTGGCCTCGACCGGACCGCGCTCCCGCAGCGACAGCAGGACCCGCAGGACGCCGATCCACACCAGCGACGAGCCCAGCAGATGCACGCCGACCAGCAGCTCGGGCAGGTCGGTGAAGTACTGCACGTACCCGATGACCCCCTGGGCGAGCAGCACGACGATCAGGTTCCTGGTGGTGCCGCGGGGGCCCATGGGCGCGTCCATGAGGCGGAGGCCGACGTAGAGCAGCACCGTCAGGACCACCACGAGCCCGGCGAACGCGGCGTGCGTCTGCGCTGCCAGTTGAACGGCGACCGGCATCCGGGGCACCTTGCTGCTGTCGCCCGCGTGCGGGCCCGCGCCGCTGACGACGGTGCCCACGACGATCAGGCAGGCCGCGAAGAACGTCAGTACGCCGGCCAGCTTCTTGACGGGCCTGCCCACCAGCGGGCGGGGCTCCGCGTCACCCTCACGGGTACGCAACCAGGTGAGGGTGGTGACCGTCAGCAGTCCCGTCGCGGCCAGGAAGTGGCCGGCCACCACGAACGGGTTCAGCTTCACCCACACCGTGATGCCGCCGACGACGGCGTTGCACATCACGAGCCAGAACTGCGACCAGGCGAGCCTGCTGAGCCCCCTGCGGGCGGGCTTCGCGGCCCGTGCTGTGATGATCGTCCAGCCGACGGCGGCCGACAGCACCCACGTCAGCATGCGATTGCCGAACTCGATGGCACCGTGGATGCCCATCGCGGAGGTCGCGGTGAGGCTGTCGTCGCTGCACTTGGGCCAGGTGTCGCACCCCAGTCCGGAACCGGTGAGCCGCACGGCCCCGCCGGTCACCACGATGAGGATGCTCATCAGCAGTGCGCTGAACGCCGCCATCTGCACGGTGCGCGGCGAAGGGGTCCAGCGCGCGGCGATGTACGCGATGGGGTTACGTACGAGTTCGAGCAGTTTCGGCACGGAGCCATCGTAGAGCGCCGCTTGTGCGCGCTTTCACGAGGGGCCCCGCGAGCGCCTCACTCCCACTTGAAGAACCGTGCCGCCGCACCCAGTCCCAGCACGGCCCAGACCGCCAGCACGGCGAGATCGGCCCAGGGGACCCCCGAACCGTGCTGGAGCACCCCCCGCAGGCCGTCCGAGAGGGCGGAGACGGGGAGCAGCTCCAGCGCGCCGTGGGCAGCGTCGGGGAACTTGTCCAGCGGGACGATCACGCCCCCGCCGACCAGCAGCAGGATGAAGACGAGGTTCGCCCCCGCCAGCGTGGCCTCCGCCTTGAGCGTGCCGGCCATCAGCAGGCCGAGTCCGGAGAAGGCGGCGGTGCCCAGCAGGAGCAGCAGGAGCACGGTGGCGGGGTTGCCGTGCGGTGACCAGCCCAGGGCGAGGGCGACCAGGCTCAGCAGCAGCACTTGCAGGGCCTCGATGACCAGCACGGAGCAGGTCTTCGCCGTCATCAGCCCCCACCGCGGCAGCGGCGAGGAGCCCAGCCGCTTGAGCACGCCGTACCGGCGCTCGAACCCGGTCGAGATGGCCTGCCCCGTGAAGGCGGTCGACAGGATCGCCAGGGCGAGGATTCCGGGGGCCAGGAAGTCGACCCGCGAGCCTGCGCCGGTGTCGACGACGTCCACGACGCTGAAGAGGACCAGCAGCAGGGTCGGGATGACGACGGTCAGCAGCAGCTGCTCGCCGTTGCGCAGCTGTGTCCGCGTCTCCAGCCACGCCTGGGCGCGCACCATGCGCGGCAGCGGCGCGGCACCCGGCCTGGGCGCGTACGTACCGGCGGCCGGAGAGGCACTCATGACCGCAGCTCCTTCCCCGTCAGTTCCAAGAAGACGTCTTCCAAGGTGCGGCGCTCCACGGAGATGCGGTCCGGGAGGACGCCGTTCTGGGCGCACCAGGAGGTGACGGTGGCGAGGAGCTGGGGGTCGACCGTGCCGGTGAGGCGGTAGCTGCCGGGGGTGAGCTCGACGGCGGCGGTCTCCGCGGGGAGGGCCTTGAGCAGGGAGGGCAGGTCGAGCCCGGGGCGCCCGGCGAAGCGAAGGGTGTTCTCCGCGCCACCTTTGCAGAGCACGTCGGGGGCCGACTGGGCGATCACCTTGCCGCCGTCGACGATGGCGACGTCGTCGGCGAGCTCTTCGGCCTCGTCCATGTAGTGCGTGGTCAGCAGCACGGTGACGCCGTCGGCGCGCAGGTCGCGCACCAGGTCCCAGGTGGCGTGCCGGGCCTGCGGGTCGAGCCCGGCGGTGGGCTCGTCGAGGAAGACCAGTTCGGGGCGGCCCACCAGGGCCAGCGCCAGCGCGAGGCGCTGCTGCTGGCCGCCGGACAGCCGGCGGTAGGGCGTGCGGCCGCAGGAGCCCAGGCCGAGCCGGTCGACGAGGGCGGGCACGTCCAGCGGGTGCGCGTGCAGGCCGGCCATGTGGCGCAGCGTCTCCTCGGCGCGCGCGGTCGGGTAGATCCCGCCGCTCTGCAGCATGACGCCGATGCGGGGCCGCAGCTGTGCGCTCTCGGTGACGGGGTCCAGCCCCAGGACCCGGACGGTGCCGCCGTCCGGACGGCGGTACCCCTCGCAGGTCTCGACGGTGGTGGTCTTGCCCGCGCCGTTGGGGCCCAGGAAGGCGGTGACGGTGCCGCGCTCGACGGTCAGGTCGAGCCCGTCGACGGCGGTCCTGTCGCCGTACCGCTTCACCAGCCCCGCGACTTCCACAGCCGCTGAACTTTGCATGGACGCAGTCTAAGGAGCGGCTCGGAACGCTCTGCCCGGGGGGTTTGCGGGTTAGGTACGCCTTACGTGACGCACCCCATGACGACTGGTCACAGGCGGCGCTTGCCGGGCTCCGAGGAATTAAGCAACAATGACGTTGTGAAAAAGAGGGAGAAGGCTCGGGAGGACGGACCGATGGCTGCACCGGCCACCGGCGAAGCCGCCATGTCCGGCCCCTCCGTATCACCGACGGAACACAGCAACCAGAACTCACAAGCTGCACAGACTTCACAGACGCCGCAGTCCGCGCAGGACGAGCAGCACGGCACGCGGAACAAGGTCGCGCGCTCCATCCTCGATCACGGTCCGTCCACCGCGGCAGAGCTGGCGCTCCGCCTGGAGCTGACGCAGGCGGCGGTGCGCCGGCACCTCGACGCGCTCGTCGCCGAGGGTGTCGTGGACGCCCGGGCCAAGCGGGTCTACGGCTCGCGGGGCCGAGGCCGGCCCGCCAAGGTGTTCGCCCTCACCGACTGCGGCCGGGACGCCTTCGACCAGGCCTACGACGCGCTCGCCGCCGACGCGCTGCGCTGGATCGCCCAGCAGGCGGGCGGCGGAGAGGTCGGGGACGCGGCCGTCGCCGCCTTCGCGCGGGCCCGCGTGGAGGCGCAGGCGGAGAAGTACCACGCGGCGCTGGAGGGGGTGCCGCCCCAGGAGCGCGCCAGGGCGCTGGCACGCGCCCTGTCCGAGGACGGGTACGCTGCCACGGCGCGGGAGGCTCCCGCGCAGACGGGTGAGCAGCTCTGCCAGCACCACTGCCCGGTGGCTCATACGGCCGAGCAGTTCCCCCAACTGTGCGAGGCGGAGACAGAGGTCTTCTCCCGCCTCCTCGGCACACACGTCCAGCGTCTGGCGACCATCGCGCACGGTGACGGCGTGTGTACGACCTTCGTTCCCGGGGCACAGCCGAAGACCGCGGCACTGCAACCCCCGTCACGATCACAGACCTCAGCGTCACCACCCACCACCGCGATACCGCCCAAGAACAGCAAGACCAGCACCGCCACCACAGTGAACGAGGCCGGGAGGAACCCCGCATGACTGCTCCTACGGAGACTGCTCACCCCGAGCTCGAGGGGCTGGGCAAGTACGAGTACGGCTGGGCCGACCCCGACGCCGCGGGCGCGGCAGCCAAGCGCGGCCTCTCCGAGGAGGTCGTCCGCGACATCTCCGGGAAGAAGAACGAGCCCGACTGGATGCTCAAGCTCCGGCTCAAGGGGCACAAGCTCTTCGAGAAGAAGCCGATGCCGAACTGGGGCTCGGACCTGTCGGGTATCGACTTCGACAACATCAAGTACTTCGTCCGGTCCACCGAGAAGCAGGCCCAGTCCTGGGAGGACCTGCCGGAGGACATCAAGAACACCTACGACAAGCTCGGCATCCCGGAGGCGGAGAAGCAGCGCCTGGTCGCCGGCGTCGCCGCGCAGTACGAGTCGGAGGTCGTCTACCACCAGATCCGCGAGGACCTGGAGAAGCAGGGCGTCCTCTTCCTGGACACGGACACGGCGCTGCGTGAGCACCCGGAGCTGTTCCAGGAGCACTTCGGCACCGTCATCCCGGCCGGTGACAACAAGTTCGCCGCGCTGAACACGGCGGTGTGGTCGGGCGGCTCCTTCATCTACGTCCCGCCGGGCGTGCACGTCGACATCCCGCTCCAGGCCTACTTCCGGATCAACACGGAGAACATGGGCCAGTTCGAGCGGACGCTGATCATCGTCGACGAGGACGCCTACGTGCACTACGTCGAGGGCTGCACCGCACCGATCTACAACTCGGACTCGCTGCACTCGGCCGTCGTCGAGATCATCGTCAAGAAGGGCGGCCGCTGCCGCTACACGACGATCCAGAACTGGTCGAACAACGTCTACAACCTGGTCACCAAGCGCGCCGTGGCCTACGAGGGCGCGACCATGGAGTGGGTCGACGGCAACCTCGGCTCCAAGGTGACGATGAAGTACCCGGCGGTCTACCTGATGGGTGAGCACGCCAAGGGCGAGACGCTGTCCGTCGCCTTCGCGGGCGAGGGCCAGCACCAGGACGCGGGCGCCAAGATGGTCCACATGGCCCCCCGCACCTCCTCCAACATCGTCTCCAAGTCGGTGGCCCGCGGCGGTGGCCGCACCTCCTACCGCGGTCTGATCGAGATCGGCGAGGGCGCGGAGGGCTCCAAGTCCAACGTGCTGTGCGACGCGCTGCTGGTCGACACGGTCTCGCGCTCGGACACCTACCCCTACGTCGACGTCCGCGAGGACGACGTGACGATGGGCCACGAGGCGACGGTCTCCAAGGTCAGCGACGACCAGCTCTTCTACCTGATGAGCCGGGGTCTGGCCGAGGACGAGGCCATGGCGATGATCGTGCGCGGCTTCGTCGAGCCGATCGCCAAGGAGCTGCCCATGGAGTACGCGCTGGAGCTGAACCGGCTGATCGAGCTGCAGATGGAGGGCGCGGTCGGCTGACGCCGGTCCGTCCCGCCTCCGACAGCACCGTTCTCTTGACCCCAAGAAAGTGAGCAACACGACAGCCATGGGTGAGGCCCAGAACATTCCGGGCGGTTCGAACACCTCCGGAGCCATCGCGGTGGCCGCAGAGTCCACCACCGCCACGAGGATGAGCGCGCCGCCGTCCTTCGACGTGGCGGACTTCCCGGTGCCGCACGGTCGCGAGGAGGAGTGGCGTTTCACTCCTCTCGACCGGCTCAAGGGCCTGCACGACGGCACGGCGCAGGCGACCGGCAGCATCAAGGCCGACGTGTCGGCGCCCGACGGGGTCACCGTCGAGTCCGTCGCCCGGGACGACAAGCGCGTCGGCCGGGCCGGCAAGCCGGTGGACCGGGTGGCGGCCCAGGCGTACTCCTCGTTCGAGAAGGCCTCCGTCATCACCGTCCCCAAGGACGCGGTCCTCAGCGAGCCGGTCCGGGTGAGCCTGCACGGCGAGGGCGGCGTGACCTACGGGCACACCGTCTTCGACGTGGGCGCCTTCGCCGAGGCCGTCATCGTCATCGACCACACCGGTGACGCGGTGCGCTCGGCCAACGTCGAGTTCGTCCTCGGCGACGGCGCCAAGGTGACCGTCGTCTCCGTCCAGGACTGGGACGACACCGCCGTGCACTGCTCGCAGCACAACGCGCTGGTCGGCCGGGACGCGACGTTCAAGTCCGTGGTGGTGACCTTCGGCGGCGACGTGGTGCGGCTCAACCCCCGTGTCAGCTACGCGGGCCCCGGCGGCGAGGCCGAGCTGTACGGCCTGTACTTCACCGACGCGGGCCAGCACCAGGAGCACCGGCTGCTGGTGGACCACGACACGCCGAACTGCCGCAGCAACGTCGCCTACAAGGGCGCGCTCCAGGGCGACGACGCGCACGCGGTGTGGATCGGTGACGTGCTCATCCAGGCGGCGGCCACCGGCACCGACACCTACGAGCTCAACCGGAACCTGGTGCTGACCGATGGTTCACGTGTCGACTCGGTGCCGAACCTGGAGATCGAGACCGGCGAGATCGTCGGTGCCGGACACGCCTCGGCGACCGGCCGCTTCGAGGACGAGCAGCTCTTCTACCTCATGGCGCGCGGCATCTCCGAGCAGGAGGCGCGCCGTCTGGTGGTCCGCGGCTTCTTCGCCGAGCTCGTCCAGCAGGTCGGCCTGCCCGACGTGGAGGAGCGCCTGATCGCGCGGATCGAGACCGAGCTGGAGGCGTCCGTCTCATGAGCGAGGGAGGTTTCGACCGCGTCGCGTCGCTGGCCGAACTGGAGGAGGACACCCCGCTGCGGGTGGAGCTGGGCGGGGTTCCCGTCTGCCTCGTCCGCACCGAGGGCGAGGTCTTCGCCGTCAACGACATCTGCACGCATGCGAACGTGTCGCTCTCGGAGGGTGACGTGGACGACTGCGCGATCGAGTGCTGGCTGCACGGTTCGCGCTTCGACCTGCGTACCGGCAAGCCGTCCGGGCCTCCCGCCACCCGTCCCGTGCCCGTGTACCCCGTAAAGATCGAAGGAGACGGCCCCGATGCGGCAGTGCTCGTCTCCGTCACACAGGAGTCCTGAAGTCCCCATGGCAACGCTTGAGATCAACGACCTGCACGTCTCCGTCGAGACCGAGGGCGGCCCCAACGAGATCCTGCGCGGCGTCGACCTGACCGTGAAGCAGGGTGAGACGCACGCGATCATGGGCCCGAACGGCTCCGGCAAGTCCACCCTGGCCTACTCCCTGGCGGGCCACCCGAAGTACACGATCACCAGCGGCTCGGTCAAGCTCGACGGCGAGGACGTCCTGGAGATGTCCGTCGACGAACGCGCCCGCGCCGGCCTCTTCCTCGCCATGCAGTACCCGGTCGAGGTGCCCGGCGTCTCGGTCTCGAACTTCCTGCGCACCTCCGCCACCGCCATCCGCGGCGAGGCCCCCAAGCTGCGGACGTGGGTCAAGGAGGTCAAGGAGGCCATGGAGCGGCTCTCCATCGACCCGAAGTTCGCCGAGCGCAACGTGAACGAGGGCTTCTCCGGCGGTGAGAAGAAGCGCCACGAGATCCTCCAGCTCGAACTGCTGAAGCCGAAGATCGCGGTCCTGGACGAGACCGACTCCGGCCTCGACGTGGACGCGCTGCGCGTCGTCTCCGAGGGCGTCAACCGCGTTCGCGAGTCGGGCGAGGTCGGCACCCTGCTGATCACGCACTACACCCGCATCCTCCGCTACATCAAGCCCGACCACGTCCACGTCTTCGCCAAGGGCCGCATCGCCGAGTCCGGCGGCCCCGAGCTGGCCGACAAGCTGGAGGAAGAGGGCTACGAGCAGTACGTGAAGGGTGGTGCCACTGCGTGACACAGCTCCCGGGCCTGCTGGACACCGAGGCCATCCGCAAGGACTTCCCGATCCTGGACCGGCGGCTCCACGACGGGCAGCCGCTCGTCTACCTGGACAACGCCGCGACCTCGCAGAAGCCGACCCAGGTGCTGGACGCGCTGGCCGACTACTACGAGAAGCACAACGCCAACGTCCACCGCGGTGTGCACGCGCTGGCCGAGGAGGCGACGGCGCTGTACGAGGGCGCGCGTGACAAGGTCGCCGCGTTCATCAACGCCCCCAGCCGGGACGAGGTGATCTTCACCAAGAACGCCTCGGAGTCGCTGAACCTGGTGGCGAACATGCTCGGCTGGGCGGACGAGCCCTACCGCGTGGAGCGGGACACCGAGATCGTCATCACGGAGATGGAGCACCACTCCAACATCGTTCCGTGGCAGCTGCTCTCGCAGCGGACGGGCGCGAAGCTGAAGTGGTTCGGGCTCACCGACGAGGGCCGCCTCGACCTGGCAGGTATCCGGGAACTGATCACGGAGCGCACCAAGGTCGTGGCGCTCACCCTGGTCTCCAACATCATGGGCACCTTCAACCCCGTCGAGGACATCGTGCGGCGGGCGCAGGAGGTGGGCGCCCTGGTGGTCGTGGACGCCTCGCAGGCGGCACCGCACATGGTGCTGGACGTGCAGGCCCTCCAGGCCGACTTCGTGGCCTTCACCGGGCACAAGATGTGCGCCCCGACGGGCATCGGTGTGCTGTGGGGGCGCCAGGAGCTGCTCAACGACCTGCCGCCGTTCCTCGGCGGCGGGGAGATGATCGAGACCGTCACGATGCACTCGTCGACGTACGCTCCGGCGCCGCACAAGTTCGAGGCGGGCACCCCGCCGGTCGCCCAGGCGGTCGGGCTCGGTGCCGCGGTGGACTACCTGAGCGCGATCGGTATGGAGCGCATCCACCAGCACGAGCAGGCGCTGACGGAGTACGCCGTGCGGCGCCTCAAGGAGATCCCGGACCTGCGGATCATCGGCCCCGCCACGGCCGAGGACCGCGGGGCCACGATCTCCTTCACGCTCGGTGACATCCATCCGCACGACGTCGGTCAGGTGCTGGACGAGCAGGGCATCGCGGTCCGGGTGGGCCACCACTGCGCCCGCCCGGTCTGCCTGCGGTACGGAATTCCCGCGACGACGCGAGCGTCGTTCTATCTGTACTCCACGCCCGCCGAGGTGGACGCCCTGGCGGACGGCCTGGAGCACGTACGGAATTTCTTCGCTTAGGGGCTGTCGGTGAAGCTGGACTCGATGTACCAGGAAGTCATCCTGGACCACTACAAGAACCCGCACGGGCGTGGGCTGCGCGAGGGCGACGCCGAGGTGCACCACGTCAACCCGACGTGCGGTGACGAGATCACCTTGCGGGTGCGGTACGACGGCGACAGGATCGAGGACGTGTCGTACGAGGGCCAGGGCTGTTCCATCAGCCAGGCCAGCGCCTCGGTGCTCAACGAGCTGCTGGTCGGCAAGGAGCTGTCCGAGGCCCGCAGCATCCAGGAGAAGTTCCTGGAGCTGATGCAGTCCAAGGGCCAGCTTGAGCCGGACGACAGCATGGAGGACCTGCTGGAGGACGCCGTGGCGTTCGCCGGGGTCTCGAAGTACCCGGCGCGGGTGAAGTGCGCGCTGCTGAGCTGGATGGCCTGGAAGGACGCAACGGCGAAGGCGTTCAGCGGGGAGGAAGCAACGGCGAAGGCGTTCAGCGGGGAGGACGCAACGGCGAAGGCGTTCAGCGGGGAGGACGCAACGGCGCAGGCGTTGGGGACCAGTGAAGCCGACTCGGCCAAGGAGAAGACGGCATGACCGAGATGACCACCAAGCCCGCGAGCGAGGAAGAGGTCCGCGAGGCGCTCATGGACGTCGTCGACCCCGAGCTGGGCATCGACGTCGTCAACCTCGGCCTGATCTACGGGATCCACGTCGATGATGCGAACAGCGCGACCATCGACATGACGCTCACCTCGGCGGCCTGTCCGCTGACCGACGTCATCGAGGACCAGGCGCAGTCCGCCACCGAGGGCATCGTCAACGAGCTCAAGATCAACTGGGTCTGGATGCCCCCGTGGGGCCCGGACAAGATCACCGACGACGGCCGCGAGCAGCTGCGGGCGCTGGGCTTCAACGTCTGACCCAGCCGCTGCGGCTGGCGCCCTGCGGCGCGTCGCGGAAAACCGTTCGAGAGGGCCGTGCCCGCCGGGAGATCCTGGCGGGCATGGCCCTCTCGCTGCATCACCTCGTGATCGATGCCCACGACCTGCCCGCGCTCGCCCGGTTCTGGTGCCGGGTGCTGGACTGGGAGATCCTCTCCGAGAAGGAGCGGGAGGTGATCATCGGTCCCGCCGTCGAGGCCCGCACGGGGATCTGCTTCATGCCGGTCACCGACCCCAAGCGGGTCAAGAACCGGCTCCACTTCGACCTCGCGCCCGACGACCAGGAGGCGGAGGTCGCCCGCCTGGAGGCGCTGGGTGCCCGGCGTGCGGACGTCGGCCAGGGCGGGAGCAGGAGCTGGATCGTGCTCCAGGACCCCGAGGGCAACGAGTTCTGCGTGCTGAAGCCGCGCCGGAATCTGATCACGTTCGCGGACTGAGCCGCGCCCCGACGGCTGCCCGTGCGCACGGCTGCCCCTTCCTCACGCCCCCTTGCGTACGGGCGTACGCATCGTTGTGTACGCTTGTACGCATGGTCTATGTGACGCTCGCGGGAGCGATCCTCGCCGAGGTGCTGGGGACGACGGCGATGAAGTACAGCGACGGCTTCAGCAAGCTGCTGCCGTCGCTGATCACCGCCGCCGGATACGTGGTGGCCTTCCTCCTGCTGGCGCACACGCTCAAGAGCATGTCGGTCGGGACGGCGTACGCCATCTGGTCCGGCGCGGGAACCGCCGTCATCGCGGTGATCGGCATGGTCTTCATCGGGGAAGCCGTCACGGCCCTCAAGGTCCTCGGCCTGCTGCTGGTGATCTGCGGGGTGGTCGTGCTCAACCTGGGAGGGACGCATTGATGGCGCGGCGGTACGACCCCGAGCGGCGGCAGCGCATCATCGACGCGGCCCTCCGCATCGTGGAGCTGAAGGGGATGGCGGCGCTGAGCCACCGCACGGTCGCCGCGGAGGCGGACGTGCCGCTCGGCTCGACCACCTACCACTTCGCCAGCCTGGACGACCTGCTGCTCGCAGCTCTGGAGCAGGTCAACTGCGAGCCGCAGACCGCCATCGAGAGCTGGGGCGACCTGGCCGAGGACGTCCCCCTGGCGGACGGGCTGACACAGGTGCTGGAGGAGTACGCCTCCGGCGGGCGTGGCCGCATCCGGCTGGAGTACGAGCTGTACCTGGCGGCGCTGCGCCGCCCGCGGCTCCAGCCGGTGGCCGCCGCGTGGCTGGACGACATGGTGCGGGTGCTCTCCCGGTACACCGCTGACCTGGCGACGGCCCGCGCCCTGGTCGCACTCATCGACGGGCTGCTGCTCCAGTTCCTGCTCACCGACCGGCCCTTCGGCCGGGACGAGGTGCGCGGAGCGCTCGTCAGAGTGCTCGGCGACCCGGGCGGCCTGTGACCGTCACGCGGACCGGTTCGTCATCCCGTGCGCACTCCGGATAGCGTTCCGGACATGACCGAAGCACCCGATACCCGCACCACAGGGGCCGTCGCCGCCGGCCTCGCCACGGTGGCCGCCGACGGCACCGTACTGGACACCTGGTTCCCGCGGCCGGAGCTCGTCGCCGAGCCCGGCCCCGCCGGCAGCGAACGGCTGAGCGCCGAGCGCGCCGCCGAGCTGCTCGGCGCGAGCGCGCCGCAGGCCCTGGGCGAGGACCCCCGGCGCGGGGTCGAGGTCGTGGCCGTCCGTACGGTCATCGCCTCCCTGGACGAGAAGCCGCTGGACGCGCACGACGTCTACCTGCGGCTGCACCTGCTCAGCCACCGTCTGGTGCGGCCCCACGGGCTCAGCCTGGAGGGTCAGTTCGCCCACCTGGCCAACGTCGCCTGGACGACCCTCGGCCCCGTCCCGGTCGACAGGATCGAAGAGGCCCGGCTGGCGGCCCGCGCCGCGGGCACGCACCTGTCCGTCACCAGCGTGGACAAGTTCCCGCGCATGACCGACTACGTCGTCCCCACCGGTGTGCGCATCGGTGACGCCGACCGCGTCCGTCTCGGCGCCCACCTGGCCGCGGGCACCACCGTCATGCACGAGGGCTTCTGCAACTTCAACGCCGGCACCCTGGGCACCTCCATGGTCGAGGGCCGCATCAGCGCGGGCGTCGTCCTCGGCGACGGCACCGACCTGGGCGGCGGCGCGTCGATCATGGGCACCCTCTCCGGCGGCGGCAAGCAGGTCGTCTCCGTCGGTGAGCGCTGCCTGATCGGCGCCGAGGCGGGCATCGGCATCTCGCTGGGCGACGACAGCGTCGTGGAGGCCGGCCTCTACCTCACCGCGGGCACGCGCGTCACCCTGCCCGACGGCAAGGTGGTCAAGGCACTGGAGCTGTCCGGCGCCGGGAACCTGCTCTTCCGCCGCAACTCCGTCACCGGCACCGTCGAGGCCCTCCAGCGCAGCGGCTCGTGGGGCGGCCTCAACGAGGCGCTGCACAGTCACAACTGAGCACCGAAACCCGTCGGCCCGGTTCCGGCCCGGGGACGCGTGGGTCCGCAGGCCCTAGGCTTGCGGGCATGCGTGATCTTGGGGCCGGGCTGCGGTATCTGGGGCAGGGACAGCGGTGGGTGCTCACTCACGGGCGCTGGTTCGGGTTCGGGCTGCTGCCCGCGCTGATCGCCCTCGTGCTGTATGCCGCCGCGCTCACCGCGCTCGGTTTCTACGCCGACGACGTCGCCGCCTGGGCCACACCCTTCGCCGACGACTGGGGCTCGACCGGGCGTCTGCTGACCCGCGGTGCCTTCGCCGTCATGCTGTGGCTCGCCGTTCTGATGCTCGCCGTGGTGACCTTCGCCGCCGTCGCCCTGCTGATCGGGGATCCCTTCTACGAGAAGCTCTCCGAGAAGGTGGAGGAGAGCGAGGGCGGGCTGCCGGCGGACACCGTCGAGAAGCCGCTGTGGCGCGAGCTGTGGACCTCGCTCACCGACAGCGTCTTCGTGCTGAGCCGGACCCTGCTGTTCACGGTGCCGCTGTTCCTCCTCGGGTTCGTCCCGATGGTCGGCCAGACCGTCATCCCGGTGCTCGGCATCTGCGTCTCCGGGTTCTTCCTCACCCTGGAGCTCACCTCGGTGGCCCTCCAGCGCCGCGACGTGCCCGTACGGGAGCGGCTGCGGCTCCTGCGCTCCCGCAGGGCCCTCGCCCTCGGTTTCGGCGCCCCTCTCGCTCTCGCCTTCCTGGTGCCGCTGCTGGCCGTTCCCCTGATGCCGGGCGCTGTCGCGGGCGCGACGTTGCTGGTACGGGACCTGACGCGGCACCCCTCGGCGGAACCGGGCACGCCTGCCGGGCCGCCGCACCCGGCTGCGTACGGCCCCCCGCCCCCGCACGGTCACCCGGGCCCCCACGGTCCCGCCCCTCACGGGCGACCGGCACCGTACGCGCAGCCGGGCCCGCAGCCGCAGCCCGGCCCGTACGCACAGCCGTACCCTCCCGGGCGGGGGCACAAAGGGGCCTGACCGGGCCGACCGGGCACGGCGTCCCGGGCCGCGAAGGGTTCTCAGCGGTGGATGCGGACGACCGAGGGGTCGTGGTCGCTGCTCTGGTCGGCGAACTCGGCGTTGATGTGGACGATGTCGTAGTCGGGGTGCCCGGCGCCGGGGCTGGTCAGCAGGTGGTCCAGGGTCTGGGAGTTGCCGTTGAAGACGTAGCCGTAGCGCTCGTCGGCGGGCAGCCGGTCGAGCGGGCTGGTGAGGGCGTCACCGGAGCGCAGGGTCTCCAGAGTGGGGGAGAAGGGGAAGTCGTTGAAGTCGCCGCCGGTGACGACGAGGGCGTGCGGATCGACGTCGCGGATGTCCCGCACGAAGGAGTTCAGCAGCTTCCCCTGCTCGATGCGCTGCGGCTCCGAGTGCCGGGCGGGCGGCTGGTAGCGGCCCTCCATCGGCTGGTCGCCGTCCAGGTCGCCGCCGCCCTTGGAGCTGAAGTGGTTGGCGACCACGAAGACGGTACGGCCGCGGAAGCGGAACTCGCCGGCCAGCGGCTTGCGGCTGGCCTTCCACGCCGGGTCCTGCGGGGCGACGCGTCCGGGGGAGGCGGACAGGGCGGGCCTGCCGTCCTTCTCCTCGACCTTCACCGGCGTGGTCGCATCCCCGCCGGGCCGGTCGGTGAAGGACACCCGCGCGGGGTTGTAGAGGAACGCGACGCGGATGTTTCCGCCGGGCTGGCCGCCGTCGGCCTGGTCGACCGGATCGATCTGGCGCCACTTGTAGGACGGCCCGCCCGCCTTCTCGATGGCCGCGGTCAGCTTCGTGAGGGTCTTGTCGGCGCCGACCGTGCCGTCGTCCTCGGGGCCCGTGTCGTCCTGCACCTCCTCGACGGTGACGATGTCGGGGGAGGAGAGGTGGTCGACCAGGCCCTCGGCGAGCCGCTCGAACTTGGCGGGTTCGGAGGCGGGGGAGAGGTTCTCGACGTTGTAGGTGGCCACCGCCAGTTCGTCGGCGCGCTGCTTGCGGGTGCGCTCCTTCGCCAGATGGTTGTCGCGGTGGGTGCCGAGCGTGGTGGCACGCAGCGTGTAGCCGCCGAACTGTTCGTAGTCGAGCGGCCCTGCGGTGGTACCGCGCAGTTCGTCGCCCACGTCCGCCTGCGGGAAGGGGTGGCTGTCCAGCGGCAGCAGGGAGGAGACCTTCATCCGGGCGCCGTTTTCCTCGTCGTACGACCCGTAGAGGGTGCCGCCGCGCGGGGTGGGGTGCTGGCGCGGGGCGGTGGTCACCCACAGGTCGTGGTAGGCCGAGGTGGCGCCGGTGACGCGGGTGTCGTGGACGGAGACGCGCATGCCCTCCAGCGCCTCGTACCGGTCGAGCGCGTACCTGTCGGGGCGCAGTGGGCGCTCCTCGATGCTGCCGCCTCCCGCGTCGGGCGCGTACGCCTCGGGTACCGAGCGCGGGGTCAGCCGGTAGGCGGCCGGCAGCCGGCGGGATCCGGTGGCGGCCGACTGCCAGGTCGCGTCCGTCAGCTCGGTGACCGACTGGCCGCCGGCCTCCTTGCCGCCCGGGTAGTACTCGGTGACCTCGCCCGTCACCCGCAGGCTGTCGCCGGCGGAGACACCGGGGCTCTTCTTGCCGGTGAAGACGAACAGCCCTTCGCTGGTGGCCGGGTCGCGGTCGGGGTGCGGGTCCTGGAGCCAGAAGCCGCGGGACTCGCCGAAGTCCCGCACGCCGGTGACGACGCCGGGCACGTCGGCGACCCGCTGCCCGGCAAGGGGCGAGAGTCTGCTCGCGCCCTGGATGTCGTGGATGCGGGGTGCCCGGACGGTGCCGCCCGTAGCGCCCAGGGCCGGCCCCGAGGCGGGCAGCGCGAGCAGCGTGGCGCAGGCGGCGGCGACGGTCGTCGTCGCGGTGCGGCTCAGCCGCGAGGAGGTGCGGACCGGGGCGGACGAGCGGGGCGACGGGCGGAACGGCACGGAGAGCCTCCGGAGGGTGTGGGGGGAGCGACGGAACGTGGAGCAGGAGGCAAACTCGCCTCTCGTACGGCAGGGTCGACGCGCGTAAAGCATGGCGGGAGAACGTCAGTTGTCAAGGTCGCGACAGGCTGGCGACGGCTTCCTCCACCGCTCCGTCATGTGGTCCGTGCACGATTCGGGCACGGGCGGACAGAACCCGTCTACGCTGGTTCTCCGCACCGCCCGCCAACCCGTAGCACCCGTAGGAGATGAACCCGCACATGACCGGTGACGACCGTCCCACCCTGCCGCCCGTACGGCTGCCCTCCGATGCCGAACTGGCACGGGACGCACTGGCCGCACCGCTCCTCGCCCGCGCCCTGGAACTCACCCGCTGGGCGCGGCGCGGCGGGCCCGCGGACACCGGGGCGGGGATGCCGGTGGGAGCCGGCGGTGAACTCCTGTCGGAACAACTGAAGGAAGCCGCCGCCCACTTGGGTCTGACCGGGGACGAGGAGGCCCCGGCGCTGGCCGCCGACGCCTGGAACTTCGCCGTCGACACCGGCCTGTTGGTGGTCGAGGAGGACGCCGGGGCGGACGAGGACGCCCACGGGGGCGGCACGGCGGAGGGCCGGGCGGCCGACGCCGGAGGGCCGGGCAGCGACGAACCGGTCGGCCTGGCCACACCCGAGGCGGAGCTCGGCGGCCTGACGGGCGCCCCCGGCGCGACCCCGCCCGCACCCGCCGACATCCTCGACCTGTGGCAGCAGGGCCTGGAGACGGTGCTCGCCGACGCCGCCACACCCAGCTTCGAGGAGCTGCTCGGCGGGATCGAGGGGGCGGTCGGTGAGGACGGCCGGATCGACGCCGACTCCCTCGACCTCGACGCCCTGGACTGGGACCCGGAGGAGGAGGGCGAGGCCCTCGACAGCGCCCTGGGCAACCTCTACCTGCTGACGGCCACCGACCCCGGTGTCGCCGCGGGCTCGATGGTCCCGCTTCCCGTGCTGGCCGCCTCCATGATCGTCCCCGAGGGCATGGACGAGCCCACCGACGAGGTGCTCGAAGAGGTCTCCACGGCGATGATGCGTCTCGACGAGCAGTTCCGCATGCTGGAGCCCACGGGCCTGGTCGAGTACCACCCGGTCGACGAGGCCCTCACCCAGGAGGCAGGCGAGGGCGAGGAGTTCCCGGGCCTGGCCGAGGGGGACGGCGAGGAGGGCGAGGAGGACGTCTCCCGCTACGGCATGGTGCGGCTCACCCCGCTGGGACTGTACGGCGTCCGCTCCCGGATGCGGGAGGCCGGCCTGGAGGTGCCCGCGGTCGGCGACCTCGCCCACGCGGAACCGGAGGAGCTGCTGGCGGCCCTGCCCGTGTACACGGAGGACAACGCACGCACCGAGATCGAAGGGTGGCTCGCGGCGCGCGGTGAGGGCGGCACCCTGTCCGCGGCCCGCGGGCTGCTGGCCGCCGCGCGGGGCACCGACGAGGCGGCTCCCGTGCGCCGCCTCACCTGCCAGCAGGCGCTCTCCCTGGCCGGCTCCGAGGCCGAGCCGGCGCTCCGCGAGGTGCTGGACGACCGGCAGTTGGGAGGCCTCGCCCGGGTCTGGCTCGCCGAGCGCGGGGCGGCACAGGTGCCGCAGCCCGACGAGGAGATGGTCTTCTGGCTGACGATCGACACCATCGCCGCCCAGGTCGCCACCGCCGGTGAGCCCGAGGAGCTGCGTGACCTCGTCCGGGGCCTGGTCGACCAGCATGCCGGGTTCTTCGACAAGGCCTGGCGGGTCGACCACCCCGCCACCGGGGACGTGCTGGAGACGATGGGCCGGGTGCACCCCGACAAGCAGGTGGCGAAGGCGGCCCGCAAGGCCGCCTTCAAGGCCCGCTCGCACTGAATCTCGACCGCGAGTCCTCGGTCAGGTGGCCGCGCGGGCAGGCGCCGCACTGGTCGAAGGTGCCGTGCCGGCCCGCGCCGGCGGAGAAGCGGGCGGCGCCCTCACCGGCCGCTGCGACCGCGTCCGCCGCGTGCGCGAACTCCTCGGCGGGGGCCTCCGGTTCGGTCAGTCCGGCCTGGGTCCGCAGGGAAGCCAGGTCGGTCCGCAGGCAGGTCTGCGGGAAGCGGGCGAGCCCGGCGGCCAGCTCCTCGGCGGCGGTCCGTGCCTGCCCGGGCGGTACCAGCCGGTCCGCGAGGCCGATCTCGTGGGCCTCGCGGGCCGGGACGGGGCGGCCGGTGAGGACCAGGTCGGCCGCGCGGCCCGCCCCGACGACGCGGGGCAGCCGGACCGTTCCGCCGTCGACGAGGGGGACGCCCCAGCGGCGGCAGAAGACGCCGAAGACCGCGTCCTCCTCCGCGATGCGCAGGTCGCACCAGAGGGCCAGTTCGAGTCCGCCTGCGACGGCGTGGCCGCTGGGGCGGCGACCACCGGCTTGGTGAGCCGGAGCCGGGTGGGGCCCATGGGGCCGTCGCCGTCGGGGGGAGAGGCGGTTGCCCCGCGGGGTACCGACGGCCTTCAGGCCGGCGCCGGAGCAGAAGGTTTTCCCCTCGCCCCACAGGACGGCAGCCGCGATGCCGGAATCCGCCTCGACGGAGTGGAAGACGTCGGCCAGGGCCTGTGCCGTGGGACCGTCCACCGCGTTGCGGACGGCGGGACGGGCCAGGACGACGGTGGAGGTGGAGCCGCTGACCTCGATGCGGACGGCGGGGGACCGGGGCATGAAGGTGGCCTCCGGGGTGTGCGGACAGGTGCTGTCTCGCATCGTGTCTCGCCAGCCGAGACACGGCGATACGGAGGCCGCCACTTCCTTTATCGTTGCACGCATGTTCGGACCCGCGTGCCTGCTGGCACTCGCGCTCACGCTCTTCGCGGCCACCGCGTGGAGCGTCGACGACGCGCTCTGTCGCCGCACCCGTCGCTGACGGCGCACGCACCGTTCCCCTTCCTCCGCGCGGGGCTTCGCCCGTCCGCGCGGGTCCGGGGCCCGTCTCACTCCCTGGAACGGCGCGAGGCCCGTCACCGGCCAACGGTTCCCCCTCGCTCGGTCCCCCGCCCTTCCCGGCACTCCCCGCACCGCCCGGAGACCCTCGTGACGACCGCTCCCTCTCCCACCCGTACGGCGCCGCTGCTGTCCCCCGCCCCCACCAGCCTGCCCGCCCCTCCCGCACCCGCCGCACCCGCCGTGCGGTGGGTCCCGCTCGGTATCGCCCTGCTGCTCGGCCTGGCCCTGACCGGCTACGTGTGGGCCGCGCACGGCACCGAGCCGGGCGTTCTGCTGCTCCTCGGTCTCGGCCTGGGCGTCGGCCTCTTCCACTCCCGGTTCGGCTTCACCTCCGCCTGGCGGCAGTTGATCGCCGTCGGCAACGGAACCGGGCTGCGCGCCCACGCGTTGCTGCTGGGGACGACCGCCACCCTCTTCGCCCTGGTCATCGGCACCGGGACGGGGCTGTTCGGGACGGCGCCCGAACCCAGTGCCGGGCCGATCGGCGTGGGGCTGCTGCTGGGCGCGTTCCTCTTCGCCGTCGGTATGCAACTCGGCGGTGCGTGCGCCTCCGGCACGCTGTTCGCCGTCGGCTCGGGGCAGAGCACCATCGTCCTGACCCTGGGCGGCTTCGTCCTCGGGTCGACGCTGGCGGCCTGGCAGTACGGGCTGTGGAGCGATCTGCCCGCCGTCGACCCGGTGCTCTTCTCCGACCACTTCGGCTGGGCCGGGTCGCTGGCCGTGACGCTCGCGGCGCTGGCGGTCGTGGTGCTGGTCTCGCGGCGGGTGCAGGCCCGGCGCAACCCGCCGCCGGTCGGCGCGCCGCCCTCCGCGCGCGGCAGCCTGGCCCGCGTCGTACGCGGCTCCTGGCCGCTGGCGGCCGGAGCTCTGGTGCTCGCCGTGCTCGGGGCGGCCGTGCTGCTCGTCTCGGGCGGCGCCTGGGGTGTCACCAGCGCGTTCGCGCTGTGGGGGTCGAAGGTCGCGGGCGCGCTGGGCGGCTCCCCGGAGAGCTGGGCGTACTGGCGCCAGCCGGGGAACGCCGAGGCGCTGGCGGGTCCCGTGCTCGCGGACAAGACCAGCCTCACCGACCTCGGCATCATGATCGGCGCCGCCGTCGCCGCGGCCGCCGGCGGGGTGTGGACCCTGCACCGGAAGCTCGCCTGGCGGCCGTCGGTGGCGGCCGTCCTCGGCGGCGTCCTGATGGGCGTCGGCGCCCGGATGGCAGGCGGCTGCAACATCGGCGCGTACCTCGCCGGAATCGCGTCGGGCAGCCTGCACGGCTGGCTGTGGGGCGCTGCCGCCCTGGTCGGCACCTGGGTGGGGCTCCGGCTGCGGCCGTACGCCGGGCTGGCCAACCCCAAGCCCGGTGACGGCGTCTGCTGAGACCCCGCCCCGCCTGCACTTCTGAACATTTCGCCACTTCCAGGTCCGCACGCCCCCGCGATCGCGGGGGCGTGCGTGTACGTGCGGCGAGTCCGGCAACCCGGTTCCGTGATCCGCTACGGCCTTTCCGTACGATCGAGCAGTCCCGCCTATTCGGCCATACGGAACAAAGGGTGTGAATGCCGACGTGACAGAGAGCCCCAAGCGACAACCGGGGGGCAAAGCGGCGGCGGCCCGGCACGTACCGCAAGCGGTCGCCGAGCTGCCCCGCCAGGTGCGCGACGAGCTGGTGCGCAGACTGCGCCGTAAAGGCCGACCCTTCACCAAGGACGATGTGCAGGTCGTCGAGGAGCCGATGCTCAAGCGGGCGGTCACCGCCTCCGCGCTCGGCAACTGCATGGAGTGGTTCGACTTCGGCGTCTACAGCTACCTGGCCGCCACCATCGGCAAGGTCTTCTATCCGGGGGCCTCCGACGCGGCGCAGCTCCTCGCCTCGTTCGCGACCTTCGCCGCCGCCTTCGTCGTCAGGCCGCTCGGAGGGCTCTTCTTCGGGCCGCTCGGCGACAAACTGGGCCGGCAGAAGGTGCTCGCCGCCACGATGATCCTGATGGCCTTCGGCACCTTCCTGATCGGGTTCATCCCCAGCTACGACACCATCGGGCTGGCCGCGCCGATCCTGCTGCTGGTCGCCCGCATGCTGCAGGGCTTCTCCACCGGCGGCGAGTACGGCGGAGCGACCACCTTCATCGCCGAGTTCTCGCCCGACCGCAAGCGCGGCTTCCTCGGAAGCTGGCTCGACTTCGGCACCTTCACCGGCTACGCACTCGGCTCCGCCCTGGTCACGTTGCTCAACCTCGTGCTGAGCGACGGCCAGATGCTCTCCTGGGGCTGGCGCATCCCGTTCCTGGTGGCGGGCCCGCTGGGCCTCATCGGCCTCTACATGCGGCTCAAACTGGAGGAGTCCCCCGCCTTCCAGCAGCAGCTGGACGAGCACGACCAGAAGATCGCCCAGCAGGAGACCAGCCGTCACGAGTTCCGCACCATCCTGAGCCGGCACTGGGAGCCCCTGCTCATCTGCATCGGTCTGGTGCTGCTCTACAACGTGACCAACTACATGGTCACCGGCTATCTGCCGACCTACCAGACGGAAGTGCTGGGCCGGTCGAGCACCACCTCCGATCTGCTGGTGCTGTTCGGCATGGTGTGGGTGGTGGTGCTGATCACCTTCATCGGACGGCTGAGCGACCGTGTCGGACGTCGCCCCGTCTACCGGTGGGCGGCGATCGGCCAGATCGTGCTCGCGGTCCCCGCCTTCCTGCTGCTCCGGTCCGGCGGCTGGCTGCTGCCCGCCCTCGGGGTGGTGATCCTGGCGACCCTGCTCGCCGGGTTCGCGGCGCCTTCGGCCGCGTCGTTGCCCGCGCTGTTCCCGACGAGCGTGCGGTACGCGGCCATGGGGATCGGCTTCAACTTCTCCGTCGCCGCCTTCGGCGGGACGACACCGCTGATCACCGAGGGCCTGGTGAGCGCCACGGACAACAACCTGCTGCCCGGCGTGTACCTGATCGCCAGCGGGCTGATCGGCCTGCTCGCCGTCCGGTTCATGCCGGAGAGTGCCGGGGTGCCGCTGTCCGGCTCGCAGCCCATGGTCAGCAACGACGAGGAGGCCAGGGAGCTGATCTCCACCAGCCGGCAGTTGGACTCGCTGAGCAAGAAGCGGTAGCGAGCCGCGGCGGGCTCCGTCGGCGGCTCACCGGAGCGGCCCGGAGCGAGGGCCGGCGCCGGTGGCCCCGCGGAGCGCGTCGCAACGGCCTCACCCCGTCCGTGCGGGGCCCGTCTGCGGCCTAGCCCCGGCCCGTCGACCGGGAGGGGGCGCCCGGGTCGCACCTGCCGGTGGCGGACGCCTGTTTGCGGTCCCGCAGCGCCGTCACCAGGGTGGCCACGACGCCGAGGACCATGGGCGTCAGGACCAGCACCAGCGTCCCCATGGTGCGGTCCGCCGCCCGCGCGGGATCCGTGCTCCACATCGCCGTGCAGCCTCCGGCCACCGACAGCCCCACGCAGCACCCCAGAAAGAGCTGCACCTGCGCGATCCGCCGGGCGCCCTCCCGGGTGCTGGGCCGGTTGACGAGGCTGGAGACCCGCTGACCGGGCGCCAGCTCACTGGTCGGCGTCACCCGCAGCGTGCCGAGCGCCGTGGCCGAGAGCACGACGAGAGAGCCGGCCGGTACCAGGACGGGCAGGAAGACGCTCGCGACCGACTTGTCGGCCCAGTTGTCCACCCCGTCGCTGCCGAAGTGCTGCGGCACCCGCGCGGGCAGATCCGGGTACACGACGATGCCCCACACCAGCAGGCCCGCCACCACGAGCACCCCGGGCAGCAGCCACAGCCAGGGAAACCTCGTTGGTTCCGTCGCCCCGCCCTCGCTTCGGCGCACGTGTGTTCCCCTCCCGTTGTCGCCGACGTGCCCCTACCCGGCGGTTGACGGGTTCACTCCGCCCGGCGCCCCCACACCAGGTGGTTGCCGCCCTGCCACTCGATGACCGAGTCGTCGTACAGGTCGACCGTGGCGACGTCGAGCCCGGCGAGGCCCAGGTATTCGATCAGGTCGGTCAGCCCGTAGGCGGTGCCCAGCAGCTCGCCGTGCGCGGTGACCCGGCGGCCGCCGGCGGGAGCGGGAGGGTGGACGACGATGACCGCGCTCATACCTCCAGGTTGCGTCAGCCGTCCGCGTGATGCACCTCGGCCGGACCGCGGCGGTACCGTCGGCGCATGTCCGGTGCCCACCCCACGGTGCACAGGTTCGGGGAAACGGGCGGGGCGACGAAGACGTTCACCCACGCCCTCGCCCCCGACCTGTCGGCCACCTGCGTCCCGCGGCTCGCAGATCCTCGACCACGGCTGCGGCCACGGGCGGCTGACGGCCGACCCGGCGGAGCGCGGGTACACCCACGTCGTCGGCGTCGACCCCTCCCGGGGCCATGACCGAGCGCGGCCTGCGCAAGCACCCGGGCCTCTTCCGGCACCACCGGACCGGTGGGCTGCCGCTGCCGGGCCCGGACGGCTCCTACGGCGCGGCGCTGCTGTCCGCCGTCCTCAGCTGCGCCCCCGACGAGACGGTGCAGGGCGCCGTGGTGGCGGAGCTGGCGCGGCTGGTACGGCCGGGCGGTGTCCTGTACGTGAGCGAGGGGCCGCTCCAGCGCGACGAGCGGAACGTCACCCGCTACCGGGGGAGCACCGCGCCGCCGCACCGGACGCCCCCTACGGCACCTTCACCACCCGACGGCGGCCCCTTCCGGCACCACACCCCCGCACACCTGCGCGCCCTGCTCACGGAGAACGGGTGCGACGTCGTCGCGGAGCAGACGGGTACGGCGCCGACGCTCCACGGCCACCGGGCGGAGCGCCTGGAACTGGTGGCGCAGCGCAGGCGGAGCTCCGGTCGGGCCCTTCCCGCGTCCGGAACCACACCCGTGCGCGCGGGGCCGTGCGGGCCTCCCGGTTGCAGCCGTACGAGCAGGCAGGGGCGACTGCTCGGCAAAGGAACCGCAAAGGCCGGTCGGTCGTTACTGACGGCATGACCGCAATGACTCCCGGCGCCAACCTGCCGCTGACCGCGTCGCGCGTGGCGGTGGAGGTGACCGCACCCACGAAGCTCGATGTCTCGGCCCTGCTGCTGAGCCCCCAGGGCAAGGTGCGCTCGGACGAGGACTTCGTCTTCTACAACCAGCCGACCGCGCCCGGCGTGACCCACAGCAGCGGCGCGGCCGACACCGTCACGGTGGAGACCGCCGCCGTCCCCGCGGGGATCGACAAGGTCGTCGTCACCGCGAGCCTCGACGCACCCGGCGCCACCTTCGCGGGCACGGAGCCCACCGCCACGGTCCGCGACGCCGCGAGCGGCACCGTGCTGGCCACCTTCACCCCGCCCCGGCTCGGCTCCGAGACGGCCCTGCTGGTCGTCGAGCTGTACCGCAGGAACGACGCCTGGAAGGTCCGCGCCGTCGGGCAGGGGTACGCCGACGGGCTGGGCGGCATCGCCACCGACTTCGGGGTGACCGTGGAAGAACCCGCCGCCCCCGCCGCCCCGATGGCGCCCCCGGCACCCACCGTCCCGCAGGCCCCTGCCGCGCCGCCCTTCCCTGCCGCTCCGACGGCGCCCACGGCACCGCCGAGCGCGCCCGCGGCCCCGGCACCCTCCGCCCCGGCGGCCTCGGGCGGGAAGATCAACCTCGACAAGGGGCGGGTCAGCCTCCAGAAGAACCAGACCGTCTCCCTGGTCAAGGGCGGGAAGCCGCTGGCGACCTCGGTGCGGATGGGGCTCGGCTGGGAGCCCGTCTTCCGCGCGGGCAGGCGGGCCAAGGAGATCGATCTGGACGCCTCGGTGATCGCCTACGACGCCCACCGCAAGAAGATCGACGCCTGTTACTTCGGGAAGCTTGCCATCCTCGGCGGCGTCATCCAGCACTCGGGGGACAACCTCACCGGCGAGGGCGCCGGGGACGACGAGGTGATCACCGTCCACCTCGGCGACCTGCCCCCGGAGGTGACCGGGCTGGTCTTCACCGTGAACTCCTTTTCCGGCCAGAAGTTCACCGACGTGGCCAAGGCCTACTGCCGGCTGCTCGACGCCTCCGGCGGGGAGCTCGTCCGGTTCGACCTGACGCACTCCGAGCCCCGCACCGGCGTGCTCATGGCCAAGTTCATCCGCCAGTTCTCCGGCGAATGGGAGATGACGGCGCTGGGTGACTACGTCGACTCCCGCACGGTGCGGGGCATGGTCAAGCCGGGCAGCGCCGCGCTGTAGCCCCGGTGCAGCCGCCCCTCGGCAGCGTGGGCGGCGGCCTCGGTGTCGCGGGGTCGCCCCGGCGCTGCCTTGCGGGGCGGCGCCGGGGCGAAGTGGACAGCCGGTCAGGCGTCAGGAGACGGAGACCGTTCCTCGGGGGCCGGGCACGAGGGTCGGGGAGCAGGTGTCGGGGAGCCCGGGGCTCAGAAGTCGAAGACGGGCCCTGTCGCCTGGTGCATCGCGCAGGAGTTGGGGAAGGTCTTCTTCCACGCCACGGACCGGCCCTGGTGGGACCCTTGCGCCGTAACGGTCACCGGGGCGTACTCCATCGTGCAGACGCCGGACTCGTTCGGCAGGGCGCCGAGATCGCCGCGGGCACGGTCGAGCGCCGCGCAGGCCTCGGCGGCCTTGGGATGGTTGCCGTGCGGGACGGGGGTGCAGAAGAGGCGGGTGCCGCGGGTCCAGGTCTGCTCGTCCCCCGAGACGGTCAGCAGGAGGCCGCCACGGGCGCTCGGCGGCCCGGCGGATCGCGTGGAGTCCGAGTCCGCGGTGGCGGCCTGCGCGGTCAGCAGAGGGAGGGCGGCGGCAGCGACGGCGACGGTGGTGCCCAGCAGGCGCCGGGAAAGGTTACGAGTGCTCACGGCCCCTTAACGAGACCGGGTGACGAAAGGGCACGGGTTGACACCGGTCGCACCGGTACAACTCCGGGTCGAGGAGGCCACCTTGGGACCTCGAGCAAGCGAGGTCTCCCCGCGCACGGGCCCCGGGACGGGGACGGCACGCGGGGAGCCGCGCTCAGGACTGAGGCCGACGGCCGTGGTTGGCCGCGTTGTTGCGGCGGGCCTTCTTCTTACGCCGACGCTTGGACGACATGGCGTCTCCTTTCCGCGAAGCGGTCGTGTTCCTCCGCGTTTCTACCACTTCCTCCGCCCGTTGTCAGAGGGCGGCCCCCGCCCTCCTGCTCTCCGGCGCTGGACGAGGCGGGAGGGCGGGTCAGCGGCGGCGCTCGCGGGAGTTGCCGAACAGCAGACGGTAGACGATCAGCAGGACGAGGGAGCCGGCGATGGCGGCCACCCACAGTCCCGGATCGACGACGTTGCCGGCCACGGGGCGGTCCAGAAACGTCGCCGAGAGCCAGCCGCCGAGGAAGGCACCCGCCACACCGATCAGCGCCGTCCCCACGATGCCGCCCGGATCGCGGCCGGGCAGCAGGACCTTGGCGACCGTGCCCGCCACGAGCCCGAGGATCAGCCAGCTCACCACACCCGAGTGCGCCAGATCCCCGAGTGTGTCCGACAGGGTGTCGGTGCCGGTGCTGTCCCCGTCGGCGAGCCGGGTCCAGGAGGTGAGCGGCGTGGCGGGCATGGGGCCTCCCCGTGAGTGATCGGTTGCTGCCCCATCATGCCCGGGACCTCCGCGCTCAGCGCAGGGCGGTCTCCATCATCTTCTTCGCGATCGGTGCCGCCAGGCCGTTGCCGCTGACCTCGGCGCGGGCGGCGTCGGAGTCCTCGACCACGACCGCCACGGCCACCTTCTTGCCGCTGTCGGTCTGCGCGTAGGAGGTGAACCAGGCATACGGGGTGCCGCTGTTGTCGACGCCGTGCTGGGCGGTGCCTGTCTTGCCGCCGACCGTCATGCCGTCGATCTGCGCGTTGCTGCCGGTGCCCTTCTTCACCACCGTCTGCATCGCGGACTGCAGTTGGGCGGCCGTGTCCTGGCTCATCACGCGGTGCGAGTCCGGGTCCTCGTAGGACTGGAGGGTGTGGCCGCCGGAGTCCTGCACCTGGGAGACCATGTGCGGGTCGACCAGTTCGCCGTCGTGGGCCACGGCCTGCGAGACCATCGCCATCTGGAGCGGCGTGGCGGTGACCTCGAACTGCCCGATGCCGGTCAGGCCGGTCTGGGCTTCGTCCATCTTCTCGGGGTAGTTGGAGGCGGCGGCGCGGACGGGGACGTCCTGCTTCTCGTCGTTGAAGCCGAACTTCTCGGCCTGCTCCCGGACCTTCTTGGCGCCCAGGTCGGTGGCCAGCTTCCCGAAGACGTTGTTGCAGGAGTAGCGCAGGGCCGTCCGGAGGCTGGCGTTCTTGCACGGGGCCGAGCGGTTCTCGTTGTCCAGGTCCTGCGAGGTGCCCTTGAGTGTGTAGGGGTCGGGGCTGTGGGTGGGCTCGTCCACGGACGAGTACAGCCCGTCCTCCAGGGCTGCCGCGGCCACCACCAGCTTGAAGGTGGAGCCGGGCGGCACCGCCTGGCGCAGCGCACGGTTGAGGGTCGGTTTGTCGTCATCCTTGTCGTTGCCGCTGCGTGCGGTCAGCTTGTCCCAGGCCGCATCGTCGTCCTTGCCGCTGCCGCTGCCGCTGACGGTGGACGGGTCGAAGGAGGGGCTGCTGACGACGCCGAGGAGCTTGCCGCTGTCCGGGTCGACAGCCACCGCGGCGCCCTTCTTGCGGCCCAGCGCCTCCGCCCCGGCCTGCTGCACCTTCGGGTCGATGGTGGTGAGCACGTTGCCCGGTTTGCTCTGCTCGCCGGTCAGCATTTCCAGCGGGTTCCCCAGACGGTCGTCGGTGCCGTGCAGCACGCCCTGGTAGATGCCCTCCAGCTGGGTGGCTCCGCGCACCTGCGAGGAGAAGCCGGTGACCGGCGCGTAGAGCGCGCCGTCGGTGTACGTGCGCTGGTAGTGCAGGTCACCGCTGTCCTCGGAGCGCTTCGAGCCGGTGACCGGCTTGCCGCCCACGATGATGTCCCCGAACGGGTGCCCGTACTCCGCTATCGCGTTCCGCCGGTTCTTGTCGTCGTCCGCGAGCGCCTCACCGTGCATCATCTGCACCCAGCTGACCCGCAGCAGCAGAGCCATCACCAGGAGCAGCGTGACGGTGCCCGCACGCCTGATTGTCCTGTTCATCCCGCAGGAGAACGCGGAACGGGTGCCTCCGGGTTCCTGGCAGCCGCCCCTTCTCACCACTTCTCACCGCATTCTCATCTCGCCCCCGGCCGGGCAGGGGAAACGACGGCGACAGCGGTGCCGGTACCGTGCGACGGTGGTGCATGCTCGATCACCTTGCGATCCAGGTTCAGGATGTGGCGGCGAGCGCCGCCTTCTACGACGCCGTGCTCGCCCCACTGGGCGGCGGAGTCAGGAAGCGGTTCGGCGAGAACGTCGGCTTCGGTGCTGCGGGGAGCGCTGCGGGCCACCCCGCTCTGTGGCTCGTCCCCGCCTGCGACCAGGAGCGCGCCCGCGAGGTGCACCTCGCCTTCGCCGCCGCGGACCGCACCACGGTGGACGCCTTCCACGATGCTGCGGTGGCAGCCGGTGCCGAGGTGCTGCATGCACCGCGCCTGTGGCCCGACTACCACGCGACGTACTACGCCGTGTTCGTGCGTGATCCGGACGGGAACAACGTCGAAGCCGTATGTCACCGGCCGTGAGGCCCCTGCCGGGGCCGGGCGGTGGCCGACTTGAGGTGGGCTGTCGTGGCGGTGGCGGTGGCCACGTCGCGGGGGTAGGTGCGCAGGGCCAGCAGGCCGATGAGGCCGGCGCCCAGCAGGGGGACCAGGCCCAGCAGGAGCGTGTACTCCAGGGCGTGCCGCCCGGGGAACGCGTGGTCGGCGACGTAGCCGAACAGGGTGGGGGCCATCGCCTCGCTCAACGTACGCAGCACGGTGCGGGTGCCCTCGGCGGTGCCCCACAGCAGGTGCGGCATGATGTCCAGCCGCGCGGCGTCCAGCGGCGGGTTCACCGCTCCGAGGAAGGCCGTACCGCACACCAGCAGCGGCAGCGCGAGAGCCAGGGAGGTGGTGTGCAGGGCCGGGCCCACCAGTACCGGGACGGCCAGCAGGCAGACGACGGGTACCAGGACGCGGGCGGTGACACGGCCCCGCTCCAGCATGCGGTCGGCGGTCCGCCCGCCGAGCAGCACCCCGCACACGCCTCCTGTGCCGACGACCAGGACGAGGGAGCCTGCGACGGACGTGCTCACGTCGTACTGGTCGGTCGTGAAGACGGCCGCGAAGGCGCGCAGCCCGGAGAAGAAGAAGTAGCCGAGCGCCGAGGCGACGATCAGGACGAGGTTGGTGCGGATCCGGAGTACGTACAGCAGCGTCCGCCACGGGGGCTGTGAGCGCGGGTCGGTGCGCAGCACGAACCGCTCGTCCGGCACGGCGCCCACCCGTGCCCGGATCCGGGCCGCCCCTGCCCTGCCCTCCGCGGCACCCTCCGCTCCCGTACGCCGCCGCTCCGCGCCGCTCCCCGCACCGGCCGGTCCGGCGCCGTCGGGCTCCCCGTCCTCGCCGGCCCGCAGCCCCTCCTGTTCTCCGCGAGCCGGTTCGGGCAGGCGCAGCAGGGCCCACACCAGGGCCACCGTGGGCACGACGAGCCACCAGAAGGCGTACCGCCACCCCAGTGCGCTGCCGATCACTCCGGAGAGGGCGAAGCCCAAAGCGGTGCCGAAGAGTTCCCCGCCCACCACGAACCCGAGCATCCGGGCGCGCTTGCGGGCCGGGAAGAAGTCACCGACCAGTGAGCTGACGGCGGGCCCGGAGCTGGCGGTGACCGCCCCGAGGACCGCCCGGGAGATCAGCAGCCAGGTGTACGACGTGGCGGCCCCCGAGGTGAGCGTCGCGAGCCCCCACAGGGTGGCGGTGAGCGCCAGCAGCGTCGTCCGCGACACCCGGTCGGTGAGCAGCCCGAACGGCACCGTGAACGCGGCACCGACGAAGGCGGTCACCGACACCAGCAGCCCGACCGCGGCGAAGCCGATGTGGAAGGCGTCCTGCAGTTCGCCCGCCATCGCCGAGACGGTGCCCTTGTCGGCGCCGTCCAGAGCGAGCACCGCCGCCATGGTCAGCACGGCGCGCGCGGCGGCGCGGTCGCCGAAGAGGCGTTCCGTCCGCTCCCGGATGCTGCGCGGTGCGAGGGGCACGCCTTCTCCTATGTCACTGCGCGGGCACCCCTCAAACAGTGCGTCCGAACGGTGCTCCGCGGGGCCCGTACGGGCGGGGTGGCTGGCGGATCGGTGGCCTCGTCCCTTGGGATGTTCACGGGCCTTTCGAGGGAGGTGCGGGCGTGTTCGGTCGGTGGCCGGCCTGGAAGCAGCGTGCGGAACAGTCCCTGGGGGGACGCCTGTGGCGACACGGCACCGAGTTCGAGCTCATGCGCCGGGCGATGGCGTTCGGCATGCTCGCCTTCGTCTCGATGGTGCCGCTGCTGATCGTGGTGGCGGCTCTGGACCCGGTCCACCACGCCGGGTTCGAACAGTGGATCGTCAACGGAATGGGCTTGGAGAACGCGTCGGGGGCCCGCGCCGTGCACCGGCTCTTCTCGGCTCCGCAGCAGGTCATCAGCACCACGAGCGTGCTCAGTGCGGTGCTGCTGGGAGTCTTCGGGCTGAGCTTCGCGGCCAGCGTGCAGAGCAGCTACGAGATGATCTGGGCGCTGCCGCCCGGGCGCTGGCACAAGCTGTGGCGGCAGGGCGTGTGGCTCGCCGCGATCACCGCTTTCCTCTTCGCCGAGGTGGAGAGCGAGGCGGTACTGCGCCAGGGCCCGGCCCAGCTCACGGCCCGGGTGGCGCTGACGGTGCTCTTCGGGGTGCTGTTCTTCCTGTGGGGCCAGTACCTGCTGCTGGGCGGGCGGATCCGCTATGCGGCGCTCTTTCCCGGCGCGGTGGCCACCATGATCGGGCTGGGCGGGCTGCGGGTCTTCTCCTCGCTGGTCTTCTCGCCGCTCATCGTCAGCAGCACCGAGACGAACGGCCCGGCCGGCACCCTGCTGATCGTGCAGTCGTGGCTGATCGGCGTGGGGTTCGTGGTGCTCGGCGGCCCGCTCGTCGGCCACAACTTCCACGTGTGGCGCCTCCACCGCCGTCAGCGGAAGGCCCGGCACCGCTCCGGCGCCGCGTGAGGGCGGCCGGGTCTCACAGCGTGCGGGCCGCGTGCGTCAGCCGGTCCCGGGCGTCGAAGAGCGCGGCCTTGATCATCTGCTCGCGGGCGGGCGTCAGCCGGGCGACCGGTACCGAGCAACTGATCGCGTCGCGGGCGGGACTGCGGTAGGGCACGGCGATGCCGAAACAGCGCAGCCCCAGCGTGTTCTCCTCGCGGTCGAGCGCGTAGCCCTGCTCCCGCACCAGCCGCAGCTCTTCGAGGAGCTCCTCCCGGTCGGTGCGGGTGTGCTCGGTGACCGGTGCCAGCCGCTCGGGCAGCAGCGCGCGCACCTCCTCGTCCGGGTAGGTGGCCAGCAGCGCCTTACCCAGCGAGGTGGAATAGGCGGGCAGTCGGCGTCCGACCCGGGAGAAGGGCCGCAGGTGGTGCTGCGAGGTGCGGGTGGCGAGGTAGACGACGCTGGTGCCGTCCAGCCGCGCCAGGTGGATGGTCTCCGTCGTCTCGGCGGCGAGCCGGTCCAGGGCGGGTCGGGCAGCGGCGACCACCTCGTCACCGTCGAGGTAGGAGGTGCCCACCAGCAGCGCGCGGACGCCGATGCCGTATCGGGTGCCCGACGCGTCGGCCTCCACCCAGCCCAGGTCGACGAGGGTGCGCAGGAGCATGTAGAGGCTGGATTTGGGGTAACCGAGTGCTTCCTGGACCCTGGCGAGCGGGTGCATCCCGGGGTGGGCCGCGAAGAATTCCAGCAACTGCACCGTCCGTACGGCCGACTTGACCTGCGAGGCCCCCGTCTCGGTACCGGACATCGACCTTGACCCCTCCGTTCGCACCGACCTAAAGTCCCCAGGAGTTCACCCACAGGGACATTGTTCAGAATACCGAACACGACGGTTGCGAGACCCGGCGGCCGCGGAACGCGGTGGGCGCGGCCCCGCGACCTCTCGGCAGCGCGCGTGGCGCGGGTCCGCAGACGGACCGGACGGACTCAGGAGGACGCAGTGGCAACAGCGGTACCGGTCTGGAGCGTCGACCCACGCACCGGCGAACAGCGCGAGAGGGTGGCCGAGGAGGCCACGGCGGCCGACGTCGACGCCGCCGTGCGGGCCGCGCACGACGCCCTTCCCGCCCTCGCCGACCGCGGGGCACGGGCGGCCTTCCTCCGGGCCGCGGCCGAGCGGCTGGAGGCCGACGGTGAGCGGATCGTGGCCACCGCTGACGCCGAGAGCGCCCTGGGGGAGCCCAGGCTGACCGGTGAACTGGCCCGTACCACCGCCCAGTTGCGGGCCTTCGCCGCCGAGGTCGAGGACGGCGCCTTCCTCGACGTCGTCATCGACCACGCCGCCCCCGACCGCACCCCGCCCCAGCCCGACCTGCGACGCTGCAAACTGCCGCTCGGCGTCGTGGCGGTCTACGCCGCCTCCAACTTCCCCCTCGCCTTCTCCGTCCCCGGCGGCGACACCGCCAGCGCGCTGGCCGCCGGCTGCCCCGTCGTCGTCAAGGCGCACCCCGGCCACCCGGCCACCTCGGCCCTGGCGGCGGCCGCGCTGCGGTCGGCCGCCGCCGCGACGGGGCTGGACGAGAACGTCCTGACGGTGGTGCACGGCTTCGACGCCGGGGTCGAACTGGTACGCCACCCCCTGGTGGCAGCGGCCGGCTTCACCGGCTCGGTACGCGGCGGCCGGGCGCTCTTCGACGCCGCTGCCGCCCGCCCGAGGCCCATCCCCTTCCACGGCGAACTCGGCTCTCTCAACCCCGTCGTGGTCACCCGCGCCGCGGCCGCGGAACGCGCCGCGGCGATCGGTGAGGGTCTCGCCGGCTCCGTGACCCTGGGCACCGGGCAGTTCTGCGTCAAGCCGGGGCTCGTCCTCGTCCCCGAGGGCGGCGACGGCGACCGGATGCTCGACGCGCTGGCCGCCGCGCTGCGCGAGGCCGCCCCCGGACACCTGCTCGACGACCGGATGCGGCAGGCCTTCCTCGACGGTGTCGGCGCCCGCGCCGCCCTCGCCCGGGTCGCGGCGCCCGTGGAGGCGGGCCCGGGTGACGACCCGGCCGGGCGCACCGTGCGGCCGGGCGTGCTGACCCTCGCCGCCGGCGACCTGGACGAGGACCACGCGCTGCTGCTGGAGGAGTGCTTCGGCCCGGTGACCGTCGCCGTGCGGTACGGCGACGACGCCGACATCGACGCCGTACTGGCCCGCGTGGAGGGCTCGCTCACCGCCACGGTGCACCTCGGTGCCGCCGAGGCACAGCGGGACAGCGGGCCGGCCACGGCTCTGCTGTCCCGGCTCACGGCGCTGGCCGGGCGGGTGGTCGTCGACGGGTGGCCCACCGGCGTGGCCGTCGCGCCCGCCCAGCATCACGGGGGCCCCTACCCGGCGACGACCTCCACCTCGACCTCCGTGGGAGCCACCGCCGTCGAGCGCTGGCTGCGCCCCGTCGCCTACCAGGACACCCCGGACGCGCTGCTCCCTGCCGAGCTGCGCGAGGACAACCCGCTGGGTCTGCCACGGCGGGTCGACGGCGTACGGGAGTGACCCCGGGCCGCGGCGGCCCTGTGGACCCGGCAGCCGTCCGCCGCGACACTGGGCGGATGGATCGCCGCCTGCAGGCCGCCGAGTTCGCGCCCGGCGTCCGCTACCTCAACACCGCCTCGCACGGACTGCTGCCCGCCCGTGCGGCAGCGGCCGTGTCGCGTGCCGCCACCGACATGGCCGCCGGCCGCATCGACCAGCCCGTCTACTACGCGGACGTGGACACGGCGCGGGCGTCGTTCGCGCGGCTCGTGGGGACGACGCCCGCGCGGGTGGCGGCGGGCAGCGCGGTCTCCCCGCACGTCGGGCTGGTCGCCGCGTCCCTGCCTTCCGGCTCCCGCGTCCTCGCCCCCGAGGGCGACTTCTCCTCCGTGGTCACCCCCTTCACGGTCCGGGACGACCTCACCCTGCGCACCGTCCCGCTCGACACCCTGGCCGAGGCGGTGGACGGCTCGACGGACCTGGTCGCGTTGAGCGCGGTCCAGTCGGCGGACGGCCGCACAGCCGACCTGCCGGCCGTGCGTGAGGCGGCACGTGCCGCGGGTGCGCGTGTGCTGGTCGACGTGACGCAGGCGGCGGGCTGGCTGCCGTTGTGCGCCGACGACTACGACTACGTGGTGTGCGGCGCCTTCAAGTGGCTGCTGTGCCCGCGGGGTACCTCCTTCCTCGTCGTCTCCGCGGAGGCGCAGGAAGCGGGGGCGCTGCTGCCGCTGCACGCCGGCTGGGTGGCCGGGGCCAGGCCCTGGGACGACACGTACGGGCCCGTCGCCCGCCTCGCCCCCGACGCACGCGCCTACGAACAGCCTGTGCCGTTCCTGCCCTACGTCGCGGCCGCGCGGTCCCTCCCGCTGCTGGAGGAGCTCGGCGGGGTGGCGGCGGTCGGCGCGCACGACCGGGCGCTCGCGGCCCGGTTCCGCAAGGGCGTCACCGAGCTGTCCGGCGGGTACGAGCCGGTGCCGGGCGACTCGGCGATCGTGGCCGTACCGGGGCTCGGTCACCTGGTCGACAGGCTCCGGGAGGAAGGCGTCTCGCTCTCCGCGCGGGAGGGCAACCTCCGTGCGGCCTTCCACCTCTACAACACCGAGGAGGACGTCGACCGGCTGCTGGAGCTGCTGGCGGCATGACGAAGGGGCGGGACCGCGCGCGTCCCGCCCCCACCGTCAGCGGGCCACCGGCCGGATCACTTCACCGGGGTGAAGTCCCGCGCCCCGATGAACTCGGGACGGCGGACAGGCGCGGCGAAGGGCTCCACCGCCTTGTTCTCGACGCTGTTGAAGACGATGAACACGTTGCTCCGTGGGTAGGGAGTGATGTTGTCACCGCTCCCGTGCATGCAGTTGCAGTCGAACCAGGTCGCCGAGCCGGCCTTGCCGGTGAACAGCTTGATGCCGTGCGCGTCGGCGAACTTGGTCAGGGACTCGTCGGACGGAATCCCCGCGTCCTGCATCTGCAGCGACTTCTTGTAGTTGTCCTTCGGCGTCTCGCCCGCGCAGCCGAGGAAGGTCTTGTGCGACCCCGGCATGATCATCAAGCCGCCGTTGGTGTCGTAGTTCTCCGTCAGCGCGATGGAGACCGACACGGTCCGCATGTTCGCCAGACCGTCCTCCGCGTGCCAGGTCTCGAAGTCGGAGTGCCAGTAGAAACCCGTGGCGCCGAAGCCCGGCTTGACATTGATCCGGGACTGGTGGACGTACACGTCCGAGCCGAGGATCTGCCTGGCCCTGCCCACGATGCGCGGGTCCCGCACGAGCTGCGCGTAGACCTCGCTGATCTTGTGCACCTCGAACACGGTCCGGATCTCGGACGACTTCGGCTCGACGATCGAGCGTTCATCGGCGCGGATCTCCGGATCCGAGGTGAGCCGTTCCAGTTCCGCGCGCAGCGTCTCCACCTCGTCGGAGGTGATGAGCTGATCGATGGCGAGGAACCCGTCCCGCTCGAAGCCCGCCAGGTCCGTGGCCTCGATCGGCCCCGGCGTACCCGGTTCGGACCACACGACGGGGTCCATCCGCGGGGTGGCCACCTCGGTGGTTCCGCGGGTCGGGTACAGGTCGGCGGTGCGCTCGGGTGCGGTGGTCATGAATGTGCCTTCCTCTCCTCTCGTACGGCCCTGTTCAGTTGGCGAAACGGCCTCGGCCTCCGGCACGGTGGCCGGACGGTCCGATGGCCGACGTGGACCGGCGAACGGCCCCCTCTCGCGGCGAGCTGCGCCCGTCAGTCCTCGTCCGGCTCGGTGAGCAGCGGGTAGACGCCGTTCTCGTCGTGATCCTCCCGGCCGGTGACCGGCGGGTTGAAGACGCACACGCAGCGGAAGTCGGTCTTCGGGCGCATCGTGTGCTTCTCGTGCCCGTTGAGGAGGTACATCGTGCCGGGAGTGATCTGGTGCTTCTCGCCGGTCTCGTCGTTTGTCAGTTCCGCCTCGCCCTCGACGCAGAGGACGGCCTCGATGTGGTTGGCGTACCACATCGAGGTCTCGGTCCCCGCGTAGAGGATCGTCTCGTGCAGGGAGAAGCCCACCTTTTCCTTCGCCAGGACGATGCGCTTGCTCTCCCACGTGCCCGACGCCGACTTGATGTGGCGGTCGGTGTTCTCGATGTCCTTGAAGGAACGGACTATCACGGTTCGATGGTGCCTTTCTCTGTGTGTATCACGGAAGAGGCCCGTCCCGGCCGCAGCCGGGACGGGCCGTGTTCTGGAGTCAGACGGTTTCGCGTACGGCTCGGGCGACGATGCGCAGGCCCTCGTCCAGCTCCTCGGGGGTGATGGTCAGCGAGGGCAGGAGTTTGACGACCTCGCTCTGGGGACCGGAGGTCTCGATCAGCAGCCCCAGGTCGAAGGCGCGGCGGGCGACCTGTCCGGCCCGGCTCTTGTTGCGGAACTCCAGGCCCCACACCAGGCCGCGGCCGCGGTAGTCCGCGATCTCGTCGGGGTGTTCCTCGGCGATGGCCTTCAGGACGGCCTCGACCTGCTCACCGCGCGAGAGTGTCTGCTTCTCCATCTGGCCGTCGGCCCAGTAGGTCTGCAGCGCGGCGGTCGCGGTCACGAAGGCCGGGTTGTTGCCGCGGAAGGTGCCGTTGTGCTCGCCCGGCTCCCAGATGTCCAACTCCGGCTTGAAGAGGGTCAGCGCCAGGGGCATCCCGTAGCCGCCGATGGACTTCGACAGCGTGATGATGTCCGGCTTGATGCCCGCCTCCTCGAAGGAGAAGAACGCGCCGGTGCGCCCGCAGCCCATCTGGATGTCGTCGACGATCAGCAGCATGTCGTGCCGCTCGCACAGGTCGGCCAGGGCGCGCAGCCACTCGGCGCGGGCGACGTTGATGCCGCCCTCGCCCTGGACCGTCTCCACGATCACGGCTGCGGGCTTGTTCAGGCCCGAGCCCTGGTCCTCCAGCAGCCGCTCGAACCAGACGAAGTCCTCGGTGGTGCCGTTGAGGTAGTCGTCGAAGGGCATCGGGGTGCCGTGCACCAGCGGGATGCCCGCGCCGGCACGCTTGAAGGCGTTGCCGGTCACCGCCAGCGAACCCAGCGACATGCCGTGGAAGGCGTTGGTGAACGAGACGATCGACTCGCGGCCCTTGACCTTGCGGGCCAGCTTCAGCGCTGCCTCCACCGCGTTGGTGCCGGTCGGGCCGGGGAACATGACCTTGTGGTCCAGACCGCGCGGCTGGAGGATCACCTCCTGGAAGGTCTCCAGGAAGGCGCGCTTGGCCGCGGTGGACATGTCCAGGCCGTGCACGACACCGTCACGTTCGAGGTAGTCCAGCAGGGCTCGTTTGAGCACCGGGTTGTTGTGGCCGTAGTTGAGCGTGCCGGCCCCGGCGAAGAAGTCGAGGTAGGTGTGGCCGTCCTCGTCGTACATCCGGGCACCCTGCGCCCGGTCGAAGATCGTCGGCCAGCCACGGCAGTAGCTGCGCACCTCCGACTCCACGGTTTCGAAGACACTGAGGTCAGGCTGGGTGATGGTCACAGCTTGCTCCTGGGAGTGAGTCACGGGGAAAGAAAGTCTGCTGGTGGGGCGGGCCGGCGACGGGCCTACCCGCGGTGGTCCTGCCGTATACGTCAGCGCTTCGATGCGCCGGGAAACACGACCGGGCCGATCCGGTACAGCACCTCGGGCTCGTGTCCGTCCTCGGGGAAGAGGGCGGCGTCGAACAGCACGTCCTTGGCGACCGCTGCCGAATGGCGCTGCGCGTAGGAGGTGAACAGCCGGTTCGAGGGGGTGTTGTCGGGGGTGACCGTGGTCTCGATGCTGTCGATGCCGAACTCCTCGGCGGCACGGAGTGTCAGTCCGTCCAGCATGGCCGCGGCGAGTCCGCGGCCGCGGGCCGCCTCGTCGACGGCCACCTGCCAGATCAGCAGGGTGCCCGGCTGCTCGGGCCGCAGGTAGCCGGTGATGAAACCGACCGGCTCGCCCGCGCCGTTGCGGGCGACGACCGAGGTGGCGGCGAAGTCGCGGCACCACAGCAGGTAGCTGTAGGAGGAGTTGAGATCGAGGGTCTTCGAGTCGCGGGCGATCCGCCAGATCGCGGCTCCGTCGTCCACACGCGGTGTGTCGAGCTTCAGTCCCTCCGGCATTTCCAGAAAGTCTCTGTGGGCACGTGCATGGTCTGCTTGTGCGGCGGTCATGCGAATTCAATTTACCCAGCAGAATCTGAAATTGCACGGGGGTGAGGGGTTACATAGCCGCCTCGGCATGTGTTATCGCGCGCGGGCGAGCGGGCGCGCTGACGGGCCGCTTCCGCCCTGTGTTTGAGCGTCTATGTCGGGATATAACAGCCGACCTGTGGAGTACGTCACAGTGCGATAACGGTGCTGAGGTGTGTCCGGAATACGAGCTTCGCGAGGCCGCGAAAACTTTGCGTTTGAGACTGCGGGAAGCGGGCATACGAATATGGGAACCTGCACCGGAAAAGGCGCCTGGATTGCATCCTAATCCCCGGTGCAAGATTGCGTTCGCGTTTTCCGGCAGGTGGCTCCGCGTTCTCGCGCTCTTCTCCTGGTTCCCTCTCCCGGCCTTTCACGGCTCCCGCCTCCGGCAACCGCCGGGCCGCACGGCCCCCGGGCGCTCTGGACACCGGCGTACGGGCCACTCGTACAGTGCGGCCATGAGCGAGCGCGCGAGTCTGCACATCAAGGGGCGGGTACTGGTCGGGCCCGAGGACGTACGGGACGAGATGTGGGTGGTCGGCGGGCGGCTCACCTACGAGCGGCCCCCCGTGTCCCCGGGTGCCGGCGAGCCGGTCACCCTGAACGGCTGGGTGCTGCCCGGGCTCGTGGACGCCCACTGCCACGTCGGGCTCGACGCGCACGGTCCCGTCGACGACTCCACCAGCGAGAAGCAGGCGCTCACCGACCGCGCCGCGGGCGCCCTGCTGCTCCGCGACGCCGGCTCGCCCTCCGACACCCGCTGGATCGACCACCGCGAGGACCTGCCCCGCATCATCCGCGCGGGGCGGCACATCGCGCGCACCCGCCGCTACATCCGCAACTACGCCCACGAGATCGAGCCCGGCGACCTGGCCGCCTACGTGCGCCGGGAAGCGCGGCGCGGCGACGGCTGGGTCAAGATCGTCGGCGACTGGATCGACCGGGAGGAGGGCGACCTCACCGCCTGCTGGCCGCGCTGGGCCATCGAGGAGGCCATCACCGCCGCGCACCAGGAGGGCGCCCGGGTCACCGCGCACTGCTTCGCCGAGGACTCGCTGCGCGACCTGGTCGAAGCCGGCATCGACTGCATCGAGCACGCCACCGGCCTCACCGAGGAGACCATCCCGCTGTTCGCCGAGCGCGGCGTCGCCATCGTGCCCACCCTCGTCAACATCGCCACCTTCCCGTCGCTGGCCGCGGGCGGCGAGGCCAAGTTCCCGCGCTGGGCCGGGCACATGCGCGACCTGCACGCCCGCCGCTACGACACCGTGCGGGCCGCCTGGGACGCGGGCATCCCCGTCTTCACCGGCACCGACGCGGGCGGCTCCCTCGCCCACGGGCTCGTCGGGCAGGAGGTCGCCGAACTGGTCGCGGCCGGCATCCCCGCCCACGACGCGCTGGCCGCCGCCACCTGGACGGCCCGCACCTGGCTGGGCCGCCCCGGCCTGACCGAGGGAGCCCCCGCCGACTTCGTCGTCTACGACACCGACCCGCGCGCCGACGTCCGTGTCCTGGACGCACCGCACCACGTCGTGCTGCGCGGACAGGTGGTGCGCTGAACCGAACCAGGCCGTGGCGGATGCCGTGCGGTGCTGACAAGTGGCACCCGGTGCCGCACGCTGGGGACATGAGCCCTACGGCACCCGGTGACAGGCCGCCCGGCGGGCGCCCCTACGGCGGCGAGAGCCACCCTCCGCACCCCGCGGCACCCGGCCACGGCCCGCGCACGTCCGCGCGGCTCCCCGCCCGCACCCTCCTGGCCCGCCTCGTGACGGACTTCCACGAGTGCGGCCCCGCAGCGGCCGGGCCGGGCGGCGACGCGACGGGACCGGCCCCCGGGGCGCCGACCGCGGACGGCCCGCTCGGGTGGCCGGGGTACGACGCCGCCCGGGCGCGGGCGAAGGAGCGCACCGGCGAGGACGAGTCCGTCGTCTGCGGCACCGGGCGGATCGGCGGCCGGGAGACCGCCTTGATCTGCTTCGAGTTCGGCTACCTCGGCGGCTCGCTCGGCGAACGTACCGGCGACCGCATCGCGGCGGCCCACGCCCTGGCCAGGCGGCTGGGACTGCCGTTGGTCACCCTCGTCGCCACCGGCGGCAGCCGTATGCAGGAGGGGATGCGTGCCCTGACGCAGCTCCAGCGGGTGGCCCGGCAGACCGCGCTGACCCGTGCCGCAGGACTGCCCCAGCTCGCGGTCGTCCGCGATCCGACGACGGGCGGCGGCTGGGCCACCCTCGCCGCCGGCGCCGACGTGGTCCTCGGCCTGCCCGGCGCCGAGGCCGCCTTCGCCGGCTCCCGCGTACGGCCCGGCCACGCCGACCCGGCCGCCTACACCGCCGAGGGCCAGCACGCGGCGGGCCACATCGATCAACTCGTCCCCGAGACCGGTCTGGCCGAGGCCCTGGCGCGGTGGCTCACCCTGCTGACCGGAGGCGGACGCGGAGGCGCGGACCGGGACGGGGAGCGGGAGAGCAGCCCTGCCCCCGTCCCGCACGCCCTGCCGTCGTCCCCCGCCACCCGGGGGCTGCCCCGCACCGGCATGGAGGCGGTCGCCCGGGCGCGGTCGGCGGGGCGGCCGGGAGCCGACGCGTACCTGGACGCCTGCTTCACCCGCCGCGCGGAACTCGGCGGAGACCGGTGCGGGGGTGTCGACCGGGGTGTGCGGTGCGGGTTCGGCCTGTACCAGGGGCGGACCGTCGCCTATGCGGCGCAGTGCGGCACCCCGACCCGGCCCGCCGGCTACCGCACCGTCGCACGGCTGCTCCGCACCGCGGACCGTCTGGGCATCCCCGTCCTCACCCTCATCGACACCCCCGGCGCCGCCAACGGGCCCGAGGACGAACGGGCGGGCGCCGGGCCGGCCGTCGCGGAGGTCTTCGGTGCGGTGGCCGAGGCCCGGGTACCGGTCACCTCGCTGCTGATCGGCGAGGGCGGCTCCGGCGGCGCCCTGGCCCTGGCCGCACCGGGGCGGCTGTGGGTGACGCCGGACAGCTACTTCTCCGTCATCGCCCCCGAGTCGGCCACCGCCATCCTCAAGCGCACCCCCGACGAGGTCCCCCGGACGGCCGAGGCCCTGCGGCTGCGCCCCCAGGACGCCGTCGAGCTGGGTGTGGCGTGCGGAGTCGTGCGGGTCGACCCCCAGCGCTGAAAAGCGGCGTACGGGGTACGGCGTCGGCGCCGTGCGCCGGGGGAGCGCGGCCGTCGCCGCTCCGCCCTCGGTCCCGCTCGGCCGCCGGGCGCGCAGTCGCGCCGAGTGGTTGCGCCGAGCCGTACTCCCGAGGCAGGCGGCCCCGCCGGCCGGCGGTCTGGGACCATGGCGGGGAACCCGTGCCACGTGAGGGCCGCCGGTGAGGCGGGAGCGAAGGGACGACGCGTCATGACGGAACGCAAGCCGCCCGGAGTCAGCTTCGAGACGTGGGCCGACCGGCAGATCCGGGAGGCCGAGGAGCGCGGCGACTTCGCGGAACTGCCGGGCGCCGGGAAGCCGTTGCCCGGCCTCGACAAGCCGTACACCGAACAGTGGTGGGTCGAGCGCAAGATGCGCGACGAGAACCTCAGCTACCTGCCGCCTTCACTCGCGCTCCGCAAGGAGGCGCAGGACGCGCGGGAGCGGGCGGCCGAGGCCCGTTCGGAGAAGGAGGTCCGCGCGATCCTCACACAGATCAACGCGAAGATCGACGAGGCCGTCCGCCGGCCCCCCGAGGGTCCGCCGCACCGCCTTGTCCCGTTCGACATCGAGAGCGCCGTACGCCGGTGGCGGTCCGGGCACCGCGCGGGCGACTGACCCGGACGCGGCGGGCCGGCCGCAGGGAACGGCAGGCGCCGGTTCACAGATCGATGACCGTGTCCGTCGCCGGCATGGCGATGCACAGCAGCGCCGTGCCCGGGTCGGGCGGCAGGGCGGGCGGAGTGGGGTAGACCACCCGGCCCTCGCGCAGCGGTCTGGCGCAACTGCGGCACGCACCGGCGCGGCAGCCGGAGGGGACGGTGAGGCCCTCGTCCTCGGCGAGCTGCGAGAGCGTGCCGTCCTCGGGGCGCCACTTGGCGGTGCGCCCCGAGGTGGCGAACCGGACGGTGAAGGGCCCTTTCTCGGGCTCCTCGCCCCGCGTTCCGGCCGTGCCGGGGGAGGCGAACACCTCCTGGTGGATGCGGTCCTCGGGAACCCCGGCGGCAGTGAGCGACCGGCGCGCGGCGTCGAGGAAGGGCTCGGGCCCGCACAGGAACGCCGTGGCGGCGGGGTCGGCGGTCAGCAGGGGTCTGCCTCGGTGGGCGCCCAGGCTTTCCGCCTCCCGTTCATCGGCCCGGGTCAGGTGCAGCCGGGTGCGGGCGTGCGGCAGGCGCGCGGCGAGGTCGAGGACCTCCGGCCACAGCGCGAGGTCCGCGGCGCGGCGTGCGGTGTGGACGACCTCGACGCTGCGGCCGGGCTGCTCCGTCACGCAGCCGTGCAGCAGCGCCACGGTCTGGGTGATACCGATGCCGCCGGAGGCCAGCAGCAGGGGGCGGTCGGCGTCGTCGTCGAGGACGGTGCCCCCGTGCGGCCCGGAGAGCGTCAGCAGCGTCCCCGGCCGGGCGTGCCGGTGCAGGTGGGGCGTCATCCGCCCGTCGGGCTCGTGTTTGACGGTGATGCGCAGCCGCCCTGCCGCGTCGTGCGCCGAGACGGTGTAGGCCCGCCACAGCGGCCCCTCGTCGGTGTGTGCGGTGACGACGACGTGCTGGCCGGGGCGGGGCGCGGGCCGCTCGGCGGCCAGCGGATCCGCCAGCCACAGGCTGAGCGCCCCGCTGCCGTGCCGGACGCGCTCGACGACGCGGGCCCGGCGCGGCCACGCCGCGGGCTGCGGACCGCCGTGCAGCGGGGTCGGCCGTCCGTGGCCGAGCAGCACCACCGGGTCGCCGGACCGCACCGTGCCGGGCTCGACGACGCGGGCCCGCAGCCCGCAGTACAGGTGACCGAAGCGGGTGGCGAGCTCGGCGGGCACGTTGAGGTCGCGGCAGGCGCGTTCGGGGTCGACGGTGGTGGCGGCACAGCGGTTGACGGGGTGCAGCACCTCCAGCCGGGCGTCCCCGACGGCGATCCGGGCCCCGGGCAGGTCGAGCTCCGCCCAGGCAGGCAGCTCGGCGAGCAGCAGGTTGGCGCGGAAGCGGCGCGGGTCCACGGGCTGCCCGGCGGCTTGGGCGAGAGCGTCCACGGAGGCGAGGTTGAGCAGCGAGACGGTGGCCCGGTCGTCCCAGTAGCCGTCCTCCGCGCGGTGCAGCTCCGCGCCGCCGAACCAGTCGGTGCGGGCCACCAGCCCGGGTTCCGGCGGGTCGAGGGGGACGGTCAGGCTCTCGTACGCGGGGTGGGTCAGGGTGGCGGTCCCGGCCTCCTCGTCGATGCGGACCCGGCCGTCCGCGGGGCCGGGTCCGGCGACGAGGGCATGGAAGTGCCGCGTGGCCGCCCACGCTCCGCCCTCCGGCACCGGGCGCCGGGCGAAGGCGAACATCCGGTCGCGGGGCACACCCGCGGCCAGGTCGGTGCGGGAGACGTCGTGACCGGGCAGCCCCTTGACGGGGTGGCGGACGATGCGGGCGATACGGGCGAGGTGCGACGACAACGGGCTGCGCTCCCTGGATCGGGGAAGGGCCGGGTTCCCATCCTCGGAGCACGCTCACCCATGGTCCAGGCGGGCCTTCCGAGGAGGGTCACGACGTGTCGCCTCCATGGCGGACCCGCACCGCCTGCGGCAACCGGCGGCTCAGACCTCGCCCCGCGCCATGCCGATCAGCCGGTCCAGTACGGCGCCCCGGCTGACGCGGAGGGCGTCGTGCTCCCACTCGTCGGTCACCCAGGTGCGCACCCGGGGAACGGCACGTGCGGTGGCGAGCGAGTGGTCACGGTCGACGTACATGTCGTCGTGGTAGACGGCCGCGTACACCGGAACCTCGTTGGCCGCCAGCCGTTCCGGGTCGTACAGGTCGGGCCAGTCGCCGCGGTCGGCCAGCAGGTGGGCCGCCTCGCGCAGCGGGGTCAGCGCCGGGTCGGCGTCGAACATCCACGGGTAGATCATCTCCCCGGTGAACAGCACCGGGGAGTCTCCCTCCAGCGCCCGCGCCGCGTCGAAGGCGGGGAACTCGCTGCGTACCCGCTGCGCCGCCCACCGGGTGCCCCGCGTGCCGACCGCACGCTGGGCGTAGATCGGCTCGTGCAACGCGGCGAACAGCGGGTTGACGGCCAGCGACACCTGCGCCCGCACGCCCTCCAGGAACGCGTCCGAGAGCTCGGGCCCGGCCGTACCCCGCACCCACGGGTCCTCCAGCAGGTAGTGCAGCACGTGCGAGCCCGAGCCCTGCCCCAGGAGCATGCCGAGGGTCTGGAAGCGCTCCACCGTCAGCGGGCTCCCGTCCGGCAGCTTCACCGTGTACTCGGCCAGGTGCGCGGCGATCCGGCGTACGGTCTCCACGTCCCCGGGGTAGCGCGCGTAGTGCGCCGCGTTCTTGGCGGCGACGCGCGGGTAGGCGGCGCGGTAGACGCCCTCCGCGTCCACCCGCAGGCCGGGCAGCCCGCCCGTCACGTACGCCTCGCGCAGGTGCTCGGGGGCGTGGGAGAGGTAGGTCAGGGTGCAGAACCCGCCGAAGCTCTGACCGAGCGTCGACCAGCTCGCGGCCTCGCCCAGCAGCCGCTTGCGCACCAGTTCGGCGTCGCGCACGATGGCGTCGGAGCGGAAGTGCGCCAGGTAGCCGGCCTGCTGCTCGGCCGTGCCGCGTCCTGCGAGGGTCTGCCGGTTGACGGGCGTGGAGCGGCCGGTGCCGCGCTGGTCGAGCAGCAGCACCCGGTAGTGGCGCAGCGCGGTCGCCAGCCAGTCGGCCCGGCCCACCGGGCGGGGCCCGCCGGATCCCGGTCCGCCCTGGAGGAACAGCAGCCAGGGCAGGTCCTCCCGTTCCCGTCCCGCGGCGACGACCTCGCGCGCGTACACCTCGATCTGTTCGCCGTCCGGCCGGGCGTGGTCCAGCGGGACGGTGACGACGTGGTCTGTCAGCACGGTGCCGGGGTGCCGCAGGGTGGTGGGCATTCCTGACCTCCAGGGGGTGGGGCGGGGCGCACCGGGGTCCGGTCGCCCGGTGGCGGTCCCATTCGATCAGGGTGCGTGCGGGGGCGGGGAGGGGGCTGCGCCGTACCGGCAGCAGGCGCCGTCAGCGGCCGGGGGAGGGCAGCGACTCCAGGGCCCGGCCCAGGGCGGTGACGAACCGGTCGGTCGTCTCCGGGTCGCGCACCGCCGTCCGGAACCACCCCTGTCCGAGCCCGGGGAAGGTGTCTCCGCGCCGCACCGCGAAGCCGAGTTCCCGCAGCCGGGCACGGACGTCCGCGGCCCGCGGATGTCCGACGAGCAGGAACGGGCCCTGCGGCTCGGGGGTGGCCTCGCTCAGGCCCGCCCCGGGGAGGCCGGCCAGCCGTGCGCGCAGGTGTGCGCGGTCGCGCGAGAAGTTCTGGGCCGCCGCCTCCGCCTCGGCCAGCGCCTCGGGTGCGCTGCACGCCTGCGCGGCCGTCAACGCGGGAGCCGAGACGGGCCACAGCGGCTGGTGGCGGGCCAGCATCCCTACGGTGTCCGGGTCGCCGAGCACGTAGCCGACCCGCAGCCCGGCCAGCCCCCATGTCTTGGTGAGGCTGCGCAGCACGACCGTGCGGCCCGGCAGACGGTCCAGCAGCGGCACCAGTGACTCGCGCTCACCCGGCACCGCGTCCACGAAGGCCTCGTCGACCACCAGCGTGCGGCCGGGACGGGCGAGCCGCGCCAGTCCGGCCGCCGGATGCAGCACGGAGGTCGGGTTGGTGGGGTTGCCGACGACGACCAGATCGGCCTCCTCCGGCACCGCGTCCGCGTCCAGCCGGAAGGCGTCGGCGGCCCGCAGCAGGACCCGCCCCACCTCGTGCCCGGCGTCCCGCAGCGCGGCCTCCGGCTCGGTGAACTGCGGGTGCACCACCACCGGGCGGCGTGCGGGCAGGGCCCGGGCCAGCAGCACGAACGCCTCCGCCGCTCCGGCCGTCAGCAGCACCTGTTCCTCGGCCAGCCCGTGCCGGGTGGCGACCGCGCGGCGCGCGGGTGCGGCGTCGGGGTAGGCGGCGAGCGTCTCGATCGAGGCGGCCAGCCGGCGGCGCAGCCAGGCCGGGGGAGTGCCGGTGCGCACGTTCACCGCCAGGTCGGTCAGCCCGGCCTCGCCGCCGCGTACTTCGGCGTCTCCGTGGTGGCGCAGCGCGGTGCTGTCGGCGGCGGATGCCGTCATGTGTGCGTCCTTCTCCCCGGCGTCGGCGCTCATGCGTCCCTCCCGACGGCGCGGGCGTCAGCCGCGCCCGTTTCCCTCCCCGCCCCTGTCCCCGGTTCCGGTCCCGGCCCCGAGGCTGTTCCGGGCTGCGTGGCGGGCGTCATGTCTCCGTCCCCGGGACCGCGATCGCCGCCAGCGCGGCGGTGGCCCGTGCGGGGGAGCCGTCCGCCGGGCGGGAGGTGGTCTTCGGGGTCAGCAGTACGGGGGCCCCGCTCTGCACGGACGAGCCGTCGCCGCCGCCGGCCAGCAGCGCTGCCGCCTCGGCGACCGAGGGGGTGCCCACTGCCGCGCGGGAGAAGTCCGAGGGGTGCGGCACCCGGACGCGGGCCAGCGTCCGCGCGTCGTAGGCGAGCAGCGGCAGCCCCAGTCGCCGGGCGGCCGTCAGCAGCCCCGGCTCCTGGGCGCGTGCCTGCACCGTGGCCAGCGCCGCGACATCCTCCTCGGCCAGCCCGGCGGCCGTGAGCACGCCCCGCACCAGGTGCAGCACCTCCTGGGCCCGCACCCCGGCACAGGTGCCGACACCCACGGTGAACAGCCGCGCCCCCGCGGCGGGTCCGGCGGATCCGCTGGCCTGTCGCTGCGGTGTCACGCGGCGCTCCCCGCTTCCTGCCGGCGCGCACACCTGTCGACGAACCGGCCCGCCATGCCGGGCGCCGCCGCCCAGTGCACGTGCAGGTAGGAGGCGTGCACCTGCCCCTGGACGAAGCCCTCCGTCCGGCGCTGCGGGCGTACCAGCCCCCAGGCGGGCACCTGTCCGGCGCCGGGGAGGAGTTCGGTGCGGTGGAACTCGTGGCCCCGCACCCGGGTGCCTGCCTCGGCGAGCGCGCTGTCGGCCACGGCGACCGCCTCGCGGTAGCCCAGCGTCAGCCGCTCCGCCATCCGCCCGTGCGCGTCCAGCACCCCGCACATGGGGGTGCCGTCCAGGTCCTGCGCCAGATACAGCAGCCCGGCGCACTCGGCCGCAACCGGGCCCTCGAACGCCGCGATCTGCTCGCGCAAGGGTCGATTTTCGGCCAACTCCGGGGCGTACACCTCCGGGAAGCCGCCGCCGACGACGAGCCCCGCCGTCCCGTCCGGCAGGGCCTCCTCGCGCAGCGGGTCGAACGGGACGACCTCGGCGCCGGCGGCCCGCAGCAGCTCCGCGTGCTCGGCGTAGGAGAACGTGAACGCCGCACCGCCCGCCACCGCCACCCTCGGTGCCCGCGCCACCGGCACGCGCCCCACCTCCTCGGCCGGGTCCCACGGCGCGTCCGGCAGCGGCGGGGCCTGCCGCGCCAGGGCGAGCAGCGCGTCCAGGTCGCAGCCCTCCCGCACCTGCCGCGCGAGCGCCGCCACCGCGTCGAGGGCCTCGGCACGGCGCTCGGCCACCGGTACCAGGCCCAGGTGGCGGGAGGGCGCCCGCACCACCTTCGTGCGGCGCAGCACGCCCACCACCGGCACCCCGCAACCTTCCAGTGCCTCGCGCAGCAGCTCCTCGTGCCGGTCGGAGCCGACCTTGTTGAGCACCACCCCGGCCAGGGCCACCTCCGGGTCCCAGGACGCGAAGCCGTGCACCAGCGCGGCCACGGAACGGGACTGCGACGAGGCGTCCACCACCAGCACCACCGGCGCCCGCAGCAGCTTGGCCACGTGCGCCGTGGAGGCCAGTTCGCCCTGTCCGGCGGCGCCGTCGTACAGCCCCATCACGCCCTCGACCACGGCCAGGTCCGTGCCGGCGGCGGCGTGCCCGAACAGCGGCGCGATCCGCTGCGGGCCGCACAGGTAGGCGTCCAGGTTGCGGCCGGGGCGGCCCGTCGCCAGCGCGTGGTAGCCCGGGTCGATGTAGTCGGGGCCCACCTTGTGCGGGGAGACGGTCAGACCGCGCTCGGCGAAGGCCGCCATCAGCCCGGTCGCCACCGTCGTCTTGCCGCTCCCGGAGGACGGCGCCGCGACGACCAGGCGGGGCGTACGGATCACGCGGCGGCCCCCGGCGCGGGCGGGGTGCCGGCCAGGGCGGCGCGGATCACCGGGGCACGGGTCACCATTCGATGCCCTTCTGCCCCTTCTGACCGGCGTCCATCGGGTGCTTGACCTTGGAGAAGTCGGTCACCAGGTCCGCCGCCTCGACCAGTTCGGGCGGCGCGTTCCGGCCGGTGACCACCACGTGCTGGGTACCGGGCCGGTCCCGCAGCACGGCCACCACCTCGTGCACGTCCACCCAGCCCCAGTGCATCGGGTACGCGAACTCGTCGAGCACCAGCAGCCGGTACGTCTCGGCGGCCAGGTCCCGCTTGACCTGCTCCCAGCCCTCGCGGGCCGCCGCCTCGCTGCTCATCTCCCCGTCGGCGACGTTGCGCTGGATCCACGACCAGCCCTCGCCCATCTTGTGCCAGGTCACGCTGCCGCCCTCACCCGTGGCGCCGAGGACCTTGAGCGCGCGCTCCTCGCCGACCTTCCACTTGGCGGACTTGACGAACTGGAACACCCCGACCGGCCAGCCCTGGTTCCAGGCGCGCAGCGCCATCCCGAACGCGGCCGTCGACTTCCCCTTGCCGGTGCCCGTGTGCACCGCCACCAGCGGCCGGTTGCGGCGCTGACGCGTGGTGAGCCCGTCAGCGGGTACGACGCTCGGCTGCCCCTTCGGCATTACGCGGCCCTCCGTGCGGTCCTGGAATCGGTTGCCTGAGTGGTGCTGCGGACCAGGTCGGTGACCGCGTCCGCACGCAGCTCGTCCAGCGTGACGGCCTCGCCGCCCAGATGCGCCGCCAGTTCACGCGCCAGCCCGAGCCGCACGTGCCCCGCCTCGCAGTCCACGACGACCGAGGCGACGCCGTCGGCCGCCAGCAGTGCGGCCGCCTGCCGGGAGCGCACCAGCGGCTCCGGGCCGCCCGTGGCCCGCCCGTCGGTGACGGTGACCAGCAGCGGTCGCCGCGCCGGGTCCCGCAGCCGCTCCACCCGCAGCACCTCGCGCGCCCGCAGCAGCCCCGCCGCCAGCGGGGTGCGCCCACCGGTGGGCAGCGTCTCCAACCGGGCCGCCGCAGCGTCCACGGACGACGTGGGCGGCAGCGCCACCTGCGCCTCGCCCCGCCGGAACGTCACCAGACCGACCTTGTCCCGGCGCTGATAGGCGTCCAGCAGCAGCGACAGCACCGCCCCCTTGACCGCGCCCATCCGCTGCCGCGCCGCCATCGATCCGGACGCGTCCACCACGAACAGCACCAGGTTGCCCTCGCGGCCCTCCCGCACGGCCTCCCGCAGATCGTCGCGGCGCACCACCAGCCCGCTGCCGCTGCGGCCGCGCGCGTGCTGGTGCGGCGCCGCCGCCTGCACGGTCGCCGCCAGATGCAGCGTGCCGAGTGCGCCCTGCGGACGGCGCGCCCCTGTGGTGCGGCCGTGCGCCGTACGGGCCCGCGAACGGCGCCCGGCCGCCCCCTCGCCGAGTCCGGGAACGGTGAGGGTGCGCGCCCTGAACGGCTCCCCTGTGGGGGCGGTGGGCTGCTGTACGGCGGCCTGGGCCCGCGGATCGGGCTCCCCGGCGGCCTCGCCCGTGGAGGGCTGCGCGGACGGTGACCGGTCGGCCTGCTGCGGGGCGGCGGGCTCTTCGAGGCCGGGGGCCTCGCTGCCGCCGTCCTCGTGCGGCGCGTCCTGGGGGCCGGTCTGCGGGGCGTCGTGCGGGCCGGCCTGCGGGGGGATGCCGCCGCCGGGTCCACCGTCGGGCCCGTCGTCGTCCGGCTCCCCGTCCCCGGGCCCGTCGCCGTCGGGGCCGTCCGGCCCGGGACCGTCCTCGTCCTGCGGGGCGTGCTCCTCCAGCGTCCGGTCGAGCTTGTCCTCGTCGAGTCCCGGGGCGTCGAACGGGTTGCGCCTGCGGCGGTGGGGGAGCGCCAGCAGCGCGGCCTGCCGTACGTCCGCCTGCTCCACCTCGGTGCGGCCCGCCCAGGCGGCCAGCGCCGTCGCCGTGCGGGCCATCACCAGGTCGGCGCGCATGCCGTCCACCTCGAACGCCGCGCAGGTCGCGGAGATCTGGCGCAGCGCCGCATCCCCCAGCCGCACCTTCGGCAGCAGGGCGCGGGCCGCCACGATCCGGTCCCGCAGGCCCCGCTCCTCGGCGGCCCAGCGCGCGGCGAACCCCTCCGGGTCGTCGTCGTAGGCCAGCCGCCGCCGTACGACCTCCACGCGCTCGTCCGGCTCCCGCGAGGCCGCCACCTCGACGGTCAGCCCGAACCGGTCCAGCAACTGCGGGCGCAGCTCGCCCTCTTCCGGGTTCATCGTGCCCACCAGCAGAAAACGGGCCGCATGCCGGACGGAGACGCCCTCGCGCTCCACGTACGAGGCGCCCATGGCGGCGGCGTCCAGCAGCAGGTCGACCAGGTGGTCGTGGAGCAGGTTGACCTCGTCCACGTACAGCACACCCCGGTGTGCGTCCGCCAGCAGTCCCGGCTCGAACGCCTTCACGCCGTCCGACAGCGCCCGCTCGATGTCCAGCGCGCCCACCAGCCGGTCCTCGGAGGCGCCCACCGGGAGCTCCACCATGCGCGCCGGACGGGCCTCGCTCCCCGCCTCGCCCCCGTGCGGGCCGTCGGGGCAGTCGGGGTCCGGGGCGGCCGGGTCGCACGAGAAGCGGCAGCCGGGCACCACGTCCAGCGCGGGCAGCAGCGCGGTGAGCGCCCGGACGGCCGTGCTCTTGGCGGTCCCTTTCTCCCCCCGCACCAGAACGCCGCCGACAGCCGGTGAGACGGCGTTGAGCAGGAGGGAGAGCTGGAGGTCCGCCTGGCCGACGAGGGCGGTGAAGGGATAGGGGCTCACGTGACGGTCACTCCTTCGAGTGGCTCGGGGGCAGAGGGGCGGCGGGCCGGCGGACCGTCACGGCGGCGCCCCCGGCGGGACGAACGGCAGGCCCTCGGGCACCCCGTCCTCGACGAGCCGCAGCAGCGCCGCCGTGTCCGCGTGCTCCTCGATCAGATCGCCCAGCAGGTCGAGCTGTTCCTCGCGCAGGGCGCCGAACCGGGTGTCGGGCGCGGGCTCGAACGCGCGCCCCGCGTCGGCGGCGACCCGGCGCAGGAAAGCACGGCGGAAGCCGTCCGACTCCAGCGAACCGTGCCAGTGGGTGCCCCACACGGCCCCCACCCGGCAGCCGTCCAGGTCCTGGCCGCCCGCGCCGCGCAGAAAGCTCTCGCCGCCGTGCACCTCGGCCACCCCGTGGTGGATCTCGTAGCCCTCGACGGGCTCGCCCAGCGCCGTACCGTGCGGGCGGGCGAGCGTCTTCTCGCGGGCGAACCGCACCCGCACCGGCAGCAACCCGAGGCCCTCGACGCGACCGGCGCGCGACTCGACGTCGTCCTCGATCCGCTCGCCGAGCAGTTGGTAGCCGCCGCACACGCCCAGCACAGGCCGCCCCTCGGCGGCGCGCCGCACCACGGCGTCGGCGAGCCCGCGTTCGCGCAGCCACTCCAGCGCTTCGACCGTGCCGCGGGTGCCCGGCACCACCACGAGGTCGGCGTCGGCCAGTTCCTCGGGGCGGTCGCAGAAGCGCACCACCACGCCGGGCTCGGCAGCCAGCGCGTCCACGTCGGTGAAGTTGGACATCAGCGGCACCGGAAGCACCGCGACCCGCAGCACGTCCGCGCCGTAGGGGGCGGTGACCGCCGACTCGCGGACGCTGCCGCGCAGGGAGACGCGGAGTCCGTCCTCCTCGTCGATGCCCAGGCCGTGCCGGAAGGGCAGCACACCGTACGTCGGCCGGCCCGTCATCCCGTGCAGCATCTCCAGGCCGGGTTCGAGCAGCGTCACGTCGCCGCGGAACTTGTTGACGAGGTACCCGGCCAGCAGCGCCTGGTCCTCGGGGGCCAGCAGGGCCGTCGTACCGAACAGGGAGGCGAAGACGCCGCCGCGGTCGATGTCGCCGACCACCACCACCGGCAGCCGGCAGGCCCGCGCCAGGCCCATGTTGACGATGTCGCTGCGCCGCAGGTTGATCTCGGCGGGCGAGCCGGCGCCCTCGCAGATGACGGCGTCGTGGGTGCGCCGCAGCTCCTCCAGACAGCCCGTCACCGTCTCCAGCAGCTCCTCGCGCCGCCCGTACCGCACGCCGCCCCCGCCGGCTTCCTGCGGGGTGTGCCGCCCGAAGTAGCCCCGCGCGGACATCTCACCCACCGGCTTGCCCAGCAGCACCACCTGGCTGGTGCGGTCGCTGCCCGGCTTCAGCAGTACCGGGTTCATCAGCGCGCTCGGCTCCACCCGTGCCGCGGCCGCCTGCATGGCCTGGGCACGGCCGATCTCGGCGCCCTCAAGGGTCACGTACGAGTTGAGCGACATGTTCTGTGCCTTGAACGGCGCCACCGACACGCCCTTGCGGGCCAGCCAGCGGCAGATGCCCGCCGTGACCACGCTCTTGCCGGCGTCCGAGGTCGTTCCCGCGACCAACAGCCCACCCCCGACACGACCGCTCACCACGCTCCTCCCCGCGTCGCCCGGCCGCCTTTCCCCGCCCCCGCATGCCCCGTTCCTGTCGTTCCTGTCCCCCCTGTCGTCCCCGGCATCCCTGTCCCCCCTGTCGTCGCGGTGCGCAGTGCGCCGACGACCGCGTGGCGGGCTGCGACACCCGCGCAGGTGGCCGCCAGGGCCAGGGCGCCGACGCGGCGGGAGAGCCGTACCGCACGTTCCACGTCGGCAGTCCGCACGGGGCGGCCGGGCGCGTTGAGGACCGGACGGTGCTCGGTGCGGCCGCCGTACGACAGCGTCCCGCCCAGCCGCACCCCCAGGGCCCCCGCGAACGACGCCTCGACCGGGCCCGCGTTGGGGCTCGGGTGCCGGTGTGCGTCCGCGCGCCACGCCCGTACGGCGCCGCGCGGGTCGGGCCCCGCCAGGGCGGCCAGGGCGGCGGTCAGCCAGGCGCCTGGGCAGCCCGCCACGTCGTCCAGCCGCGCCGCCGCCCAGCCGAACCTGCGGTGCCGCGGCGAGCGGTGACCCACCATCGCGTCAAGCGTGTTGACGGCCCGGAACCCCAGCAGCCCCGGCACCCCGGCCAGCGCGCCCCACACCAGGGCGCCCACCACGGCGTCGGAGGTGTTCTCCGCGACGGACTCGACCACTGCCCGCGCCATGTCCTGCACGTCCAGCTCCTGCGGGTCCCGGCCGCACAGCGCGGGCAGCCGCTCGCGGGCCGACGCCGGATCGCCGGCCTCCAACGCACCCGCCACCGCGCGGGCTTCGCGGATGAGCGACGTACCGCCGAGCACCGCCCAGGTGGCGGCTGCCGTCACGGCGAGCCCGGCAAGGGGCCGGCGTCCGACGACGCGGGCCGAGCTCTCGGCGGCCCGTCCGAGGGCGACGGCGCCGCCCGCACACAGCGCGACATAGCAGGCCCCGGCGCCCCGGTGGTCACGCCACAGGCGCCGCTCCACCGCGGCCGCGGCCCGCCCGAAGGCGGCGACGGGGTGGCCGCGCCGGGGGTCCCCCCACAGCGCGTCGGCGGCGTACCCGGCGAGGGCGCCGGCCACCTGGACCCCGGCGGCCCGTGTCATGGAGCCCGCACGACGGGGGCCGGTCACGCGAGGGATCCGACGCGCACACCCGGGTCGAGAACGGAGACGCCCCGCGACGAGGCGGACAGGGGCGAAGGCGCGGGTATCGGCGGAAAGGCGGCCAGGGCGGCGCAGCCACGCATGACGGTGTCCTCACTCAGGGTCCTCGCCCTGGCTCGACTCGACCGACGGCGAGAGTCTCCTGGCTCCCGGATCCGCGCCGCCCCCGCCTTCCAGCCCGCACCGGGCCGTGGCATCGCTGGAGTGGCGCTCCCCGGTGACAGTGGCGGGACCGCGCCGGATTCGCACCGGCTTCCTCTCCATGCCGCCGTTGGGCACCGGCAGTCCACCACGCCCGGCAGACCCCGTCAACTCGCCCTTGACCTGCGACGGGGAGGTGTGTGATCCCCCACGCCGCCCCGAACGCCGGGCCCCGGCGCAGGAGATGCCCGCGCGCCGTGGAGCCTAGGCCGCGATCAGGTGGATCCCGTAGGCCACCGCGGCCAGGCACAGCGCGAAGCAGGCGAAACCGCCGGCGCGGGCGAGGGGGGAGGGGGAGGCACCGGCGCCGCGGGCGGAGGTCGCGACGATGCCGAGGGTGAAGACGCCGACGAGCGCGACGGTCGCCAGCAGGCTGACACCGAAGACCTGGCCGAGAGCGGCCCAGTCGATGTTCATGTGGTCATCCCTTTCCGGCCTTTCCGACCATTCCGACCATGAGGCGTGTCCCGTCCGGGAGGACGGGCGGCCCGAGCCCGTTCCCGGTCCCGGGGCGCGCCCCGGGACCGGGAACGGGTCTCAGGAGAGGCTGCCCGCGGACGCGGGGCGGCCCGAGGAGCGGGCGTGCTCGCTCGGTGCGGTTTCGCCGGGGAGGGCGGAAGCGAGGCCCACACCCGCCGGAGGCGGCGGCGGGGAGACGGCCCGCACGGCGGAGGTGACCACCCCGGCCGGCTCCCGCTCCGGTGCGGACCCGGGCTGCGGCTGGGGCTCCGGCGTCGCCGCCGGGGCCGGTATGGCGGACTCCGCGGCGGGCTCCGCCGCGTTGACGTTGGTGTGGTCCACCGGGGAACGCCGCGAGCGGGCCCAGATGGCGCCGCAGATCGCCAGGGTGAGGACGGCGACCGTCGTGACACCCCAGTCGCCCTGCTCGGCCAGCAGCGCCGCGCCCGCCGCGACCAGACCGGCCGCGGGCAGGGTGAGAGCCCAGCCGACGACCATGCGTCCCGCCGTGCCCCACCGCACCACGCTGCCCTTGCGGCCCAGCCCCGACCCCATGATCGCGCCGGAGCACACATGCGTGGTGGAGAGGGAGAAGCCGATGTGCGAGGAGGCCAGGATGGTGGCCGCCGCGCCGGTCTGGGCGGCGAAGCCCTGCGGGGGGCGGATGTCGGTGATGCCCTTGCCCATGGTGCGGATGATGCGCCAGCCGCCGAGGTAGGTGCCCAGCGCGATGGCGAGTCCCGCGGAGGCGATGACCCACACCGGCGGGTCGGCACCGGGAGCCAGGGCACCGCCGGTGATCAGGGCGAGCGTGATGACGCCCATGGTCTTCTGCGCGTCGTTGGTGCCGTGCGCCAGGGAGACCAGGGCCGCCGAGGTGATCTGGCCGGCGCGGTAACCCCGGGCGGTCTGCCCCTCGTCGATGCGGCGGGTGAGGCGGTAGGTGAGCCGGGTGGCGCACAGGGCGGCGACACCGGCGACCAGCGGCGCCGCCAGCGCCGGGACGAGGACCTTCATGACGACGACGTCGCCGTTGACCGCGCCCGTGCCGACCGCGGCGAGGGTCGCACCGATCAGGCCGCCCATCAGGGCGTGCGAGGAACTGGAGGGCAGCCCGGCGAGCCAGGTCAGCAGGTTCCAGACGATCGCACCCACCAGCCCGGCGAAGATCACTTCGGGCCGGATGCCGGAACCTTCATCGATGATTCCCGAGGAGATGGTCTTGGCCACCTCGACGGACAGGAACGCGCCGAGGAGGTTGAGGACCGCGGACATGGCCACTGCCGCACGCGGGGCCAGCGCCCCCGTGGAGATGGTGGTGGCCATGGCGTTGGCCGTGTCGTGGAAGCCGTTCGTGAAGTCGAACACCAAGGCCGTGACGATCACGATCCCGATGAGAAGCGTGATGTGTTCCATGCACCAGGCACAATCAGTTCGAGGGGCAGTAACGCCGTGAACGTAGGGACGCCGAGTGAACAGCAGGTGAACTGGGGCGGGCGTCGAGGTGTCACCCCCTGACGACTGTTGTGTGCTCCACGTCACACCGTGTTCGTGGCGTGCCGACGGGCTGAGAAGACACCCCGCAACGAGAGTTCACGGCACCGGTCGGACCCCCTCGCCACCTGCGGTTACCCCGGGCGGCCGTCACCCTCCCGGCGCGGTCCGCTGGTTTGACCCGGCCTGACGCGTCAACCTGGTGAGGATGCGACTGCGAACCGCGGCACTGGCCGCGTCCACCGTGCTCGGCACCGGCGCGGCCGCCCTGGCGGCCGGGCGGTACGCCGCCGACGTCGCGCTCCGCCCGCCGCGCGCCCGCGGCGAGGGCAGCACGGCGGGAAGCAGACCCACCGCCGGGTTCGAGGGCACTCGCCTGACCGTCCAGTCGCACGACGACGGCCGTGTCTGTGTCACCCGCTCCCTGGCCGCCCACCTCCCGGGCGTCTACGGGCTGACCGGACGCGGCGTGCACGCCGTCGTCGGGCCCGTCATGGAGCACGAGACGGCGGCGCAGCGCCACCCGCACACAGTGGTCCGCGAACTGCGCCGCGTCACCCGGGGCAGCCTCGGCACCGGCACGACCGTCCGCCTCACTCCGCAGGTCCACGTGGGCGACCCCGGCGAGGCGCTGGGGGTGGAGTACACGGACGTGGCCATCCCCGGAGAGCTCGGCCCGCTGCCCGCCTGGTTCGTCCCCGGCGACCGCACCGCCTGGGTCATCACCGTGCACGGCCTCGGCGCCACCCGCGAGCACCCCATGACGCTGCTGCCCTTCTACGTGAGCAGCCGGCTGCCGGTGCTGGACATCAGCTACCGCGGCGACCCCGGGGCGCCCCCGCCCCCCGACGGCATCGGCCACCTGGGCAACTCCGAGTGGCGGGACCTGGACGCCGCCATCCGCTACGCCGTCCAGCACGGCGCCCAGCGGGTGATCCTGCACGGCTGGTCCACCGGCGCCACGATGGCTGCGCAGGCAGCCGCGCACTCCCCCCTGCGCGACCGGGTCGTCGGCCTGGTGCTGGACTCGCCCGTCCTGGACTGGCAGCACACCGTCCGCGCGCTGGCCGGCTCCCGCGGCACCCCCCGCGTGCTGCTGCCGCTGGTCGTCCGCGCCGTCCAGGGCCGTGCCGGGCTGCCCGAGGGGCCGCATGCGCCGCTGGTGGACCCCGCCGGACTCACCGTGCCCACCCTGGTGCTGCACGGCCCCGCCGACACCATCGCCCCCTGGGAGGCATCCCGCGCGCTGGCGGCACGCCGCGAGAAGCTCGTCTCCCTGCACCGGATCACCCACGCCCCGCACGCGGCCATGTGGAACGCCGACCCGCACGCGTACGAGGAGAAGTTGCGCCGCTTCCTCACCCCCTTCATGTGAGGGACGCGCCCGACCCGGCCGCCTGACGGCACGTCACGCTGAGGACCACTCAGAGTGCGGCGTCCGCCCGCCCGGACGGAAGCGCGACGAGCGACGGGTGCGACCGGATATGGCACCCCAGGTTTGGGTTTCCCGGGCACAGCGTGAAGACTGCTCCTGTGACGACGTCCCGTACCCCGCGAGACAACCGGCTCCGCCTCGTCCCACGACAGCCCGTCGCCGCTGCCCGGCGCACTGTCACGACGCGGCGCGCCGCCCGGACGCCCCGGCCCCCGGACGGCATGCTCCCCCGCGACCAGCTCGCCCGCTACGCGCGGGCCAGCCTCGGCGACGCCGTCCGCCTCGCCCACTGGGCCGCCCGCACCGGCAGCTCCCCGCACACCGGTGCGGAGGCCCGCAGCGCGGCCGAGGAGCTGCGGATGACCGTCCCCCAGGTGCGGGCCCACTGGGGCCGGGCCAAGCTGGCGGGCCTCATCGAACTGCACGGGGAGACCGCCCGCGCCGGCTGGCGGCTGCGCGCCTGGGACCGGGACGACAGCGCGGTGCTGCGCGGCTGGGTGGCCCTCTTCGACGCCTGGTCGCTGGCCCACCCCGCGCCGCTGCCGCACGAACAGGGTCTGGTCGCCGAGGTCGTCGAGGCGGTCCCCCAGTTCCTGTCCGTCATGCACCTGTCCGGCGGGCCCGTCACCTTCGCCCTCCTCCACGACCTGCTGGGCCGGCGCATCGCCGAACTCCGCGCCGAACGCGACGCCCACCAGCCCGGCGCGGGCCGCGCCGTCGTCGGTGTCGCCCTGCCCGGACTGCTCGACTGGGCGCTCGACGGCCTCTCCGCCGTCGGCGCCCTCACCCGGTGCCCCGACGAGGAGCCGGAGAGCGAGCCGGGGCTCCGCCAGGGCTCGGCCGTCCTCACCCCGCTCGGCCACTGGGCGGTGTGGACCAAGCTGGAGCAGATCTGCGTCGCCGCGCAGAGCCCCGCCGGCAACATCGAGCAGTCGGCGGAGGAGATGCTGCGCGGCTGCGCCCGGATGACGCCGGGTCCCGCACGCGACGAGTACCGCGCCTGGCTGGCGGCCCGCCCCACCGGGCACGCCGTCACCGAGCTGCTGGACGCAGCCCGGGGCGAGGAAGCGCTGATCCGCGGGCTGGCCTTCGAGGCCCTGCGGGTGGTGGGGGCGCCCGCCGAGCCGGCCGTGCAGGAGGCCGCCGACGAGCCGACGCTGCGGCCCTACGCGCTGCTGTGGCTGGCCGAGCAGGCCGGTACCGACCCGGAGGACCTGGCAGGCGGCGCCCCCGGCGTGCTCACCCGGGAGGAGGCCACCTGGCTGTGGGTGGACACCGCGGCCGCCGTCACCGACCACGGCGAGGAACAACTGCTGGTCGACCACCTCGGCACCGCCGTGCAGGGCTCGGTCCCCGGACTGCTGGAGGAGGTACGGGCCACGGGACACCCGCGCACGGTGCAGGTCCTCGTCGCCCTGGCCGCCGCCCACCCGGACCCCGCGCTCGCCAAGGCCGTCCGCCGCGCGGCCTTCCAGGTCCACACCGGCGGGGAGTGACCGACCGGCACGCCCGTCGCGGGCCGGGGCCGGGCCGGAAAAGCGTTTGCCTTCCGCCGGTAGAATGGCCCCATGCCTCATCTCCTCGTGCATTAGGCGTGCGTACGCCGCTTCGCTCCCGCACGCGAGCGCGCCGTCCCGCGCGTTCGCCCCTGATCCGTACGCACGTCCACAGTCCTGCCTTGGAGTTCTCCAGTGATCACCGCCACCGGTCTTGAGCTGCGCGCCGGCGCCCGCATCCTCATCGAGTCGGCCACCTTCCGCATCGCCAAGGGCGACCGCATCGGACTCGTGGGCCGCAACGGCGCGGGCAAGACCACCCTCACCAAGTGCCTGGCGGGGGAGGGCACCCCCGCCGCCGGCAGCGTGACCTCCTCGGGCGAGGTCGGCTACCTGCCGCAGGACCCGCGCACCGGTGACCTGGACGTGCTGGCCCGGGACCGCATCCTCTCCGCGCGCGGCCTGGACCAGGTGATCCGCAAGATGCAGGAGAACGAGCAGCGCATCGCCACCGGCCAGGGCGCCACCCGCGACAAGGCGATGAAGAAGTACGAGCGCCTGGAGACGGAGTTCCTCACCAAGGGCGGCTACGCCGCCGAGGCGGAGGCCGCCACCATCGCCGCCAGCCTGGGACTGCCCGACCGGGTCCTCGGCCAGCCGCTGCACACCCTCTCGGGCGGTCAGCGGCGCCGCGTGGAGCTGGCCCGCATCCTCTTCTCCGACGCCGACGTGCTGCTGCTGGACGAGCCGACCAACCACCTGGACGCGGACTCCATCGCCTGGCTGCGGGACTTCCTCAAGACCTACCGCGGCGGCCTCATCGTCATCTCCCACGACGTCGACCTGATGGAGACGGTGGTCAACAAGGTGTTCTACCTGGACGCCAACCGTTCGACCATCGACATCTACAACATGAGCTGGAGGCAGTACCAGATCCAGCGCGAGGACGACGAGAAGCGGCGCCGCCGGGAGCGGGCCAACGCCGAGAAGAAGGCCGCCGCGCTCAACTCGCAGGCCGACAAGATGCGGGCCAAGGCCACCAAGGCCGTCGCGGCGAAGAACATGGCCCGGCGCGCGGAGAAGCTGCTGTCCGGGCTGGAGGCGGAGCGCCAGGACGACAAGGTCGCCAAGCTGCGCTTCCCTGACCCGGCGCCGTGCGGCAGGACCCCGCTGATGGCGGAGGACCTGTCGAAGTCGTACGGCTCGCTGGAGATCTTCACCGGCGTGGACCTGGCCGTCGACAAGGGCTCCCGCGTGGTCATCCTCGGCCTCAACGGCGCGGGCAAGACGACACTGCTGCGGCTGCTGGCGGGCATCGAGGAGCCGGACACCGGCAAGGTCGTGCCTGGGCACGGGCTCAAGCTGGGCTACTACGCGCAGGAGCACGAGACGCTGGATCCGGACCGTACGGTGCTGGAGAACATGCGCTCCTCCGCGCCCGACATGGACCTGGTCGCCATCCGCAAGACGCTGGGCTCCTTCCTCTTCTCCGGCGACGACGTGGACAAGCCGGCCGGGGTGCTCTCGGGCGGTGAGAAGACCCGGCTGGCGCTGGCGACGCTGGTGGTCTCGTCGGCCAACGTGCTGCTGCTGGACGAGCCGACCAACAACCTGGACCCGGCCAGCCGCGAGGAGATCCTCGGCGCGCTGCACACCTTCACCGGTGCGGTCGTGCTGGTCACCCACGACGAGGGGGCCGTCGCCGCCCTCCATCCGGAGCGGATCATCATGCTTCCGGACGGGGTCGAGGACCTGTGGAACGAGGACTACGCGGACCTCGTCGCCCTCGCCTGAGCCGCCGTTCGCCCCCGCTGCCGTCGCGAGGGCCGCCTTCGATGGGGCCCGCTGGGCTGATCCTCTCCGTGCGGTCCCCCTTCTTGATCCACCCCGGATGGATCATTCGGCCGACCGTTGATCCTTCATCTGAGTGAGAGCACCTCGTACCCCGGCGCGGTCCCGTGCCGGGTGGTGCGCCTCCGTGGCAGGAGGAACGGCGCCGCCTCCCACGCGGCTCGGGTGCGTCGCTGACCTGCCCCTTTCGCATCCGCTCCGGGTTTCCGGGGCGGATGCACGTGCATCTGCATGGGGCCGTGCGCACGGCGTTCCGGCCGGACGGCCGGTGCACAAGTTCCCAAGCTCCGGGCGAAGACCTTGCCGAATGGGTGGCCAGATAGAGGGGGAGGGGTGATCATGAGAGTCACAGAGCGCACTTCCCATGAGGAGGCACGGGTGGCCGAGACTCTGAAGAAGGGCAGCCGGGTGACCGGCGCCGCGCGCGAAAAGCTCGCGGCAGACCTCAAGAGAAAGTACGACTCCGGCGCGAGCATCAGGGCGCTGGCCGAAGAGACGGGCCGTTCCTACGGGTTCGTGCACCGGATGCTCAGCGAGTCCGGTGTGACGCTGCGTGGCCGCGGTGGTGCGACGCGGGGCAAGAAAGCAGCCTCGTCCTAGGTCCCCCAGGACCTGCGCGGGACGCGGGGGCTTCCCGCGCATCGGCGACGCCCGTCGCTCACCTGCCGGTCCCCTGTCGACAAGGCTTTCCGAGCGTTCACCCCGGTGGTTACTCTTCGGTCGACCGAACTGATGAGTAACCACCGGAGGACCTCGATGCCCCTGCTCGACAAGGACGGCGTGCACGTCGCCGTGGACGGTGAGGTGGCCACGGTCACCCTCACCAACCCGGCCAAGCGCAACGCGCAGACGCCCGCGACATGGCGGGCGCTGGCCGAAGCGGGCCGCGTGCTGCCCGGCTCCGTCCGCGTCGCCGTGCTGCGCGGTGAGGGCAAGTCCTTCTCCGCGGGGCTCGACCGGCGCGCATTCGAGCCCGAGGGCATCGAGGGCGAGCTCTCTTTCCTGCACCTGGCGCGCGGCTCCGACGAGGAGCTGGACACCGCCATCGCGGAGTATCAGCAGGCGTTCACCTGGTGGCGCCGGCCCGATCTGGTCAGCATCGCCGCCGTCCAGGGGCACGCCATCGGTGCGGGCTTCCAACTGGCGCTGGCCTGCGACCTGCGGGTGTGCGCCGACGACGTGCAGTTCGCCATGCGCGAGACCAGCCTCGGACTGGTGCCCGACCTGGCCGGCACCCATCCGCTGACCGCCCTCGTCGGTTACGCCCGCGCACTGGAGATCTGCGCCACGGGCCGCTTCGTCCGTGCGGACGAGGCCGAGCGCGTCGGCCTGGCCAACCTCGTGGTCGCCCCCGAGCAGCTCGACGGGGCCGTCACCGACCTGGCCGCGGCCCTGCTGGCCGCCCCCCGGGACGCGGTGGTCGAGACGAAGGCGCTCCTCGCCGGCGCGGCGACGCGCACGTACGACGAGCAGCGCGCCGCCGAGCGGGGCGCGCAGTCGCGCCGCCTGCGCGATCTCGCGGGGCTGGGGGACTGACCGAGGCAGCCGCAGGCAGTACGCCCGGCCCCGTCCGCCCGCCGGTTCTCAGACGTGGTCGACGGCGGTGACCAGCACGGCCACGGTCGCCTGCTCTCCACTGTCGGCGACCAGCGCGCCGCGCGCCGCCTCGCGCGCGGCGCGTGCCGTTTCCAGCACCTGGCGGGTGGGGGAGACGGCGAGCTGCAACAGGAGGTGCGGGCGCTCGCCGTCGCCCTCCGAGACGTCGACGGCCTGCCGGGCCGGCCCGGCAGCGACATGGGAGAGCGCCGGGCCCACCACGGGCGCGAGCCGCGTGACGCCGTCCACCGCGAGCACGGCGCGCGCCAGGTGCCCGGTCTCCTCCTGGCGGGACCCCTCCGACCCGGCCCGCCCGGCTGCTCGCGAGCCCTCGCCTGCGGCCTTCGAGGCGTCCTCCAGGAGCTCCGTCACCCGCAGATCGACCGCCGCCAGATGGAGCCCCAGCGCGCGCTCGGCCGTGGTCAGCAGGGTGTGCCGTACGGAGTCCGCGGTCTCCGGCACGGAGCGTCCTGCGGGGACGGCGAGCTCGGCGGTGAGCGTGAGCGGCCCGTACGGCAGGGCACTGGGCGGTGGCGGAACGGCGGGCCGGGACGCCGAGGCGGGGTCGCTCAGATCGATCCGCACCCGGCTCGGCCCGGCGTCCCGCACCGCTGCCACCAGCACGCCGACGGCCGCCTCCTCGGCGATCCAGGTCCCGTCCTGCGCCCGGCCCAGCGGCAGGAGCCGGCCCAGCCCGAGCTGTTGCCGCACCATCTGGGTCAGCTTCTCCGTCGGCATGGCTCTCCCTTCGTTCCTGCGCTGGTGTAAGCGTTCCGTCTCCGGGGGCGCGGGACGGTGTCCGGGTGCCGCAGTCACCCGGTCGGCCGCAGGGGGCTCGCCGTGGCCGCGCGTCCTGACCGCCGCGCGCCTACCGTGAGCAGCGGAGCGGCAGGCCGCTTCGAACCTCCGGAAGGGGCGCAGGAGATGTCCGAGAACAGTACGTCCGACCGCTCCGACACCCGCGCGAGCAGCGCGTCGGCGAACGAGCAGCAGAGCGGCGGCAGGAACGAGCCGGCCCGGCGCGGATCGGGTGGCGGCCCCGCGGGATCCCGCGGCCGGACCACCATCGCCGACGGGGTGGTGCAGAAGATCGCAGGCATGGCGGCGCGCGACGTCGTCGGCGTGCACGCCATGGGCGGCGGCATGGCCCGAACCTTCGGCGCGGTCCGCGACCGAGTGCCCGGCGGCAGTGGTCCCTCGGCGGTCACCCGAGGGGTCAAGGCCGAGGTCGGCGAGGTGCAGACGGCGCTCGATCTGGAGATCGTCATCGAATACGGCGTCTCGATCTCCGACGTCGCAAGGTCGGTCCGTGAGAACGTCGTCTCGGCGGTCGAGCGCATGACGGGCCTGGAGGTCGTCGAGGTCAACATCGGGGTCAGCGACGTCAAGCTGCCCGACGAGGAGGACGAGGACGACGACGACCAGGACCGCCCCCGGTTGCAGTAGCAGTGCCGGCGCCGGTTGCGGCGCCGTGGAGGTGACCGCGCCGCGTGCTTCGCCGCGGTGCCGAGCGAAGGAGCGCACATGAGCATGGCCCTTGTCGGCCTGATCGCCGGCCTGGCGCTGGGCTTCGCCGGGTATTTCGGCGGCTTCGGGGCCTTCCTGCTGGTGGCGGCGCTGGGCGCCGTCGGCTTCCTGGTGGGCAGGTTCGTCGACGGCGACCTGGACGCGGGTGACCTCTTCCGCGGCCGCAACGACGAACGCCGCAGGTGACCCCATGACGGACGGGCAGTCTCCCGACGCCGGGCGGGCACCCGTGGCCGGGCAGCTTCCGCGGGAGGAACGGGTGTCCGCGGGAGCGCGGGGCGCGACCCGGATCGCCGACCGGGTGGTGGCCAAGGTGGCGGCCCAGGCCGCCCGTGAGGCACTGCGCGGGCACGCCGACGCCTCCGCGCAGGAGGCCGGCACCGGGCAGCAGCCCCCGGAGCGGGGCACCGGACCCGTGGTGCGGCAGCCGGTGCGCCGTACGAGTGTCTCGGTACGGGAGAGGACCGCCCGGGTGCGCATCGCGCTCGAACTGCGGTACCCCTCCGACCTGGGCGCTCAGTGCGGGGCGGTGCGCCGCCGCGTCGTGGAGCGGGTACGGGAACTGGTCGGCATGGAGGTGCCGGACGTGGCTCTGGAGATCGACCGGCTGCACTCCGCGCACCTGAAGGGCGACAGCGCCGGGAGGGTGACGTGAGCCGGGACGAGTCCAAGGGCGGTCACCGCGCGGGTACGGCGGGCCGTTTCTGGTCGGTGCGCCGGGCGCCGGGCGGCATCGTGGCGCTGCTGCTGTTCGCCGGTCTCGGCTTCCTGCTGTACGACGTGGCCTCGGTACGGGCCGGGCGGCCGGGCATGGCGTGGCGGCGCACCCTCACCCACGAACTGGCCACCCGGCGGCTCGACGACGTCCTCGTGATGGCGGGCGCCGCCGTGGCCGCCGCGCTCGGCCTGTGGCTGCTGGCGCTGGCGCTCACCGCCGGAAAGCGCTCCTTGCTGACGATGCGGCCCGACACCCCGCAGGTACGCGCCGGACTCGAACGTTCCGCCGCGGCCCTGGTGCTGCGGGACCGGGCGATGGAGGTGCCGGGTGTGCAGGCCGCACGGGTGAAGGTCAGGCGCCGCAAGGTCCGGGCCCACGCGCAGGCGCACTTCCGGGACCTGGCCGAGGTGCGCTCCGACCTGGACGGCGCGCTGCGGGACGGCATCGAACAGCTCGGCCTGGCCCGGCGCCCGGGCCTGTCCGTACACGTACGACGACCGGGCAAGTGACGGGAGACGAGAGTCATGCTGCGGACCGTCAACCGGGTGCTGGCCGCGCTGGCCGGGCTGGTGCTGCTCGCACTGGGCCTGGCCGTGCTCTTCGCCGCCGCCGACCTCCCACGGCGCTGGGGGGTGTCCATGCCGTCCGACTGGCCGTGGACACGCCCCGGGGACGTGCTGCTGACCGACGCGAACCGCACCAGGTGGCGTGACCAGGGCTGGTGGTGGCCGGTGGTCATCGCGGCTTCGGCCGTGCTGCTGCTCCTGACCCTGTGGTGGCTGCTCGCCCAGCTGAGGCGGCGCAAGCTGGGTGAGGCACTGATCGACAGCAAGGACGGCGAGGGGGCGGTGCTGCGGGGCCGCGCCCTGGAGGACGTCATCGCGGCCGAGGCCGAGGCACAGCCCGGTGTCGACCACGCCCGCGTCACCCTGACGGGGTGCCGCGACCGGCCGCGGGCCCGGATCGGTCTCGTCCTGGCCGCCCACGCCCGGCCCGGCCCCGTGGTGCACGAGCTGCGACGGGAGGCCCTCCAGCACGCGGCGACCTCGGCCGGGCTGGACGCCCTCCCGGCCGAGGTCCGCATGCGGGCCGCCCGGCACCGGGCGGAACGCGTCAGTTGAGCGCCCCGGGCGGGGACGGTTGCCGCATCCGCCCGGCCGCCCCGGTCGGAACGGGTCCGGTCAGAACGAGTGCTGTGCGCCGCCGTCGACCGGGAGCATCACCCCGGTGAGGTAGGAGGCGGCAGGGGAGAGCACGAACGCGGCGGTGCGGCCGAACTCCTCCGGCGTGCCGTAGCGGCGCAGCGGGATGGCCGCCGCGTTGCGCTCCCGGGCGGCGTCCCCGTCACCGGAGAGCGAGTCGAGGTAGGCCACCCGCTCGGTGCCGATCCGCCCCGGCAGCAGGCCCAGTACGCGAATCCCCCGCGGCCCCAGCTCGTTCGCGAGGGTCTTGGCGAACCCGGCCAGTCCGGGGCGCAGCCCGTTGGAGAGGGTGAGTCCGGGGATCGGCTCGTGCACGGACGCGGAGAGGACGAAGCCGATCACGCCGCCCTCGCCCAGTTCGCCCGCCGCCCCGCGGGCCAGCCGTACCGCGCCGAGGAAGACGCTGTCGAAGGCCGTCTGCCACTGCTCGTCGGTCAGCTCGTCCGCGGGCACACCGGCTTGCGGGCCGCCGACGCTGACCAGCAGCCCGTCGAAGCGTCCGAAGCGTTCGCGGGCCGCCGCGATCACCCGGGCGGGGGTCTCGGGGTCGGCGTTGTCCGCCTCGACGCCCAGGGCCCTGCCCTCCGCGCCGGACGCCTCGACGCCGAGCCGGGCCGCGGCCTCCTCGGCCGACTTCTGGGACCGGCCGGTCACGACGACCCGTGCGCCCTCCGCGAGAAGTTGCGCGGCGGTGGCGAACCCGAGGCCACGGGTCCCGCCGGTGATGACGTAGACGCGCTCTGAAAGTCCAAGATCCATGGGGAGCAGTCTGCCCGACGCCTGCCGTCCGGCGCCCGGGGGAGGACGGTGCCCCCGACCACCGGAACACGTTGGCCCGACCACCGGAAGGCGAGCCGAGGGCGCTACGGTGCGACCTTCTCCGCTGCCTCGTCCGCTTGTTCCCCCCGGCCTTCCTCCTGCTCCGCGTCCGTCCCGCCGGAGGCGGCGCTGGACGCGGCCGACCCGGATCCTGGGGCGTCCGGGCCGGAACCCTCGGTGCCGGGCCCCGACCCGCCGGGGCCCGGGCCGGGCCCGCCCGCGTTCGGTGCCGTCTGCGCGGCCCGCCGCTCCTTCGCCTCCCGGCGCACCAGCACGACCCACCCGACGGGCACGGCGGCCGTGAACAGCCACCACTGCACGGCGTACGCCATGTGCGGGCCGATCCCGCTGTGGTCGGGCTCCGGCAGCACCTCCGGCTGCTTGCCCGCGGGCTCGGGCGAGGTCTTCATCACCTGGACGAAGCCACCCAGCATGCGGCGACCCACCTCGTGGGCCTGCTCCTTGCTGTTGATCAGCATGACCTGGCGGTCCGGGAGTCCTTTGGTGTCCTTGATGCCGCTGGCCTCGGAGGTCTCGTCGGGCATCAGCCGCCCGGTGACCGTGACCTCGCCCTTCGGCGGTTCGGGCACCTTCGGGAAGGAGGTGAGGTCGCCCTCGGAGCGGACCCAGCCGCGGTTGACCAGGACCGCGGAGCCGTCCTGGCGGACGAGTGGGGTCACGACGAAGTAGCCGATGGTGTCCCCGTCGGCTGCGGTCCGGTGCCGTACCACGACCTCGTGCCCGGTGTCGTACCGCCCGCGGGCCGTGACCGTGCGGAACTTGTCGTCGTCGGCGGGCTCCCGCCCCACGCCCGTCAGCCTGCCGACCGGCACGGTGGGTGCGGCGAGGCTGGCGGCGACCTCCTCGTTGCGCGCGACCCGGCTCTCGTGGCGGTGCAGCTGCCAGAAGCCCAGCTTGATCATGGTGGGGATCAGCGCGAGGCCGAGCAGGGTGAGGATCACCCACTGCCGGGACAACAGGAAGCGGTACACGCCTACCGACGGTACCCCTCGGGCCGCCGCTCTCCGCTGCGGACCCCCGACTTCACCGGGCGGCGCCGCCCGGTGCCGGTGCCACGTCCTGGAGCAGATGGGTGAAGGCCGCCTCGTCGATGACCGGCGTCCCGAACGCACGGGCCTTGGCGACCTTCGAGGTGGCGGCGTCCGGGTCGTTGGTCACCAGGAGACTGGTCAGCCGCGACACGCTGCTCGCGATGTGCAGCCCGGCCGCGATGGCGCGGTCCTCCAGCAGTTCGCGGTCCACACAGGTGTCACCGGAAATGGCTACGCGCATGCCCTGCACCAGCGGGCCCTCCGGCTCGTACCGCCCGGGGTTCGGATACGGGCATGCGGGGCGCTTGCGGGAGGGGCGCCAGGTGCCCTGGCCGCGGCCGTACGACCGGTACCCGCCACCTGGTGCGCCGCCGGGTCGCGGCACCACCGAGTCGGCCCATTCGGTCAGCGGCTTGCAGGCCAGCAGCGGGAGCCGCACGGCCTGATGCACGGCCAGGTGCAGGCTGGGGCGGAAGACCTCGGCCAGCACGCGTGCGTCGTCCAGCGCGTGGTGCGCCCGTTGCTGGACGACTCCGTAGTGCGCGGCCAGCGACTCCAGCTTGTGGTTGGGCAGGGGGAGGGAGAGCTCTTTGGAGAGGGCGATGGTGCACAGCCGCTGCCGTACCGGCGCCTCGCGCCGGGCGCGGGCGTACTCGCGGGCGATCATCGACCAGTCGAAGAGGGCGTTGTGCGCCACCAGGACGCGGCCGTGCAGGCGGGCGGCGAACTCCTCGGCGATGTCGGCGAAGAGCGGCGCGTCGGCCAGTGTCTCGGCGGTGAACCCGTGGATCCACGTGGGCCCGGGATCGCGCTGCGGGTTGACCGGTGAGTACCAGTGGTCCTCGATCTCGCCGCGGGCGGTCAGGCGGTAGACGGCCGCCGACACTATCCGGTCGTCACGCGCCAGGCCCGTCGTCTCGACGTCCACCACCGCGTAGCCGTCCGGATATCCGGACGGCCAGATCTGCGGTGGCAGGCTGTCGGCGGCGAGCTGCGCGGGGATGCGCTCGGACATCCCGTCGGGGCGGGCCGGCTGGTCTTCGAGCATGGTCACAGAGAATACGGGGCGGTACTGACACTGCTTTCAGGCGCGCCCGCCTCCGGTGCCGGGGCGGTACGTGCGGGGGAGCGGTGGCGCCGCCGTCCCGACGGCCCTGCGGGGAGGGCGAATCGGGCATCGGGAGCAAACCGCCGAACCGTACCCCGGACTCTACGGGTAGCTTCCGCGCGGGTGCGTGGCGGACCCCGCGAAGTGTCCGCCCTGTCGGCTCGCGCCCGCGCCTGGGGCAACCAGGTGTGGCCGCCGGGCAGTTCGCGCTGTGCCGTGCGCGCGGGGTGCAGCATGCGGGCCCGGCGTCGCCCGGCCGGATGCCCGGAGGTCTCCCAACTTCCCTACGGTGCGCCCCGGTCCGGTGTGCGCTGCCGTGCGGTGCGCCGATGCGAGGCCGTGTCGAGCCGTCTCGCGGCTGTACGTGTGAGACCGTACGCGTGAGTAGTACGCATCGGTAACTACCCCTGGCGGGACCCCGGTCGCTGCCCTTACCTTCCTGACATGCCGTCCAACCTGCCCGACGTCGTCCTCTGGTCCGTCCCCGCCTTCGTCCTGCTCACCGTCGTCGAGATGATCAGTTACCGCCTCCACCCGGACGAGGACTCGGCCGGGTACGAGGCCAAGGACGCCGCGACCAGCGTCACCATGGGTCTCGGCAGCCTGGTCTTCGACGCGCTGTGGAAGATACCGATCGTCGCGATCTACGCGGCGGTCTACGAACTCACCCCGCTGCGCGTCCCGCTCCACTGGTGGACCGTCGTCCTGATGCTGCTCGCACAGGACTTCTTCTACTACTGGTCGCACCGCGGCCACCATGTGATCCGCATCCTGTGGGCCTGCCACGTGGTGCACCACTCCAGCAGGAAGTTCAACTTCACCACGGCCCTGCGTCAGCCCTGGACGAGCTGGACCGTGTGGCCGTTCTACGTACCGCTGATCGCGCTCGGCGTGCATCCGGCCGCCCTCGCCTTCTGCTCGTCGGCGAACCTGGTCTACCAGTTCTGGGTCCACACCGAACGGGTCGGCAAGCTGCCCCGGGCGGTCGAGTTCGTCCTCAACACGCCCTCGCACCACCGGGTGCACCACGCCTCCCAGGGCGGCTACCTGGACCGCAACTTCGGCGGCATCCTCATCGTCTGGGACCGGCTGTTCGGCTCGTTCGTGCCCGAGAGCGATCCGTGCGTCTTCGGGCTGACGAAGGACATCGACACCTTCAACCCGCTGCGTGTGGCCACCCACGAGTACGCGGCCATCGCCCGCGACGTGCGTGCCGCGCGCACCTGGCGGGACCGCGCCGGCCACGTCTTCCGCGGCCCCGGCTGGCAGCCCGCAGCCACGGGCTCCGGCCCCGCGGCGTCCGCCCCCGAAGCGGCGGCCCCGCAAGCGGCAGCGCACGCGCCGAGCGCCCCCGTGCAGTAGCCGGGCCGGCAGCCGAAGGGGCCGGACCGCTGGTGCGGCCCGGCCCCTCGTATCGGCGACCGATCTGGTCACGGCCGCCTCGGTGGCGTCACTTCGTGACGGCCGCCAGCGCGTCCACGAGCCCGTGCCCGTAGAAGCTGTTGTTGCCCTTCATGCCGGTGCACTTGGCCGCGTAGGTGCCCTCGCCGTCCGGGTCGTAGCTGTCCGGGCAGGGCAGGGACTGCGCCTGGGCCTTCAGCAGCCAGGAGATCTCCTGGGCGCTGGAGGAGGGGTGGGTGCTCTTGAGCAGCGCCGCCACACCCGCGACCTGCGGACCGGCCATCGAGGTGCCCTGGAGGTAGGCGTACTCACCGTTCGGCATGGTGGAGAGCACACCGCCGTCCTTGGCCGGCTCGTCGGGCGTCTGGTAGCGGCGGTCACCGCCGGGACCCGTCACGTCGATCTGGTCCAGGCCGTAGTTGGAGTAGTACGACTTGGAGTTCTGCGCGCCCGTCGCCGAGACCGAGGTCGCCCCCTCCAGCATCGTCGGCACGTCCTTGCAGGTGGCCGGGTCGATGACGCGTTTGACCGGGGTGCTGTCGTTCGGGCTGGTCTCGTCCACGATCTCGCTCGCGGCGTGGTCCTGCGAGGAGTTGCCCGCCGAGGTGACGGTCGTCACGCCCTTGCGCTGGGCGTAGGAGACGGCCCGCTGCACCGCGTCCGCGATGGCCTTCTGGTCGGCCTGGTCGTCGCAGTTGTAGAGCCACGGGTCGGTGTAGTAGCTGTTGTTGGTGACCGCGACGCCGTGGTCGGCCGCGAAGACCATCGCGCAGACGACCGCCTCGCCGTAGAACAGCGAGGTCTTCGGCTCGGCCACCTTGATGGAGGAGACCTTCACGCCGGGGGCCGTGCCCGCGACGCCGACGCCGTTGCGGTCGGCGGCGATGATGCCGGCCACGTGGGTGCCGTGGTAGTCCTCGGCCGGGTCGGAGGGGCGCCAGGCGCCGCGTGCGGTGTCGGCCTTGCCGCCGACACAGTTCGCGGACTGTGCCGCGGAGAAGTTGGCCTTCAGGTCCGGGTGGGTGTCGTCCACGCCGGTGTCCACGACGCCGACGGTGACCTTCCTGCTGCCCTCGTCGACCTCGGCGGCCTTGTCGGCCTTGATGGCGCGCTTGTCCCACTGGAGGGACTCCAGCGGTTCCTGGTCCTTGGCCTCGGCCTTCTTCGCCGACGCGGAGGCCTTGCCGGGCTCCTTGACGAAGACCGGCTTGCCCACCTCGGTGGTGGTCGCGGACTCCAGCGGGGTGGTGCGGGTGGCGCCGGCGGAGTCGACGCCCTCGACCGCGCGCAGCGTCCGGCCGAACTCGGGGTCGGCGGAGTGCGCGACGATGACGCCTATCTTCTGGTACGCCGCGACGACCTCGCCGTCAGCCTTGCGTATCTCCCGCTTGACACGTTTGACGGTACCGCGATCGGTATCCGTGTTGACGACGTAGCTGAGCTTCTCGCCCGCCTTCACCCTGGGGGCCGCGTCGCCCTCGGTGCCCTGCGCGCTGGCCGCGGCGGCGCCCGCCAGGCCCAAGGAGGCGGTCAGTACCAGTCCCAGCGGCACCGCGAGAGCGCGTCGCCGTCTGGAAGGTCTCGATTCCATGCGGTCTCCATGTCGTCTGAAGTTGTCCACAGACGACGGAAGTTATCCCTGCGAGGCTGCCAACTGCAATGGATTGATGGAGAAAGTCCGCAGGGTGTGCGGAGCCGTGATCCTTCTTTTCCGTTTCCCCGGCCGCCCCTCTGTCGCCGAGCCGGGACGGGCTTTACGATGCGCGCACCCATGTGTCCGCTGAGACATGTGTCACACTCACGTATTTTTACCGTCCCTGTGTTCCCTTCTGCACCGGTCCGCCTCGCCGGTCCGGCCGTTCCCTCACGTTCCGACTGGAGTCATCGTGGACACCCCAGCCCAGCCCGCCTCCCCCGGCCCACCGGGAGGCTGCGACTACACCGAGGTGCAAAACAGCGCCGAGTTCGGTGAACTGCGGAGCCGCTACCGCTCGTTCGTCGTCCCGCTCACCGTCGCGTTCATCGTCTGGTACCTGCTCTACGTGCTGCTCTCCAACTACGCGGGAGAGTTCATGGGCAAGAAGGTCGTCGGCACGGTCAACGTCGCCTTCGTCTTCGGCCTGGCGCAGTTCCTGACGACCTTCCTGATCGCCTGGTGGTATTCGCGCTTCGCCGCCGCGAAGCTCGACCCCAAGGCGAAGGCTCTCAAGACGCGGCTGGAGGCGGGCACCCACGAGCAGGCCGCTCCGGGCACTCCACGGCCGGCCGCGGGGCAGGGCGGCATCGGGCACCAGGCCGAGCCGCGTGACGAGGGCGAGGGCCAGCTCGCCGGGCAGGAGGACGACGCATGAGCGCCACCGTGGACCTGGCGGCCCCCGCCACCCGACTGGTCGCCGCCGGTGCCACCGAGCACCGTCCGCTGATCATCACGTTGTTCTCCGTCTTCGTCGTCATCACCCTCGCGGTCACCGTCTGGGCGGGACGGCGCACCAAGGACGCCACCGACTTCTACGCCGGAGGGCGGCAGTTCAGCGGCTTCCAGAACGGGCTGGCCATCTCCGGCGACTACATGTCCGCCGCGTCGTTCCTCGGCATCGCCGGCGCCATCGCGCTGTCCGGGTACGACGGCTTCCTGTACTCGATCGGCTTCCTGGTGGCCTGGCTGGTGGCGCTGCTGCTGGTCGCCGAACCGCTGCGCAACTCGGGCCGCTACACGATGGGTGACGTGCTCGCCTACCGGATGCGTCAGCGCCCCGTCCGGACCGCTGCGGGCGTCTCCACCATCATCGTCTCGATCTTCTACCTGCTCGCACAGATGGTCGGCGCGGGCGCGCTCGTCGCGTTGCTGCTCGGCATCACCGGCGAGGCGGGCAAGAACCTCATCGTCGTCTTCGTCGGCATCATCATGATCCTCTACGTGACGATCGGCGGGATGAAGGGCACCACCTGGGTCCAGATGATCAAGGCCTGCCTGCTGATCGGCGGCACCGTGATCATCACCTTCCTGGTGTTCCACAAGTTCAACTACAACCTCTCCTCGCTGCTGGGCGCCGCTGCCGAGAACAGCGGAAAGGGCGCGTCCTTCCTGGAGCCGGGGCTCAAGTACGGCGTCACGGCGACCTCGAAGATCGACTTCCTCTCCCTGGGCATCGCGCTCGTCCTGGGCACCGCCGGGCTGCCGCACATCCTCATCCGCTTCTACACGGTGCCCACCGCCAAGGCGGCACGGAAGTCGGTCAACTGGGCCATCGGCATCATCGGCGTCTTCTACCTGATGACCATCGCCCTCGGCTTCGGCGCCGCCGCGCTGCTCAGCCCCAAGACCATCACCGACTCCAACGCGGCGGGCAACACCGCTGCGCCCCTGCTGGCCCAGGAGATCGGCGGCGGCGCGGACTCCACCGGCGGCGCCGTGCTGCTGGCGATGATCTCCGCCGTGGCCTTCGCCACCATCCTCGCCGTCGTCGCGGGGCTGACCCTGGCGTCCTCGTCGTCCTTCGCGCACGACCTGTACGCCAACGTCATCCGCAAGGGCCAGGCCACCGAGAAGGAGGAGGTCAAGGCGGCCCGCGTCTCCGCCGTCATCATCGGGGCCGTCGCCATCGGGCTGGGCATCTTCGCGGGCAAGCTCAACGTCGCAGGACTGGTCGCCCTCGCCTTCGCCGTCGCGGCCTCGGCGAACCTGCCGACGCTGCTCTACAGCCTCTTCTGGAAGCGCTTCACCACCACCGGAGCGCTCTGGTCGATCTACGGCGGGCTGCTCTCCTCGGTGCTGCTGGTCTTCTTCTCGCCGGTCGTCACCGGCAAGGAGACCTCCATGTTCCCCGATGCCGACTTCGCCTGGTTCCCGCTGGAGAACCCGGGGCTGATCTCCATCCCGCTGGGCTTCCTTCTCGGCTGGATCGCCTCCCTGCTCTCCACGGACGAGGTGGCCGGCGGCGAGAAGTACGCGGAGCTGGAGGTCCGCTCCATGACGGGCGTGGGCGCCCACTGACCGACCCGCGCCGCCGGTGCCTTGCGCCCGGCAGGCCACAGTTGGACGGCCTCCCGGCCCGGGCCGGGAGGCCGTCCAACTGTCGTCGGGGCGAGAACGGCGGAGACGGTGGGGCGGTGGGGTCAGCGCATCACGGTGGCCAGGACGTCGTCACCCGGCGCCCGGACCACCTCGGTCGCCAGCCGGTGGGCGTACCAGCTTGCCCTCGCGGGCGGAGCGGACCAGGCCCGCCTCGCGCAGTCGGCGCAGGGACCGGGAGACCTGGGGCCCGGTCGAGCCCAGCCGGGCCGTCGGCTCCGACGTGGTGAACGGCTCCCCGAGCAGGTGCCGGCACAGTTCCATGCGGCCGGGCGAGGCCCGCGCGGCGAGCCGGTTGTGCAGGGCCCGCACCGACAGCGCCCCGGCGGGGGCCGGCGCCCGCACGGCGTACTGCACCACGACGCAGGACGGGTCCTTGCCCTTCACCGTCAGATGCGGCCACACCCGGGCGGACGGCACGAGAACCAGCGGACGCGGCCCCACCCGGACCTCGTCGATCTGGAGCTTGTCCCGCTTGATCCGCTCCCCGGGACCGGCCCGCGAGGCGGTGGGCAGCAGCCCGGCCAGTACGTCGGCGGGGCGGCGGGCCGTGGCGAGCCGGCGGTTGACCTCACGGGCATGACCGTCGAGACCCGGTCATGTCCGGCGGCGCCTGCGACCAGAACGCGCCCGACGCACGCGTCCACGGGGTGCGCGCCCCCTGCCTGCCGCTGCACGCCCGCCCGGACGTGATCAGCCTCGTCACACCCCCGCTGACCAGGGACGTCGTGCTGGCCGGGCCCGTGTCGGTGCGGCTTCACATCCCCTCGTCCGCGCCGGACACCGACTTCACCGTGAAGCTGATCGACGAGCATCCGCCCCACCCCGACCATCCGCACGGCTCCGCCGTGAACCGCACCGACGGGATCCTCCGCTGCCGCTTCCACCGCTCCTTCGAACGGCCGCAGCCGCTGGAGCCCGGAAAGGTGTACGAGATCGAGGTGACGGCCCCGGACACGGCCGACCGCTTCACCGCCGGCCACCGCATCCGGCTGGACGTCTCCTCCAGCAACTTTCCCCGCTTCGACGTCAACACCAACACGGGTGAGCCGGAGGCGACGGCCCGCCGCACCGCCGTGGCCGTCAACCGGGTCCACAGGGACGCCGCACATCCCTCCGCGCTGCCGGTGTGGGCCGAGGGCGGGGCGGACGCGTTGCGCTGAGCCCGCCCCCTGACGCCTTCCCGGTACGGCCCCGCGGTGGGCGCCCCGCGTCTGCCAGCCTGCTCAGGGTGCTGCCCTCGCACCTGCGAGGGCGCCTCGGACGGCGCTGTCGGATGTCACAAGGGTGACTTACGCTGACGAAGAGATCACGCACTTGGGAGGGCCGTCAGCATGCTGCTCGACACCTATGGGCGGGTCGCCACCGACTTGCGCGTCTCGCTGACCGACCGCTGCAACCTGCGCTGCACCTACTGCATGCCGGAGGAAGGGTTGCAGTGGCTGGCGAAACCCGAGCTGCTGACGGATGACGAGATCGTCCGCCTGGTCCGGATCGCCACCACCGAGCTGGGCGTCACCGAGGTGCGCTTCACCGGCGGTGAACCCCTGCTCCGCCCCGGGCTGACCGGCATCGTGGCGCGCTGCGCCGAGCTGGAGTGCCGCCCCCGCATGTCGCTGACCACCAACGGCATCGGCCTCGAACGCACCGCCGCCGCCCTGCGCGATGCCGGCCTCGACCGGGTCAACGTCTCGCTCGACACCCTGGACCCGGACACCTTCCAGCGGATGACCCGGCGCAAGCGCCACGCCGACGTGCTCCGCGGCCTGGCCGCCGCCCGCGAGGCGGGCCTGACGCCGGTCAAGGTGAACGCCGTGCTGATGCCCGGGCTCAACGAGCACGAGGCGCCCGACCTGCTCTCCTGGGCGCTGGCGGAGGGCTACGAACTCCGCTTCATCGAGCAGATGCCGCTGGATGCCCAGCACAACTGGCAGCGCGACGGCATGATCACGGCCGGGGACATCCTGGCCGCGCTGCGGACCCGCTTCACCCTCACCGCGGAGGACGAGGAGAAGCGGGGCTCGGCACCCGCGGAACGCTGGCTGGTGGACGGCGGCCCGCAGAACGTCGGCGTCATCGCCTCCGTCACCCGCCCCTTCTGCCGGGCCTGCGACCGCACCCGGCTGACGGCGGACGGGCAGGTGCGTACCTGCCTGTTCGCGACCGAGGAGTCCGACCTGCGCGGCGCCCTGCGCGACGGTGCGAGCGACGCGGAGGTCGCCGAGCTGTGGCGCAAGGCGATGTGGGGCAAGAAGGCGGGCGCCGGGATCGACGACCCCGCGTTCGTCCAGCCCCAGCGCCCGATGTCCGCCATCGGCGGCTGAATCCTGGCCGGGTCGTCCGGGCGATACGGCGTCAGTCCCCGTCGGCCGCGTCCCAGTCGGCCAGCGGCACGGTGTCCTTCAGGAAGCCGCGGACACTGAGGAACGTCGACAGGTACTCGCGGTGCTCCTCGCACGCCAGCCAGGTCTTGCGGCGTTCCGGCGTGTGCAGCTTGGGGTTGTTCCAGGCGAGGACCCACACCGCCGGCTCGCGGCAGCCCTTGGCGGAGCAGATCGGGATGTCGGGCCCCTCGGCGGAGGGGGAGGCGGAAGGGATCACCACGCCATCTTCCCTCACGCTGCGGACATTAAGCGACGCCGGGCAGCCACGGGGGGAGCCGCCCGGCGTCGGTCCATCGCTCCGACGGGGGATGCGGAGCGCACCTGAAGTATGGCATGCGGGAGCGGTCGCAGTGCACCGGAACAGCAAGATTGATCTGAGGTTTTCCTGAGCTTGCTGTCCGGCGACACCTCAACCGCTCTCGCGCGCCGCCCCGTTCGGGGTCCGCTCGGCGTCGTCGGACGCCGTTTTCCCCTCGGCCTTGGTCACATCGGAGCCCTCCAGGACCCGGCGCGGAGGGTGCGTCATGAGGGACGAGGGCGAGGCGGGGGCGTTCTCCCGGCCCGCGTTGGCGACCACCACCGCGATGTAGGGCAGCGTCAGACCGAGCACCAACGCGGCGACGGCCAGCGGCCGTTCCACGTTCCACAGGACGATCCCGAGCAGGACGGCGACGGTGCGGACCAGCATGGACACCACGTAGCGCCGCTGCCTCGTGCGCACGTCCTCCTGGAGGCCCTGCCGGGCCCCGGTGATCCGGAAAACCTCCGGCTCGTGCTGTTTCCGCATCACGATTCACCACCTGCTCACCTGCCGTTCCCCGCGGCCGTACCGGGAGATCCGGACGTTTCCCACGGTACGCCCCGGATGCGCCCGGAACGAGACCGGGGCGTCGGGCGGGGGCGACCGGTCGGCCTACGCACAACGGTGCAGCGGGGGGCCCGACAGCGTACGCAGGCCCCACCGCTCACTCTCGCCGGAACCCGGCGCTTGCGCCCCAGCAGCCGCCCCGGGCTTTTCTCCCGGCACTCGCGGCCCGGCGCTCGCTGCTCGGCGCCTCGGGTCAGAGCCCGCGGACCTCCGCGACCTTGCGGCCCGCCTTCAGGTACACCGTGTCGGCCGTGTCGGTCGTGTCGCCGCCCTGCGGCGTACCGCTCTCGGGCGCCTGAAGACCCGCCACCGCCTCCCTGGCGACCTCGGCGAGTGGCCGCAGCGCCTCCGCCTCCGGGAGCACCACCGTCCGGGGCTCCTGCCCGCCCTTCTCGACGATCAGCCGAAGCCCGTTCTGCTTGGCGATCCGCCGCGCGGCCGAGGCGCTCGGGGTGAAGGCCAGCACCTTGGTGAGGATCGCGGCGATGCCCTCCTCGCCGTGCTCGGCCAGCTCCACGAAGGGCAGCGTCTCCACCTCGGAGAACGACTTCTTGGAGAACTGGGCGACGAAGTGGGCCCGCGCCGCCATCGCCGCCGCCACCCCGTGCAGCGCCGCGACGACCTCGCCGGCCAGGATCTTCTTCAGGTCCATCGGGTGCAGCGAGCCCGCCTCGATCCGGGCGGTCGCCTGCTCGATCTCCGGGTCCGTCCACTCGGTCCAGGCCCGCAGGTAGGGCACCATCAGCCGGTCGGGGATCGACATGATCTTGCCGAACACCTCGTCGGGCGTGCTGGCCAGCCCGACGTAGTTGCCCTTCGACTTGGACATCTTGGCGCCCGAACCGTCGGTGCCCTCGACCAGCGGCATGGTGCACACCAACTGCGGCTGCTGCCCGTAGACCTCCATCACCCGGCGGCCCATCTGGAGGTTCAGCAGCTGGTCGACGCCGCCCAGCTCCACGTCGCAGGCCAACTCGACGGAGTCGAGGGCCTGGGCGACCGGGTAGAGCAGCTCCGACATCGTCAGGCCCGAGCCCTCCGAGAGCCGGTTGCGGAAGTCCTCGCGCTGGAGCAGCGAGGAGACCGGCACCTGGGCCAGCAGCCCCAGCAGCTTCGGCAGCGTGAAGGGGGCCAGCCAGCCGCTGTTGTGCGCGAACCGCACCTTCTCGAAGTCGAAGAACGGCCGCAACTGGTCCCGGTAGCCGGACAGATGCGCCGCGATGTCCTCGTCGGTCAGCGGCGGGCGCTCGGCTGTGCGGCCCGAGGGGTCGCCGATCTTGGCGGTGAAGTCACCGATGATCAGCGTGACGTCGTGGCCCATGCGCTGGAAGCGGCTCAGCACGGTGACCGGCACCGCGTGCCCGAGGTGCACATCGGCCGCCGTCGGGTCGATACCCAGCTTGACGTGCAGCCGCCTGCCCTGTGCTGCGCGCTCCTCGATCCGCTCGGCGAGCTTCTCCACGGACGGCAGCAGCTCCACCGCCCGGGCGCCGATCAGCGCGGCCTGCTCCGCGGCCGGCAGATCGCTCAGGTCCAGATAGCGCCGCGCCCCGGTCTCCGCGAGCAGTCGCTCGACGTGCGAGTCGGAGGTGAGGTCCTGGGCCAGCAGCTCACTGGCGCGCTGTACGGAGTCGCCGAGGCGTGTCACGTCACTGTCCTGGTGGTGGGTGTCGAAATGGTCAGGCGAAGTCTATGCGCCACCACCGACACCGGTGCCCACGGCCGCTGTCGTGGGCGGCGGTTTCTGTAGGGACCCCACAGGAGCCCGCCGGGCCCCCTGTCCGTGCCCGAGTGCTCGCGACCCGCTGCCGCCGGATAGGTTCTCATTGCGACAGATCGTCTTGGACAGTGAAAGCACCAGCAGAAAGGGTGGTCACACCGTGAGCCGCTCAGTGCTCGTGACCGGAGGGAACCGCGGGATCGGCCTCGCCATCGCCCGCGCCTTCGCCGAGGGGGGCGACAACGTCGCCGTCACCTACCGCTCCGGAGAGCCGCCCGAGGGCTTCCTCGGCGTCAAGTGCGACATCACCGAGCCGGAGCAGGTGGAGCAGGCGTACAAGGAGATCGAGGAGAAGCAGGGCCCGGTCGAGGTCCTGGTCGCCAACGCGGGCGTCACCCGCGACCAACTGCTGCTGCGGATGTCCGAGGAGGACTTCACCTCCGTCGTGGACACCAACCTCACCGGCGCGTTCCGGGTGGTCAAGCGCGCCTCCCGGGGCATGCTGCGCGCCCGTAAGGGCCGTATCGTGCTGATCTCCTCGGTCGTCGGCCTGATGGGGCAGGCCGGGCAGGTCAACTATGCCGCCTCCAAGGCCGGTCTGGTGGGTTTCGCCCGCTCGCTCTCCCGTGAGCTGGGCTCCCGCAACATCACCTGCAACGTCGTCGCTCCCGGGTTCGTGGACACCGACATGACCCGCGCGCTGAGCGAGGAGCAGCGGGCCGACTTCGTCAAGCAGGTACCGCTGGGCCGCTACGCCGAACCGGCCGAGGTCGCCTCCTCGGTGCGTTTCCTGGCGTCCGACGAGGCCGCGTACATCACCGGAGCCGTCATTCCCGTCGACGGCGGATTGGGCATGGGTCACTGAAACAATGAGCGGAATCCTGGCGGGCAAGCGCATCCTTGTCACCGGCGTCATCACCGACGGGTCGATCGCCTTCCACGCGGCGAAGGTCGCCCAGGAGCAGGGGGCCGAGGTGCTCCTCACCGGCTTCGGCCGGCTCTCCCTGGTGGAGCGGATCGCCAAGCGGCTGCCCGAGGCCGTGCCCGTGATCGAGCTGGACGTCAGCAACCAGGAGCACCTGGACGGGCTCGCCGACAAGATCCGCGAGCACTGGGGCGCGGACGCGCGGGTGGACGGCATCGTGCACTCCATCGCCTTCGGCCCGCAGGGCGCCTTCGACTTCCTCGGTGCCGCCTGGGAGGACGTCAGCACGGCCGTGCACATCTCGGCGTACTCCCTCAAGTCGCTCACCATGGCGTGCCTGCCGTTGATGCACGAGGGCAGCTCGGTCGTCGGCCTCACGTTCGACGCGCAGATCGCCTGGCCGAAGTACGACTGGATGGGCGTGGCCAAGGCGGCCCTGGAGTCCACCAACCGCTACCTCGCGCGTGACCTGGGCCCGAAGGGCGTCCGCTGCAACCTCGTCTCGGCCGGGCCCATCAAGTCCATGGCGGCCAAGTCCATCCCGGGCTTCGAGGAGCTGGCCGACGTGTGGAACCACCGCGCGCCCATCGGCTGGGAGCTGTCGGACCCGGAGCCGGCCGGCCGCGGCGTCGCCGCCCTGCTGTCGGACTTCTTCCCGCGGACCACCGGCGAGATCGTGCACGTCGACGGCGGCGTGCACATGATGGGGGCCTGAACGCCGATACCCGTTGGATCACGGCCGGACGGAGTCCGGCGCAGCCGTCCGAAGCCCGCGAGGCCCCTGGGCCGAGCGGTGCGAGAGCGGCGGTCGGCAAGCGGTCGGCGGCGTGCACACGAAGGGGGCCTGAACCCCCGGGGCGCGCGGTCCGTCAGAGGACGCCGCGGCTCCACTCCGCCGTGTGGGAGGCCGCCTCGATCGAGGCGGCCTCCGCGTCCTGGGTGCGGACGGCCTCCAGCAGCCGGGCGTGGTCCATGTGGTTCTCGGGGCGCAGCGTCTCGCCCACGTCGTGCCGCAGGAAGGCGCGCAGCACCTCGGCGAGGTCCGCGTACAGCGCGGAGAGGACCTCGTTGTGCGAGGCCGCGACGACGCCCATGTGCAGGTTGCGGTCCGCGTCGATGAAGCGGTCCACATCGCCCGACTCCCAGGCCGCCTCCCGGCGCGCCAGCAGCCCGTCGAGCTGTCGCAGATCGGCGTCCGTACGCCGCCGGGCCGCCAGCCGGGCGCCCGCCGTCTCCAGCGCGGAGCGCAGCTCCGCCACATGACCCGGGTCGGCCCCCTCGAAGCGCCGGTGCATCACGCCCGCCAGTTCGCTGGTGGCCACCACATAGGTGCCCGAGCCCTGCCGGATGTCCAGCAGCCCGTTGTGGGCCAGGGCCCGCACCGCCTCCCGCACCGTGTTGCGGGCCACGCCCAGCTGCTCGACCAGCTCCGGCTCGGTGGGGATACGGCCGCCCACGGGCCACTCGCCCGAGGTGATCTGCTGCCGCAGGGTGGCGATCACCTGGGTGGCCAGGGGGGCGCGCTGCGGGGTGGACAGCGGGGGCGCGGGGGAGCCGTGGGAAGGGGGACGAGAGGGGGGAGGGGAGAGCGATTGGCCGCGATTCATCCCATCATTCTATGATGACGGCATGGCCATGGCAGACGACGACCACAGGAACCCCGCACCGGCGACCGCTCCGACCACCGGCACCACCGAGGTGCGCGACCACGCCGCGCCCGGGCGCCCGGCCCCGGCACCTCCCGAACCGGGCGGCGCCGCCTCGGTGGCGCCCCGCTGGGTGCTCCGTCTCGTCGCCGTGGGGATGGTCCTCGCGGCGCTCAACCTGCGTCCGGCCATTTCCGGGCTCGGCCCCCTTCTGGAGGAGGTCCGCGACGCCCTCCACATGAACGGCACCGTCGCCGGGATGCTCACCTCCGTACCGCCGTTGTGCTTCGCGGTCTTCGGCGGTCTGGCGCCCCGGCTGGCGCGCCGCCGCGGCCCGGCCGCCGTCGTGCTGGCCGGCATGGTCGCGGTCACCCTGGGGCTGCTTCTGCGGCCGTTCGCCGGCGGCACCTCCACCTTCCTCGCCGCCACGGCCCTGGCCCTGGCCGGCATCGCGGTGAGCAACGTGCTGATGCCCGTCGTCGTCAAGCACTGGTTCCCCGACCGGGTCGGCTCCATGACGGGCCTCTACTCGATGGCTCTGGCCCTGGGCACGTCCTCGGCGGCCGCCGTCACCGTCCCGCTGACCGATGCCCTGGGCGGCAGTTGGCGTGCGGGTCTGGGCGCCTGGGCGGCCCTCGGTGTGCTCGCCGTCGTCCCCTGGGCCGTCGTCTCCCGGCACCGGTCCGCCCGCGCGCCCGAGCCCCAGGCGGAGCAGGAGGCCGTCCCCGAGGAGACGGTCGCAGGCGAGGCCCGCACGGCGGCCGAGGCGGGCACCTCGACCGGCGGGGCCCGAGGCGCCCGCGAGGTACGGGCCGGCCAGGGCATCCGCATCCTCAAGTCACCGACCGCCTGGTGGCTCGGCGTCTTCTTCGGCCTCCAGGCCTCCGCCGCCTACATCACCATGGGCTGGCTGCCGCAGATCTTCCGCGACGCCGGGGTCTCCGCCTCGGCGGCCGGCGTGATGCTCGCGGTGACGATGGGCATGGGCGTGCCGCTCTCCTTCGTCCTGCCGAAGATGGCGGCCCGGATGCGGCACCAGGGTCCGCTCGTGCTGGCCCTCGGGGCCTGCGGTCTCGTCGCGTACGCGGGCCTGTGGCTGGCTCCGGCCTCCGGAGCGTGGGTGTGGTCCCTGGTGCTGGGCGTCTCCAACTGCGCCTTCCCGCTGGCCCTCACCATGATCGGGATGCGCTCGCGGTCCAGCGCCGGGGTCGTCAAGCTGTCCGCCTTCGCCCAGAGCACCGGGTACCTGATCTCCATCCCCGGGCCGCTGCTGGTCGGCACCCTGCACGATGTCAGCGGCGGCTGGCGCGTGCCGATCGTGCTGATGGCCGCGCTCATGGTCGCGCAGATGGCGACCGGGCTGCTGGCGGGCCGGGACCGCGTCATCGAGGACGGGCGCTGAGTGCGACACTGGCACACATGCCAGTTCTCGAACCGAACCCCCCGAATCCGCAGAAGAAGCTGCTGATGATCTTCGGCGCGATGATGGCCGTGACGGTCGTCATCGGGGTGATCGCCAGCATCGCCTCCCCCTGACGCCGCGCGGTCCCCGCAGCGGCGCATCCCGCCCGACGGCCCGGCGGTGGGCCTCCGGTGGGTGGGGCCGCACCCACCGGTGGTGCACCTGGCACCACCGTCCCCTAGGGGGCCGGCGTCAGGGGTAACTGGGTGGCTCACCGGATGGGCCGGCGCCCCGGTGCTTCGTACCGTCGAGGCAGTCGACGAGATGTCGACGCATCTCGACGCGACGAAGCCCCGAACCGGGAGGCAGCCCCATGACGCCCCGCGCGACAGACGCCGGCCCCGAGACCCCAGCGGCGGACGCCGTGCAGACCCGGCTGCCCTGGTGGGCGCTGGTGCTCCCCGCCCTGTGCTTTGCTGCGCTGCTCGTCCTCCTGGTGGGACAGGGCCAGGCGGACGCCGCCCCGCAGGCCGGTGACAGCCCGCTGGTGTCCTTCCTGGTGCGCCTGTGGAGCACGGTGGGCGCCTGACCGGCCCGGTCGCAGAACGGCAGCGGGGTCACCGTCCGTCACCCGCCCCCGGCACGGAACCGCTCAACACCCCGCGCCCGGCACTCCGTTTCGTGCGAAGCTGGGACACATGAGCGTCGATGTGCCCCGCAATATCGTCCTTCTCCGGCACGCCAAAGCGGACTGGCCCGAGGTGGCGGATCATGAGCGGCCCCTCGCCGAGCGCGGCCGCCTGGAGGCCCCCGCAGCGGGCGAGTGGCTCGCCGGGCAGGGCATCACTCCGCAACTCACCCTCTGCTCCACGGCGACCCGTACCCGGGAGACCTGGAAGCTGGTCGTCGCGCACCTCGCGCAGCGGCCCAAGACGGTCTACGAGGACCGGCTCTACGAGGCGCCGCCCGGACAGATCATCGAAGTCGTCAACGAAGTCCCCGACGAAGTGCGGGACTTGCTGATCGTCGGACACAACCCGGGCATGCAGTCCGTCGCCGACGTGCTGGCCGGAGCCGCCGCCGACGACGCACGGCAGCGCATGGCCCGCGGTTTCCCCACCGCCGCTGTCGCCGTCCTGCGGTACACGGGCTCGTGGAAGTCCCTGGAGCCGGGCCGCGCCGAGCTCACCGGCTTCTGGTCCCCGCACGAGTGACCCGCGGCCCGTCGGCCGCCCTGGGCCGTGTCCGTGGCAGCGCGCGACGTCACGGACACGGCACCCGCGGGCACCGTCGCGTGCAGGCGGAGGCCCGGGTCAGGCCGGGAGGCCGGCGGAGTCCTCGGCGAGCCCGTCGGCTGCCTCGACCTCTTCCCGGGTGACGCCCAGCAGGTAGAGCACGGTGTCCAGGAACGGCACGTTGACCGCCGTGTGGACCTTCTCCTGCACCAGGGGCTTGGCGTTGAAGGCGACACCGAGCCCGGCGGCGTTCAGCATGTCCAGGTCGTTGGCGCCGTCGCCGATGGCCACGGTCTGCTCCAGCGGAAGCCCCGCCTCGGCCGCGAAGCGGCGCAGCAGCCGCGCCTTGCCCGCCCGGTCGACGATGTCGCCGGTGACGCGGCCGGTCAGCTTGCCGTCGACGATCTCCAGGGTGTTGGCGGAGGCGAAGTCGAGCCCCAGCTCCTGCTGAAGGGCGTCCGTCACTTGGGTGAAGCCGCCGGAGACGACGCCCACCTGGTAGCCGAGCCGCTTGAGCGTGCGGATCAGGGTGCGGGCGCCGGGCGTCAGCCGCACCTGCTCGCGCACCCTGTCGACGACCGACGCGTCGAGCCCCGCCAGCAGCGCCACCCGCGCGTGCAGGGACTGCTCGAAGTCCAGCTCCCCGCGCATGGCGCGCGCCGTCACCGCGGCGACCTCGGCCTCGCAGCCCGCGTGGGCGGCGAACAGCTCGATCACCTCGTCCTGGATGAGGGTGGAGTCGACATCCATGACGACCAGCTGCTGCGCCCGCCGCTGGAGCCCCGAGGCGACGACGGCGACGTCGACGCCGTACTTCTTCGCCTCCAGCGCCAGCGAGGTGCGCAGCAGCGACGTCTGCGCGCCCGAGACGTCGAACTCGACCGCGAGCACCGGATACTTCGCCAGCCGGAAGATGCGGTCGATGTTGCCGCCGGTGGAGGTGATGCTGGCCGCTATGGCGGCGGTCGACTCCGCCGTCAGCGGGTGGCCCAGCACGGTGACGTGCGAGCGGCCCGTGCCGCGCGGCCGGTTGTCGCCGGTGCCGGAGATGATCTCGGCCTCCATGCCCATCGACTCGGCCCAGTTGTGCACGGTGGCCCGCAGACCGCCCTCCGTGCCGGTGCCGGTGGAGGGGGCGGTCACCAGTGCGCACAGGGTGATGCGGCCACGGGTGACGAGCTGCTCGATGTCGACGACCTCCACGGCGAACGCCGCCAGGGTGTCGAACAGTCCGGCGGTGATCCCGGGCCGGTCCCTGCCGAAGATCTTGACGAGGAGGGTCGGTGTGTCGGCGTACGAGGGAGGCGTGGCCACATCTGCGCTCATGGTGCTCTCACAGTACCGTCGCCCGGTCCCGGCCCCCGCCCTCACCCCGTCGCCCGGCCGGCCACCGTTCCGGCCGCCCTCCGGCAGAGGGGCACCCATGCGTGCCTTGTCCGTACAGATCCGGATCAGTGCGGATCGCTGGGTGCTTCCGCTGCCGGGTCCGTTTCCGCCTCACCGCGGGCAGACCGAATGGTCACAGCCTGGTCCCTACCGCTGGCCCGGCTTCCTGTCGGGGGGCCGAGCCTGAAATAGTTCCTCACGATGTTCGCCATCCCTAGACTCCCTCATGGCAGGGGGTACCTCGGGGGACAACTTTGTGGGGCATGGAGTGCCGGAACTCGTACTGGAATTGAACGGACAGACCTGGACGCTCGACCCGTCCAGGGCCTACACCCTCGGCCGCGATCCGCAGGGTGACGTGGTGATCGAGGACGCCAGGGTCTCCTGGCGGCACGCCACGGTGCGCTGGGGAGGGCGGGCCTGGGTCATCGAGGACCACGGCAGCACCAACGGCACGTATGTGCAGGGCCGGCGGCTCCAGCAGCTGGAGCTCGCGCCCGGCATGCTCGTCCACCTGGGCAATGCCAGTGACGGTCCTCGGCTGAGCTTCTCCGGCGGCGCGGGCGGTCAGGCGCCGGCCTCCGGCGCGTACAGCCAGGGCGTGCCCCAGCAGCAGGGGCACCCGCAGGCCGCCGCCCAGGCGGCTTCCGCCCACAACGCGCCGACGCAGCAGCCCCACGTCGGCGTGCCCGGCGGCCAGGGCGGCCCGAACTGGGGGCAGCAGCCGCACCCGGGTTGGCAGCAGCAGGCGCCGCACATGGCGCAGCAGGCGCCCCACATGGCCCAGCAGGCCCCGCCGCAGCAGTACGCGCCCCCGCAGCAGTACGCCCAGCAGCCCCAGCCGCACATGGCACCGCAGGGGACGCACGGGCCGCAGGGCATGCACCCGATGGGTCCCACCGATCCGCAGGCGGGCGGCGGTCAGACGGGTGGCGGCGACCGCAGCCCGACGACGTTCCACCAGCTCTCCCTCGGCCGGGTGATGCGCATCGGCCGTGCCCTGGAGAACGAGCTGGTCGTCTCCGACCTGCAGGTCTCCCGGCACCACGCCGAGTTCCACGCCTCACCGGACGGCCGCGCCGAGATCCGCGACCTGGGCAGCCACAACGGCACCTACGTCAACGGCCAGCCGATGCCCAAGTCGGGCACCGTCTCCATCGGCCCCCAGGACATCGTCGGCATCGGCCACTCCACCTTCCGGCTGGTCGGCGACCGCCTGGAGGAGTTCGTCGACACCGGTGACGTGTCCTTCTCGGCCCGCCACCTGACGGTGAAGGTCGACGGCGGCAAGGTCATCCTCAACAACGTCACCTTCGGGGTGCCGGAGAAGTCGCTGATAGGCGTCATCGGGCCGTCCGGGTCGGGCAAGTCCACGCTGCTGCGCGCCCTGACCGGCTACCGCCCGGCCGACGCCGGCGAGGTCCTCTACGACAACCGGAACCTCTACAAGCAGTTCGCCGAGCTGCGGCAGCGCATCGGACTCGTCCCGCAGGACGACATCCTGCACCGGGAACTGAAGGTGCGGACCGCGCTGCGCTACGCCGCCAAGCTCCGCTTCCCCGGCGACGTCGCCGAGGCCGAACGCAACGCGCGCGTCGAGGAGGTGCTGGCCGAACTCAAGCTCGACATCCACGCGGACAAGCGCGTCACCTCCCTCTCCGGAGGCCAGCGCAAGCGCGTCTCGGTCGCCCTGGAGCTGCTCACCAAGCCCTCGCTGATCTTCCTGGACGAGCCGACCTCCGGGCTCGACCCGGGCATGGACCGCGACGTGATGCAGCTGCTGCGCGGCCTGGCCGACGATGGCCGCACGGTACTGGTCGTCACCCACTCGGTGGCCGAACTGGGCCTGTGCGACAAGCTGCTGGTGATGGCTCCCGGCGGCGGAGTGGCCTACTTCGGGCCGCCCGAGGAGGCGCTGAACTTCTTCGGGTACGACTCGTGGGCCGATGTCTTCTCCGCCTTCGAGAACTACCGCGACTACGACTGGATGGGCCGCTGGCAGGGCTCGCAGCACTACCAGATGTACGCGGCCGACATCGACCAGCAGGCGCCTCAGCAGGACCTGTACGCGGCGCACCAACAGGGCGTGCAACCCCAGCGGCTCCAGAAACCGCAGAGCTGGGGCAGCCAGCTGTGGACCCTGATGAGACGCTACATGTCGGTGATCGTCTCGGACCGCTCCTTCCTGGTGCTGTCCTTCGTCACCCCGCTGATCCTCGGCTTCGTCAGCACCCTGATGCCGTCCGACTACGGACTGACGGCACCGCCGGGGAAGACCAACGGCGACTCCGGCCCGATCCTGCTGATCCTCGCCATCGGCGCCTGCTTCTCCGGTGCCGCCAACTCGGTACGCGAGCTGATCAAGGAACGCGTCATCTACGAACGGGAACGGGCCACCGGCCTGTCCCGCTCGGCGTACCTGATGTCGAAGGTCATCGTCCTGGGCGTCGTCGCGGCCCTCCAGGGGCTGCTCATGTGCGCCGTCGGCTTCTTCCCCCGTGACCTGCCCGAAGAGGGCCTGCTGACGAGCAACCCGGCCATCGAGATGGCCCTGGTCATGATCGCCCTGGGCGCCACCTCGATGATGTTCGGACTGATCATCTCCTCGCTGGTCAAGACCTCCGAGAAGACGATGATCCTGCTCGTCCTCTTCGCGGTCATCCAGGTCGTCTTCACCGGTGTGCTCTTCAAGCTGTTCGACAGCCCCGGCGTCGAGCAGTTCGCCTGGCTGATGCCGTCCCGGTGGGCCATCGCGGGCCTGGGTGCCACGATCGAGCTCGGCCGGCTGATGCCGCAGGACAAGAAGGACCCGACCAACACCGACCCCCTGTGGGACCACTCGCTGGGCCAGTGGGTCATGGACGTGGGCATCCTCGTCCTGATGGCCGTCCTGTGCTACTTCGTCGTCATCCGCCTGCTCCGCCGTCACGAGCCGGAGATCATGCGCAAGTAGGCAACCGGACACCCGAAGGGCCCCCTCCCCGCACGTGGGAGGGGGCCCTTCGCCGTCCACCCGCCCCCTCCGACTCCGGGCCTAGGACCACCGGTCGCCCCCGTGACCTGCGCTGGCCCGATCCCGCCCGCCCCCGCCCGCGAGTACGGTGAGCCGTATGCTCCCCCGCTCCGAGCTCGCCGCCGTCAGCGCGGCCCTGCTCGCCATGAACCGGCGTCTGGAAGTGCGCGAGGTCCTCCAGACGATCGTCACCTGCGCCCGCGACCTGCTCGACGCCGAGTACGCGGCGCTGGGCGTCCCGGACGATCACGGCGGCTTCGCCCAGTTCGTCGTCGCCGGGGTCAGCGAGGAGCAGTGGAAGGAGATCGGTCCGCTGCCGCGCCAGCACGGCATCCTCGCCGCGATGCTGCACGACGCCACGCCGCAGCGCCTCGCCGACGTCCGCAAGGACCCCCGCTTCGGCGGCTGGCCCACCGCACACCCGGTGATGGCCGACTTCCTCGGCATGCCCATCGCCGACGGCGAGCAGGTGCTGGGAGCCCTCTTCCTCGCCAACAAGCGCTGCCCGCCGCAGGCGGGCCCCCGGCGCGCCGCCTCCCGGGAGCGGCCCTGCGCCTTCACCGAGGACGACGAGGAACTGCTCCGGCTGCTCGCCCAGCACGCCGCCCTCGCCCTGACCAACGCCCGTCTCTACGAGCGCAGCCGCGAGCTGACCATCGCCCAGGAGCGCACCCGGATCGGCCACGAGCTGCACGACGCGGTCGCCCAGAAACTGTTCTCCCTGCGGCTGACCGCCCAGGCCGCCACCGCACTGGTCGACCGCGACCCCGCCCGCGCCAAGGCGGAGCTGCACGAGGTCGCCCGGCTCTCCGCCGAGGCGGCCGACGAGCTGCGCGCCGCCGTCGTCGAGCTGCGCCCCGCCGCCCTCGACGAGGACGGACTGGTGGCCACCCTGCGCGCCCAGGCGCAGGTCCTGGACCGGGCCCACAGCGCCCACGTCGACTTCGAGTGCGACGGCGTGCGCGCGCTGCCCTCAGCCCAGGAGGAGGCCCTGCTGCGTGTCGCACAGGAAGCCCTGCACAACGCGCTGCGGCACGCGGACGCCGACCGGGTCCGCGTCGTCCTCGCCCGGCGCGGTCCCGCCGTCGTCCTCACCGTCAGCGACGACGGCGCCGGCTTCGACCCCCGGGCGGTGCGCTCCGCGGGCCGGCACCTCGGCCTCGTCTCCATGCGCGACCGTGCCTCCGGCGTCGGCGGCGCACTGACCGTCCGTTCGGAGCCCGGCAAGGGCACCGTCGTCGAAATGGAGGTGCCCGGTGGCTGACCGGATCCGCGTGCTGCTCGTGGACGACCACCAGGTGGTGCGGCGCGGACTGCGCACCTTCCTGGAGGTGCAGGACGACATCGAGGTCGTGGGGGAGGCGGCCGACGGCGACGAGGGGGTCGCCCGTGTCGAAGAACTCCGCCCGGATGTCGTGCTCATGGACGTCAAGATGCCCGGAACCGACGGGGTGGCGGCCCTGCGCCTGCTGCGGGAGCGCGGCAGCCCGGCCCGCGTCCTGATCGTCACCAGCTTCACCGAGCAGCGCACCGTCGTCCCCGCGCTGCGGGCCGGAGCGGCCGGATACGTCTACAAGGACGTCGACCCGGAGGCGCTCGCCGGCGCCATCCGCTCCGTGCACGCCGGCCATGTGCTCCTCCAGCCGGAGGTCGCCGGTGCGCTGCTCACCGACGACCAGGACGGTGGCCCGGGGCGCGGGCCCGCACTGACCGAACGGGAGCGGGAGGTGCTCGGCCTCATCGCGGACGGCCGCTCCAACCGGGAGATCGCCCGTGCGCTGGTGCTGTCGGAGAAGACGGTCAAGACCCACGTCTCCAACATCCTGATGAAGCTCGACCTCGCCGACCGCACCCAGGCGGCCCTGTGGGCGGTCCGCCACGGGGTGACGGGGTGACGGGGTGACGGGGATGCTTCCTCTCGCGGCCCGCGGCCCGCGGCCTGCACCGGGGTGCAGCCCGCGACGTGAAACGCTCACCTGTTCGAAAGGGGCCGGTGATTCATACCGTCGTGTGGTCGTCATCTTTTCTGCGTATCTCCGCCGACGGACGCCCGTTCTCCCTGGTGTGCCCGCGGCCGACAGCCGCGCGGCGTGACCAGCCGACCCCACAGGGAGAACCCATGAACACCGCCAAGAAGGCCGCACTCGTCATCGCCGCCGCCGGTATCGCCGCCGGTGCCTCCGCCGGCTCCGCGTTCGCCACCGGGCCCAGCGCCGACGCGCAGGGCGCCGCCACCGGCTCGCCGGGCGTCGGCTCGGGCAACCTGGTCCAGGCCCCGATCCACATCCCCGCGAACGTCTCCGGCAACTCCGTCAACGTCGTCGGGATCCTCAACCCCGCCTTCGGCAACCACGCCGTCAACCACTGAGGCAGCCGCGCACGGGAAGGCGGGCACCCTCCAGCCCCTGTCCGGGCCCCGCGGCCCCGTCAGGGGCGCCCGCCCTCCCGTCGCCGCTCCAACTCCTCCGCGTACGCGTTGTAGGCGGCCACCTGTGCCCGCCGCGCCGTCCGCTCCACCGGGCGCAGCGCCAGACCGCGGGCCGCGATCTGCGAGGCGCTCACGGCCCCGCCGTGCTCGCGCCCGTCACCCCCGGCCCCGTACGCGATCGCCACCAGTGCAGCCACCCGCTGTGCCAGCTCCAGTACCCGCACCGCACGCGGCGGATACCCCGGCGCCAGCAGCTGCCGGCCCGCCTCCAGCCGGGCCCGGTACGCCTCCAGCGCCGCGTCGGCCACCGGTCCTGAACCGGCCACGTCCAACTGCGTCAGCACCTCGGTGGCCTCCCGCAGCGCCTCCGCCAGCTCCCGCTCCGCCTCCCCCAGCGCCGGCACGTCCGCGGGCGGCGCCTCCCGCACGGGCAGGCACTCCCACAGCACCTCCGTGCACGTGTCCTCGGGACCCGCCCCCTCGGGCCCCGCCTCGTACACGGAGGGCACCAGCCCCAGGGCGGCACCGTGCACCAGCACCGCCTCCTGAGCCTCCACGGCCCGCGCGTTGAACTCGGGCGGTCCACTCAGCCCCAGCGGATGCCCCGGCACCGGCAGCGCCACCCGCAGGCCCCGCGCACCCAGCGACCGCAGCGAGCCCAGTGCCAGCGTCAGCCCCACCGGCCCGCCCTCCTGGCCCGGCAGGGCGACGCGGTGCCTCCCGTCGCCCTCAGCGATGCGCTCGGCGGCCTCGTCCGGCGAGACGAGACCGGCGAACAGTGCGTTTCCCCAGGCGGCCAGCCGCCCCGAACGAGGTTCAGTGAGCATGGGCCCAGCCTAGGGAAGCCTAGAGAACGGGTTTCGCACACGGTGGCGTAGGTTTTCCCCTGGGGAATGTGCCCACAGGCACTCAAACGCGACTGCAATAGGAGACAACGCGCTCATGAGCGAAGTACTGGAGCTGGTGGACGTATCCGTGGTCCGCGACGGACGCGCTCTGGTGGAAGACGTCTCCTGGTCGGTCAAGGAGGGCGAGCGCTGGGTCATCCTCGGTCCCAACGGAGCCGGCAAGACCACCCTGCTCAACATCGCCTCCAGCTACCTCTTCCCGACTGCCGGTTCCGCCCGCATCCTCGGGGAACGCCTCGGCAGCGTCGACGTGTTCGAGCTGCGTCCCCGCGTCGGCATGGCCAGCATCGCGATGGCCGAAAAACTTCCCCGCCGCCAGACCGTGCTGGAGACCGTGCTCACCGCCGCCTACGGCATGACCGCGCACTGGCAGGAGAGCTACGAGAAGGTCGACGAGGAACGCGCCCTGGCCTTCCTCGACCGCCTGGGCATGTCCGAGTACCTCGACCGCAGGTTCGGCACCCTCTCCGAGGGCGAGCGCAAGCGCACCATGATCGCCCGCGCCATGATGACCGACCCCGAACTGCTGCTCCTCGACGAACCCGCCGCCGGGCTCGACCTGGGCGGGCGCGAAGACCTCGTGCGCCGCCTGGGACGGCTCGCGCGTGACTCCTACGCCCCCTCCATGCTGATGGTCACCCACCACGTCGAGGAGATCCCGCCCGGCTTCACCCACGTCCTGATGCTGCGTCAGGGGCGGGTGCTGGCCGCCGGGCCGCTGGAGACCGAACTGACCTCCCGCAACCTCTCGCTGTGCTTCGGGCTGCCGCTCGTCGTCGAGACGCAGAACGGCCGTTGGACCGCGCAGGGCCTGCCGCTCCGCTGATCGCGGCCCTACCATGGGCGTTGTGGATGCATGGGTCTGGTGGCTCGTAGCCGCCGCAGCGCTGGGAATTCCGCTCATCGTCACGGCCATGCCCGAGTTCGGCATGCTCGCGGTGGGCGCGGTCGCCGCCGCCGGCACCGCCGGACTCGGCGGGGGAGCGGTGCCCCAGGTCGTGGTCTTCGCCCTCGTCTCGGTCGCTCTCATCCTGGTCGTACGTCCCCTCGCACGCCGCTCCCGCACCGAACGGCCCGCGCTCGCCAGCGGCGTGGAGGCGCTCAAGGGGCGCCAGGCACTCGTCACCGAGAAGGTCGACCGGCACGGCGGCCGCATCAAACTCGCCGGCGAGATCTGGTCGGCCCGCGCCCTCGATGCGTCGACGAGTTACGAGCCGGGCAGTGAGGTGGACGTGGTCGAGATCGACGGGGCCACCGCCGTCGTGATGTGATGGCGTAATCAACCGCGTACGAGCGGCACTTACTCAAGAGGCGCTTCACACACCGCAGGGGGCAAGGCCATGGACGCCATCATCATCGTCCTGATCATCCTGGTGGTACTTGTCTTCATCGCACTCATCAAGACGATCCAAGTCATCCCACAGGCGAGCGCGGCGATCGTCGAGCGCTTCGGACGGTACACGCGCACCCTGAACGCGGGCCTCAACATCGTCGTCCCCTTCATCGACACGGTCCGCAACCGCGTCGACCTGCGCGAACAGGTCGTCCCCTTCCCCCCGCAACCGGTGATCACCCAGGACAACCTCGTGGTGAACATCGACACGGTCATCTACTACCAGGTGACCGACGCCCGGGCCGCCACCTACGAGGTCGCCAGCTACATCCAGGCGATCGAGCAGCTCACCGTGACCACGCTGCGCAACATCATCGGCGGAATGGACCTGGAGCGCACCCTTACCTCCCGCGAGGAGATCAACGCCGCCCTGCGCGGCGTGCTGGACGAGGCCACCGGCAAGTGGGGCATCCGCGTCAACCGCGTCGAGCTCAAGGCCATCGAGCCGCCCACCTCCATCCAGGACTCGATGGAGAAGCAGATGCGCGCCGACCGCGACAAGCGCGCCGCGATCCTCCAGGCCGAGGGTGTCCGCCAGTCGGCGATCCTCACCGCCGAAGGTGAGAAGCAGTCGGCCATCCTGCGGGCCGAAGGTGAATCCCGCTCGGCGGCGCTGCGCGCCGAAGGTGAGGCCCAGGCCATCCGCACCGTCTTCGAGTCCATCCACGCCGGCGACCCCGACCAGAAGCTGCTCTCCTACCAGTACCTCCAGATGCTGCCGAAGATCGCCGAGGGCGACGCGAACAAGCTCTGGATCGTGCCCAGCGAGATCGGCGACGCCCTCAAGGGCCTCGGCGGCGCTCTCGACAACTTCCGCCCCGACAGCGGCGGCAGCGGGGGCAGCAGCCGCGGAGCGGTCCCCAGCCAGATGACCCCGCCGGCCGTCACCAAGCCCCCGCGCGAGCAGCCCCCGCTCGACTCCTGAGCCGCCCCGCCCGTCCCGTGGCGCCGCGCGGCGCCACGGGACCCGGCGATCCGTCGTCCGGAAGCCGGACGCACCGGTACGCGGAACCCGTCCCTCGGGCATGATCGGTGTCACTGACACCGATCACCGGAGGGCCGTCGCGTGACCATATGGGAGGCAGTGGCCGTCTGCGCTGCCGGGATCGCCGCCGGCGGAATCAACACCGTCGTCGGCTCCGGCACCCTCATCACCTTCCCCGTCCTGCTCGCCGTCGGGCTGCCCCCGGTCACCGCCAACGTCTCGAACACCATCGGCCTCGTCCCCGGCTCCGTCAGCGGAGCCATCGGATACCGCAGGGAGCTGCGCGGCCAGGGCCGCCGCGTCCTACGACTCGGTGGCGCCGCCCTCCTCGGCGGACTGACGGGCGCGATCCTGCTGCTCACCCTCCCCAGCAGCGCCTTCGACATGATCGTCCCGGCGTTGATCGCGGTCGCGCTCGTCCTCGTCGTCTTCCAGCCGAAGCTCGCCGCCGCCGTCCGCCGTCGCCGCGAGCGCCACAACCGCACCGGCCACCCGCACGGCGGGGTGCCCCTTCAGGGCGGCATCCTCCTCGCCAGTGCCTACGGCGGATACTTCGGCGCCGCCCAGGGCGTCATCTACATGGCCCTCATGGGTCTGCTGATCGACGACGACATCCAGCGCGTCAACGCCGTCAAGAACGTCCTCGGGGCCGTGGTCAACGGCATCGCCGCCGTCTTCTTCCTCTTCGTCGCCGACCTGGACTGGCTCGCCGTCCTGCTGATCGCACTCGGATCCGCAGCAGGGGGCCAGCTCGGCGCCCGCATCGGACGCAAGCTGGCCCCCGGGGTGCTCCGCGGCGTCATCGTCGCCGTCGGCCTGGTCGCCATCGTGCAGCTCGTACTGCGGTGACGAGGCCGTCCCTGACGGCTGCGGACCGCGTCGGACCGCCGCCGGCCCCCCGCCCGGCGGCGACCCGCACCGTCACGCAGTGGCGGCCGGCACCGTGAGCCACTGGGGCAGCGCGTCCCCCTCCTTGAGGCCGAGCGCCAGCAGCAGCGCGTCGGCGGGCGTCGGCTCGAACGGCTTGGCCAGCAGCTGCATCCCCGCCTGCGCCGGCGTCCGGGCCGCCTTGCGGTGATTGTCCGCCGCACACGCGGCGACCGTGTTCAGCCACGTGTCCCCGCCCCCGTGCGACCGGGGAACGATGTGGTCCACCGTGGTCGCCCGGCGCCCGCAGTACGCACACCGGTGCTGGTCCCGTACCAGGACGCCTCGCCGCGACCACGGCGCCCGTTGTCGGAAGGGGACTCTCACGTACCGGCGGAGTCTGATCACCTGCGGCACCGGAAACTCCAGTTGCGCCGCCCGCACACGCAGCCCGGGATGCGACTGCTCGACGACGGCCTTCTCCCGCATCACGAGCACCACCGCGCGCCGCAGCGACACCGTCGACAGCGGCTCGAAGCTCGCGTTCAGTACCAGCGTCTCCCGCATCCCGACCGCCTCCCCTTCTCCGTCCGTTCCACCCGCGCGCCCCGCGCCGGGGTGGCTCCACTGTGCCGCTGTCCTCGCAGGCCGACAATGCAATTTCCGCCCGCTGTACGGCAGATGAAGCCGCCTCGAACACCAGGTCACGCGGGGAGGGGTTGCTGGGGGAGGGGGAAGGGGGACAGCAGGCGAGCCGGGAAAGCGCCGGGCGGAGGAGAAGAAGGCGGCGACGGAGGAAAGCGGCGGGGAAGGTGCCGAAGCCACACCGGCGGGCGGCGGCTCGAACGGCGGAACAGAGGCAGCCGGCGCGGTCGCCCGGCCTGTGGCCGGACTCCGGCAGACGGCGGCGCGGATCAGCGCCTGCCGTCCCCGCTCGCGATGGCGTACCGCGCCACGGTGCCGACTGCCCGGATACACGGTGCGCCGCCCGCCAGACGCGGCGCAACGGAATTCTTCCGGCCACGCGGCCGGAAGCCGGCGGCGGGATGAGGAAACGGCCACTCGGCCCTCACCGGGCCGGGAGCACGGATCCCGACGGGCGGCCCGGGGGCCGGTGCCCTGAGACCCGGCCGCCCCGGGCGCGACTGTCCGCCTTGACCTGGCGCCCGGAGCCGCGCGGGCCGGGTCAGCCCTCGGCAGGGATCTCGTACTCGGCGATCAGGTGCCCGCGGGCCAACGTGTGGAACCGCAGGTTGAAGCCGACGAAGGCGGGCGTCGCCCCGGCGTCCGGGCCCAGCTTCTCGGAGTCCACGGCGTACACGGTGAACACGTACCGGTGCGGGCCGTCCCCCGGAGGCGGAGCGGCCCCGCCGAAGTCACGTGTGCCGAAGTCGTTGCGCACGTGCACGGCGCCCTCCGGGAGCCCGGTCATGCCGCCCGTACCGGCACCGGTCGGCAGCTCGGTCACCGAGGCCGGGATATCGAAGACGGACCAGTGCCAGAACCCGCTGCCGGTCGGCGCGTCCGGGTCGAAGCACGTCACGGCGAAACTCTTCGTCCCTTCGGGGGCGCCCTCCCACCGCAGGTGCGGCGAGGTGTTCCCCTCCGCGTACACCTGTGCGGAACCCAGATGGCCGCCGTCCGCCAGATCGTCGCTCACCACGCGAATCGACGGCACCGGGGGGTGGAAGTCATGGGGGAGTGGGCGCCGTTGCTGGTCGGTCACGTCAGAACCTCCTCGTCACGCGAATCGCTGCACCGGCCAGCCTAACGATCGAGGCAGCGTCTCTTTGCCACCATGGCGGGGTGCGAGAACACACCCCGTACACCCCAGCCCCATGCCCGCAGCCGTGGGCGCCTTCAGGTGAGTGACCACGACGAGACCCTAAGCGGTGGTACGAGATGACCAGCCCCGTGGAACTGCCCGAGCTGTCCCAGGCCGACCTCCCCGGCCTGTTCGACGCCTCGGTACCACCCGGCGTCTACCGGTTCCCCTCGGTGGGACCCGACACCCTCATGCAGGCGGACGCGGCGGGCTGGTTCGACGCGGTCGTGGACCTGACGGGCGTCACGGACAAGGCCGAATTCATGGCGCGTTGCGCCACCGGACTGGAACTGCCGGACTACTTCGGCCGCAACTGGGACGCCCTCGCCGACCTCCTCACCGACCTGTCCTGGTGGGACACCACCCGCGGCTACCTGCTCCTGGTGACCGGCTGGTCCCGGTTCGAACAGGCCGACCCCGAGGACGCCGCCACCGCGGCCGAGGTCTTCACCGCCGCGGTCGGGTTCTGGGCCGTACGCGAGACCCCGCTCAGCATCCTCCTGGGCTGAGCGGGGTCGTCGGGAAGGACGGCAGTACCTCAGAACCAGTTGCGCTTGCCGCCGACCTCGGCCAGCCACTGGTTGAGGTACCCGGCCCAGTCCGTCTGCTGGTAGCTGTCGAAGTCCACGGGGAACGCCCGGTAGGTGTCGCTGCCCTCCGAGAAGAGCCCCGGCTTCTTGTCCATCTCCAGCACCACGTCCATCCCCTGCGCGTCGGCCACGAAGGACAGCTCGACCTGATTGAGCCCCCGGTACTGCTGCGGCGAGTAGAACTCGATCTCCTGGTAGAAGGGCAGCTGCTGCCGCGTGTGCCGGATGCGCCCCCTCTCCATGTCCGCGGACTTGAAGCGGAACCCGAGCTGGCCGAACGCGTCCAGGATCGCCTGCTGCGCCGGCAGCGGGTGGATGTCGACCGGGTCCAGATCGGAGGAGTCCACCGCCCGTGCGATCGCCAGCTCGGTGCACACCCCGATCTGCATGCCCCGGAGCTGCTGCCCCAGGAACGTGGTGACAGGCGTCTCCCACGGCACCTCCAGGCTGAACGGCACCACGTGGGACGCGCCCTCGTGCAGCGTCAGCGCCCCGCCGAGCTGCTGCATGCCGAAATCGATGTTCTGGTGGCCCTCACCGTCGTCGGTCTCCACCTCCACCCGGGCCTGCAGCCCCACCGACAGCGACTGGATCTCCTGCTCGACGGAGCCGCCCTCGATCCGCACCTCCCCCTGCAGGACCCCGCCGGGCACCGCGTGCGGCTCGTGCAGCACCGTGTCGACGGACGCGCTGCCCATCCCCAGGCTCGCGAACATCTTCTTCAAACCCATGTCTCTTCGTCCTCCCCAACCGGCCGGCTCGACGCCGTCTTGCAAGCGGTTCTTGTACGCTCGGAGGGCATGATCGCAGGCCGAGACCGTCAGCCCAGCACGACCGGCGACCACCCGTATCTCCCGCGGACCTTCTTCGACCGTCCTGTCCTGGATGTCGCCCCGGAACTTCTCGGCCGTGTCCTGGTACGCACGACGCCGCAGGGCCGCATGCAGTTGCGCATCACGGAGGTCGAGGCATACGCCGGAGAGGCGGACCCCGGCTCCCACGCCTACCGGGGCAAAACCGAACGGAACGCCTCGATGTTCGGCCCGCCAGGTCATGCGTACGTCTACTTCATCTACGGCATGTGGTACAGCCTGAACCTCGTCTGCGGTCCCGAGGGACGGGCCGGCGGAGTCCTGATCCGCGCCGGGGAGGTCGTCGAGGGAGCCGGCCAAGCACGGGAACGGCGCCCGAAGTCCCGCAAGGACACCGAGCTCGCCAAGGGCCCGGCCCGGCTCGCCACCGCGCTGGCCGTGGACCGCTCCTTGAACGGGGCCGATCTCTGCTCCCACGACCCGGCCGCACCCCTGAGCGTCCGGGCCGGCGACCCCGCCGACACCGACGCGGTACGGAGCGGCCCGCGCACCGGCGTCGGCGGCGAGGGAGCACACCACCCCTGGCGGTTCTGGCTTGCCGACGATCCGACGGTCAGCCCCTACCGTCCCCACAAACCACGGCACCGGCGCCCCACGCTTGACGCAGGGGCGAGTACCCCGTAACGTGGTCCGAGCCGCTGAAGACGGGACGGCTTTACCGTCGGGCCTCACCGCCCGCCGAGGACGCCCCCGGATACGCAGCGGAGAATCGCCACCTACGACGTACCCCCGGAACGGGGTCGCTTTCGGCACGCCGAAAACCGACTCCAAGAGACTCGATTATGGGTTTCCGGGTGAACGAGCTAGAGTAGCGAACACCGAAAGGGCAAACGTCCGGAGAAGCCGGTGAAATGGTTTCGATGGAAGCGTCCGTTTCTTGAGAACTCAACAGCGTGCCAAAAGTCAACGCCAGATATGTTGATACCTCGGCCTTGCCGGTCTTGATGGCTGGTTTGGTTGTGGTTCCTTTGATTGATTTGAACAGCGAGGATGCTGTGAACGGTTCCGGGTTATTCCTCCGGGATGGTTCCGCTCTTCCTGTGGATGGTTGATGCATTCACGGAGAGTTTGATCCTGGCTCAGGACGAACGCTGGCGGCGTGCTTAACACATGCAAGTCGAACGATGAAGCCCTTCGGGGTGGATTAGTGGCGAACGGGTGAGTAAC